>JBBQZN010000063.1:0-20915 GCA_038207725.1 Bacteroidales bacterium | reverse complement strand
CCACTCCTTCTATTTTCTTTATGCTTATTTCAGACTGAGCCTCACCATCTGCAAGCAATATTGGATTTACAACAGATACAGGAAGGTTAAATGTGACTTCCTGCATTTCATCCTTTCCGTTTATACCGGCAACATACCATTTCCCTTCTTTTTTTCGGGCTATAATAAACAGTTCCCCGGGAACAGCAGCAATGAGTATGGTTTCATCCCATGCTGCAGGCACCTGTTTCAGAAATGCCAGAGCTTCCTGTGGCAGGGAGCGGTAGCCTTCTGGTTTATCGGCCATGTGGATGATACCGCTCTCATAAACAACTGTAAGTGCAAGTTCATGTGCCCATGTAGTTTTATGGGGGAACTTCTGATCTGTAAAGGCCGCCGGAGTGTAGTCAACAGAACCTGCAGAGCCTCTCACTAATGCCGCAATAGTATTGTATCGAGCCACCATGTCGGGATATAATTTATTGTAACGATAACATTCTATCCCTTTTACTGCTTCCATTGTCAGCAGGTTGGGGTATGTCCTGTTCCATCCTCGGGGCATTGTACATCCGTGGAAGTCAACAAGAAGCTGATATTTTGAGGCATCACGTAAAATCTTCTGATATAATTGAATCACATACTGCTTATCTCCCGAAAAGAAATCAACTTTTATCCCTTTCACGCCAAGAGCTTTTATACGTGCCATTTCCTTATCGCGGGTATCATCATTGAACATAAGAAAGTCTTCATCCTTCATGGAGGTGTCGCGCCTGCCCCCTGAGTTATACCATAGTGTAAGATTTACATTCTTCTTACCGGCATAGCTTATTACATCTTCAATTTTGCCGTCTGGCATATTTTCCCAGCCGGCGTCAATAAGCGAGTATTCCCACGACATTTCAGCAGCGAGATCAATGAATTCCTTCAGGTTCTTTACTTTCCGGCCACCGGTACTCGACCACCATTCCCACGATGCCCGCCCGGGCTTTATCCAGGAAACATCATCAATCGTTGACGGCTCTGAAAGATGATAACCCATAGATGTTCCTGCAATTACATTAACACTCTTCCCAACAACAATATAGCGCCATGGCATAACCCATGGAAGCTTGGAAGAAGGGTTCGCATCACCCATTCCGTAACGCTCATCAGCCTCGGGGAAAGCAATTGTATAGAGCCCCCCGTCACAATCCTTTTTCAGATGGGATCCGCAGTAACTGCCATCAAGTCCGGCTTCAGAGATGAAAAGCCAGTAGTCTCCGTTTTTAAATAACAGCGGAAACGCCCAGCCTGATTTCTCGGGCGATGGAGTTCCTGATTTTACTTCCAGGTATTCCGACTCGTATCCCGGCTGCCCATACTGATTAAAAGGTTCATAGGGAGACATCCATGCATTAGTTGAATCAGGGATATGGAACCCGGTTCGTTCGGATAAAACTTTGACTTCATTGTCTGATTGTTCCGGAAAAACATACCGAAAAGCAACACCATCGTCGAAAACACGAAATACTATGTTTAGCTTTTTATTCAGATTATTGGAAAGACAAACTGTGGCTTCACGTGCTTTATATGACAACTTTTTTTGTTTACCGGAAACCATTGAATATGATTCGCTAATGTCATTGCTGCCGGTAACACTATCTATTTTGATATTGTCAAAAAATGAATCATCGCTGCGTATCAGTCCCAGAGGAGATGATGCAACAACTACCGTTTCAATTCCTTCATTAACTGCTATAACACTGTAATAAACTGATTTCTCATCAACTTTGATGGTAGCTTTTATATTTCCTGATGGAGAAACAATAATGACCGGCTCCATCTTTGAACTACATGAAAATAATGAAAAGGTTAAAAGTAAGTAAATAGCTTTTTTCATAGATTTATCAATTAGTAACTAGTACTTAATCAGTCGGAAGTTCGAAGTCCGAAGTCGGGAGTCCGAAGCACACCGCACGACTCTATTTTTAGCGCCGGTGCCAACAACCGGTTTCTACAATATTTCTACTCCGGCGCCACATATTTTTTGGCTTCTTTTTCTACCAATAGATCGCCCATACTGGGCTGAAGAATTATTTAATAACTCTCCGCTCATTTCTCACCCCTCATTTCTCACCTCTCAATGTCTTCCGACTTCCGACTTCTATTTTGTTTTTAAATATATAGAATAAAACAAACTTTCAAAATTTAATGTCGGAGATTAAATAAAATCCTTCTGAATCCATTAGCGGCTCTTTTAATCCAATTTCTACAGGCCTCCCCGATCTGTTGTCGAAAATCTGAATTGAAAGTGAGAAGGTGCCTTTCAGCTTTTCTTTGAATTCAGTTGAATAGTATTCAGTAAAAGGCACATCGGGAAGCCAGTTTTTGTTTCCCGAGCTCTGAATGCTAAAATAAACAGGTTTGTCCGGCTTATTTACGCTGGTTAATTTGCCCTTTAACTGATATACGGAATATGCCGGGGCAACTCCTTTGTTTACCCACTCAATATCGAATTGAAGAGATGATTTTTTAACACTCCTGATTGTCACCGATTTTGGAAAATACCAGTATCCGCAAAGATTGAGCAACTCTCCCGCCAGATCCGGATTGTCGGTAAGATATTCCTCTGCATAACCATGGAAACCAATATAAGTAGCATGTTCCAGCTTAATTGCTTCCCTAAATATCTTCGCTCCCGGATATCCGACAGATGGTATTGTGTCTTTTCCATTTTTCCCGAGCCATAATCCATTTCTTTTAACTGTCGGATAGTGCTCCGATTCGAAGATTATAGGTTTCTGAAGATAAAGGGGGGTATAAAACTGAGGATGGCTTACCGACCAGGTCTTGATCATTTTTTCGACATAATACTTAACCATTGGACTATCGTCGCGAAGGGTAAAACCATTAGCTATGGCATAGTCGTATAATGTTTTTACATCCTTTTCACTTTTATTCCAGTAAAGCAGATCATCCGTAACAACCAACTGAGTCTTTTTATAGTTTTTAAGGTAAATATCCATGTTGGATTTTATTTCTTCTACTGAAGGCGGAATTCTTGTTGAGTTGTTAGTATGACCTTCGCCCCATTCGCCGATACTACCCACATCAATATACCTTACCCATGGTTTTCCATCATATTTTGCAGCAAAAGCACGGTGAAAGTTGTCGAGTTTTTCAAGGAAAACTGGATCATCCCAGTCAGGTGTCCATGATTTTGATCCAAACTGAGTTGGGACAACACCTTTAGCTCCTGCTTTCTCAACCCACGATGGTGTTGCATAAAACACACCATCAATCTCTTCGGGTACAGAGTTAGGCTTTCCTCCTGTTTCCTTGCACGAAATCCGAAAAGAGATGCCATAACCCAGCGGAACATATTTCTCAACAATGTTATCGATATATGACCAGTTAAATTTACCTTCTTCGGGTTCAAGATAGGCCCATGCCAGCCTGAGGTAGAGGTGATCCATGCCCGGGAATGCTTTCAGTTCTGATTCGTCCTTCAGCAGGTATTTTCCAATACCATTGTCGAGCATGTGATGATACCATCCTTTTTCAGGGTTAGCCAGCGGACGAACAGTATCCCATTTGGCAGAAAGATCAATTTTCTGAGAATAAGCAAATTGTATCGTTAACAATAATGCCAGAACATTTAAAGAGTATTTCATTTAATGGTTCTAAGGTTAAAAATCATTCTTATTTACTTCATTATAATCAGACTCTTGTCAACAATTAAGATTGGTGAATCATATACCGGAATATTTTTAAAGGTATAGGTGTTTCCTTTTTTACTCCAGTCGGAAGAAGAGATTTCGTAAACAGTTCCTGAAACGATATCAACAAAAACCGGGGTATCAAAATTTCCGTTTGAGAATGAGAACGTCTGCAGTTTCATGTTTTTTGAGTCGGTTGGAATGTTTTCATCCATCCAGATTGTATAAACCTGCCTTTTCGTGCTTTTATGGCTGTAACCATACACTGCCAGACTCCTGTCGGTACTTTGAGAGTACTTATTTTCATCCTGTCGGGCACCGGCTATATTATAAGTAAAGCTAAGATTCTTAATTCTTTCCAGCGAATTATCAAATACCGATGTAACATTCTGAATCGCATAATAAGCGATTTTTGGACGTACTACTCTTTTTAAAGAATCAGATTTCAGTATCCCTTTATAATTCATTCTGCTTATTGGTCCTGAATTGTATGCCATTTCAATAATTCCGAAAACACTGCATTCAATATCATTTCCGAGATTACCCAGCATTCTGCGTGTATTCCATTTGGCTTGTGTAAATTCAGACCAGTCATAATCCCACAAAGCACCTCTTCCCGACCCTCCGGCAGAAGGAGCTCCGTTTTCACCTTGTCTTATTTGCATACCCGGGGCATATTTCCAGAGTAGCGATCTGAATTCCTCTACATGCCTGTAATTTGCATCTGGATTATAGAAATAGTCATGATAGGTCATGTTGTCGAATAATCCCATCTTACCTCTGTCGGAAATGTATTTAAAAAACCTCCCGGCATAGTCGATTGAGATATGTCCCATCGAGAGTCCTGATATTCTTGCCCCGGGCTGAATCATCCTTATAATCTCAGCTGTGCGGATATTAAACTCAGCAATCATTTCGGGCGAATTTATTGTGTTATCTCCAAAATTGGGCTCATTCCATACTTCCCAGTCTTTGACCTTATCCTTATATCGTGTTACCATTGCAGCCACCCACCTATCCCAGGCCTGCAGCGCTACTTTTGAAGTGGGTATACCATCGCCAAGATTCGCTCCTCCTCCCCCGGCATAAATTGTGTTCCCATAAGATGTTTGAAGCCATGGTTTGAGACCTCTGCCTGTTGCATCATCTATGATCTTGTCCAACCATGTGAAATCATATACTCCTCTTGCTTTTTCTGTCTTTGCCCAGCCTGCCTGCAGCCTCAGCAGTTTTATTCCCAACGGAGCCAGATACTCTTTATACTGGTCATAGTCAGCAAAATCGCGGTCGAGTGTTTCGCATCCCAGCAGCCAGTTAGATGATTCAATCTCATTTGTACTTCGTGGTTTCAGAGTCCCGATGTATTTCAAAGGAAGATTCAGATCTGTTGTTCTGCTGCCTGAAGTTTTATTGGCACTTATCTCAAAAAGCTCTCCTGAATATAGTTCATTGAGCGTTACAGTGAAGCCTTTCGTTCTAAGGTCACTACCCGTTAATAAAGCAACTACTTTTCCATCAATAGATATAAGCCGATAAGTCTTAAACAGATCGAGCCAATTCACTGTTACTATATGTTTTGTCTCCACTGAACCATGGCGAAATACTCCTATAATACCTCCCTCTTTTGTTTCAGTGTTAATACGTTGAAAACCATCCCACATCCCTTCCATCGGCTCACCAAATCCCGGAAGATCCTGCCGGAAACTCATTATTCCATAACGTGCCTCCATAAGCTGAAGCCAATCGGCATAGCCCCTGTATTTCTTCAAATCGCTCTCTGATAGCTTTCTAGGGTCGCCCAGCATTATAGGCAGAGCCCCGGCAATTGACTTTATGTGCGTTTCCCAGCCTTTGTCCTGCATCTGGGGATTTCCGATTACAAGTGCAGTAGCCGGCATTGCAGGTGAACGCCACCATGCCATATTGCGGATTCTTATATCAGTTTTCTCACCTTCAGCACCTGCAAAATTTGAGAGCCAATCACCTTCAGCGTGTTTCAGAAGGGCATAGTCTATAGCCTGTGTGCCTCCAAGTGTTTCGAAAGTACAATCAATAAAAAGGTTTGGTTTGGCATCATGAAGTTCATCAAACAACTGCCATAATCGCTCGTAGTTTGTAAACAGCGACTCATTATGATCTTTGTGACCAGGATGATCAGCTGAATAACAACCCGATTGATTATGATCAAAGGTATAAGCACTTGTGACGACTGCAAAGTCGAGCTTGTAATATTCAAGTCCATATTCAACAGCCATCTTAAGCAATATTTCTTTAATATAAGCATACCATCCGGTACCAAAGCATGCTGTATATTTATCTTTATCGCCGGGGGCATGAAGAGAGGTATGTCTGCCTTCACTATCTGTAACAAACCACTCAGGGTGTGCCTTATACACCTTACTTGAAGGTGCAGCGCTTCCTATGCTGATCCAAATGCCAGGCTTCATTCCCAGCGACTTAATGTAATCAAAAACAGGTTTTAGTCCGTTTGGAAATTTCTTATAATCGATACCCCAGTCGCCATAGCTATCCTGCCAACCGTCATCAATTATGAACTCTTTCATCCCGGCATCTGCTGCTGCCTTCGCAAGCTCCATCACAAGTTTTTCATTTATCTCCTTCTTGAATGGCTCCCATGTATTATAAACAAAAGTCGGTTTTTCCTTAAGCTCTGAAAGTCGTATTCCCATGTGTTTCCTGACAAAATCAGGAACAGATGAATTCAGTATGTCATCAGGAGTTTTTTGATTATTATACACCATTGTAAAAACCTGTGGTGTTTCAAATGACTCACCTTTCCCAATCCATTTACGGAATGGAAAAAGGGCATTTTTATGAGTCAGTCCAATGCAGATATCAGCTGCTTCCCAGAAAACAGAAGTATGCTTCATTACACCGGTTGCTTCGTTTCCCAGAACAATGCCCTGCTCTGTATTCATATCATGCACAATAATAAGAGCATCCTGTTTCCCTCCATCGTAATTACCTATATATCTTCTTCTTCCGTAATCGTGATATATCCAGCTGAACGTTACAGGATAGTATCCCGGGACTTCAAATTTTTCAACATCAACCGACTCAAGCTTCATCAAATCTGCTGTTAAATTCTTAACAGTGATACTTTTACGAATTGCAGGTGAATTGGGATAAAGCAAATACTTTATCGTCAGCTCAACTTTTTTATCCTGACTAATAAGTGTTACTGATGCTCCATAACCCTCTCTTGAATCTGTAATTGTCTTTATATCAGAAAACTTCCATGTTCCTTTCCCTGAATAAACAACATCGTTTACTTCAAACTGAAAGTCGGAATTGGTCTTCAGAAAATAATTAAAATCACCTTTTACAGGTTTATAAGAAGTGGTTATAAAACTTCCCAATGGTGAAGGGAGTTTAATAATCCGCTGAACTATTCCATTATCGAGTACCAGATCTGTATCAGTCCATTTCGCAAAACTGATATTTTGTCCGAAAGAACTGACCGTCAGTAGTCCCGCAATAAGTGCAATCAGGTATCTTCTCATAATTATCGTCGCTTAATTACTGTTTGCACTATTTCTTATACCCTCAATCCACTTAGGAACTGCATTATAGAAAATAATGAAAACACAGATTATAATGGAAACAGTCAGAACAAGGTTTATCAACCCGGGGATCATTGTTGCATCAGTCCTGGCCTGTGGCAGGTAGATATTCTTTATATTGAGCACTGCGGCAGTCATAGTTGTAACGCCGACAAAAATCATTGGCGCTATTGTGACCCAGGCATATTTTGCCCTGCCTCTGTTGATAAGGAATGAGGTGCCTATAGCCAGAGCAATGGTTGCCAGAAGCTGGTTTGCAGTTCCGAACATAGGCCAGATAGAAGATACTGTTCCGGTGTATATAAAATAAGCCCATGCAAAAACAATTATCCCGCTTGAAATAAGATTTCCCGGCAGCCAGTTTGTCTGCTGAAAAGGTTTATAAACCTTACCTATTGCCTCCTGCAGCAAGAAGCGTCCAATTCGTGTTCCGGCATCAATTGTTGTAAGAATGAATAGAGCCTCAAACATAATCGCGAAATGGTACCAGTACGACATAAGGTGTTTCATCCCCGGAATGGAAGAAAAGATATAGGCCATCCCCACACCAAGCGAAACAGCGCCTCCTGTTCGTCCGGCAATCTTTTCGCCTACACTGGCAGAGAGCTGATCAATATTTGATTCGGTAAATCCCATCGCGTTAAGTTGGGGGAGTAGTGCCTGAAATTTTTCGACCGGTACATTTATCTGGAAATAATCGAGAGGGAGGAGGCTTGTCGCAGCTATCAGAGCCATTATACTTACGGCACCTTCGGTCAGCATTGACCCGACGGCAATAGACTTTATATGTGACTCTTTCATTATCATTTTAGGAGTGGTTCCTGAACCCACAAGGGCATGAAAGCCTGATATAGCCCCACAGGCAATTGTGATAAACAGATAAGGGAACAATTTACCGGGTATTATAGGTCCGCCGCCATTAATAAATTCAGTAAATGCAGGCATTTTTATCTCCGGAGCCACAATTATAAGTCCGACTGCAAGTAATCCTATTACAGAGATCTTCATTATTGAACTCAGATAGTCACGAGGTGAAAGAAGTAACCAGACAGGCAGAACAGATGCAAAAAAACCATAAACAGCTATAATTATTGTTAGTGTCTTATGGTCGAAAGTGAACCATGAAGCAAAAGGTGAATCAGGGATATATCGTCCGAAGATTACTGCCAGAACCAGCATTATAACTCCGAATATAGTGGCTTCCAGCGTCTTGCCTTTCCTTATCTTGAACATCCACAATCCCATAATAAGTGCAATAGGTATTGTTGATGCTATTGTAAAGGTGCCCCATGAACTTTCAGCAAGGGCATTTACTACAACGAGTCCAAGTCCTGCCAGGGCAACAACTATTATCAGAATAATTGCAAAAGATGTAGTTGCACCGCTTACCTTATTTATCTCGGCCTTTGCAATGGCAGCCAGCGACTTGCCATCATGCTGAACCGAAGCTGTGAGAATTATAAAATCGTGTACGGCGCCGGCCATAACTGCACCAATAAGCATCCAGAGGAAGCCCGGCATAAATCCGAATTGAGCTGCCAGAACCGGTCCTACCAGCGGACCGGCACCTGCAATCGCAGCAAAGTGGTGACCGAATAATACCCATTTGCTCATCGGGTAGTAGTTCTGCCCGTCATAAAGCCTGTGTGCAGGGGTCAGGGCAAGATCATTTTTCACTGCAACTTTAGCAGCAACAAAACTGAAGTACAACCTGTAGGCAATTGCAAAAAAAGCAATAGCTCCAATAACAAAAGGCATTGCATTCATAGAACAGTGGTTAGACCGTAATTGGCACAACAAAATAATGAATTCCATTTTACTGTGCAATTCCTCACTCCTGATTCTTTATTTATACCCGGAAATTTCTTAAATTGCAATACTAACGGGCCCCCGGGTTATTATAAATAGCTATCAGTATGAATATCAAAAGAACATTTGATCTGCTCGGCAGATACAGGGAAAATCCTGTAAAAGAGGATGCATTATGTTTCAAACATGAAGGTTCGTGGCTGAAATACAGTTCATTGGAATATATTGATTACTCATATAACTTCTGTTACGGGCTTTATGAACTTGGACTCAGGAAAGGGGATAAGATTATTACAGTATCATCGAACCGTCCTGAATGGAACTTTGCCGACATGGGAATGTTGATGCTCGGGCTTGTGCATGTGCCGGTCTTTCCGTCTCTCAACATTGCTGAATACGAGTATATTATTAAGGACTCAGGGGCTAAAATGGCTCTCATTTCGGATAACAGATTATATAAATATATCAGTTCGGCTTTTAATGGCTCCGATCCATCAGTTAAGGTATACACTTTTGATGATGTTCCGGGAGTTAAAAGTTGGAAACGAATCGTTGATATAGGAATGGCCTGCTCACCGGAAACAAAGTTGGAAGTTGAAAAAATTAAAGAGTCAATTGATTCAGAAACGTTTGCAACATTAATTTATACCTCCGGAACAACCGGCCAGCCAAAGGGAGTAATGCTTTCACAGAAGAATCTGGTAAGCAATTTTATTTCAGCAGCTGCTGTCTTCAATCTGAAACCTACTGATAAATACCTGAGTATATTACCATTATGTCATGTAGGAGGAAGAATGGGTAACTACCAGACACAATATAGCATGGCCAGCATTTATTATGCTGAGAGTATGGGTTCAATTGCCGTAAATATGGCAGAAATTAAACCCGACGGATTTGATGCCGTGCCAAGGATCATTGAAAAATTCTATGATGTCATAATCTCTAAAGGAAAAAAACTCACCGGAGTTAAGAAAGCCCTCTTCTTCCGGGCTGTTAATCTGGGATTGAAATACAAACCTTTCGGTGAGAACGGGTGGTTATATGAGAAACAACTGGCACTTGCTGACAAACTTATATTCAGTAAATGGAGAGCAGCACTGGGAGGCAATGTGCGAATTGTCGGATGCGGGGGATCAAGTCTGCAACCACGACTGGAAAGAGTTTTCTGGGCTGCCGGTATAAAGATCATAAATATGTACGGACTAACTGAAACCTCTCCGATAATCACAATTAACAGAACTTTCAAAGGAGGCGTAAGGCTTGGCTCGGTAGGAACTGTTATTGAAAATGTTGAAGTAAAAATAGCCGGCGACGGAGAGATTCTATGCAAAGGACCGAATGTTATGATTGGTTATTACGGAAGTCCGGAGCTGACTGCATCTGCAATTGATGAGGAAGGTTGGTTTCATACGGGAGACATTGGGTATTTTGAAGATAATAAGTTCCTCATGGTGACCGACAGAAAGAAAGAGATATTTAAACTCTCTAACGGCAAGTTCATTGCTCCTCAGCTTATAGAGAATATGTTCAAAGAATCAAATATTATAGACCAGATTATGGTTGTTGGTGAACATGAGAAATTCGCAAGTGCTTTGATATCACCCAACTTCAAATATTTCGACGAATGGAAAGCCTCTAAAAAAATCTCATTTTCTGATACAGAAGAGTTAATAAGGTTACCCGAGATTCAGTCATTTTTTAATTCGGAAATTGAAAGAATCAACAAAAATCTCAATCCCCCGGAACGTATCAGCAGGTACAGGTTAGTACCTGATGAATGGACTCCGGCTAGCGGTGAGCTCTCCCCTACCCTAAAACTGAAAAGACAATTCATTACTGACAAATATAAAACGTTGCTTGATCAGGTATATATGAAATAGAGGCCCCCAACCCACAAATGGGACTTTAACAGAACCTAATTAAAAAAAAACTTCTTTATCAATGGAAATTTTAAGGGTAAGTGACAAAAAAACAAGTAAGCAATTTCTCGATGCAGCAAGGATAATATATAAAGACGATCCTGTTTGGTGTTGCCCTTTTAATAATGAAATTGAAGCAATTTTTGATCCCGCAAAAAACCCATATTTTAAACATGGTGATGTTGAAAGATGGGTTCTTACCGATGAGAAAAATTCCCTTATCGGGAGGATTGCCGCATTCATTGATTTTAATATGTCAAAGTCACCCGACCAGCCAACAGGGGGAATTGGATTCTTTGAATGTATTAATGATAAATCTGCCTCCACTCTTCTTTTTGATACTGCCGGAGAATGGCTAAAATCGAAAGGAATGGAGGCGATGGACGGACCAATAAATTTCGGAGAAACTGATAAATACTGGGGTCTGCTTGTTGGCGGATTTACACACCCTTCATTTGAAGTACCATACAATCCGCCTTATTATCAGGAGCTCTTCGAATCATATGGTTTCAATACCTATTATAAAATGGAGGGTTTTCACCTCGATATAACCCAGCCTCTTTCTGAGAGGTTTTTAAAGATTGCTGAATGGGTTTCACAAAAACCGGGATATGAATTTCACCATTTTACATGGAAAAACCAGGTAAAATTCACACACGACTTTGCACTGGTTTTTAATGAAGCCTGGGCATCGTTCAAATTAAATTTCGAACCACTTGAAGCCGAATATATAAACGGGGTACTCAAAAAAGCAAAGGCAATAATCGACGAGGAGTTTATCTGGCTGGCATATTTTGAAGGAAAACCAATCGCAATTTATCTCATGTTCCCCGATCTGAACATGATACTCAGACACATGAACGGAAAGCTTAAT
This sequence comes from Bacteroidales bacterium, assembly GCA_038207725.1. Lineage (GTDB taxonomy): Bacteria > Bacteroidota > Bacteroidia > Bacteroidales > VadinHA17 > LD21. The sequence continues at coordinate 9,052 of JBBQZN010000063.1, read as the reverse complement.
CTGTTGAGTATGATTAAGTTTCTTTACCTGAAGAAAAAGAATACAATGACAAGGGCAAAGGGGCTGTTAATGGGTGTTATCCCCAAATATCAGGGACATGGAATCGAATCGGCTTTTATCCTTAAGGTCAGAGAGGTGTTTAAAAAGAAGCCTCATTATACTGAAGTTGAATTCTCATGGGTTGCAGATTTCAATCCCAAAATGAGAAAAATATTCATCTCGGTAGGCAGCGTTCCTGTTAAAAACTATATAACTTACAGATATCTTTTCGACAGGAAAAAAGAGTTTAAAAGGTATCCGATTCCTGACATAAAAGTTTGAAGTGCCTAAAGTTCGGAGTACTTAAAGTCTATAAAAAAGAAATTGAATGAAATACGATGTAATAATAATAGGCGCTGGTTTAGGAGGATTAACTGCCGGAGCGAAACTTGCTAAGGAAGGAAAAAAGGTTCTTCTGATTGAACAGCACAGTGTGCCGGGAGGATGTGCAACAACTTTTAAAAGAGGCTTATATACCCTTGAGGTTGGTCTGCACGAGATGGATGGTCCATCGTCCCGTGATATGAAAACCAGGATATTCACCGAACTGGAAGTGTTTAATAATGTGGAGTTTATAAAAGTACCTGAATTTTACCATTTCGTCAGCGACGGCTTTTCAATCACAATTCCACACGATCCGGCAAAGGCTGCCGAAATCCTCAGGGAAGCGTTCCCTGCTGAAGTAACAGGGATAGATGCTTTCTTCGCTCAGATTCTGAATATCAAAAAGAAAAACCCGGCAGGAGAAATCCTTCCTGACTGCAGTGTAGGAGAATTCCTTGATTCAATAATTACCTCTGAGCGGCTTAAGCTTGTTCTTCTCGGCAATCTGGGATATTTCCATGATGATCCTTATACCTTGTCACTTGCTTATTACACTGTGGCCCAGGGAAGCTACTTTAATGGCGGTGCAAGTTTTATAAAGGGAGGTTCGCAGAAACTCTCTGATCATCTTGCAGGATTCATAAGCAGACATGGAGGGAACGTTATTCTGAATCACATTGTAACAGGACTGGTTTTTGAAGGAGAAAAACTTACAGGAGTCAGCTACAGGAAGAAAAAAGATAATTCAGGAGAAACACTGACTGCCTATGCAGATGAAATTGTTGCCAATGCCTCTATGCCGCAGATTGCAGCTTTGCTTCCCGCTGAAATGGGAATAAAACTGAAAGATGCTATTGGCAGCCAAAAACCCGGTGCCTCACTTCTGACAATCTACTTCGGTTTTAAGGGAAAACTCAGCTCGCTCGGAAACAAACACTATTCAACATTCGTTTTCGATAATTCTGTTAAATCGCCAGGCGATATTCTGAAAAACAACCAGGATGATTTTGAGAAAAGGAGTTTTACTTTTGTTGATTACGGACAGATTGATTCAGAATTGGCCCCGAAAAACAGAAGTGTCGGGGCCTTATGCTGTATTGATTATCTGTCCGACTGGGAAAACCTTTCCATTTCGAACTATAAGGCAAAAAAAGAGATGGTGTCGAGAATACTTATATCACGACTTGAAAAGCTGATACCAGGCTTCATGGTACTAATTGATTACTATGAAGTTGGAACCTCATCAACTATAAAAAGATACACGCTTAATCCCGGAGGGGCTGTATATGGATTTGCCCAGATTCCTGACAAACCAATTATTGATACATCGAAAATTATCGGCAACCTGCATTTTGCATCGGCCTGGGGAAAAACCGGAGGAGGGTTTTCAGGGGTAATTTTCAGTGGTTACCTGTGTGCCTATAATATTCTCAGAAAGAGACAATAAAAGCCGGACATTAAAACCTTTATTACTATTCTGAAGCCATCGGTTTTATACGCTTCAGTACTGGTTGTTTTAGAACTACAGGAACGTACTCGACAATTGTATTTGAGGAATCGAGTTGAAGAGCTCTTTCTTCAGGAATACTAATGAATTTTACGAGACTCCTTATCGATAGTATGAAATTTTCAGTGTTTGTCAGTTTAAAATCGCGAAGCATAATCCTTTCGATAAGAACAAATTTAAAATCACCAGTAATGCCATGTTTTTTAAGGGAATCATAGCTGCTTTCGAGTTTTATCTCGCCTGAATTTACAAGGTCTTCGATTATCTCCCTGAAATAGAGATTAACTTTCGGGTCAACTTTAAACCCGATATGAAAATCAATACGTATCAGTATGCCAGGGATAATCTGATTTACCTTATATTCCAAACGGTTAGGCTCATCAACCCTGTCAACATGAAGAAGCCAGTAAGTGTCAGCTCTTTTGGGTTGTTTGTTGAAAATTGAATATATGACTTTCTCCTCAATCTGATCCTGCCTGTTGGCTTTGATAATATAAACAAGGTTAGTTGCATATTTGGATACTGTTTCATCATTCCTGAGGTCTTTAAACGCTTCAAGATAATTACCAAGATTTGAGAATGAAATATGTCTGTTTTTGATCTTTCTGCCAAAATACCAGCCGAACATGATCAGGAAATAAATAGCAGCCAGCATAATAGTGAACCAACCTCCATCCTTAAATTTATTAAGGTTAGCGATAAGAAAACTACCCTCAATAGTAAGAAAGACCACCAGCATCAGTATTGCAAGTCTGTAGTCAGTACCCTTTTTGTAAAGGTAGTATGTCAATAATAATGTTGTCATTATCATAGTGATTGTTATTGCAAGTCCGTAGGCTGCCTCCATGTTTGCCGATTCCTTAAAGAATATGACAACCATGCTGCACATAATCCAGAGCGACCAGTTAACAAAAGGAAGGTAGACCTGTCCTCTTACAAAAGTCGGATTAAGAATCTTAATTTTCGGCCAGAAGTTCAATGATACTGCTTCACTCAGAAGAGTGAAAGACCCGCTTATAAGTGCCTGACTGGCGATAACAGCAGCGGCAGTTGAAATTATTATTCCCGGAAGTAAAAACCATGAGGGCATCAGTGAAAAGAAAGGATTAACTTCTGCACCAGGGGTATAATTCATCATTAGCCAGGCACCCTGTCCAAAGTAATTAAGAACAAGAGTCGTTTTTACGAATATCCACGACACCCTTATATTTTTCCTTCCGCAGTGGCCCAGGTCAGAATACAGGGCTTCAGCACCTGTTGTACAAAGGAATACAGCACCCAGGAGGATAAATGCTCCGGGGTATTCATGCAGAAACCTGAAAGCCCAGGCCGGATTCAATGCCCTGAGAATATCGGGATGAATCATTATTTGTGAGAATCCCAGAATCCCTAACATAAGAAACCAGATAACCATCATAGGGCCGAATGCAGCACCTACAAAGTTCGTCCCGAACTGCTGCATGAAAAAGACTACTCCGAAAATTATCAGAACAATAGGGATAACCGTTATGCCGGGACTAAATAGTTTTAATCCTTCAATAGCAGAAGTAACAGTTATTGCCGGAGTTATAACGCCGTCGGCAAGCAGGGCACCTCCTCCGATCATGGTAAGGATTGCAGCCCAGGTAGATTTCCTGCGGATAAGGGCAAAAAGGGCAAAAATACCTCCTTCCCCTTTGTTATCAGCCCGAAGAGTTATTATAATATATTTTATTGTTGTTTGAAGTGTCAGCGTCCAGAATATACACGAAAGGGCACCGTAAATAAGCAACTGATTGAAATTTTCAGCACCACCTAGGACAACGGCTCGCATCGTATAAAGGGGACTGGTTCCCACATCGCCGTAAACTATGCCGAGTGTAACAAGAAGCCCCGCGTATGAAAGTTTATTTATTTCAAGATGATGCTCAGAGCCTTTCATAAGCTATTCTATTCGCTGTATCCTCATTCCAACATTCTGATCGATCGATATGGGAACCTGCTCTTCAATTGTATTGCACGAGTCGAGCTGAAGGGCTTTTACGTCTGAAATACAGAAAAATCTTGATATTCCGTGCAGAGTAAGTGTCAGATTTTCAATTTTAGAAAGCTTATAATCCCGGGGCATTATCCTGTCGATAAGTACAAATTTAAAATCAGCAGGAAAAGAGTGCTTCTTAAGTGAAGGGAACCTGCTCTCAAGTTTTATTTCACCCTTAGCCACCAGATCTTCAAGAACCTCTCTGAAATATAGATTTATCTTAGGCTCAACTTTAAATCCAATATGAAAATCAACTCTTATCAGAACACCCGGAATTATCTGATGCACCTGGTATTCAAACCGGTTGGGATCATCAACACCATCCACATGCAGCAGCCAGTAGGTGTCAGCACGCTTTGGCTGTTTATGGAAAATTGAGAATATAACTTTAGATTCTACCTGATCAACCCTGTTGGCCTTGATGATATAAACAAGGTTGGTTGCAGCCTTGGGAACTGAGTTATCAACTGAAATATCTTTAAACAATTCGATGTATTTGTTCAGGTTTGTGAATGTAACATATCTGTTTTTGAGTTTTCTTCCAAAATACCAGCCATACATTATTGTGAAGAATATCAATGCCAGTAGTATTGTGAACCAACCCCCGTCGTTGAATTTATAGAGGTTAGCCATTAAGAAACTGGTTTCAATTGTCAGATAAACAGAGATAAAAAGTAATACGAGCCTGTGATTAACCCCCTGCTGAAATAAATAATAAGTAAGAAGGAAAGTTGTCATCAGCTCTGTCAGAGTAATTGCAAGTCCATAGGCTGCCTCCATGTTTGCTGATTCTCTGAAGAATATAACTGAGATACTGCACGCAGCCCAGAGATACCAGTTAACAAACGGGAGGTAAACCTGACCCCTTACCTCAGTAGGATTCTGGATCCTGACCTTGGGCCAGAAATTAAGGGAAACCGCCTCCTTAACAATTGTAAACGAGCCGCTTATAATGGCCTGACTGGCTATAACTGAGGCAGCGGTTGCAATTATAATTCCGGGCAGCAGAAACCACTCAGGCATAATAGCATAAAACGGATTCACTCCTTTCTCCGGTACTCCGTTTGTTAAAAGCCATGCGCCCTGACCGAAATAGTTCAGCAGTAGTGAGATTTTAACAAAGATCCAGGAAACCCTGATATTATTTTTGCCGCAATGTCCAAGATCTGCATAAAGTGCTTCAGCTCCGGTAGTACATAGAAATACAGCACCAAGAAGAATAAAGCCGCCCGGATACTCCTGAAGCAGACGGTATGCATAGACCGGATTTAATGCCTTTAAGATTTCAGGATATTCTATGAGTTTTGAAAAGCCAAGAATAGCCAGCATCAGAAACCAGAGTACCATTATTGGCCCGAATGAACTTCCAATCAGATTGGTACCAAACTGCTGGATAAAAAACATTACGGCAAAAATGAATAATACAATGAGAACAACCGGGATATCGGGATTGAAAAGTTTCAAACCCTCAATTGATGATGTGACTGTAATAGCTGGTGTTATAATTCCATCGGCAAGTAATGCTGCCGCACCGATCATTGTCAGAAGGGCTGCCCAGGTTGCCTTTCGCCTCATCAGTGCAAACAATGCAAGGATCCCTCCCTCACCTCTATTGTCTGCCCTTAATGCGATTAAAATATACTTGGTGGTTGTCTGTAGCGTCAGCGTCCAGAAAATGCATGATAATGCTCCGAAGATCAGAAGTTCATTGAACTCGCTTCCGCCCCTGACAATTGCCTTCATCACGTATAACGGGCTAGTGCCAAGGTCGCCAAAGACAATTCCAAGGGTAACTAATACTCCGGCAAATGAGAGTTTAGTAATATCCAGATGTTTGCCCTTACCTTCCATAATGCTCTTCTAAAAACCTTTGGTAAAATTTGAAACAAAAAACGGACAAAGTTAGTAATATAATAATATTCTACTGAGAGGCCTTACATATTATTTTTTAATACCTGTTTGTTATAACTTATGATAAGCGCAACAACCTGATTGTAGTCGTCCACCCCTGCCTTAATACTGTTGGCTTTCAAATATGCATCATTAGCAGCAGAATGAACCTTGTCGAGAGTTTTGTTTTGCAATGATCTGTAATAATCACGCCGGTAAATCAGGTCCTTTATAACTCTTTTATCAATTTTTTCCAGATATGATCCATAATCTTTAAACCCTGAGGCATCATCCAGAAAGTATAAGAGAATCATTAAATAAGCTGAATACCTGAGACGCTGATCATCCGAACCGGTGCAAACACTGTAAGATATCAGGTTTGCCTCAGCTTCACTGCCAATACCAAACTGATGTGCTTTCTCGTGTGCAAGGGCAAAGGGATAATCCATAGGAAGAAGTCGCGCATTAATGTGAACTTCATTGAAAAATGGTCCAAAGTAACCATTCATTCCTGATTTAGCCATAAACCTGCTGAATACCATGGTCTTAACACGACGTTTTCCATTAGGATAAGTGATTCCGAACAGATCGCTTTTTTCTGAGAAAGAGTCTTCAATCAGGGAGTCCATTTCAGAATAAACTGATGAATCAATTTTGACATAACTGTAATTGGCCCCGAAAATGATAGTATCGAGGCCAGATCTGAACTCCGCCTCATCAGCCTGAGCAGGCTCCCACGCGAGTCTTGTTGAAATATCAGGTCTGAAATAGTTATAACCCCATGAGATATAGAACCAGATATACATTACGGATACTGCCTGAATGAGCCTTATAAAAACCCGACCCGGAGTTATTTTCCGGAAAAGAGCCAGAATAATTACTGAAAGTAAGAATATGAGAACTAAGGCCCAGAAAATATCCCATAGTGAAAATGGAAATATGCCGCTGACACTTGAAAGTAACCTGGCAATAACAGGATAAATTACTGTGGAATAATGAGCTTCAACAAATTCCGGATGCTTTGCAGCTAACCGTGTTGTCAGAAAAACAATTACTGCGGCTATTACAGGTAAAACCCTGACAATGAACCTCAACCAATTAAATTCTTTTAACTTCTTTCTCATACAGAAAACTCTTTTTACACCAAGTCACTAAGACACAAAGTTACACAAAGTGTTCCTGAATTTAACATCTCTTATCTATTCATTAGTGACTTTGTGCCCATGCCTGCGGCAGGCAGGTTGGTTACAGAAAGAATAATTAATATATCTTTAAGCCTTATTAAAATCAACTGATATCATCTGTTAACTGAATAACTTAATGGCAAAGAAAGTTCATTTACAATATCTGTTTTCAATATTACTGTCCGGACTAACATATTCATTATCAGGACAAAATCCTTCCAGCAAACCTGATACAATATCTTTCCTTTTTGCGGGTGATATTATGGGACATGATGAGCAGATCTGGTCTGCCGAAAACAGAGAGAATCACACGTACAATTACGACGATGTATTCAGCTATATAAAACCAGTCATTTCTGAAGCTGATATTGCAATTGCTAATTTTGAAGTCACCCTTGGAGGGCCTCCATACTCTGGTTATCCGCAGTTCAGCTCACCTGCTGCACTGGCGAGTGCTGTGAAAAATGCAGGATTTGATTATCTGGTTACAGCCAATAATCATTCTGCCGACAGAGGAAAAAAAGGAATTATTGGCACCATAAACCGGCTTGACAGTATCGGCATTCCTCATACCGGAACATTTGCCGATGCTGCTGCAAGAGATTCTGTTTACCCTTTAATGATTGATTATAAGGGAACATCAATAGCCCTTCTGAATTATACGTATGGCACCAACGGGATAAAAGTTCCGGAACCGGTTATTGTCAATAGTCTTGATAAAATAGTTATCACCAGCGACATTGAGAGAGCGAAAAGTAAAAACGCAGATATAATTATTCTGTTTCTGCACTGGGGAACTGAATACGACACAATACCTTCAAGGGAACAAACTGACATGGCAAATTATTTTTTCTCCATTGGCGTTGATCTCGTAATCGGATCTCACCCACATGTACTTCAGAAAATGGTATGGACAAAGAATCAGGATGGCAGGAAGGATGGCATGGTAGTTTATTCGATGGGGAATTTTGTCTCAAACCAGCGGAGGTTAAAAACCGACGGAGGTGCGATTGTCAAAGTGGAAATGTCGCTTTCAAACAATAAATATGTTATAACAAATGCCGCTTACTACCTTACCTGGGTTTACACCCCCATAGAAAAGTACCGTAAAAAATACTTTATACTTCCATGTTCAGAGTTTGAAAAAAGAGTTTCCTTTTTCACGAATCCCTCAGAATATGTCAAAATGAAAACATTCTTAAAGGGTTCACGTAATCTGCTCGGCAAACAGAACATAGGAATTAGCGAATATATTTTTAAACCTCAATAACAAAATCAACATTTTGATTATAATGTTGTGCTATGACTGATTTATCTCAATTTTTATAAATATTATTGCAAAAATATTGATCATATTTACAGTTGATATTTAATATATGAATGATTCAATAGCACTATTATCGGTAACAGCCGTCTCACTCGGTTTCATTCACACTATTCTCGGGCCCGACCATTACTTGCCATTTATCCTTCTCGGGCAGGCAAAACAGTGGTCGACAAAGAAGACAATGATCATTACATTCTTATGCGGACTGGGACACGTGCTGAGTTCAGTTGTACTTGGACTTATTGGTATTGCAATAGGTGTCAGCGTATCAAAACTTGTATCTATTGAATCGTTCCGTGGAAACATTGCTGCGTGGCTCTTTATAGCCTTTGGCCTTGTTTATATGGTAATCAGCATTAAAAACCTGATTAAAAACAGCAAACACGTCCATTCCCATGTCCATACCGACGGAGAAAATCATGCCCATGAACATGACCATCATCAAGGTCATTCTCACTTTCATAAGACAGATGCTGTAAAAACCACCCCATGGATCCTTTTTCTGATTTTTGTTTTTGGCCCTTGTGAACCGCTTATTCCTTTGCTGATGTACCCGGCAGCAGAAAACAATATTTCAGGTGCAATAATAGTATCGGTTCTCTTTTCCGTTGTTACAATAGCCACCATGATGTCTGTAGTATTGGCTTTCAAACTTGGACTAAACAAGATAAACCTCAAACCTGTTGAGAAATACAGCCACCTTATTGCAGGTACTATGATATTGTTTTCAGGACTTGCTATTCAGTTTCTAGGACTTTAGC
>JBBQZN010000062.1:0-21710 GCA_038207725.1 Bacteroidales bacterium | reverse complement strand
GATTTTCCCTGCCTCTTCGAGTCTATCGGCGTCGCTAACATCAAAAAACGGAATTTTGGATTTAATTGTTTCCAGAACAACTTTGGGTATCTCGCTTACATACAGATCCCTGGCATGCCTCAGGAAAATTCCTTTATCATTTATCACAAGATCATTATCCTTTTCATTTATTTCAAAGCTGACATTATAGTTTCCTTTCTCAAGTTTCCAGTTTACATCTGTAGCATTTGGAAACTTTAACTGAAAAGAATTGAGTACCACTGCCGGTACATTTCTTTGCTGTATTTCCTGTGCACTGGAAAACAGAGAGAATAAAATCAATACAAATAATAAACCAGTTTTTTTCATATTTTTTTTGCGTAAAGAAACATACTGAATCTGGAATGACTCTGGAATAACTCTGGAAAGAATCTGGAATTATAGGATTCTTGAAATGAATATCATTAAAAATGGGATTAAAATCACATGAAAATTACTTCACTGAGGAAGCAACTTTAAAAGCATGTTTCCCATTAAAGGAATATGTAACAGAAAGGTTTGATGCCTCGGTAATGGCCTTAACAATTGCCAGACCAAGGCCTGTTGATCCATTGTTTTTCTGATTCCTGCTGAAACGTTCAAACAATTTAACGGCAGGAATTTCCGGTTCATCACTTGTATTTTCAATTGTGAAGTATCCCTGAGATAGTTTAATATTCAGTTCTCCTCCCTGCCGGTTATTAATGATTGCATTTTTTACCAGGTTCATAATTAAAATTTCGGCAAGATCACTGTTTATTTTCACAAACCATGAATCATTTATTTGATAATTTATTTTGATCTGTCTGTATTCTGAAAAATCAGAAAAGCTATCCAAAACTTTCCTAGTAATTTCATCAATACTTAATTGGTCTTCGGCTATGAACTGTCTGTTCTCTATTTTTGAAAGAAGAAGGAGGGATTTATTAAGGCCGGAGAGTCTCCTGAGAATCTCAACAATGTCACTTATCTTCTGAATATGAGAGGCAGACAACTCCTTTTCACCGGCCAGCAGTTCAAGCTTGTTTATCCCGATAGCCAGAGGTGTTTGTAATTCATGCGACGCATTTTCAATAAACTGCTTCTGGCTGTTGAAGGTATCCGTATTGGATTTCAGGAGTTTACTCACTGATTTATTAAGTAATGAGAATTCTCTGATCCTGGTTTCACCTGGTTCGTCAATTAATCCCTTCTCAAGCTGAAATTCATCAAGTCTTTTTAACAAAAGGTAAAATGGTTTCCATGTCTTCTTCAGTACAAAATTATTGATCAGTATAGTACTTACTAAAAGGAACAAAAACAGCCATAGCAATGAAGTTGTGATTTCTTTTATAAGCTGGCCCTTATCCAACTCCTGAGATATAACCTTCATCTCATAATAATTATTATCTGCTGAAATAAATGCAGTTGTCAGCAACCTGGACTGGTAGTTTATATTTTTAAGATCAGAATAGATGAGAGTATCTTTATAAGAGTCTCTTATCCGGAGCGCTAATTCCTCGCTTATACTCCTAATTATGTAGCTGTTTTCCTTAAAGGAGCTACTCTGCACTATCAGGCTGTCATCCTTAAGATTGTTGATCAACATTAATTTATAATTCGCCAAACCATCATCAACGGTCGTTTTAACTTGGTTTAGCAGCTGATAATAAAGAAGCACACCCCACAGACCTGCTGTAACAAATAAGATTGATGAAAGATACACCAGTGTTTGATTTATCAGCTTCATTTTATAATTAGTTTATAACCCATTCCATAAACACTTACAATATCAACTTTTGCGTGGTGATGGTGTAGCTTTTTTCGCAGATTCTTGATCTGTGAATAAATGAAGTCGAAATCATCAGCCTGATCAATTATATCACCCCAGACATTTTCGGCAATCGATGACTTGCTGGCTATCCTTTTCTGGTTCATTGCAAGAAAAACCAGAATATCAAATTCTTTCCGGTTAAGGTCAATTGGATGGCTGTTAACAGTAACAACCCGTTGTTCAATGTTTATTGAAAGGTTTTGTAATTCTATTTTATTATTCCCTTTTGATTTCCTTCTGCGGATCACAGAATTTATCCTCGCATTCAGTTCCGCTAAATGGAACGGTTTTACAAGGTAGTCGTCTGCACCCAGGTTTAACCCTTTTACTTTGTCGTCAATTGAATCTTTCGCAGAAATAATTATTACGGATTCTGATTTATCCATGTTTTTAAGCTTTTGCAGGATAGCCAGACCATTCCCGTCAGGGAGCATGATATCGAGCAAAATACAGTCATAATCATACGATGCAATCTTATCCATACCAGAAGTGAAGTCACAAGCCTCTTCTACAATGTAATTCTCTTCTGTGAGGAATTGTTTTATAAGTCCCATCATCTGAGGCTCGTCTTCGATTACAAGAATTTTCATTAAAATCTAATTATTAGATTCATTACGATTAAATATGGAGGCAAATTAGTAAAGTTCTTCAAGTTTAAGAAAAATATCATTTAAGTTTGATTCAATGAGATTTAAGTTTTTTCATTTTTCATTTATTATTTCATTGTTGTCCGGTTAAAACGTAAAGAAAGCGATTAAACTCAATGCTTTACAGTACTTTAAATCATATTTGACTTCGTCGAGCCCCTCGGGTTTCGCTCCGCTGGAGCTTAAATTTCATATTGTGCAATTTTCTACAAATATTTTGCGACTCTGTCGTTTAAGCCTGGGAGGATGGCTAAAAAGCACATTTAATTAAATGCCCCTAAATCCCACCGCCTAAGCGGGGGGGCAGGGGGCGGCATTAAGCTTTTGAAACGCATTTTTGGGGGCAAGGGGCAATATTAAGCTATTGAAACACCCTCATAATATTTGTAGTAAGTATGCTACATCTTTGCTTAAATAGCTTCAGAGTATCGGAATTATTGAAGTTTAAATTCTCCCGATAACAATGACATAAATTTAACAATTATTGCTTAACTGATTTATTATTTCCCGGGTGTATTTGTTTTTCATATTTTTAACATTTGGCTCTCAATACTTTATTTTAACTGACATAAGTTGCAACTATCCGGCAAAATTTTGATATGGTTATTGCTTCTGCGTCTAGTCAGGATTGAACTTGAGTTATTAATTTTTGTATCTTGGACAAAATTTTAAAATCTGACCAAAATGAAAAAGAAAAGTATTTTCTCTCTTGTCCTTTTAGTAGTTATAGCTGGTATGGCAATTACCAGTAGTTATTCTTTCAAAAAGGCACCACAGAAGTTCATTGGACTCCAGTTGTACTCACTGCGTGATTCAATTAACAAAAATGTTCCCTACACAATTTCAAGGGTAAATAAAATGGGTTATAAATTTGTTGAGCCTGCAGGCTATTCCAATGGTAAGTTTTATGGACTTGACCCTGTCGCTTTCAAAGAATTGTGCGCTGCCAACAAATTAACTGTACTTAGCTCACATACCGGACAAAGTGTACCTGATGCTGCCGCCAAAGCTAAAACAATGGAATGGTGGGCAACATGTATTGATGCACACGTTGCTGCAGGGGCAAAATATATTGTTCAGCCATCGATGGGACAAACTGCTTATAAAACACTTGAAGGCCTGAAGGCTTATTGTGATTATTTTAATGAAGTAGGAGCAATGTGTAATGCAAAAGGAATTCGCTTCGGTTATCATAATCATGACAAGGAATTTTCCACAAAACTTGACGGACAGACAATGTATGATTACATGCTTGCAAATACTGATCCTAAGAAAGTTATGTTTGAAATTGACCTTTACTGGGCTGTTGTAGGCGGGGCTAATCCTGTTGATTATTTTAATAAATATCCAGGCCGTTTTGAACTATGGCACATCAAAGACAAAGAAGAGATTGGTGCAAGCGGAATGATGGATTTTGAAGCTATATGGAAAGGTGCGAAAATTTCAGGTATGAAATATGGCATTGTTGAAGTTGAGAGATACAATTTCCCTAATTATGTCAGCTGCCAGAAAAGTATCGATTTCCTCAATGCTGCAGATTATGTTAAAATGCCTTTGAAGAAATAGAAGAAATTATTCTCATATAATAAAGCTCTGAGTTCTCTGAGGTAAAGACTCTTCATTATCTGCCTGTTCCCCCTTTACCGCAGAGGCCCTTGGCTCCCCTGCTTGGCGCAAAGGCTTCTCTGCGGTAAAAATTCTTCATTATCTGCAAGTTAAAACGGTCTTAGAAGACATCCTTCTCCTTTTTTTTATTACTTTTATTGGTATTCCAAAATAACTACCTGTGAAAATCAGACTAACCTTATTCATTGCAACTGTTTTGATCCTCACAGGATGCCAGTCAAAGTATTATTCCGTTGAAGATTATAAAAATGTTTTGAAAATCGACTCCCATGTACACATTAACAGCGACGATGGAGCATTTGAAGATATTGCCGCAGCGGATAGTTTCTTACTTATAACCCTTGGCGTTGATCATGGTGATTCAGCTAATATGGCAAATCAGCATGAGTATGCGATTAACTCGGTAGAAAAGTATCCCGGAAAAGTCTTTTATGGCTCATCATTTGTTTTTGATACGACCGGATTCGGATCAATGGAATGGATTATGAATACACAGACTGATATTCAGAATGGTATCGCCGAAGGTGCTATTGCCGTTAAAATCTGGAAAAATGTAGGTATGACGGTTAAGGACCGGGACGGTAAATTTATTATGATAGACGATCCACGGCTTGAAGATATAATAAGATACATTATTTATAAGGGCTTACCGATAGCCGGGCACCTTGGAGAACCGAGAAATTGCTGGCTTCCGCTTCAGGACATGACCGTTAGCAGCGACAGCAGTTATTTTGCCCGCAATCCACAGTATCATATGTTCCTTCATCCTGAATATCCTTCCTATGAAGATCAGATCAATGCCAGGGATCACCTGCTTGAGATGAACCCTGATCTGAAATTTATTGCCTGCCACCTCGCAAGTCTTGAGTATAGTGTTGATGAACTCGCCAAACGACTTGATAAATTTCCGAATATGGCAGCCGATATGTCTGCTCGGATCTGCCACCTGCAATACCAGTCGGCAGGCGACAGGGAAAAAGTGCGCAACTTTATAATTAAATATCAGGACAGGCTTTTGTACGGTACTGATGCAGGTTACAGCGGCAGTAATAACCCCGATGGATTTAAGAAAAGGATGCACGAGACCTGGCTCGACGACTGGAAATATTTTACATCGGATGAAGAGATGACCTCCGATAAATTTAAGGGAAAATTCACCGGACTTAAGCTGCCGCAGGATGTAGTCAGAAAGATTTACAGCGAAAATGCTGTCAAATGGTATAATCTGAAGATAAATTGATATGTGTAGGGGGCTGTTGAAAAAGTACATATTATTTGATTGCTTCCTTTGTGTTACTTTGTGTCATACTTTGCGATCCTTTGTGGTTAAATGATTTATGTTTTAACACAAAGGTACACGAAGGTTGTCACGAAGGTTCACAAAGGACTTTTTCAACAGCCCCAAACATATTATGTCCCTACAGGATATGTCCCAAAGTTTATATTTTTTCTTACCTTTGCAGGCTTTTTGGCAATTGGTTGGTAAATATTCAATAGCAAGATCTTAATGATTACAGTATCAAATCTAAGTATTCAATTTGGCAAACGTGTTTTATTTCAGGATGTTAACCTTGTATTTACTCCTGGTAACTGTTACGGCATCATAGGTGCCAACGGTGCAGGGAAATCGACATTTCTGAAAATGCTTTATGGTGAGGTGGAGAACCGCACGGGAAATGTTTCGTTCGGTCAGGGTGAAAGATTATCAGTACTGAAACAGGACCATTTTGAATTCGACGAGTGTTCTGTACTCGACACAGTAATGATGGGACACTCTGAATTATGGAGCATAATGAAGGAGAAGGATGCTCTCTATGCTAAGCCCGATTTTTCGGAAAAAGATGGTTTACGAGCTTCTGTACTTGAGGAGAAATTCTCTGAGTACGACGGATGGAATGCCGAAAGCAATGCAGCAATATTGCTCAGTGGACTAGGTGTAAAGGAAGAACAGCATTATAAACTTCTTAAAGAACTTACCGGAAAGGAAAAGGTAAAAGTATTGCTTGCCCAGGCACTTTTTGGAAAACCCGATAACCTTCTTCTCGATGAACCAACTAACGATCTTGATCTGGAGACAGTAAGCTGGCTCGAGAACTATCTGTCGGATTTTGAGAATACTGTCCTTGTTGTTTCGCATGACCGTCACTTTCTCGATTCAATATGCACCGACATAATTGATATTGATTTTGGAAGGGTTCAGCAATTTTCAGGTAATTACAGCTTTTGGTACGAGTCGAGCCAGCTGGCATTGAGGCAGCAGCTTGCCCAAAACAAGAAAGCTGAGGAAAAAAAGAAAGAGTTGCTTGAGTTTATAGCACGTTTCAGGGCGAATGTTAAAAAATCAAAGCAGACAACCAGCCGTAAGAAGATGATCGAGAAACTTAACATCGAGGAGATTAAGGCTTCCACCCGAAAATATCCGGGTATCATTTTTACTCCCGGACGTGAGCCGGGAAATGCAATACTGAATGTAAAGGGCCTCAGCAAATCAGTTGAGGGTAAGGCACTTTTCAAGGACCTCCATTTTACAGTTAACAAGGACGATAAAATTGTTTTCCTGTCACGCGACTCCAGGGCCATGACAATCCTTTTTGAAATACTTAAAGGTCATGAAAAACCTGATCATGGAACATTTGACTGGGGACAGACAATAATTAAGGCCTATCTGCCTTTGGAGAATGATAAGTTTTTTGAGAAAGATATACAACTAGTTGACTGGCTTGCTCATTATTCTGACGACACGAGTGAATTGTACCTTCGGGGATATCTGGGCAAAATGCTCTTTTCGGGAGAAGACATTTACAAGAAAGTGAATGTGTTGTCAGGAGGTGAGAAGGTTCGCTGCATGATTGCCCGAATGATGATCAGGAACGCGAACGTAATGCTCCTCGACACACCTACTAACCATCTCGACCTTGAATCAATACAGGCTTTCAATAATACCCTTATAAAATTCAAGGGAAACATTCTGATGTCATCGCATGACCATGAATTTATTCAGACGGTCTGCAACAGGGTTATCGAAATCGGCCCTAAAGGGATGATAGATAAACAGATGGAATATGATGAGTACATCTCCGATGAAAAGCTTATGGAGAAACGGAACACTCTCTATTAGGCCGTAATTACTAACATACAATACCCGTAGCCGGCTTTAGTATACGATACTTTTAAATAAATTCATTCACATTTCAAGGTGTGAGTTGATTTTTTATTTAAATTTACTAATGAAAGTACACGTGTAAGTGACTTTCCGTGTTAAAATTTTTATTAATAATTAAGCTTATAATTATGAAAGGTAAGATGCTTACAGCGATAATGCTGTTTTTCGTGTTTTGCACAATTGGTTTCGGTCAGCCAAATCTGGCCGATTCACAACCTGCAACCTCTAATGTAAGGGCTGCCCGGTATCCCAGGGTTACTTCTGACCTGAGGGCAATGTTTCAGGTTAAAGCCCCCGATGCCGTGAAGGTACAACTCCAGCTTGGGAAAGTTTTTGATATGATTAAAGGTGAAAACGGAATCTGGACAATTACAACTGAACCTCTCGTTCCCGGATTTCATTATTACTTCTTCATAATCGACGGGGTGACGGTCTCTGATCCTGCCAGCGAATCATTTTTTGGCTGGGGTAAAATGTCCAGCGGTATCGAAGTTCCTGAACAAGGTGTCAGCTACTACACTTTGAAAAATGTGCCTCATGGAGACGTACGTCAGAAATGGTATTTCTCAGAGGTTACAAAGGCATGGAGGAGATGCTTCGTTTATTGCCCTCCGGATTATAATCTGAATCTAAGTAAGAAATACCCTGTTCTCTACCTGCAGCATGGTTCAGGAGAAGATGAAAGAGGATGGAGCGTTCAGGGGAAAGTTGATATAATTCTTGATAATCTGATATCCGAAGGAAAAGCAGTTCCTATGATTATTGTTATGGATCAGGGATATGCAACAAAGGCAGGTGCTCCGGCTCCGGTACCCGGGCAACAGCAATCAGGCCCTTCAGCCTTTGAAGAGGTTGTAATTAAGGATCTTATCCCTTTCATAGATTCAAATTTACGCACTATCTCCGACAGGGAACACAGGGCAATGGCAGGCCTTTCTATGGGTGGGATGCAGACAATGCAGATAACAATGGCGAATCTTGATAAGTTCGCATATATAGGAGGTTTCAGCGGAGCCGGAAGGTTCAGTGGCTCCGGTCTCGATGTGAATAAAGATTTTAACGGTCTCATGGCTGATGCCGCTGCTTTCAATAAAAAGGTAAAACTGTTATGGATCGGAATAGGTACTGCCGAACCACAGAACATGTATAAGGCAGTTAATGGTTTCCATCTTTCACTATCAGCAGCCGGAATTAAGCATGTTTACTATGAATCTCCGGGGACTGATCACGAATGGCTGACATGGAGAAGAAGCCTCAATGAATTTGCGCCCTTACTTTTTAGGATTCCGTGATAGAAAAAGCACTCTTTTTGTATTTAAGTAATCGCGAAAGTAACCGTGTAAGTAAGCATTAAATATAACAGAAAAATGAAAAGAATTGTTGTAGCAGGAGCAGGTGGTTTTATAGGTGGTCATCTCGTTCAAGAGCTGACGAAAAAAGGTAATAAGGTAAAAGCCGTTGACATCAAACCATTAAATGAGTGGTATCAGGTTTCTGAAGATGCCGATAACCTGGTTCTTGACCTGCGGCTGAAAGAGAACTGCTTTCAGGCAGTGAATGGTTATAATGAGGTGTTTAACCTGGCTGCCGATATGGGTGGAATGGGATTCATTGAGAATAATAAGGCTGCCTGCATGATAAGTGTGCTTATAAATACTCACCTTCTTATGGCTTCAAAAGAGTGCGGTATTGACAGGTTTTTCTATGCCTCTTCTGCTTGTGTCTATAATGGTGAAAAACAAACTGATCCGGATAATCCAGGCTTAAAGGAATCAGATGCATATCCGGCTCTGGCGGAGGATGGTTACGGATGGGAAAAACTTTTCAGCGAAAGGATGTGCCGCCATTTCTCGGAAGACTTTGGACTGACAACCAGAGTGGCACGATTTCACAATGTTTATGGTCCTCATGGAACATATGACGGAGGAAGGGAAAAAGCTCCGGCTGCAATGTGTCGTAAGGTAATCGATGCACAACTTAACGGTAAGAAGGAAATTATAATCTGGGGCGATGGGAAGCAGACACGAAGCTTCATGTATATTGATGATTGCATTAAAGGGATTCAGGATATTATGTACAGTAATATTAATGAGCCTCTTAACCTTGGTAGCAGTGAGATGGTTTCTATAAACCAGCTTGTTGATATTGTTGAGGATATTGCTTCTTATAAAATGGATCGCAAGTACGATCTTGGTGCACCGAAGGGTGTTCGCGGACGTAACAGTGAGAATACACTTATTAAGAAATATCTCGGATGGGAGCCTTCAATTACCCTTAAAAATGGGATGAAGAAAACCTACGACTGGATTAAAGAAGAAATGGTGAAAGAATCAAAGGAGAAAAAAGGGGCAAATAGGTTCAATAAATAGTATGTATGGGTTTTAGTATAATTTTTTTTTAAACACAAAGGCACACTAAGGTATTCTCTAAGGTTCACAAAGGTTTATGAATAAAATAGGCTAAAATATAGGCGTTCATTACTTAATACTTGAAATGAAGAGAAAAAAGGTTTTAGTAAGCGGCTGTTATGATCTTATTCATGGTGGTCATGTGGCATTTTTTAAGACTGCAGCAGCTTATGGTGATTTATATGTGAGCATCGGGAGAGATGAAAACCTCCTTCATCTAAAAGGAAAGAAGCCTGTATTTTCTGAAGTTGAGCGTCTCTACGTTGTTAAATCAATAAAATTTGTTCATGATGCATTTCTTGCCACAGGAATGGGAATGCTTGATTTTGAACCTGGCCTGAAAAGAGTAAGACCAGATATATTTATTGTCAATCACGATGGTCATACTCCTGATAAAGAGATGCTTTGCAAAAGGTTGGGTATAGAATATATAATCCTGCAACGTATCCCTGAACTAGGTTTGCCAGCCCGTTCGAGTTCAGGTACAAAGAAGGAGATGCGTTTCCCTTACCGGCTTTGCCTTGCAGGCGGCTGGATAGATCAACCATGGGTATCAAAGATACATGCCGGATCAGCTGTTGTGGCTCAGATCTGGCCTACACTGGATTTTAACGATAGGTCAGGCCTGGCGACAAGCTCACGAAATGTTGGAATTAAAATGTGGGGCGACAGATATCCGGATGGTAATTCTGAAGAAAATGCCTTACTGCTTTTTGGTGCTGAGAACCCTCCCGGAAAACAGTATATCTCAGGTTCACAGGATCATATCGGTCTTCTTTGTCCGGGAATAAACAGGCTTTATTATAACGGAGCTTACTGGCCAGAAAGAATTGATTCTACAGTTGACAAAGATATATGCGACTGGCTTTCAGATGTGCTGCATCTTGTTCCTCTTGAGCCGCGTCCTGAAGGATATGATCCATTGAAAGAAATGCATCTTGAAAAACAATTGATAAAAGAGTTGGGTGAGGCCGGAGATCTTTGTTGGGAAAGCATCTTAAAGAAAGATCTTGCTGGACTGGGGAAAGGAATGACAGATACTTTCCTGTCATGGAAAAAAATACTGCCTCTCACTGTTCCCGACCGGGTAATGAATGAAATGGAAACAAAATACTTCCCGTATTACCCGGGTGCAATTACATCAGGAAGCGGTGGAGGATATGTTATTGTCGTTTCAGAAAAGGAGATTGAAGGAGCAATAAAGATTAAGGTTAGATATTAATAGAGATAAAAGACAAAAGTAAAAAGACAAAAGTAAAAATACAAAAGTTCAATCCGTTTTATTCCGTGTTAGCTACATGTTAATTAAATAAGATTTAAGTATTTAGCAGATATATAATTAAGTGTCTAAAACTATTCAGAATGAAAACCTACCCATTAAAGCAATTAAACCTGATAAGCATTTTGCTTATGTTCTGTACCCTACCGCTTTTATCCCAGCAGGGAAAACTGCCTATCGCTGAAGGACCATACAAACCGACAGATGAATCGTTGAAACAGTATCAGTACCCTGAATGGTTCCGTGATGCAAAATTCGGGATATGGTCGCACTGGGGACCACAGGCTGTTCCGCGTCAGGGCGACTGGTATGCAAAGAAAATGTATATTGAGACTGATCCGGCATACAAGTTTCACGTGGCAAATTACGGGCATCCTTCAGAGTTTGGTTTCAAGGATATAATTCCTCTCTGGAAAGCCGAAAGATGGGATCCTGACAAGCTGATGGAACTCTATAAAAAAGCAGGCGCAAAATATTTTTTCAGTATGGGAACCCATCATGATAATTTTTTCCTGTGGGATTCAAAAATTCACAACTGGAACTCGGTGAAAATGGGTCCGAAGAAAGATGTTGTTAAACTATGGCAGCAGGCAGCAAAGAAACAGGGTATGAAGTTTGGTGTTTCAGAGCATCTTGGTGCCAGCTTTACATGGTATCAGAATGCTCATGGTTCTGATAAGAGTGGTCCTAAAGCCGGAGTTCCTTACGATGGATCACATCCTGCATTCTCGGATCTGTATCATGCTAAGGCACAGGCCGATGACAAGGGCTGGTTAACAAATAACCTTGTCTTCCAGATAGAGTGGTTCAGCAGCATTAAAGAGTTGATAGACATGTATCACCCTGATCTTCTCTATTCTGACAGCCAGATGCCTTTTGGCGATGTTGGCCGAAGTCTTATTGCACATTATTATAACCAGAATTTAGTCGGAAACAACGGGCCAATTGATGTTGTTTATACATGTAAACAAGCTTCTGATGGGAGATGGGCACAGGATGTTGAGCGCGGAGTACTCGATACTATCAATGACTATCCCTGGCAGACCGACACCTCAATAGGTGACTGGTATTACAGAACAGGTCAGAGGTACAAGACAGCAAACGAGGTAATTCAGATGCTTGTTGATATTGTCAGTAAAAATGGAAACCTCCTGATTAATGTTGTTCAGACTCCGGAAGGCGATCTGGAACCTGATATGATACAAATACTTGAGGAAGTTGGTGTATGGACAGCTGCTAATGGTGAGGGCATTTATGGTTCCCGTCCGTGGAAGACTTATGGTGAAAAATCAGCCGAAGCAAAGGCAGTAAAACCCGGAAGATTTAATGAAAACTATAAGTTCAATTCAAAGGATATCCGTTTCACAACAAAAGACGGGGCACTATATGCATACTGCCTGGGGACACCCGCGGAAGATATAATCATTAAGTCGCTTGCTAAAAATTCAAAATTTAAAGTCGATCCTATCGCTTCTGTAAAGATGCTTGGCAGCGATATTAAATTGAAATGGTCGCTTACAGAAAACGGATTGGTTATTAAGAAGCCGGCTAAACTTCCGGCATGGCAGGTTGTGGGATTTAAAATTGAGTTTAAAAAATAGAATCTATAATCGAACCTATTTATCCTCCCCTCTGGGGGAGGCAAGGAGGGGTTAAAAACCTAAGATGAATGGTCAACATTCGCCAATCAGATATTGCCAGATTGCTTAATATCTCAAGGGTCACGGTGTCAAAAGCATTACGTGATCATCCTGATATTTCAAAGGCGATGAAGATAAGAATTGAGGAGACTGCCAGGAAAATGGGATATATTCCAAACCTCATTGCCAGACAACTGAACTCGCGGCGCACATTTACAATAGGGGTGGTGGTACCTGATCTGGAAAACAGCTTTTTCTCCTACATTGTTGACAGCATGATAGACCATGCCACCGAGAATAACTATCACATAATTCTTACTGTATCAAGAGAAAAGCAGAGTATTGAGAGGCAGAATA
Source organism: Bacteroidales bacterium (assembly GCA_038207725.1). Lineage (GTDB taxonomy): Bacteria > Bacteroidota > Bacteroidia > Bacteroidales > VadinHA17 > LD21. The sequence goes on along the minus strand of JBBQZN010000062.1, from coordinate 8,759 downwards.
TTGAAAACCTTATCGGAATGAGAGTCGACGGATTGCTTGTCTGTCTTTCTCAGGAAACAACAAATACAGAGGTGTTCAGTATCGTTGAGAAGATGAAAATCCCTCTCGTTTTTTTCGACAGAGCTTTTGAAAACATGCGATTCCCGGGAGTTATTTTTGATGACAGGGCAGGTGCTGCAATTGCGCTGAACAGTATAATAAAGGAGGGGTACACCAGAATTGCACATTTTGCCGGCTATTCCTGCACAAATATCGGAAAAAGGCGATCAGAAGGATTTATTGAAGTATTGACTGACAATGATTTGCCTGTTTTGAACGAATGGATACTTGAAGGAGGATTTGAGTTGAAAGATGGTTACGATTCATTCAGGAAATTAATTGCAACCTGCAATATTCCGGAAGTAATTTTTACAGTTAACGACAGGGTTGCTCTGGGGGCTTATAAAGCGGCAAAAGAAGCCGGACTAAGAATACCGGAAGATATTGGGATATTCGGATTCGGATTCAGTGAAGTTACCGACATGTTTGATCCTCAACTGACTGTAATTAATCAGGACCCAAGAAAAATGGGTAAGGAAGCTATTAAACTTCTTATCAGGGAAATTGAGGATGAAAACCATATTGGCAACAATAAATTCTTAATTGAGGAAGAATTCCTCCGAAGGAATTCAGTTGCACTAAGAGTTCCTTAGTGGCAAAAAAAAATGACTTTTCGGATTGGGCTTATTATTAAATCTTTTTATGTAAACCTGATTAAAATTCGATTTTAATTTTTTCGGTATTATTTTCAATTACTGAAGATACATTTTCCAGAATCTTCCACTTGTCTGTACCCGGCTCTCCTGCTTCAATTTTATATACCCCTTTAGCAAATACTTTCGGCCTGAAAGAATTTCCCCGGATTCTTATTGCATATACTAATTCACCGGTGCCTTCATATGTAATTTTAACGACTGGAGGCAGAGCTGTCCCTGTAATTTCCAGAGTTGGCAACCATGGTCCAAAGCAGCGTTCGGGATGATATACAAGTCGCGCTCCTGAAGCTTCCCAAAACCCGGGTTTATCTTTCAGAGCTTCCTGCCCGTTGTTGAAATGGCTTTGCAGAGCTATATTTCCGGTCATATCAGTTGCGGAAACTTTTGCATCTGTTTCCTTAAGGATTTTGCCTGAACCTGTTTCCATGGCCGTCAGTTTTATGTCATAAGATCCAGTTCCTGAAGGCTCAGCAATAAATCGCAGGGTAACGCCTCTTTTCTCGTCCATGTTGGCGACTGGCATGATATTGTTATTATTAAATAGGCAATAGCTAACAATGTGATTTTTTTCATTACTTATTTTTTATTGGCTTAAAAATATTGTTCCTGGAATAATCTTTAATGTTAATGCTAAGGTAGATGATCCTGCGTTCACCAGTATACAAAACTAACTAAACCGGTTTATAGATTTATTCACTTTTTCCTTCTATCTTTCATGTCAATAAATATTATTCAGGTTGAGAACCTATTTTTATATTTTTGATGTCAGAACTATAAGCCATAAATATCTTCGGTTGTTACTGACTTTGATTCTCGTTCTTTCTGTAAATACCAGGAAAGGGTATTCGCAGAATGAGCTTGATGTTGTTTCAGGAAAGTGGCTTGAATATGGTGATGCACAAAACTCATTGTACAGATATCTGTCAGATCAGGCATGTGATCTGCTTGAACAAAGGGCGAGTAAAATTTCTAAAATTCAATCCCTGTCCGACTGGCAGAAAAGACAGAAAATGATCAGTGAAACTCTGGCTGAGTTACTCGGACCATTTCCTCAAAAGACTCCTCTGAAAGCTAAGATTGTCAGTAAAATTGATAAAGGCAGTTTTAAAATAGAACATATTGTTTTCGAGTCATTACCAGGTTTTTATGTTACATCATCCTTATATATACCAGCAAGCCGGGGAAAAAGCGTCAGATTACCTGCTGTAATATACTGCAGCGGTCATTCCGTTGATGGGTACAGGAGCGATGTATATCAGCATGTGATACTGAATCTCGTTAAAAAAGGATTCATTGTATTTGCCTTTGATCCTGTAGGCCAGGGAGAACGGCTCGAATACTTCGACCAGAAGACAGGTAAGTCAATAGTTGGAGGCCCCACAATGGAACATTCCTATCCGGGTGCTCAGGCTTTTCTGACAGGCAGTTCCCAGTCACGTTACATGATTTGGGATGGGATCAGATCCGTAGATTATCTATTAACCCGAAAAGAGGTGGACCCTGATAGAATTGGTATTACAGGAAGATCTGGTGGTGGCACCCAGGCAGCTTATATTGCTGCAATAGACGACCGGATATATGCAGCTGCTCCTGAAAATTATATTACAAATTACACGAGATTGCTCCGGTCAATAGGGCCGCAGGATGCTGAACAAAATATTCCCGGACTGATATTCGCAGGGCTTGATCATCCCGATTTTCTAATAGTTCGTGCCCCAAAACCAGCACTAATGATAACTACAACTAACGATATGTTTAGTATCCAGGGTGCAAGAGAGACAGAAAAGGAGGTCTCCGTGATTTATAAAGCATATGATAAATCAGAAAGTTTCTCACGGGTTGAGGACGTTGCAGGACATGCATCAACATTAAAGAACAGGGAAGCTATGTATGCCTTCTTCCAGAAAAATCTTAATAATCCTGGCAATCAACTTGATGAAGAGGTTACTGCTTTAACAAAGGAGGAACTTAAGGTAACAAAAACAGGTCAGGTCTCAACATCATATGGCAGTGAAACCGTTTTCAGCCTCAATCTGAAAGAAGAAAGGCTCCTTGCTGAGAGCTTAAGCAGATATTCAGAGGATCTTGAGGTTTTTCTTAAAAGTGTTGTTGCTTCCGCAAAACGACTCTCAGGTTACCATGAACCTTCGGCAACAGACAAACCGGTTTTTACGGGCATCATCCAGCGGAATAACTATGTGATTGAAAAATACTTCATTAAAGGAGAGGGAGATTACGTTATACCCTACCTGCTATTTAAACCTGATAAGCCGGGTGCTAATACTATGATCTACCTTCATCCTTCAGGAAAGGCAACTGAAGCATCAAAAGGAGGGGAGATTGAAAAGTTTGTCAATCGTGGAATAACTGTTCTTGCTCCTGATCTGCCTGGAATCGGAGAGATGGGACCCGGGACGCTTCGCGGCGATGCATATTTTAATGGGGCGTCACATAATTTGTGGTATGCATCAATGCTTTCAGGAAGGAGCATAACAGGTATCCAGGCAGGAGATGTAGTTAAGCTGGCCAGAGTGCTTAAGAAGATTGAAGTCTCAAAAGTGATTATTGGTTTTGCCAGGAAAGAGATGGCCCCGGTATTGTTACATTCTGCTGCCTTTTCTGATGAAATAGGAGATATCATCCTTGTTGAACCCTATTTATCATTCAGGTCAATTGTCGGGAGTAGATTTTATAATCCATTCTATATAATGAGCACAATACCAGCCGCTTTGAAAGAGTATGATCTTCCCTTTCTGGCTTCATCATTGGCTCCTGAAAAACTAATGATTATTGGTCCGTTTGATGGCAATGGGGAGAGAGCCGATACTCAAAGTATATCAAGGGATCTTGAGATTATTCAAAAGTCTTATATAAAGCGGAATGCTGAAAACCGACTCAAAATATTAATAGATCAGACGGAAGAAATTAATTATGACATATTTTTTGAATGGTTCAAATAATTGCTAATTTTCATTCCTTGAATTATCCCTTAAATTCTTTAGTGTACTTTCTATGATCAATCCATTAAAACGTCGTGATTTTTTAAAAACTGCAGTTGCAGGTACAATTGGATTAGGACTGGCAGGTAAACCAAATGAATTGGGAATTGTTAAGCAGATTTCATCCAGGAGAGTTGGAATTATTGGCCTTGATACATCTCATGCCATTGCTTTCACGAAAGCACTCAATGACCAAAATGCTGGCCCCGAATTCGACGGATTCAGGGTCACTTCTGCCTATCCGAAGGGCAGCAATGATATCAAATCGAGTGCAGATAGAATCCCGGGCTACACTGAAGAAGTGAAAAAAATGGGTGTAAGTATTGTTAACTCGGTTGACGAACTTATTTCTTCATGTGACTTTGTACTTCTTGAAACTAACGATGGCCGACTCCATCTCGGGCAGGCAATACCAGTTCTTAAGGCAGGAAAAAGAATGTTCATCGATAAGCCTGTTGCTGCATCACTATCTGATGCACTCGCAATTTACCGGGCCTCCGAACACTTTAAGGTTCCTGTTTTTTCTTCCTCTTCATTGCGGTACATTGCAGGAATGAAAGAAATACAGGAAGGAAGTATTGGTAAAGTTACCGGTGCTGATGTATTCAGTCCTGCAACTCTGGAAAGAACACATCCCGATCTTTTCTGGTATGGCATTCATGGAGTCGAAACACTCTTTACCGCCATGGGAACAGGTTGTAAAACAGTAGTAAGATCCGCTCAGCCGGATTTTGATCTTGTTGTTGGAACATGGGCTGATGGCAGGATAGGAAGTTTTAGGGGAATCCGCAGCGGGAAATCAGATTACGGCGGTACCATATTTGGGGAGAAGGGAATTTCAGTACTTGGAAAATACAGTGGCTATAACGGACTATTACTTGAGATTCTGAAATTCTTTCAGACAGGCAATGTACCTGTAACATCGGCTGAAACAATTGAAATATTCAGTTTTATGGCTGCCGCAGATGAAAGTAAAGCAAGAGGCGGGATACCTGTTGAAATAGCGGAGATAAGACAAAAAGCAGAACAGTCTGCCGAAAAGATTAATTTTAAATAGTTTTTAAAAATATACTTAACTTAACCAACTTAATATTTCTGACAATGACAAACCGAAGAGATTTTATTAAAAAAAGTGCACTGGGCACTGCCGGCATAGCTATTGGTGGTATGGGCTTCAGCGCCAGATCGTATGGCAACATTCAGGGAGCCAATGAGCGCATTAACATTGCAGTTTGCGGTATCCGAGGACAAGGAGGAGGCCATATTAACAGCTGGCTTGGTATGAAAGATTCCAAAAATGTGAATCTGAAAACACTTTGCGATGTAGATGAGCAATATTTCGCTCCAAAATCAAAAGTTGTGTTTGACAAGACAGGCGTAGCTCCAAAAACTGAGTGGGACATGCGCAAAGTGTTCGACGATAAGGAAATACATGCAGTTTCATTCGCTGTTCCAAATCATTGGCATGCTCTAGGAACAATCTGGGCCTGTCAGGCAGGAAAACATGTTTATGTAGAAAAACCTGCTACCCACAATATCTTTGAAGGCAGAAAAATGGTTGAAGCAGCCCGTAAATATAATGTTCGCGTACAAACCGGAACACAAAACCGCTCAATACCCGGCGTTATGCAGGCTATCAAATTTCTTCACGATGGAGGTATTGGCGAAGTATATATGGCTCGCGGTCTGTGTTACAAACCACGTGATTCCTTCGGTATTGCAGCTGATGGTACTGCACCTGCAACACTTCATTATGATATGTGGCAGGGACCTGCACAGGAAAGACCTTACAATGAGAAAAAGGTTCATTATAACTGGCATTGGTTCTGGGCAACAGGTGGTGGAGATACTGCTAATCAGGGTCCTCATCAGTTCGACATAGCCCGATGGGGTCTGAATAAGAATGAACACCCGGTAACAATCTATTCAATGGGTGGACTTTATGGAATTGATCCTAAAGAATGTGCACAGGAAACACCAAACACCCAGGCATCGATGTTCAAATACAAGGATGGTAAAATTCTTGAGTTCGAAACACGCGGCCGTTATACAAATACCGAATCTAGCCTCGGCGTTGATATCGGTAATATGTTTTATGGTACCGAAGGGTATATGGAAATCAATGGTGGCAAATGGAAAGCTTTCCGCAAACGTGAGAACAAGCCTTTTGCAGGTTCGGATGTAGTAGCAGAGACAGACAAGCCTGCCGAGAATGCATATCTGGCAGCTCCGGGTGGATCGAGCCATTATGGAAACTTTATTGATGCCATCAGATCAGGTAAAAACGAGGATCTGCATTGCGATATTCTAGAAGGATTTATGTCAGCTGCACTTCCTGCAATGGCAAATATTTCATACCGTATGAAAAGGGAGTTAACTTTCGATGGTGCAAAAGAAAAATTTGTTAATGATCCGGAAGCTGACAAACTTCTTACCCGTGAGTACAGAAAACCTTATGTAATTGGTAATGTAATTTAAACAGTCTCCTTTTAAAGATTATGAAATTCAGATCTATTTTTGCGATACTGATTGCTATATTCCTGTTCTGGTCCTGCGGCAGAAATTCGTCTGTCGCAGAACCTGACAGGATAAACTTTGTTCCAAATCTTACAGAGAAGAGGATCGATGTGAATATAAATGGAAAGCTCTTTACCTCTTTCTGCTGGCCTGATAGTGTGTATAAGCCAATTCTATATCCTGTCATTGCTGCCTCAGGTGCTGAGGTTACAAGAGGCTTTCCTCTAAAGCCAAGGGAAGGTGAGAGAAACGATCATATTCACCAGGTTGGTATATGGTTAAACTATGGAAAGGTAAACGGATTCGATTTCTGGGGGAATGGATACCGGGGCTTCAAAGAACCGAATGGCGGAGTTGTAAAACATACTGTCCTCGAGCGATTCTCAAGCAATAAGGGAAAGGGTTTACTTGTTTCCCGGGAAGAGTGGGTTGATCCCAACGGCAATTTTCTTCTGACTGAAAGAACTGAATATCATTTTGTTTCACAAGGAGGGGTCAGGATTATTGACAGGGTCACAAGCCTTAAAGCAGGTGATTCAACTGTAAAATGGCAGGATACCAAAGAGGGAATGTTTGCAATTCGTGTTGCACGTCAGCTTGAGCTGCCATCTAAAGAAGGAGTTATTCTACTCGATGCATCAGGTAATCCTTCTGCAACAAAAGATACTCTGAACACAGGCGTAACAGGGAATTTCAGAAGCAGTGAAAATATTACAGGCGAGGCTGTCTGGGGTACTCGTGCAAAATGGATGGAGCTTTCAGGTGTTATAGGCAGTGAAAGAATATCAATTATTATATGCGATCATCCCCGAAATCCCGGATATCCTACTTACTGGCATGCCAGAGGCTATGGACTCTTCGCTGCTAATCCTTTCGGCTGGATAGATTTTACAAAAGGAAAAGAATCATTCAATTTCAGCATTCCTGCCGGTAAATCAGTAAAACTAAGATATCGCGTAATAATTAATTCGGGCACTCCTTTAACAGATGCCCAGATTGCTTCATTATCAGAAGAATTCGGGAAAAAATATAAGTGAAATTGATTCCGCTTAGTTTGGGAAATATGCCTCGGTTCTTCGCTCCCCATGGGGTCGGGGTAAACGAAGAACCGAAGCGGATCTCAAAAAGTCAAAATCAATTATTCATTATGCTTGATTCCAGATACCTAATATATTGAACTCATAATTTATAAATAAAATTTCACGATGGAAAATCAAAACAACAGAAGAAACTTCATAAAAAAAGCTACTCTTGGCAGCATGATGGCGATAAGCATACCTGAGATTTTATCAGCTGCTATGCCTGGCGAAGGCGCTAAAAAGATTACTCTAGGAAAAGATAATGTCGTACTTTTTCAGGGCGATTCAATAACCGATGCCGGCAGAAATAAGGAGGATACTTCTTTTAATACCACCCGTAACCTCGGGTCAGGCTACGCGATGCTTACAGGTGCAGGCCTTATGGAAAAGTATGCTGCCCTTAACCTGAAAATTTATAATAAAGGGATCTCGGGAAATAAAGTGTTCCAGCTTGCTGAAAGATGGGATAAGGATTGTCTCGATCTTAAACCTGATGTGCTCAGTATACTAATTGGAGTAAATGATATCTGGCATAAACTTAACGGGCAGTACAACGGAACACCGGAGATTTACAGAAAAGATTATATTGCCCTTCTTGAGAGAACAAAAAAGGCTCTTCCGAATGTAAAACTTATTATTTGCGAACCTTACGCGGTGAAAGGTGTAAAAGCTGTTGATGATAAATGGTATCCTGAATTTTATGAGTATCAGAAAGCTGCAAGAGAAATTGCAACTCAGTTTGGAGCAGTATTTATACCGTTCCAGAGTATTTACGATGAGGCTCAGAAACAGGCTCCGGGTGTCTACTGGACAGGTGATGGGGTTCATGCTTCCCTGGCAGGCGCTCAACTTATGGCCTCAGCATGGCTGCGGGCTGTGAAGGGTTAACGGCTTAAAGGTTATTATTATATGATTGATAATTTATTTTGAAAACATGATAGTTTTCAGATTGCTTTTAATTATTTGTCTGGGATTTACTTCTTCACTTCAGGCCCAGGAGTTGCTGTCGTCGTCTGTTTATGACAGGGAGAAAATTCCCGTGACAAACATTCCGGCAGGAGAAGCAAGATTTTTTTTTAAGAGTACTACAAGGAGTCTCGAAATGTTTGAAATAAATGAGTTAACCCTTTTCCCGTATACGAATCTTGCTTATCAGGTATTTGACGGCTCCGATGAACTCCTTAATATTAAGGTTGGTAAACTTGACATCAGTGTTAATGATGTAAAAATCAAACAGCTTGGGGAGGGAAGTATAATTGTTCTCTCCCCGGGTGACAGGGTGAGTCTGACTAACAATCAGAGCACTAACACACTCTTTTTCTCACTCCGTTTCAAACCTGAAAAAAGTGATAATGGTTCCGCTAATTCGCTTCAACCGTTTATTGCAGACTGGAAAAAGCTCGAATTTG
>JBBQZN010000061.1:0-21904 GCA_038207725.1 Bacteroidales bacterium | reverse complement strand
ACAATTCTACAAACTTTAAACCTATGTTTGTTTGAGAAAACACCTATAAATCAACTATTTGAAAAACAAATCTGCAAATTCAAAGAACAAGATGATTATAACCAATTGAAAATGTTTGAATTATAACCGGACACTAATGAAAAATATCCTTTATGATAGATGTTATATCCAAAATCATTCTAACCAAAATCATTATTTTACTTTCCATAAACATTCTGTACTCTCAGCAAGTCACGACAAAGAGCGGAATATTAAAAGGACTTGTTGAAGAAGATATAGTTGTATTTAAAGGCATTCCATTCGCAGCAGTTCCAGTTGGTGATTTGAGATGGCAAGCCCCAAGGCCTCCAATGTCATGGGACGGCGTCCGTATGGCTGATAAATTTTCCCCCATTTGCATGCAAATTCGCATGTATCCACTAGATTTACCTGTAGAGGAAATGAGTGAAGACTGCTTGTACCTCAATATTTGGAAGCCGCAAAAAACAACAACTGATAAACTTCCGGTTATGCTATGGATATATGGAGGTGGGCTTACCAATGGTTCAGCTTCTACGCCTCTATATTCCGGTGAAAGCATGGCAAAACAAGACGTGATTGTCCTCACTGCAAACTACAGACTTGGAGTATTTGGTTTTCTGGCACATCCCGAATTATCAAAAGAGGCAGAATATAAAAGTTCCGGAAATTATGGGCTATTGGATATGATAGCAGCTCTTCAATGGATTCAAGAAAATATTGAATCTTTTGGCGGTGATCCTAACAATGTGACCGTATTTGGACAGTCATCCGGTGCAATTTCCATTAGTGCCCTTATTGCCTCTCCCTTGGCTACCGGACTTTTTAACAAAGCGATTTGTCAAAGTGGTGGTCTTTTTGAGCCAATAGAATTAGACAAGGGTTTTTCTTTATTTGCCCTTGAACAGGCAGGCGAAAGATTTGCTGCTCGAGCGGGCGTCACTTCAATTAAAGAGTTACGAAACATTTCTGCTGAAGACCTAATCAATATTCCGTATCACACTTCGATGAACATAGATGGATATGTTTTAAAGCAGTCCCCATTCAATGCTTACAAGAATAAAGAATATAATAAAGTTTCAATCCTATTAGGCAATACAACTGATGAGGGTCTGGAATTTATTTCAGATTTGAACATCACTAAAGAAACTTACAAGGATGAACTTAAAAAGCATTTTCCCGGATGGTTGGTTTGGCTGACTGCACCGGACCCCGGCAAGTCAGATGAGGAAGCCATTAAAGCGGCAGTAGCATTTGAAGGAGATATTAGATTTAAATGGAATATGTGGACATGGGCTAAACTGGCTTCAGAGGAAAATGACAATACCGTATATGTTTACCAATTTGCTAAATCACCCCCTTTTCCAAGTGATTCAGATCACGCGGATTGGGGCGCTGCTCACGGAAGCGATTTGTATTATGTTTTCGGACAGTTTGCACAGCGAAACTGGGAATGGACTCAAGAAGATCAAGAATTGTCAAATATAATGGTAAAATATTGGACCAATTTTGCTAAATACGGCAACCCCAATGGTAAAGGGCTGCCCCAATGGCCCGAATTTACTGTGATTAATCCAAAAGCTTTGTATTTGAACCGGGAAATAACATCTTCTTTCTTAAAAACTAAAGGAGTATTGTTAAAATTAGATCGTGTTTACACATTGGTTCGTGTTATAATGAAGCACTACATTATTTTAATAGTTTTGGTACTATTAATATTTTCATATTTAACGGTTTCATTAATAAAACATGTCCGTAATCGTAGAATAAAAACTTAAAATAAATTATATAGACTATTATATTGCAGTAAAAGAAAATAGATAACTAGATTAACTACTTGTTGATCTAAGAACAACTAACGCCTAACAGCGTGTATGTGGCAATAGCGGGTGAAGTGGTAAATCGAAGGTCAGTACTTCTATGAAACTTCGTGCTAAGCTGACGGGAAAGTGCTTCTAATCCGCTACTGCAAATACACGCCAAACGTTATGTTTAAGCCGAAAGAACTGCGACAAGACTACAATCCGCTGATAACAAGGCCTAAACATAACTCAAAAGGTGGGAGAAAATGGTTGATCTGACATTAATTCTAAGGTTTTCCAAATTAATTTTGTTTCCTAATAAAGAAACTTCTATCTTTGTAGAAACATTAGAATAGTGACAAAAAAATTCAAAGTTCAGTTTTTAAAAGAAGCCAAGGACTTCCTAGACAATCTTGCTGATAAACCTAGGGAGAAAATAATTTATAATATCCGTAAGGCACAGATCACACAGGATAAAGAACTTTTCAAAAAACTTAATGATGAAATTTGGGAGTTCAGAACTTTATATAACAAAACACATTACAGACTTTTTGCGTTTGGGACAAAATAGACAAAATAGACACTATTGTCAACTCTACTCATGGACTAATTAAGAAAACAGATAAAACTCCTTCAGGGGACATTGCTAAAGCAGAGAGATTAAGGAATTTTTATTTCAAACAAAAAACCCAGAGATAATGAAAAACAACAAATTAAAACTATACAGCTTAGACGAGATAACCGATGAATTTATTGGTAAACCCGGGACACCAAAAAGAGATGCTTTTGAGTATGAACTTCGTCTTGACATTATAGGAGAAGCAATAAAACAGGCTAGAAAGGAACGACACTTGACACAAGAAGAACTCGGAAGACTTGTAGGTGTAAAAAAGTCACAGATTTCTAAAATTGAAAATAGCCTGACAGACGCAAGATTTGAGACAATAATTAAAGTCTTTAAAGCATTGAATGCAAAGATCAATTTTAATATTGAACTTCTTGATCAGAAATTGACCCTTGCGTAAAGCCAGACGGAATCTTGATCATCTTGACATATTTGACTATCTCAATACATTAAAATTTACCCTGACAAATTCCGGATAAAAGAGGGATTTAACACCGTCCTAAACATACGGATGGTATAGGTAATTAGCTTCGCTGAGCTCGGATCGGATTAGAATTCAGGTTGCTTCGCAAATGAAATTATGGTCGATCCCCGGTTGCCTTCCCGCTTCGCCTGTTCACCCGAGACGAATTCGTTATAACATGACAAAAGCTTCGCGGGACACGGTCGTCAGCCCGGACAGCTTGGTAATCAGCCCCAAAGTCTATGAGAGAGAGTTTAAAGCCACTTATTCAACCTTTAGTACCGTGAGCAATCCTGCTGCCGTGACAAGGTCAATAGGGCTGCCGGCCGACGCGCCGTTTATCGGGACTGATTCTGACAAAAAATTGAAAATAATAGACATTTATTTAATTGAATATGAAAATGAAGTTGGCAACGATAGTATGCTTTTTCTAATGAACAATTGGGAGATTAATACATTTTTTAAACAACGTACATATGATGATTTAAGAATATCTAGATACTAAGAAGACCGCCCCATAATAAATAGGAATATTAACTATGTTTTATTCATAGTTATCAACTTTCAGATAATATGAAGTTGCAACTGAATCCAAAATATAAATGGAATAACAACATTTACACTCAGCCTTTTAATGTTAAATTGTTAAAAAATGTTATATTCTATTTCATTGTTATTCAATTGTTTAAAAATGAATCAACATGTGTAGGTTTTTAATATTCTAATAAATATATTTGTCTAATGGTGGGCAGAGTAGAAAATGTATTTGAAAAGTACCTTTGAAAACCCGGAAAAAGACAATAAAAAGAATTTAACTACTTCAATAAATTATAATTAATGGAAAAAGTGCTTTCAAGAAAACGCTGGTATCGATTAATACCCATTGCTTTTATCACTTATAGTCTTGCATATCTCGATCGTGCAAATTTCGGATTCGCAGCTGCAGGCGGGATGGCTCTGGATCTGAATATTAATGCCGCAATGTCTTCATTATTAGGATCGCTGTTCTTTCTGGGGTATTTCTTCTTTCAGGTTCCCGGGGCCTTATATGCTGCCAATAAAAGCGCCAAAAAATTAATTTTCTGGTCCTTAATTCTTTGGGGGGCACTTGCCATGGCTACCGGTATGGTCAGCAATTTAACCGGATTGATTGTCATACGATTTATGCTTGGTGTTGTTGAGAGTGCTGTTATGCCTTCGATGCTGGTATTTCTTAGCAGGTGGTTTACCAAAGCCGAACGTTCAAGGGCCAATACTTTTTTAATTCTTGGCAACCCTGCAACAATACTATGGATGTCTATACTATCGGGGTATTTAATCGATTCTGTGGGATGGCGATGGATGTTCATTCTGGAAGGATTTCCGGCTCTGATCTGGGCTTTACTCTGGTGGCGCCTGGTTGTTGACAGACCTAAAGATGCCAAATGGTTAACAACAAATGAAAAGGATGATTTGCAGGCACAGCTCGACCTCGAGCAACAATCTATCAAGCCGGTTAAAAACTATGGCGTTGCTTTCAGATCGAAGGTTGTTATTTTACTTTGTCTTCAGTATGCATTATGGAGTATCGGGGTATATGGATTTGTAATGTGGCTGCCTTCTATCATTAATGCCGCACCTGATTCAGATATTGTAAAAACAGGATGGCTGGCATCTGTTCCATACCTTTTGGCTATTATTGGCATGTTAACAGCATCATATTACTCTGACAAAACACTGAACAGGAAATCGTTTATCTGGCCCTTCCTGCTAATCGGTTCTTTAGCATTCTATGGTTCATACTTAATAGGAACCAGTAACTTCTGGATATCATTTGTGCTACTTATTATTGCGGGTGGAGCGATGTACGCACCTTATGGACCATTCTTCGCTGTTATCACTGAAGTGCTGCCCCGTAACGTATCGGCAGGTGCAATAGCATTAATAAATAGCTTTGGTGCCTTGGGATCATTTATCGGAGCTTATATTGTAGGTTACTTAAATGGAACAACCGGAGGATTTGGCGCCTCCTATATCTTCATGGCAGGGTCGCTTCTCATATCAGCAATACTTACAATGATTGCAATTAAAGGCAGCGAAACAAAGGCTGTAAACTGATCAGCAATTTAAGTGCGACTGGAAAGAATATAAAATTGGCCGGCAGCTAAGGTTTTCCCTGGCAGCCGGCCATTTTTTTTAACTATTAACGCACTACTCTTCCCGAACCATCGCCCTTCATAAGCTGTTCAACCTCTGCAACAGAAACGAGGTTGTAATCGCCATGTATGGTATGTTTAAGGCATGAGGCAGCTACGGCAAAGTTGAGAGCTTTCTGGTCATCACCCTGAAATGTTATCAAACCATAAATTAAGCCTCCCATGAAAGAGTCGCCTCCTCCTACCCTGTCGACAATATGTGTTATCTGATATTCAGGTGCTTCAAAAAGTTTCTTCCCGTCGAAAAGAACACCCGACCAGCTGTTATGATCAGCATTAATTGAACCCCGCAGAGTTATAATAACTTTCTTAGCCTGAGGAAATTTCTCCATCAGTTTCACGCATACCGATTCATATTTCGCGGCAGCTACATGTCCCGACGATACATCACCACCTTCCGGTTTGATACCGAATACTTTCTCTGCATCTTCCTCATTACCAAGTATTATATCGCAGCCATTAACCAATCCCGGCATTACTTCGCCTGCCTTTTTTCCCCACTTCCACAGATTTTTGCGGTAGTTAAGATCGCAGGATACTGTTATTCCTTTATCCCTTGCAGCCTTTATAGCCTCCTTACAGACCTCTGCAGCACCTTCGGATATGGCTGGCGTGATTCCGGTCCAGTGAAACCATTCCACCCCTTCAAATACTTTATCCCAGTCGATCATCCCGGTCTTAACAGCAGCAATAGATGAGTTGGCACGATCATAGATAACCTTGCTTGGCCGCGCAACTGCTCCGGTTTCGAGAAAATAAATACCGAGTCTCTCTCCTCCTTTAACAATATGTGATGTTCCGACATTATGTTTCCTGAGATCCATCATTACTGCTTCACCCAGATCGTTATCGGGAAGTCTGGTAACAAACTCAGCATTCAGTCCGAAATTTGCAAGTGATACGGCAACATTGGCTTCACCTCCGCCATATGTTGCAAGAAATGAGTTTGTCTGCGTGAAACGATAATGTTCAGGAGTAGCCAGCCGCAGCATTATTTCGCCGAAGGAAATGATTTTTTTATTTTTCATTTTAATATTGATAATAAGTTTGGTTTAAATATAAGTATTTGATGAAGTAGTATGCAAAATTAATATTTCCCCTTAAGGCAGCACGGCGCAAAGAAAAAAGATCTTATGAATTAAATTTCTGATTCAAATTCATAACGGCCAGAGCCTATATTGTAGACTGCATAACCATTTTCCATCTGCTTAAAGACCACACCTTTTTTCCCGGTAATTTTACTTCCGCCTTCTGTAACCATTTTGCTATCAGAAGCTGGTACATAAACAGTAGCCGTGCTGCCAACAGGCACAATAATATTCATTGAAAATTTATCATTTTCTTTCTTCCATTCAATATTGCTTATTCCATATAATGTAAGGTTAGAATATGAAGCAGAGGAAATATCATTAACCGGTTCGGGACGGAAAATAATATTACGGTAACCCGGATTTTCAGGATCGGCATTCATACCCGCCAGTTTTCTGTAGAGCCACACTATTCCGCCACCAAACATAGGATGATTACCTGAACCGGCATTTTTCCATCCTTCCCATGATGTTGTTGCTCCCTGTTCTATCCACCAGCCATAGCCGGGTGCCGTACGCTTATTCATTGCCTCATACGCCATCTCATGCAAACCATTTTCGGAAAGAACCTCAAAGAAGAACTGTGTTCCAAATATGCCGGTATCAAGATGTCCGCCGTTAGCAATAATATCGGCTTTTAATGCTGCAATCACTTTTGCCTTCTGATCATCAGGGACGCCCATTCTAAGAGCAAAAATATTTCCCCCGAAAGCCCCGTAAGATCCGGTTTCTTTGTTATAAAACCTGGAATAAAATGCCTGTCTGGTCTTTTCTGAAAGCTTCATATAATATTCATATTCAGAAACTTTCCCCAACACCTTTGCAGAACGGGCTGTAAGTTCAGCACATCTCCATAAATAGAATGTATGAACCATTTCATCAGGGGGCAGTTTATAAGGCTGCGACCAGTCGCCCAGATTCATCCATTTAAGTGGTTTACCATCCTTGCCTGTTGCCTGAGAAAACATTATACCATTACTGTCAGTCCAGGTAAGCATGTAACGGACATACTCCTTCATTCCTAGATAATTATTACTGAGCATACTTTTATCGCCATACTGAAGGTAGAATTCCCATGGCATTATGCTCATTGCAGCACCCCATGCAACACCACCGCCACAGCCCGGCTGCCAGGGAGAACCATTTGGCACATAGCCGGTAGTTACATTCTGGGAGCCCAGAATGTCCTGAATCCACTTATTATAAAAAGCAGAAGCATCAAAATTGTGCATAACGGTAACGCAGGCAACCTGACCATCACCTGTATAAGGAGATCTCTCGCGGTTAGGACAGTCGCTTGCAATACCCCCATGCATATTATCGGTCTGACTGCGCCACCATATTTGGTTTATCTTATTGAATAACTCGTTGGAGCACTCAAACTTACCTGTCGTTTCAACATAGGTATATACTGCCTCTGCTGTTATCTGCTCAGGTTTAAGCTCGCCGGGCCAGTTCAATATTTCAACCTCTCTGAAAACAAACCATGTAAAACGGGCACTATACGATTCTTTACCATTACCTCTCAGCGTGTATGAATTCTCACCGTTTGGCGAATATTGCTGCAGGTACTTAATATCTATTTTTTGTCCCTCTTTTCCTGAAAAATCTTTAATGTGCACCCAGCCCGAGATCTCCTGTCCAAAATCAACTTTAAATCTCCCTTCTCCAAGTTTCTCTATTTCAACCGGATCAAGTACCTCCATAACCCTGTCGGGATATGCCATGTGGGCTCTTAAAACGCCTTCGGGAGCCTTCTTGAGTGCTGCCTGCTCCCACTTTGAATCGTTGAAGCTACTTTCACACCAGCCTGGCTGCTCAAGCCGTGCATCATAATGCTCACCATAAAAAACCATATCCACTAATACCGGACTTTTCGAGGCTTTCCACGATTCGTCACTAATAATAATATCATGAGTGCCATCTTCGTAGCTAACATACAGTTGCATCAGAAAACGGGGAGTGCCATATCCTAAATCCCAGAATTTGGCCGGATTATAAAACCCGTTTCCAAGAATTGCACCGACCGCATTATCCCCGCTCCTAAGCTGAGAACTTACATCATATGCAAGGTACATTACTTTATACTCTTTGAAATTATCTTCAACAGGTATACCCTCCTTTATCAGTCCGGGACGCTTACCGTAATTTGTCTGATTAGGCACCAACACATCATTCCCTACTTTCGCACCATTCAGATACAGTTCAAAATATCCCAGGCCTGTAACATAGGCAACTGCATGAGCAACTTTTTTACCTATTTTGAATTCTTTGCGCAGCAGCGGAGCAGGCGGAGGTAGATTTTCAGGCATCAGGGCACCGGGATTGGAAGGTTTTGGGAGAGTTTCTTCGCCCTGCCATGGGGCTCCTATCCACTTTGCTTTCCATTCAACACGATTCAGTAGTCCCATCGACCAGAATGCAGGCTCACTCCATTCAGATACTTTTCCATCCATATCCCATACTCTTACCTGCCAGTAACAATCCTTTCCGGAAGGAAGCGATACTCCTTTATAAATGATATTTACTGACTCTCCTGATACGATCTTCCCGCTGTTCCAGAGGTCAATCTTGTCATTTAACAGGTTCTCCAACGAAGATGACACCCTTATCTGCCAGGCAGTCTGAATCTGGTTTTTTGTATAATCAGGATCAGTATTTATCCATGACAACCTTGGATTAAGTACATCAATTACCTGAGGATCTTTGAGATATTCACAAGTGAGGCGTGAAGGAGCCATTTTTGCAAACGATGTTATCGGCAAAAGAAAAAAGAGAATTATAAGCAGGTTATTTCGCATGATTTTAACTTTTATTTCTATTGTGAAAAGTTATCAAAAAAATCTATCTTAGTTTTCTTTTACCAAATATTTTTTTCGATGTCGAAAATAATTGTAATAGGCAGCTCCAATACCGATATGGTTATTAAATCAAAGAGGTTACCATTGCCGGGTGAAACAATACTTGGAGGCACTTTTCTTATGAATCCGGGAGGCAAAGGGGCAAACCAGGCTGTTGCAGCAGCGCGACTGGGTGGAAATGTAACATTTGTTACAAAAACCGGAAATGATATTTTCGGAGATGAGGCTGTCCATCTTTTTGACAAAGAAGGAATTAACACAAAATATATTATAAAGGATACAAAAAACCCATCGGGAGTTGCTCTCATAAATGTAGACGAAAACGGGGAAAACAGCATTGTTGTAGCTTCAGGGTCAAACGGAACCCTCTCAGCTTATGACATTAATGACGAAGCATTTAAAGCCGGCAAAGACGACATTTTTCTTATGCAGCTTGAGATCCCTGTTGGCACTGTTGAGTTTGTTGCAGAGAAAGCTGTTTCACTTGGAAGCAAGGTAATACTCAACCCCGCACCGGCAAGAAGACTTAATGACGACCTTCTTGCATGCCTGTTTGTTATTACTCCTAATGAAACCGAAGCGGAGATACTGACAGGAATAAAGGTTACAGATGCTGCCAGCGCCGGAAAGGCAGCTTCTGCATTGAGACAAAAGGGAGTAAAGAATATTGTGATTACTCTCGGAGCCTCTGGTTCATACTTGCTGTCAGATAAGATTTCAAAGATGATACCTGTAGTTCCGGTAAAGGCAGTTGACACAACAGCTGCAGGAGATGTATTCACCGGAGCTCTTGCTGTTGCGATTTCAGAGGGGAAGGAGTTAGAAGAAGCTGTAGTTTTTGCAAATAAGGCAGCTGCAATTTCGGTAACGAGAATGGGGGCACAGGCTTCAGCGCCATATAGAAAGGAGATCCATTAACCGCAGAGAATGAAGAGTTTATACTTATATTACTAATTTTCATCTTATTATGAATCACTTCATTAGCTCATTCGCAATCCTGGTTTTGATATTTACCGGATGTAAAAATACATCCATGGAGAAAACTGATAAGCAGGCTAAGATCATCTTCGATACCGATCTTGGCCCCGATTATGACGATGTGGGGGCCATGGCCTTTTTACACGCAATGGCTGATAGCGGAAAGGTCGAAATACTTGCAACCATAGCCTCTAATAAGCATGCACTTGTAGCTCCGGCAATAAGTGTTATAAACTACTATTTTGGCAAGCCTGTGATTGAAATCGGGGTTCCAAAGTCTGAGGGTGCAAATTTTGGATCATCCCAGCACTGGGCTGATTCGATCGTGGCAAAGTATCCTCACAAAATAAACGATACTACTTCCTGGGATGATGCAGTTTATGTTTATAGAAAATCGCTGAGTTCGCAGCCTGATAACAGTGTTACAATTGTAACAGTAGGTTTTCTGACAAATCTGAGTAATCTTCTCAAATCAGGTCCTGATGATGTTTCTCCACTAAGCGGGGCTGACCTTGTAAAACAAAAAGTAAAGCTTTTAGTATCTATGGCCGGAAAATTCCCTCAGGGACGAGAATACAATGTTTACATGGATTCAACAGCGTCAGATTATGTTTTTAACAACTGGCCGGGGGAAATAATATTTACAGGTTTTGAGATCGGATGGGAAATCCGCACCGGACTGAAATTAATAGCTTCCGACATCAAAAACAGTCCTGTTAAAGATGTTTTCAGAATAAGCATCCCTCTCTCTGAAGAGGATAAATACGGCAGGATGAGCTGGGACGAAACAGCTGTATTGATCGGAGTTTATGGAACTGCCGGATTCTTCGATACAGTGAGAGGGAAGATAGTTATAAACCCCAACGGCAGCAACGGATGGATAAATGATCCTAACGGAAAACAGCTTTATGTTAAGCAAAAAATGCCGGTAAAAGAGATGGCTGATTTCATCGAAGCCAGAATGATGCATCAACCCATAAAACAATAATAACCACGAGCGACACGGAAGTACTCCGAACTCCGAACTTTAAACTTCAAACTTTCTACTATGTTCATACCACAAAGTTATTCACTCGCAATCATCCTATGTGTCGTAACAATGTTATGCTGGGGATCATGGGGCAACACACAGAAACTTGCCGGCAAAGCCTGGCGTTTTGAATTGTTTTACTGGGATTATGTTCTCGGAATTCTTCTGTTCTCGTTACTGCTCGGCTTCACACTTGGCAGTAACGGCACGAACGGAAGGGGATTCGTTGAAGATATTATGCAGGCCGATGGCGGCAATGTTCTGAATGCCATTATTGGTGGTATAATCTTCAATGCCTCAAACATACTTCTTGTTGCTGCAATGGCAATAGCCGGTATGGCAGTAGCCTTTCCGGTAGGTGTCGGCATTGCACTTGCCCTGGGTGTAATTATCAACTATATATTTGCTCCTCAGGGAAATGCCATGTGGCTGTTTTCCGGAGTTGCCCTCATTGTTGCAGCAATTGTTATTGATGCTGTTGCCTATAAAAAGCATAGCGCATCATTAAAAAAAGTGTCAGGAAAAGGAATAATATTATCAGTTGCTGCCGGTGTTCTTATGGCCCTTTTCTATCGTTTCGTTGCGAGTTCAATGGTTACTAACTTTGAGCTGCCTGAGGCAGGAAAACTCACCCCCTATTCAGCGATCTTCTTCTTCGCTATTGGAGTGGTTTTAAGCAATTTTCTTTTCAACTACCTTATAATGAAGAAACCCTTTGATGGAGCACCTCTCACTTTCAGAGATTATGCAAAAGGAAGTTTAGGGGTTCATTTGACAGGTGTTATAGGCGGCATTATATGGAACATTGGAATGTCGATGAGCATACTCGCATCGGGCAAAGCCGGATTTGCAATATCGTATGGCCTTGGACAGGGGGCTACTCTCATTGCAGCGCTATGGGGTGTATTTATCTGGAAGGAATTCAAGGGAGCCAACAAGGAGGTAAACACATTGATATTCCTTATGTTTCTGGCCTACCTTGCCGGACTGGCTCTGCTTGTTTTTGCAGGAACTTAATACCAGATTTCTTTTTAATGCAAAGGGCACAAAGTAAAAGCGGTTAAAAAAATTAAAACAGGTCCTTCTCGAATGCTTCCTTGTTGAACTTGTATTTATTTTCCAGAAAGTCCATAATCATTGATGTGTCTGAGTAAGCATTTCCCAGGCATGTTGATGCACCGGGTGAAGGTGTAATACTGAAGATAATCTTATCGCCCGTAAGTTTTGCCTCACCCATCTCAAGTTTCCTGAGAGTATTATTAACTATCTGCGGACGTGTTCCACCAATACCTTTGGCATATTTAAGTTCACTCAGTTTAAGAGATGGTACAATTTTTCTTACTTCCTTAATAAACAGACGTTTACCAAGGAATGGCAAATCGTACAGGAAGTTGACAAATATGTAACTTAAGAGAACCCTGTCAAAAGTTATTTTAAGCAGACTGATTATTGGACTAAGCCCAAGTCCGAAAGTCTTCCAGTACTCAATGAATGTCGACATATTATGTCTTTCGAGCTGAAATATCGGTTTTGCTGTTGGTCCAAACCTTGTTACTGTCTCGCTGTGAACTTCAGGGTCACCATGGATTGCTGCAAAAGGAAGTTTAGGTACCTGAATTGTATATACCTTGCCATTAAGTACTTTCGGTGCAGTATAAAAACTTCCTGCCATCGACAGAATAGCAAGGTTTTTACCGTAGCCCAGTGATTTGGCAATCATCAGACTATGACCTCCGGCAGCAATAAGAACCACTGTAGCCCTCATCTCCCCTTTATTTGTCATAACTGAATAGTAATCGTCCTTTTTTACGATACTCAAAAGCTTCGTATCAAGATTAATATTTACATCCGGATTACTCTGAAGGGCATTATTTACAAATGAATGACAGAGTTTTTTGAAATCGACAGTATAGCCATCTTCAGTTACCAAAGCCAGAATTTCCTGCTCCGGATCTCTTCCCTCAAGTACCCTTGGTTCGATTTTCCCGATCTCCTCCCGATTGATCATTTTTAGTTTTGGAAATAGCTCGCTGAACGGAGGATATCTTTTTTTAAGATCTTCTACCTGTGTTTTCCCTACGGCAAGAACCATTTTGGAGTACTTGCTGAACAACTTCATACCGGGAGTGCTTACCTTTTCATTTTCAACATACCTCATTACCATATCGGCCATTCGCTTTACGCTTCTGGCTTTATCAATTGAGTAGTTGGTTTCAATATCCCCGAAATGAAGCGTCTGGCTGTTGTTGTATGAAGCAGAGTTTACCAGCCCGAAGTCTGAGTACTTCTCAATCAGACTTACTGCCTTAATATCCGTATACTTGCTTAAGGTGTACAGGAGTGCTGTGCCAACAACACCACCCCCAACTATAAGAACATCATACTTTGGAACTGCTGAATCCATAATTACTCCCTGTTACTTAATGGTATATATTCATGTTTCCCGTAAACATTTTTGAATGCCGGACGAATGATTCTCTTAGCTGAAAAAGTAAGCTCCTCAATCCTGTGTGTACACCAGCCTGATACTCTTGCAATAGCAAAAAGCGGGGTATAGAGTTCCTTAGAGATATCGAGACAAGCATAGACGAAGCCTGAATAAAAGTCAACATTTATACAAACAACCTTTGTTGATTTCTCACCCTTGAAAACTCTGAAAACCTCAGGTGTAAGACTTTCCACGAGGGAATAAAGTTCAAATTCTTCCAGGCGACCCTTCTCAATAGCAAGTTCCCTGGCCTTTGCCTTCAGAATTGCGGCCCTTGGATCGGAAATAGTATAAACTGCATGGCCTATTCCGTAGATCTTCCCTGAAAAATCATTTGCCTTTTTATTAAGAATCTTCAGAAGATGAGCCTTTACTTCATCCTCACTCGACCAATTCTTGACATGGGTTTTCATATCTTCCATCATCTCCAGAACTCTGACGTTAGCACCGCCGTGCAATGGACCTTTCAAAGAACCAATGGCTGAAGTGATTGATGAATAAATATCAGTTTCAGAAGAACTTGTAACCCTCATTGTAAAGGTTGAGTTATTACCACCACCGTGTTCTGCATGAAGCACCAGCATAAGATCGAGAAGATCAGCCTCCAGTTTTGTGTAGCCTTTGCAATCACCTTTGATAAGATAGAGAAAGTTCTCTGCCGGACTAAGATCTGCCTGCGGGTGACGGATTGAAAGAGTTTTTCCTTTATAAAGATGCCTCAGCGCCTGATATGAATAAGCAACAATTGTCGGGAATTTTGCAATCATATTCAATGACTGCTTAATCATGTTGTTCAGTTCGATGCTGTCGGGATTTTCATCGAGAGTATATAAACCAAGAACCGATCTGGCAAGAATATTCAGTACATCCTTCCCTTTCATCGATAATATCATGTCTTTTGTGAAGTCATCGGGCAGTGTGCGGAGAGTTCCCATGTGCTCCGAAAATTCTTCCAGCTCGGTTTTTGTCGGAAGATGGCCTGTCAGAAGAAGGTATACTGTTTCATCAAAACCATGCCTGTCTTCTTTCTGAAAACCCTGAGTAATATCGACAATGTCAATACCCCTGTAGAGCAATCTGCCGGGGATGGCAACAACTTTATCACCCTCTTTTTTGTATCCGACTACATCGCCGATATTTGTTAAACCTACAAGGACTCCTGTTCCATCCTTATTCCTTAACCCTCTCTTAACTTCAAACTGTTCAAATAATTCTGAATTAATCTGGCACGACTCTCTTACTGATGTCTCCAACCTGTTAAAGAAAACGTTGTCTTGCATATAAATCCGGTTTATAGTATGGTTTTAAATATTTGAGATTATAGCATCTGCGAATTCAGATGTTTTAACAAGTGTTGCATTCTCCATAAGCCTGCAGAAATCGTAGGTAACCTTTTTCTGTTGAATAGTACGCTCAAGACCGGCATAAATACTCTCTGTCACAGGAGTCCAGCCCATATAATCAAACATGAGGGCTCCTGACAGTATCACTGATCCCGGGTTTACTTTATCGAGATCGGCATACTTTGGCGCAGTACCATGTGTTGCCTCAAAAATGGCATGTCCGGTTTCGTAATTAATGTTTGCACCCGGTGCAATTCCAATACCGCCTACAATAGCAGCAAGAGCATCAGATATATAGTCGCCGTTAAGGTTTAAAGTAGCAATTACCGAGTACTCGGCAGGTCTTGTAAGTATCTGTTGCAGAAAGGCATCTGCGATTACGTCTTTGATAATAACCTTACCGGCAGTTTCAGCCTGTTTAAGTTTTTTATCAGCTGATTCCTGACCCTCTTTATCTGAAATTATCTTATGTTGAGCCCATGTGAATACCTGATCGCCGAACTCTCTTTCAGCCAGTGCATAACCCCATTTCATGAAAGAGCCCTCGGTAAACTTCATAATATTCCCTTTATGAACCAGAGTTACAGAAGGAAGCTTTTTATTAATTGCAAATTTTATAGCCTGACGTATAAGACGCTCTGAACCTTCAACAGATACAGGCTTGATACCGATTGATGATGAAAGCGGAAAACGAATATTCTTCACACCCATCTCCTCAATAAGAAACCGTTTCACCTTTTCTGTTTCAGGTTTGCCGTTCATGAATTCAATTCCGGCATAAATATCTTCAGTATTTTCCCTGAAAATGTGCATATCGACTGTTTCGGGATGCTTTACCGGACTGGGAACACCACTGAAATAGCGGACCGGACGATAACATACATAGAGATCAAGTATCTGACGCAGAGCAACATTCAGAGAGCGCATCCCTTCTCCAACAGGGGTTGTCAGCGGACCTTTTATACCAAGCAGATACTCCCTGAAATCAGATAGTGTCTCCTCTGGCAACCAGTTTCCTGTCAGTTTAAATGCTTTTTCACCTGCGAGTACCTCTTTCCATTCAACCTTTCGTTTTCCGCCATATACCTTCTTAACCGCCGCATCAAAAACACGAACAGAGGCTTTCCAGATATCTGGTCCTATTCCGTCACCCTCAATAAAAGGGATAATTGGATTCTCGGGAACAATGAGTTTGCCGTTTGTCAGTTTAATTTTTTCTGGTGTCATAGTCTTTTCTGTATATTTAACTCTTTCAACTAAGTGTCTTGATTGATTTTCTTCGTCTGCCCCTACCCTAAAGGGTGCGAAGAAAATCAATTCCTCCCTTTAGGGATGGGGCAAAGAATTGATTTTCGGTCAATTTTATTCATCCTTTTAGATTCTCTCCCCTTGATCTCCTGATAACATTCAGAGCACTGCCGGCCTTAAACCAAGCCAGTTGTGCCTCATTATATGAATGTTTTGCCTTTATTGTTTCCTTTTTGCCATCAGCATGGTTAAGAATGACATTTACAATCTTCCCGGGTTCAAGTCCGCTTAAACCAGTGATATCAATTTTATCATTCTCCATGATTTTGCTATAATCATTTTTATCAACGAAAGTAAGAGTCAGTATTCCCTGTTTTTTCAGGTTAGTCTCATGTATTCGTGCAAAAGACTTTACGATTACTGCCTTAACATTCAGGAAGCGGGGCTCCATAGCAGCATGCTCGCGCGAAGACCCTTCACCGAAGTTCTCCTCACCAATAACTATTGAGCCTATGCCCGAAGCTTTATAAGTTCTGGCAACTGCAGGAACAGCTTCATATTCTCCGGAAAGATGATTAAGAATATGATTTGTTTTCTCGTTGAAAAAGTTAACGGCTCCAATCATATAATTATTGGAGATATTATCGAGGTGGCCCCGGTACTTAAGCCAGAATCCGGCCATCGAGATATGATCAGTTGTACATTTCCCTTTTGCTTTGATCAGAAGGGGAAGAGAACTGAAGTCTTTTCCATCCCACTCTTTAAACGGTTCAAGAGTCTGAAGCCTGTCAGAAGATGCAGATATTGCAACAGATCCTGCTGATTTATCAGGTTTCTGGAATCCGGTATCAATATTGCCGAATCCCTTTGGTGGAAGTTCTGTCCCGACAGGTTCAGTAAGTTTTACCTGTTTGCCTTCAGTATTTAAAAGAGTATCTGTGAGAGGGTTGAATGTAAGTTTACCTGAAATAGCAATTGCAGTAACAACTTCAGGAGAAGCGACGAAGGCAAATGTATTTGGATTGCCATCTGTGCGTTTGGCAAAATTGCGGTTAAACGAATGAATAACAGTATTTACAGGACTCTTGTCTGCGCCCTTCCTGTCCCACTGGCCTATACAAGGACCGCATGCATTTGCAAATATTTCCCCTCCTATTCTTTCAAAAAGTTTCAGGTATCCGTCTCTCTCGGCTATAAATCTTATCTGCTCGGACCCCGGAGTAACCTTAAATTCAGATTTTGCTAGCAGTTTAAGATCAATGGCATTTTTCGCAACCGATGCTGCACGTGAGATATCCTCGTACGATGAATTTGTACAAGAACCGATAAGTCCTACTTCAACATCAACAGGCCATTTATTCTTTTCGGCAGCTGCTTTCATCTCCGAAATAGGAGTTGCAAGATCGGGAGTGAAGGGCCCGTTTATATATGGTTCAAGTTCTGAAAGGTTTATCTCAATAAACTGATCATAATACTTTGCCGGTTCTGCCAGCACCTCTTTATCAGAAGTCAGATGATCGCTGTTAGCTCCTGCGAGATCAGCAACTTCTTTTCTGCCTGTTTCAGTAAGATAGCGCGACATGGCACTATCGTAACCGAAAATCGAGCAAGTAGCACCAATTTCGGCACCCATATTGCAGATTGTTGCCTTGCCAGTGCAGGAGATAGACTCTGCGCCTTCTCCGAAATATTCAACAATGCATCCTGTGCCACCGCTAACGGTAAGAATACCTGCAACTTTAAGGATTATATCTTTTGGTGAAGCCCAGCCATTTAATTTTCCGGTTAGTTTAATGCCGATAAGTTTCGGTAGTTTAAGTTCCCAGGCCATACCTGTCATAACATCAACAGCGTCAGCACCTCCCACTCCTATTGCCACCATTCCTAGTCCGCCTGCATTTGGTGTATGAGAATCTGTTCCGATCATCATTCCGCCCGGGAATGCATAATTTTCAAGAATTATCTGATGAATAATTCCTGCACCAGGTTTCCAGAATCCAATATCATATTTATTGCAGACAGAGCTCAAAAAATCATATACCTCTTTATTAGTATATACAGCAGTAAGCATATCGGCTGAGGCACCCTCTTTCGCCATTATAAGATGGTCACAATGTACTGAGGCAGGAACTGCGGTCTGATCTTTTCCAGCCATCATAAACTGGAGAAGTGCCATCTGAGCTGTGGCATCCTGCATTGCAACCCTGTCGGGCGCAAATTCAACATAATCAGTTCCCCTTACAAAAGAACCCTCCGTTTTTTTGCTGAAGAGATGATTATACAGTATCTTCTCACTAAGAGTCAATGGGCGGCCCAAGGCTTTCCTGGAGACGGAGATGTGTGTTGACATTTCTCTGTAAAATGCCTGTATCATTCCTATGTCGAAAATCATAATATCACTTATTTTAAAGTTTTATCTAATCTGGCCATTTCCTTCAATGATCCACTTGTAAGTCGTCAGTGCCTCAAGTGCCATTGGTCCTCTTGCATGCATTTTCTGGGTTGAGATACCTATTTCGGCACCAAGCCCGAATTCAGCTCCATCGGTAAAAGCAGTAGAAGCATTTGCATAAACTGAAGAAGCGTCTACCTGAGAATAAAACAACTGAATACTCTCTTTGTTCTCTGAAATTATTGCTTCGCTGTGTTTTGAACCAAACTTATTTATGTGTAACAATGCCTCATCAAACGAATCGACAGTTTTAACTGACATTTTAAAAGAAAGAAATTCCCTGCCAAAAGACTCATCTGTCGCCATTTGAAGCAATCTGTCAGGATACTTTCCCTGCAAGGCAGCATACGACCTCTTATCAGCAAAAATAATTACAGCAGAAGTTAAACAAAGTGAAACCAGGTAATCAAGATCTTTAAGCCGGCTCTGATGAATTATTACACAATCGAGTGCATTACAAACACTTACTCTTCTTGTTTTAGCATTATTAATAATCACCCGGCCTTTCTCCCTGTCACCCGATTCATCAAAGTAAGTATGGCAGATGCCTGCACCGGTTTCTATTACAGGTATTGCAGCATTTTCCCTGACAAAATCAATCAGGCTCCTGCTACCTCGGGGAATTATAAGATCAATATAATCGCGGGCATTCAGAAGCTGCATAGTCTCCTCGCGGCCTGATGGCAGAAGAGTTATAATATTCTTATCAATTCCATTTAGTTCAAGAACATCGGAAATTACCTGCACGATTGCTTTGTTCGAATTTATCGCCTCGCTTCCACCCTTCAGAATACAGGAATTCCCTGACTTAAAGCAGAGGGAGAAGACATCAAAAGTCACATTAGGTCTTGATTCATATATTATACCGATAACACCAAATGGTACTGATATTTTAGAAATCACAAGTCCATTTGGTCTCATCTGCTTAAATAAAACTTTGCCCAGTGGTCCGGGAAGAGAAGCTACATTACGTATGTCAGATGCAATTTCTTCGATACGTTCCGGAGTAAGCAGCAAGCGGTCATAATTCGGATCTGTCGCATCCATTCCGGACAGATCCTTTTCATTCTCAGAAAGTATGAATTCACTATTTTCAATAGCAGCAGAGGAGATCTTATTGAGAACCTCATTTATGGTGTCTGCTTCAATAAGATTCAATTTCCTGCCTGCAATCTTAGCTTTTTCAAAAAGAGGTCCGCAATCCATCTTAAACAAAACAATTATTTAAAAATCCTTAATCCTGAAAATTAAATTTCTCTTTATCATTTAAAAACATATGATGGTAATGAATAAATGGCTTTTTTAATTTTTCTCCGGTATTCTGGGCAGCCTTTTCTGAATCAAACTTGCATTTTCCCAACCCTATGCTTTTCCCATTTTCGTCGAGAATACTTACAATATCACCACTTTTAAAATGTCCGCGCACTTTTATTATCCCAACCATAAGCAGACTACTGGCTTTTTCTCCAAGCAGTGCTTCCTTTGCACCGGTATTGATAACAACAGCACCTTTTGCAAAAGTATCAGAGTGAGACAGCCATTTCTTCACACCTGATTCTTTTTTGCTCTCTGCAACAAAGTGTGTAAAAGGAACCTCTTTCCTCCGCACAATATCAGTAATAATTGCATCACGGGTTCCGTTGGCTACGAATACATCAATTCCCTGAGCAGCAACCTTTCTGGCTATGGAACATTTGGTTATCATGCCTCCTCTTCCAAATCCTGACTTAACAGAACTGATATATTTTTCAGGGTTTTCTGAATCTTTATCAATACTTGCAATAAGCTCGGTTCCCTCCTTTTCAGGTTCCCCATTATAAATTCCGTCAACATTTGAGAGAATAATCAGCGACTGACAATCCATCATCGATGAGATTAATCCTGACAATTCATCATTATCGGTGAACATGAGTTCTGTAATTGAGACAGTGTCATTTTCATTAACAATTGGAAGTACCCGGTTTTCGAGCATCGCTGAAATACAGTTTTTCATATTGAGGTAATGATACCTGTCTCTGAAACTCTCTTTTGTTGCAAGTACCTGGGCAGCCTGAATTCCATATTTTCCAAACAGAAACTGGTAACTCGACATGAGTTTCACCTGCCCTATTGCAGCCCATATCTGCTTAGCAGCTACTATGTTAGTTTTTTTAGAAGGGATCAATTCACCTCGTCCGGCAGCAACTGCCCCTGATGTAACAAGAATAACTTCTATTCCCTGTTTATACAGAACAGCAACATCCTCAACGATCCTTAGTATCCTTCTTTCGTTGAGAGAGCCATCACTTTGGGTGATTACGTTACTTCCTACCTTTATTGTTACTCTGTTAAATACAGGACTGCGATTTTTCAATTTATTATTATTTATGCATGAATAAAAAGATTTTGTTGCAAAAATAACAGTTCTGCCAAATAAAATATAGTA
This sequence comes from Bacteroidales bacterium, assembly GCA_038207725.1. Lineage (GTDB taxonomy): Bacteria > Bacteroidota > Bacteroidia > Bacteroidales > VadinHA17 > LD21. Next base: position 888 of record JBBQZN010000061.1, on the reverse strand, counting down.
ATTATGAAATATTCAGGAAATATGTAACTGAGCCAAACACGATATTTTCTCAATGGATAAAATTTACCGCACCAAAAAGATAACGTTTGACAAGTTAAAACAGTTAGTTAAACAGAACGAAAAATATGACTTTTATCATGTTAGCGACCCTTTTCTCAAGTGGCGCCGTCAGGGGATTCGGGTCGTTATGGCTTGCGGGCCCCGCGGGATTGTAACATTACCTGACGCTGAAGTACTCGATCATTTGTCATAGTATAATAGCCTCTCTAAGAATCTTTCGAACAATGTGACCAGGAAGGTTTTTCTTTTTTTCTACTTCTGATTTGCTCTGGATTAGAATATCAGAACGAAGCGGTCATTGAGAACCTATTCAAATCAGAACCTGAATTACTTGCAAGTTCACTAGCCATGGCACGGATCGTGCAAAAAACTGATGTCGACCCCGGCACCCTTTGCAAACTCATGGCAGTCTACCGACAAACGAGCCTTCATCATTGTAGCACACTATGACGATGATTGTGCAATGTCAGGCACAATAGCTAAGCTAACAGCAAAAGGATGGACAATTGTACAGCTACCGAAGTAGAGGCCGCGGGAATTGGTGCCTGCAAAAGCGCCTGCTGAATTTTTTGAACCCCACCAGTTACCAAGGTTGTCAATGTTGTCTGAACACGATGCTAACGATTACAAGATCGACAAGATTATTCAATTCCGGAATCTTTTTTAATCGCGTTCAGGTAATTTCTCTTTTGCCTGCATCCACGCATTAACATGATCGGCTGATACCGGTTTTACCAGAATTTTACCTGCCGCATCCAACAAAAACATCGTGGGAGTGCCAAAAACATAATAGGCCCTGGCAGCTTCGCCTTCCCAGCTTTTATAATC
>JBBQZN010000060.1:0-23225 GCA_038207725.1 Bacteroidales bacterium | reverse complement strand
GGATGAGTGGCAAAAAGAGTTGAGAATGAAAATGACGAATTCTTTTCTTTCACCTGCGGGTTCTCAATAAATAGCTGAGCTATATCCTTTCTTTTTACTGCCTCAATTGTCGGATCAGCCGATACCTTTCTTAGTGCAGAGGCAAGAGAATGAGGTTTATGAGTAAGTTCTACAGCGCCTGCATCAGCAAGATATTCACGTTTTCGTGATAAAGCAAACCGGAAAAGAGATGCAATGAGATAACCCAGAAGTGCCAATACAAGAATAAGAATTACACCTCCCCCTTTTTTACCTTTTCCAAGGCTGTTGAACCTCATAGATCTGAAGAGAGCTACAGTGGCAAAGGCGAAAATACCGACAAAAATAACTGAGATAATAAGCAACCTGACATCGCGGTTTCTGATATGAGTAAGCTCATGAGCTATTACAGCCTCCAGTTCATCATCTTCGAGCTTGTTTATTATACCCCGGGAAAGTGATATTGTGAATGATCTGTTATCTATCCCACTGGCAAAGGCATTGAGCGAATCATCATCAATAATATTTACTTTAGGCATTGCCACGCCCCTTGAAATACAGAGGTTTTCAACGAGATTATATACCCTCTTGTTTTCATTTCGGGAAAGTGGTTGCGAGGAGGTAGCTTTGCTTATCATGGCGGTATGGGAGAACCAGGCAATTATAAACCATAGCCCTACACCCGCCAGTATAAAGGGTACCGTTTTGGCGAAACTGTAATTCAGCCTGCTCAACTCTACCGGTTCATTGCTTGTAATTGCAGTAATAAAAAAGAATAACCAGGTAAGTCCGACAATAATTAAGGGAAACATTACCAAAATAATAACGGAGTTTGTATTATTCCTCCAGATCTGGTTTTGCAGACCGAAATACTTCATATTTTCAGAACTGGATTTTTGGAGCTTGTTCAGCCGCAGCACGCTGGTCTCCCAGTTCAAACATAGCTTCGCGCTTAAAATTAAACATTGTGGCTATTAAGTTGGAAGGGAAGAGTTCGGTAGCAACATTAAGTTCCTTCGTTGCGGAGTTAAAGAACCTGCGGGCTGCAGCTATCTTATTCTCCACATCAGAAATCTCGCCCTGCAGATCCATAAAGTTCTGGCTTGCTTTCAGGTCGGGGTAAGCCTCTACCGAAACCTTAAGACCGTCAAGTGCAGTTGACAAACGATTCTCTGCAACAATTTTCTCGCCTATTGTATTAGCCTTCATTGCATTGGAACGAGCTTCAGTAATTTCAGTCAGAACACCTCTTTCATGTACCATATATCCTTTTACTGTATCAACAAGCTGGGGAATGAGGTCATGTCGCTGGCGAAGCTGAACATCAACATCAGCAAAAGCTTGTTCACGGTTATTCCTAAGCGTCACAAGCCTGTTATACAATGATATCGCCATAATGATAATGACGAAAATGATTCCGAAAAACAGTAAAATTATTATCATATTTTTGTTATTTAGTTATATTATTACACACATTCAAAAGCGAACTTTAGGATTTAAAGATAGAAATTTTTTGTATATTTATAACTTATAACATAGCTATTATTTAATCATAAATATTTTTAACCCATTAAACCTGAACGATATGGAAAAGAGTATTAAGGGAAGCAAAACAGAAAAGAACCTTCTAAAAGCATTTGCAGGTGAATCACAGGCAAAAAACAGATATGAATTTGCAGCCAAGGTCGCCAAAGAAGAGGGATACGAGCAGATTGCCGGCATTTTTCTGGCGACAGCACTCCAGGAACAGACGCATGCCAAGAGGTTCTTCAAGTTTCTTGAAGGAGGCGTTGTAGAGATTACAGCGTCATATCCGGCCGGAAAGATTGATACTACAAAGGAAAACCTTTTTGCAGCAGCCGAGGGTGAACACGAAGAGTGGAGCGATCTATACCCCGAATTTGCCAGAATTGCGGAAGAGGAAGGATTCAAAGCAGTTTCAACGGCATTCAAGGCAATTGCTGCAGCTGAAAAAGGACACGAAGAGAGATACAGAAAACTTCTTGAAAATGTTATGCAGGACAAGGTATTTGAGCGTGATGAAAAAGTATTCTGGTATTGCAGGAAATGTGGCTATATACATTTCGGAAACAAACCACTGAAGAACTGCCCTGCTTGCCTGCATCCTGAAAGTTACTTTGAACTTCTGGCAACCAATTATTAATAATGGCAGAAGCAAAAGAGATCCTCGATCTGATAATCAGCAGGCAGAGCGACAGGAAATTCAGCGACAAAGTTGTTGAGCAGGAGAAACTTGACAGGATAATCGAGGCGGGCAGGATGGCTCCTTCAGCATGCAATGCACAACCATGGAAATTTGTCGTTGTAACAGACCCTTATATTGTTGCAAAAGTAGCGGAGGCTGCATCGGCTCCGCTGCTCGGCATGAATACATTTGTTGCACAGGCTCCGGTACAAATTGTTATTGTAAGGGAAAAACCAAATCTGACCTCAAAGATTGGCGCCAGCATCAAGGACAAGGATTATTCTTTAATAGATATCGGTATTGCCTCTGAGAACATATGTCTGCAAGCTGAAGCAGAAGGACTAGGCTCCTGCATGCTCGGCTGGTTCGATGAATCGCTCGTAAAGAAAACTCTGGAAGTGCCTAAATCAAAACGTGTTGAGCTTATAATCAGCATCGGATATTCGTTAAGCACTCAGAGGGAAAAGAGAAGAAAACCTGCTGAAGAAACGGTATCTTATAATAGATATTGATATTTCAGGGGGTGTTTAGAAAGTGCGACTAAGATTCCAAGCCCCCTTTAGGGGGTTTGGGGGCTTTATCCACCCTGTAATAAATTATTTCAATCTCCCCAGAGCTGCTGTTATTCTTTTCACAGCTTCAACAAGCAGATCATCTGACGTTGCATAGGATATTCTGATGCACTCCGGTGCACCAAAGCCTTCGCCGCCTACTGTAGCAACCTGGGCCTTATCGAGAAGGTAAAGAGCCAGATCTTCTGAATTGTTGACCTTTGTCTCACCATCTGATTTTCCATAATAATATGTTACATCAGGCATTACATAGAATGCACCTTCCGGGATACTTATTTTAAGACCTTTCACTTCCCTGAGAAGCCCGCATATAAGATCGCGGCGACGAAGAAATGCCTCTTTCATTATCTTTTGTGATTCACCGGTGCCCTGAATTGCAGCCAAAGCTGCGCGCTGGGCTATTGAACATACACCTGAAGTAAACTGCCCCTGAAGTTTGTTACATGCACTGGCAATCCACAGAGGAGCACCAATATAACCTATCCTCCAGCCTGTCATCGCATAACCTTTTGATACACCATTGACAGTAATAACCTTATCATATATAAAATCGAAAGATGCCATGCTCACATGCTTCCCGGTAAAGATTATGTGTTCGTATATCTCATCCGACATTATGAAAAGGCCTTCGTGCTTTTCAACTATGCGTGCAATCTTCTCCATCTCACCCATGCTGTAAACCATTCCCGTAGGGTTCGACGGTGAATTGAAAATTATCAGCCGGGTCTTTAAAGTTATTGCAGCTTCCAGCTGTGCCGGCTTAATCTTGAAATCGTTCTCAAGAGTGGTCTTTACAACTACAGGTATACCACCGGCAAGAACAACCTGATCATAATAGCTCACCCAATAAGGTGCCAGAATGATTACCTCATCACCCGGATTAACTATCGACAGTATGACATTGATAAGAGAGTGTTTCCCTCCTGCCGAGACAATTATTTGTTCAGGAGCATAGTTTATGCCATTTTCATCCTTAAACTTTTTGGAGATTGCTTTTCGGAGATCGTCGTAACCTGGTACAGGAGGATATTTAGAATAGTTATCATCTATTGCCTTTTTTGCAGCCTCCTTTATATAATCGGGAGTATTGAAATCGGGTTCACCCAGACTCAGACTTATAACATCGATACCTTTTGCTTTAAGTTCGCGACTCTTCTGTGCCATCGCAAGTGTCTGAGAAACTGCAAGTGATTTGACTCTGTCTGATAAATAATCCATAACGTATATTTTATGATGGTAAATAAAATTGAACCCTTTCAAATGTATGAAGTAAAATTGAAAAAACATAGATTGGGATTCCGGAATGCGGATTTTTGATTTCCGATTGATAATAAAAAAGAAAAACTTAAGTTTGTAGTTAAATCTAAATATTCAGAAAATGGAATTACTTGCTGACATTCTTAAAATCACCATACCGGCACTTATAGTATTCTTTACCGCATGGCTGTTACTACGGACCATGATTAAAAATGATCAGGATAAACGCCGGCAGGAGCTGGTGCTCCAGAACAGCCGTACTGTTACCCCTGTTAAATTACAGGCATACGAGAGGATTGTTCTGTTTCTCGAGAGAATATCACTTGAGTCAATGATAGTAAGGGTAAGCTCACCAGACATGACAGCCAATCAGCTTCATTCAACACTGGTAAACACAATCAGAAGCGAATTCGAGCATAATCTTTCGCAGCAGATCTATATGAGTACTCAGGCATGGGAAGTAGTTCGTAATGCACGATCGAACATGATAAAAATAATAAACAGCGAAGCAGAAAAGATGCAACCTACTGCATCAGGTATGATGCTAAGCAAGTCGCTACTCGAAAGAGTTATGGAACTCGAAAAAGAGCCAACAAGAGCAGCAATAGATTATATTAAGGGGGAGATTTCAAGGCTTATCTGACCCCCTGCCAGACTTACTTATTACAGCAGGTCCACACTTCTCTTAACAAATTTGCTTAGTTCTTCTCCCCTTAGCATATTGTTTGCAAGCAGAGCCAGGTCAATAAGTTGTTTGACTACCTGGTTTGATGATCCGTATGATTCAAGCACATTTTTCCTTGAAGTTTCAATATCTGTAAGTTCCCTGCGTAGTTTTTCAAGATCATCCTTTTCAAGCTGACTTATCTCTTCTGATTTTTTATTTTTCTGATCTTCTTCCATAAAGGCCAGCTCTTCCTTTATACGCTTTCTATCTGCGCCGCTTGCTGCCAGACTTTCAACTGTCTCTTTATGCAACTCGTCTGAGATCTTAACAATAAGAGGATGGTTTGGATTAACTACAAGATTATAACTGTCTGGCAGTTCTCCATAAAAATTCATTCCCCCACCCATCTGGGCCATCTCTTTCATCCTGCGCATAAACTCCGACTGTGTAATTATGACAGGGGCGTCTGTCTCGTCAAGTGTTTCAAAGACAACATTGTAGACTTCTTTTGTCTTCACAGGCACATTAAAGACACTTTTCAGATCATCTTTCTGTTCATCTGAAAGTTTCGAAACGCGTGTTTCTTCTTTAAGGATAAGTTTATCAACAACATCAGAGTCAACTCTTACGAATCGTGAATCTTTAAGTTTACCCTCGAGCTGATTTATAAGGTGAACATCAAGCTGACCGTCGAGAAGCAATACATCATAACCTTTACTTTTTGCCTTATCGATATAGGTAAACTGATCTGTTCTGTTTGTTGAATAAAGATAAATAAGGGTGTTATGCTTATCGGTCTGATTTTCCTTAATAATCTTTTCATACTCTTCGAAAGTGAAGTACTTATCGTCAGTATTCTTCAAAAGAGCAAATTTTGAGGCTTTCTCATAAAATTTCTCCTCTGTAATCATTCCATATTCAATGAAAAGCTTAAGATTGTCCCACTTCTTCTCAAACTCCTCCCTGTTGTTCTTGAAGATATCGTTAAGACGGTCGCCGACTTTTTTGGTTATATGACTTGATATCTTCTTCACGTTCGAATCGCTCTGCAGGTAGCTCCTTGAAACGTTAAGCGGAATATCGGGAGAGTCGATAACACCATGCAACAGCGTAAGAAACTCCGGAACTATTCCCTCAACAGAGTCGGTAACGAAAACCTGATTGCAATAGAGCTGGATCTTGTTCTTCTGTATTTCTATATTGCTTTTTATTTTGGGGAAGTAAAGGATTCCCGTCAGTTTAAAAGGATAATCAACATTAAGGTGAATATGAAACAGAGGCTCCTCACCTGCAGGATATAATTCACGGTAAAACTTAAGATAATCCTCTTCCTTCAGATCAGACGGCTTGAGTGTCCAGGCAGGTTTGGTATTGTTAATTATCTTCGCCTTACCGGTATCAACCATTTTCCCATCTTTCCACTCCTGTTCTTTCCCGAATGCTATCTCAACAGGCAGGAACTTGCAATACTTCTTAAGCAGTTGTTCAACCTTGCTCTCCTCAAGAAAGTCCTTTGATTCTTTGTCAATGTGAAGGATAATGTCAGTACCTCTTCCCTCCTTTTCAACCTCATCAAGCGTAAATTCCGGACTTCCATCGCATGTCCATTTTACAGCCTGCGCATCATCCTGGTATGATTTTGAGATTACCTCAACCTTATCTGATACCATGAATGAAGAGTAGAAGCCAAGTCCGAAATGGCCTATAATATTATTTGTCTGATCCTTATACTTATCGAGAAAATCGTTTGCACTTGAAAATGCTATCTGGTTAAGGTATTTGTCAATTTCGTCTTTTGTCATACCAATACCGCTGTCGGATACCGTAATTGTCTTCTTCTTCTTATCAACTGATACACGAATTGTTGTATCGCCCAAAACGCCTTTGAAGTCGCCCACTGAAGTCATTGTCTTCAGCTTTTGCGTAGCATCTACTGCATTGGATATTAGTTCACGAAGGAAGATCTCATGATCGGAATAGAGGAATTTTTTAATTATCGGAAAAATGTTCTCAGTTGTTACGCCAATTTTACCGGTTTGCATATCGTATAGTTTTTAATGTTTAACATTATTAGTCTGCCCACCACTTTCAAAAGTTGTGCCGTTACTGTGGGACTGACAAATAGTCACTAAATTAAAGAATGAAGGGTTTTAACAGCAGATCCCTACTGATATTTACCGGGAAGTTATCGTGACTTTGGCAATCTCAGGCTGAGGCAGGGAAAAGGAGAGAAAGCTTTGCCTAGAAATAATGAGGCATTTTAAAATAGGCTATCGCGGTAGCTATTGCAGCAATAATAATGAATCCTGTCAATATGTAAAGTGACAGGTTTCTTCGCTTCCGGAAAATACCAATGCTGTGTTCGCTGATCAGCTTTTTTACTATGTTGTGTATACGTAAGATTGTGTTTGCATTTTTGGGAATGCAGGCATCAATATTATATTTTATAACTTTCTTAATATCTTCCTGTTTATCAGCAGGTACTATAAGTATTAATCCGGTAAGCGGATCAATCTTTTTTATCTCAACAGTCAGTTTGTCAATCATCTGAATCTGCTCTGGTGTATCGTGTACTCCCAGAATGGCAACCTTACAGAAATGGCTCTCCCTCTCCTTCTCGAGAATAGCAATGAAATCCTCCCTTGTAGGGTATGACAGTACAGTATATCGCCCGGTACCGGCAAATCTCTTCTTCACATCTTCAGAGAATGCCCTGTGATCGTCGTAACAGTAAAGATGAGTTTTAATATTCGAAACCATAGTTTTGAATAAAGTTCGGAGGTCGGAGTTAAAGGTTAAAGGTTAAAGTTAAAAGTTTGAAGTGTCTAAAGTTATGAAACTTTCCTGGTTAAATGCCTTAAGAACTGCGAACTGTTACTGCTCTTTATTTCTTGCATCAACATTAATTACAAGATGCCACATGCCTTTAACATAATTCCAGGCATCATAGGAATAATCAGGTCCGTAGTACTGCCTGTCGTCTTTAAAATTAGGGGCAATAGGCACCAGATGATCAAAAACTATTGTTGTGTCGCTTGTAAAACGGAGCGACATCATGCCGTTTGAGGCATACTCCTGTACATCGCGGTACTTTCTTGTTACCCCATTATTGAACCATCTTTTGCCAAAAACAAGCGAATCGCTTTCCGGGAAGTTCAGCACATCAACAATCTTTCTGCTTATGAACGGGTTGCCATAATCAATTCCGAGCAGTACGTAACAGCTCTGATTTTTTACAGTAAACGGCCTGAGATCGTAATACAGAGCCCCGTACCAGTCTGATTCAGTGTAAGTAGTATCGCTTATAAGTGGCGCATCCTTATATAATGATGTAAGTCGCCAGACTTTATTAGGCATCCCTTCATCCTGTTTTTTAATAAAATAGCAGAAATAACGACTGCCACCATTACCCAAAACAATGTTCCATGTTACAATTTTCAAAGCAGAATCAGGAGATGTTATCTGTCCAAGGTAACGAAGGTTCTTAAACCGATGATTGAAGATAGTATCGGATGTTACATATCCATCAATTATATTCTTAATTGAATCGTTAATCCTTACGCGTTCAACATCAGTGTATATGCTGACAAGTCTCTTATAAAGTTTTTCAAGCACAGCAGGTGTTTCAGAAGTACTTATCTGACCTGAAACTGGCTGGGCAAATACCATTAATATAATAGTGTATTGAAGAATCTTTCTCATTTCACATTTTTGTTTTTCATGGCATCGCTGAGCAGTAGTTTCAAGTTCGCACAAGCTGCAACAACTTCTTCCTCAGTGATTATCAGAGGAGGAGCAATTCTGAAGGCGTTATTACAGAAAAGGAAGTAATCAAGAATCAGGCCAAATTCAGGTGCGTGGGCTATAACATAATGAACATGCACAGGATCTGAAAGTTCTACTGCCAGGAGAAGACCTTCGCCTCTTACATCAGTAATGAGCGGATGACTCAACTCACGTTTAAAGATGTCAGACAATGAACTGCATTTCTCAACCAGCTTATCATCAATTATTACTTCGAGAGCAGCGAGCCCGGCAGCACAGCAAACCGGATGACCCCCGAATGTTGTTATATGTCCGAGAGGAGGATTTGTGATGAGCGATGCCATGATCTCATTTGATGAGATAAAGGCACCCAGCGGCATACCTCCGCCAAGAGCTTTGGCAAGAAGAAGAATATCAGGTACTACACCAAATTTATCAATTGCAAACATCGAACCTGTGCGTCCGAATGCAGTCTGTATCTCATCGAAAATAAGAAGTGTTCCTGTTTGAGTGCATCTCTCTCTGAGTTTCTGAAGAAAGTCAAGCTCAGGATATCTCACCCCTGCTTCACCCTGAACAGGTTCAATAAGCACGCAGGCTGTTTTTGAGTCAATTGCAGAAAGAGCATCAAAATCATTAAAACCTATCTGCCAGGTATCGGGAAGCAGCGGACGGAATGCATTTCTGTACTCTTCACCGCCCTGAACACTGAGGGCGCCATGAGTGCTGCCATGGTAAGAATTCTTAAACGATACAATACGGCTTCTTCCTGTATACCTTTTGGCTAGTTTAAGTCCGCCCTCAACGGCTTCACTTCCGGAGTTTACAAAATAGCATGTATTCAGCGTTGAAGGAAGAAGAGCAGCCAGGCGCTGGGCATATTTAACCTGTGGGCTCTGGATCATCTCACCATATACCATAAGGTGCATGTAGGCATCCACCTGATCCTTAACAGCTTTAACAACCCGTGGATGACTATGGCCGGTATTGCTGACAGAGACACCAGAAATAAGGTCGACGTAGCGTTTTCCATCGGGGCCATACATATAAATACCTTCGGCTCTCACAACTTCCACGAGCATAGGTGCGGATGTAGTTTGTCCGAGATGACGGAGAAATAGCTGACGATTGGTAAGCATGATAAGAGATTGAAATTACCGTGCCATCACGTTTATGTCATTCAGAAGAGAGTCTCTGAATGATTTTCCTACCGGAATACTTTTCAGATCACCACCAACTTTAAGGTCGAGTGCGTTTTCTTTAATTGACTGGATATTAGTTTTATTGATGATATATGACCTGTGCACCCTTATAAAGACACCGGATGGCAGCTGGTTTTCAATAGCTTTCATTGTAAAATGAATCGTGAATTTATCATCATTGGTATTGAGAGTTACATAATTCTCAAGAGCTTCGATATAAATAATATCGCGTAATTTTAGTTTCACCAGCGATGATCCTTTTTTTATGAAGATCTCCTCATCACCGGTGCTTGTGGCATCTTTCCGCGAGAAGTAGCGGAGTGTTTTATCAATTGCTTTACAGAACCTTCCGTATGTAACCGGTTTGAGGAGGTAGTCGACAACATTAAAATCGAAAGCTTTAATTGCATATTCCTCTGCTGATGATACAATTATTATATTAGGAGGAAAATCGAGGCTTCCTATGAAGTCGAATCCATTCATCTCGGGCATTTCGATATCGAGTATTATGAGATCGATATCGTTTCTTTTGGTAAGGATATTTCTGGCCTCGACTGAATCGCTGTAACAACCGATCATGTTGAGAGATGTGGATTTTGCCACATATCCCTCAAGTATCTTACAACTGAGTTTATCATCGTCGACTATAATACAGTTCATTCTCCAGATTTAAGACAGGTATATCACGCCCAAAAATAATAAAAAATCATTCACTTTTTAGAACAATGATATTAAAGTTGAATTTCTTTTATCGCTGAGTTATTGAAATTGTAAAGGAGAGTGTTAAAAAAATGGAAAATGGCAGCTTTGATAATTTGGTATTATGATCTTAAGGAAAGCCATGGGAAATAAAAAAAGGGAGGTGTAAAGACACCCCCCTGGCAATCTCTTAAAAAAAAGATTAAAGACCTTTGTTGAGAGCAGGAGCTGCTTTAAATTTCACAACTTTTTTAGCAGGAACGTTCAGTTTAGCGCCAGTACGTGGGTTACGAACAACTCTTGCACTTCTTTTGTCAACTTTGAAGGTACCCAGGCCCGGAAGCTGGATTCTCTGACCTTTTTTCATAGCTTTTCCAAAAGATGTAACGAATGAATTTAAGGCTTTGCCTGCATCTTTAATAGAAAGACCTGCATCTTCTGCAATTGCATTTACTAATTCTTTTTTTGTCATAATGAAAAATTTAATGGTTAGATCAATTTGACTAATTGAATACAAATTTATTTTTTTCTGGTTCATATGCAAATTTATTTTGCACTATTTCCACAAATAGTGTCACTTTTAGGTTAAAACAGCCCTTTTTTTGGATGAAATGCAAATAAATGTTAAAATAACGCATCCCCGCACTGCTCTTGTAGTTCAGAGAGAAAAACCGGAATAATTGTTCATATCCTGTTAATAAACTCCATATAGTGCTGATATTCTGATATTTAAATTATTTATCATAAAAAAAGTTGTAAAAACAAAAAAATATTACCTTTGCGGCGGAGAAACGGAGAAAAGGAGAAATGGTCCCGCCGAAGCGGGATAGACGCCGCGGCGAACGCGGCGGTCTTGAGTTTTAGGATAGGAAGATGACCGAAAAGGAGAAAAGGAGAAATGGCAGAGCGGTCGAATGCGGCGGTCTTGAAAACCGTTGAACTGTTACCACGGTTCCGGGGGTTCGAATCCCTCTTTCTCCGCCAAAGTCAAAGCAAACCATCCAGATTTTTATCTGGATGGTTTTTTATTTTACCCTTATACAGAGCCTTGTTTGCAAAGGCGATGGAGAAGGGTAAAATAAAAACAACCCGGCAACGCCGGGTTCGCTTTGACTTTGAAGCCCCCCATAGGAACAACACCGATCGAAGTGAGGCGTTAATCCCTTAATCAGAATGGGCGACAGCTCATATCCCCTGCCCCCTTGCCTTCCTACCCCTTGCCTTCTACCCCCTGTCCCCTAAGGGGGTTCTGTAAATAAGTATCCTTTAATAGAGGCTCTTAAAAGACACTCTCTACGCTCTATGCTCTTCGCTCCTCTTCTCCCTCTCTTTTCTTCTTCCCATTGCCCACTATTTTCGAACAAAAACCCTCACTTATCCGTTTATCAGAGTATATTCTTAATAATTAGATCTTCCGGATTGACCAGAAACCCAAACTACAGAAAATGAAAATCATAAGCACGCTATTATTAATATGTCTTTCGCTGGCAGTATATGGACAGAAAAATGTAATTCCGGTAAGCAGCTCTTCACTTACCGGTGTATCTCTTCCTGTTGGGACAAAACAGGACAAGCGAATTATGTATGTAGCTGCAGCAGGTACTCTTCTGGGATTGAAGGCCGGAGAGATGGGCAAGGTAAATGAACAATCTGTGGAAGTGTTTTCAATACCCCTTACAGCAGGTGGAACAGAAAAAACAAAGCTTTTTCAATCGTTTGAAAGTGCTGGTTTTCATGTTGCCAATATTTCTGATGATAAGGATTATAACCTGGTGAAAGGAAATGCAAAAGAGTTCCTTATGTACCTGAAAGATAGTCCTTCAGCAACAGATATGTACATCACAGCACTACAGGTTCAACAGCCGCTTAGTGTGGAAAATAAGGTTATCTCATCACCTGTAAGCGAAGCTGTAATACAAAACCCGGAAAAAGCAAACATAACAGATTCAAAACCCGTCAATAAGGAGATTGTTCAGCCAAAACAGACTGTTGAGAAGCCGGCTGAAGCAAGGAGTGGTTTTTTCTTTGCCACAACAAATTTCGATGATGGCTGGGTAAGTGTTGCTAAACAGGACTGGGTTGAAACGACAAAGGGGAACATCAGGATTCTGATTCATTATCCAAATCCTGTTACAGATGAGTATGTCTCTGACCCATTTATAGACGTAAAGAAAGGTTGGGACATACTTGTGGCTCCGAAATACAGTTCAGTAACAAATCTTGAATTAAAGCCTGTTTACGACTGGCAATCGGTTTATTTCGCCGAAGCCGATGGTATTGAAAAAGAAGGCTCAAAGAATGTACATATTGTACTATTCAGAAAAAATTCATCAGGAAGCAAGGGTAGCTATATTGAATTCATAACTCCCGATAAGGCAACATTTGAAAACGAGTTCGGCCCATGGCATAACAGCACTTCAGGCTGGGAGAAACTCGAGAATATAACAGGTTATAACAAGTTTGCAGTTGCTCCTTCCGATCTTAGCGGAAAGTGGACAAGCAACTTCTCGGGAATGACACAATATGTTAATGCTTATACAGGAGCAAATGCCGGAATGGACACCCATTCATCCTCAGAGACATTTGAATTCGGAGCGGAAAACAGCTATAAATGGGATATTAATGTTGCAAGTGGCTTCGTGGGCAGCATAAAGTTTCAGAATGCAAAATCGGCAGGAAAATTCACAATGCCCGACAACTGGAGAATATACTTCCCCGAAATGGAGGGTAAACCTAAAACTTATAATGCCTGGTTTTCAGCTGTCAGAGGAGCCAGGATTCTATGGATTGATAATACAGGCTACGGCAGGAAAGAGTAGAATCTCACTTTTAAAACCCGGGCTCTGGCAATGCTTTAGAGGCTGTAGAAGAAGGCTGTAAAGGCTTTAGAAGAGAGGCTGTAGAGGCTGTAGAAGAGAGGCTTTAGAAGAGAGGCTGTAGAGGCTTTAGAGGCTATAGAGGCTTTAGAAGAGAGGCTATAGAGGCTGTAGAAGAGAGGCTATAGAGGCTGTAGAGGCTTTAGAGGCTTTAGAAGAGAGGCTGTAGAGGCTTTAGAGGCTTTAGAGGCTTTAGAAGAGAGGCTGTAGAGGCTTTAGAAGAGAGGCTATAGAGGCTTTAGAAGAGAGGCTGTAGAGGCTTTAGAGGCTGTAGAAGAGAGGCTGTAGAGGCTGTAGAAGAGAGGCTGTAGAGGCTGTAGAAGAGAGGCTGTAGAGGCTGTAGAGGTTGAAGATTTCAGGACTGCTGGACAATTAATTACTAAAATACTTCTCAATTAAAGATTGTAACAGATCGCTCTTGATAGGTTTTGAGATATAGTCGTTAAAACCTGCTTTGAGTGCTTTTTCCTTATCGCCGAGAAGTCCGAAAGCTGTCTGGGCTATAATAATAAGATCCTTATTGAATTTCCTTATATGCTGAATAGCCTCATAACCGTCCATCTCCGGCAACTTGACATCCATAAGAACAAGGTCAACATCCGGATTTTCCCGGCAGATCTCAATGGCTTTTAAACCGTTATCTGCTATCAGTATCTTTTTTGAAAACGGACTTACCAGTCTTTTTATTAAGAGTTCAGAAGGTTTATCATCCTCAACAATCAAAACAACCAGCTCTTTTATCTTAGGGTTCATCGGTTTTTCTACAGCAGCTAAAGGTAACTCTTCAGGAGATTCCCTTACAGGTTTATAGGGAATTCTGAATCTGAATTCGGAGCCCTTCCCCAGCTCACTGTCGAACCAGATTGTTCCTCCCAGCATCTCAGTATAAGCTTTTGAAATCGATAAGCCCAGACCGGTTCCTTCATAATTTCTTCTAAGAAGTTCACTTCCCTGTCTGAATCTCTCAAAAATATATTTTTGCTGCTCTTTGCCTATACCTATTCCGGAATCTTTAATAAGAAACTCAAAATAGTTGTTCTTCTTTTCAAAACCAAACTCTACAAAACCCGAATCTGTAAACTTAATTGAGTTCTTAACAAGGTTTGTAAGGATAGCGATAAGTTTATCAGTATCGGTTTCAATTACAGATTCTTTTGCAGGTAAAGAATTACTTTTAATAAGCTGAATCCCTTTTGCATCAGCTTCCGGTTTGAAAAAGGAGTAAATCGAGTCAATCTGTTCTTTTACATTTGTCTTCGATATAAGAACTTTCATCTGGCCCGATTCTATCTTTGAAATATCGATTATATCATTTATTATATTTAGCATCCGGTCACCGCTTTTCCTTATTATAGAGAGATATTCATGCTTTTCAACATTAGAAATATCTGTCATCTCCATTAGTTCAGTAAACCCCATTATACCATTCATTGGAGTTCTTATTTCATGACTCATATTCGCCAGAAAAGCTGACTTCAGTCTGTCGCTCTCTTCCGCCATATCTTTAGCTTTGATCAATTCCTGCTCGGTGAGCTTCTGGTCAGTCATATCTCTTACAATTACGAGAATCTTGTCTGAGGTGGCAGGAATTATACGCGCCTCATAATACTCCTTTTTACCAACGTTGTCAACGGAATAAGAAAAACAAACCAATTCATTATTCAGATAAGATTTCTTAAGTGAAGTTATAGCTTCCAGTGCTAAATACGGAGGAAAAACCGCGGTAATATTTTTACCGATAAATTCAAATCCGGGAAGAATTAGTTTAGAAGAATCCGCGGTAAAATAATCTATGAAACAACCATCGGGGTTTAAGACGAATAACATATCCGGCAAAGCTCTCAGGATTGCAGATTTCTGACTCTCGCTCTCCTTAAGTGCCTCAATGCTTCTCATCTGAAGTGTGATATCGCGTATTATAACCAGACGGCTGCCGCGATTATCTTTTATAGCTTTCTTAATTATGCTGTAACTTTTGATATTATTATTCTCCCCTACTTCAATCCTGTCGGAACTGTTCTTCTCAACAACGGCATTCAATAGATTTGTAACCGTTGCACCTGATAATGAGACATCAGTTCCAATGATATTCTTCCCGGATATTCCCAGAAAATTAATTGCTGCTGCGTTGATATCCTGAATTCTGTTCCGTGAATCGATTGCAAGAATTCCGTCAGGAAGTATTTCAACAAGGGTCTCGCGTGCAACGGGTACAAGATCTAGGAACCTGAAATGAAGAATGGCATAGGCAGCAAGTGAACCACTTACTGTTAAGCTGAAAGGAGTAAGATCGAGACCCCTGACCGGACTTGCGCCCATAAGATAAATTATACTGGCGATCCAGGGGAACATACCTCCGCAGAAAATAACCCAGGCTTGCGAACGAAAAGTGCCAGCCTGATGAATTAAGTAATTGATAATGTATACAGCCGCAATGAGAAGCATAATATAGGAATAGGAAATATATCCTATCCAGAACCAGATACCATGAAAATACTCCATAAGGTTTGTCTTCTCCGATATCGGAGAATATCCCGACCAGATAAGGTTATGCTTTTCATTTGTAACTGCAAGAAGAAATGTAAGAGACGGTATTATAAAGAGCAGAATAATGTTTTTCCTTGTGAGAAGTTTATTATTTCCGGTAAAACGAAAAGCAAATAACAGATAGAGAACGGGGACTGCAAGACCACTTGAATATTCAAGTTTTGTCCAGAAAATCTTCCCGGCCATGTCGGGAGCAGATGTCTCAAATATCAGCCAGAATGCACCCAGTCCTGTTGCAATCATAAGCCAGGAAAGCTCACCGGCAGCAACAACTGATCTTCTCTTAATTGCAAGAATAGCAACAAAGAACGAGACAAGAGCCGTCACGATGAATAACATAGAATAAATAGTGAAGATCTGGTTCATTGTGCCAACATTATAAGGATCCAACCTTCAAAGAAGAAATCTGAAAACAGACAATAGAAACAGAGTTTCAGATTTATTCTTTAAAGTTAAGAAATGCAAATGGAATTTTTGATATTTGAGCAGGAAGATTCCTTTTTTTCATTACACGACTGCACGACCGCATGACTGCACGACCGCACGACCATATAACAGCCTTACTTTCTTTTTCTGAAGATCCTGTTAAAAAGTGACTTTTTCTTTTTATCCTCTTTATTAACATCTTCTTTTAATGTGATTTCTTCTTTTTTAAAGAGATCAAAGAATTTATTAAAAATATTATCTTTCTTGAAATCAGGGCAGTCGAGTGCTCCGGCAAGTTCAGGCGGCAGCTGGGGAAAGGGAGAAATAAACTTAGCCCTCAGATCAGGATCTGACTCGACTTTCTTTAGTGTGAGTGCTACCAGTGGTAATGCAAGAGTACTACCCGAACCGTTTATCCCATTATTGAAATGTATAACAGATAATGAGGCACCAACCCTTGTTACAAGAACAATTTTAGGGTTAAACGCGGCAAACCATGCATCGGAGTAATTCTGTGAAGTGCCCGTTTTGCCTGCCAGAGGGGCTCTGACCCCAAATACAGATCTCAATGAAGCTCCGGTACCCTCCCTGATTGCTTTCTGAAGCATTTCACTCATCAGCAGGCTCGAACGCTTAGTCAGTACCCTTTTCCTTATCTGTTTAAATTCATTCTGATAGATCATATCGCCATCAGCGGTTGATATCGACATTATGTATTGAGGTTTAACTATATATCCTCCGTTTGCGAATGATGAGTAAGCAACTGCCAGCTCCCTTATGCTGGCCTCAGCAGTACCCAGAGGAATTGATGGAGTGTTATTTAGCGGAAAGGAGAAACCCATCTTTTTCCACAATGAATCAACTTTATCAAAGCCAATGTTAAGATAAAGTCTGAAAGTTGGGATATTCATTGATTTGGCCAATGATCCTGCAAGTGAATATTTCCCGCCAGTGGTATGATCATAATTTTCGGGGCTCCAGTCTTCAAATCCTGATAAAACTACAGAGTCATTTTCAAGATACTGGCATGGCTCCATCCCCTCTTCGAGTGCAACAGCATAAAGGATTGGCTTAAAAGCTGAAGCCAGTTGCTTACGGGCAAGGATCTGATCGTATGGCTGGGTTTGAAAATCAATACCACCAACCCATGCCTTTACAGCTCCTGTTACCGGATCCATCGCAAGCAAGCCGGCCTGAAGGAATGTCAATGCTTTCATTACACTATCCCTTACGGAAATAGAATCAGAATAAGAGCCATGCCAGTCAAAAATTGTTTGTAAATTTATTTCATCTGCTTTGCTTAGAAGGTTTTTCTGCTTAAGGATATTTTCAGTTAATTCCGAAGTTATTTTTTTGCCCGACAGACTGTTATATTGAACTGATAATCTTTTCTGCATTTCAGATAAATGCTCCCTGAATGACTCCAGTGCAAGGGTTTGAAGCGGAAGGTTCAAAGTAGTGGTAATATTCAGGCCATCTAGTTCAGTATTCCATTTTTTGCCTGTTACAGAAAATACATCCTGCAGGATCTTTTCTGTCTCATTTTTTATCTGAACAAGGAAATAATCTGCTGCTCCTTCTGATTTCAGATTATTATAATCAAGTACCAGAGGAAGCTTTCTGAGAGAATCGGCCTCTAACATTTTGAGGAAGCTGTATTTCTCCATTTGACTCAGAACAAGATCTCTCCGGCGTATGGCATTTTCGGGATATAAATGAGGATTGTAAAAGCCCGGCGCTTTGAGCATTCCTACTAATACTGCTGATTCTTCAATTTTTAGTTGTTCGGTACTTTTCCTGAAATACCTTGCTGCTGCAGTTTCGATGCCGTAAAGATCTTCTCCGAACGAAACAGTATTAAGGTAAAGAGTAAGTATTTCTTCTTTCTTGTACGAACTCTCGAGTCTGCTTGCAAGTATTACCTCTTTTGTTTTGTTTACAGGCATTGTGAGAATACCGAATTCTTTTCTCCCAAACATGTTTTTTGCCAGCTGCTGGGTAATTGTGCTTCCGCCACCCGAGTTACGCTTATTGAAAATTATTGACTTGATTAACACTCTTGCCACACTCCTTGAATCGAGGCCCTTATGTTCAAAGAATCGTACATCTTCAGTTGCGATAAGAGCATCTATCAGAGTGGGTGGGAGCTGTTTGAAAGAAACATTAGTACGGTTTTCAGAAAAATATTTGCCAATAAGATCACCCTCTGCGGATAATACTCTTGAAGCGGTTGCGTTCTTAAAATCGAGCAGTTCCTTTTTTGTTTGTAAGTGTCCGAATGCTCCATAGTAAACAGATGCAATGAATATAAACGGGGCTGCCGTGATTATCAGTGCAGCAGCAATTACGATTATCCATTTCTTTTTCATGTAATTATTCAATCAGCCTTGTTGCGAAAATGAACTTTTCTTTCCACCAGCGATCATCTAATGAAGTTATTGTGACTCCATTTGAAGAAGAAGTATGGATAAATCTATTATTGCCTGTGTAAATACCTGAATGTGTGATTAAACTCTTTGTTATATATGATCTGATAAAAAATACCAGATCACCTTTTTTAAGTTCAGCCATTCCGCTGATAATTTTTCCATACCTGGCCTGTTCTTCCGAGTTATGGGGCAGTTTAATACCGTAACTGGCAAAAACTGTCACCAATAATCCGGAGCAATCCATACATTTCATAGTTGTTCCGCCCATACAATGGGGTACCCCAAGGTATTTTCGAGCGGTTTTAATAATTTCATCAGCGCTTGTATTGTGTGTATCTATCTTTTTTTCAGCACCCGCTGCCATGAACTCTTTCAGCTTTTTCTTTTCAGTATGGTTTTTGATATTCGCAAACGATTGGTCACGATAAAGTTGGGTGGAACAGGAAGATGTAAGTTGCAGATACACAACAACTATTATAATAATATATTTTCCTTTGGATTCAAAAATCTTCATCATAGTTACAACAGAGGTAGCCACTTAAACTTGAAAATATGTTGCATAATTATCAAAATATGTTACATAATTCTCATGTGCCGGGTGATGGGTGATGGGTAGTCAATTCCATACCATTATTAGTTACCTCGTAGAGCCTGCCTGCCGGTAGTCAGGGTTATGGAATTTATTAGAACAGATAATTTCATTTTACCGCAGAGTTCGCAGAGATATGCGCAGAGAACCGCATAGAAGAACGAAAAAGGGAATAAGAATAAAATACGGCGTATTTCATTGAGAGCGGCTGAGAAAATGGGATAAGAACCCACTCTGCGGTTCTTTGCGTCCGACTGAGCGCGAAGCAGCGAAGGACTCTGCGGAGGACAAGGCTCCGGCTTGTCCAAGCAACAGGTAAAACGAAATATAGAGAGATTCCCTGATGATTTTATGATTCAACTAATTAGTTTTGAATGGAACCTAATCTCTTATGCATATCTTAAAGCTATGGATAACTATTTTGAAGTGGATGAAGCAATATCGTTTGCAGGAAAAGCTAAGACAAAAAATCCGGGGAGCTATACGATAAATATGATTGTCGCCTTACTAAAGGCTCAGAAAGCATTGAATTATCTGGATCAGTGGTGCAAGGTATATAATCTGACTAAAAGTGTCAGGGAAGAGAAATATTAATTATTGATATTCATGACCATTACTACTTTATGGAACCGGAACTTGTTGAACTTATAAAATCTAAAGTTGATCCTTATCTTGAAGAATAAGATTTAAATAAAGGAAAACTTTCCTGTGTAATTCAATTAAATTGCCTATATTTGTTGTCCATAACCAACATTAATTACATTTTATACCTTTAATGATGGATATTGACAACAATAATTGGACTGCAATGAGCGATTCAACCATTGCTAAAGCTTTGGGAGATTTCATCAGGCATAATCGCCTTGAGCAGAATAAAACCCAGATGCAACTGGCAACTGAAGCAGGTATTAACCGGACCACTCTCAGTCAGGTTGAGAATGGAATGAATAGCAACCTGCTTACATTTATTGCACTCATAAGGGCGCTGAAACTCATCCCTGCTTTAGAAATCTTCCGGATAAAACAGCAAATAAGTCCTTTAAAACTGGCCAAAATGGAAAAATCAAAACTCATCAGGGCAAGCAATAAAGACAAAGGCGGCAATAAACCAAAATCTGATTGGTAATGATCTCAACAGCTCATATTAATATCTGGGGAACAAGAGCCGGAGCTGTTGCCTGGGACGATTCAACTGGCACTGGATCGTTTGAATTTGAGTCCTCATTTATCAGGAACAACTGGGATATCTCCCCTTTGAAAATGCCTGCACCAGGTTCATCCGGGAAAATATATTCATTCCCGGAAATGAGGAACAGTCAATCATTTAAAGGATTACCCGGATTGCTGGCAGACATGTTGCCAGACAGGTATGGAAATGCCCTGATTAATGCCTGGCTTGCCAGGAGAGGACGTCCTCAGAATAGTATGAATCCTGTTGAACTGCTCTGCTTTATCGGAAAACGTGGCATGGGAGCCCTTGAGATAGAGCCGGCATACCCGAAAGGGCCTGAACGTGCCGGTAAAATTGAAATGGATGAACTTGTAAATATCGCCAGCGATATCCTTAACGATAGAAAAGATTTCTCAGCAAAGCTTCCAGAGGATGAGGAAAAGGCAATGTCGGATATTTTAAAAATGGGAACATCGGCAGCCGGAGCAAGGGCTAAAGTACTTGTTGCATTTAATCCTGTTACAGAAGAGGTACGTAGCGGACAGACCAATGCTCCAATTGGTTTTGATCAGTGGCTTCTTAAATTTGATGGCGTAACTGATAATCAGTTTGGATCGAGCTATGGTTATGGCCGTGTTGAGATGGCTTACCATCTGATGGCAAAGGATGCTGGTATAGAAATGACAGAGTGCAGGCTTCTTGAGGAAAATGGAAGGGCGCACTTTATGACAAAGAGATTTGATCGTGGTCCGGGAAACAAAAAGATACACATGCAGAGTCTGTTCGCCATGCAGCATTATGATTTCAACGATATAAATTCATACTCATATGAACAGCTTTTTGAAACAGTGCGTCTGCTTGGTTTGCCATATCCGCAGGCAGAGCAATTATACAGGCGGATGGCTTTCAATGTGCTTTCACGAAATTGCGATGACCATACCAAGAACTTTTCATTTCTGATGACAGATGACGGAAAATGGAAACTCTCCCCTGCTTTTGATGTTTGTCATTCGTACCGTCCAGAAAGTGCATGGGTAAGCCAGCAATCTCTTAGTGTTAACGGCAAGAGGAAGAATATCAATCATGATGACTTTATATCTGTTGCAAAACAGATGAATATAAAAAAAGCAGCTGCCATTGTTTCAGAAATCGGAAAAGTTGTATCACAATGGCGTGAATATGCTGAACAGGCATCTGTATCTCCGTTATTGAAGGATACAATTAATAAAACTCTGATAAGATTATAAAACCTAAAAACTATGTCACTTCAGGGAACAGTTAAAAGGTACAGTCTGATTATTGATCAAGTCAGCAGGACAACTTATCCCTCATTAAAGAGATCCATGAATTTTTGGAGGATGAAGGGTTTCAGATTTCATCCAGAACCCTGCAGCGCGATCTGGAGGATATAAGGGATGAGTCCGGAATTGAGATCTCATACAGCTCCTTCGATTCATACGAAGGACTAAAAGGAGTTCTGTATCTTTCAAAACTTCTCTTTGCAATTAAGAATAACAAAAGAATAACTTTTCAGCATACCAGCTATAAAACCGGAAAAACATGAACTCAAAGCGTACTGCCCTACCTGCTCAAAGAGCTTCAGGGCAGATGGTATTTGTACGCAGAAAATCCTTCAATCAAGGATTTCAGGGTATATGGAATTGACAGAATAGATGATCTGAAAGTAATAGAGGAGGATTTCAAACCAAAAAACGGTATCAATATCTTACAACGGTTTGAAGATCTTATAGGAGTCACCAATCCTGTTGAAGGTCAGGGTAAACAGAGTATAATACTTTCCTTCGATAAAGAGCAGGGCTTATATTTCAAAAGTTTTCCCTGGCACAAGTCGTTTGATATCATTAGCGGGCTAAAACAAAAACTTGTCTGAAGAAATGAAGTTACATTTATACTGTCCTTTATTTTAATGAATCAGCATCTTAACCACCTCATCAAACCATGGCAGGTTACCCTGTCTGAAATATGTTGACTGCCAGCTGTTGACCTCATTTCGTCAATTATTCTTACTTAAACCATACATTATTAAATATCAATGGCTTAACACCGATACATGAAGGTCATTTTAAACCTGCCGCATTAGGACAAGGCTCCGGCTTGTCCAAGCAACAGGTAAAACGAAATATAGAGAGATTCCCTGATGATTTTATGTTTCAGCTTACTAGATTTGAATGGAAAGAGCTTATCATAAATTGTGATAAAATTGGCGCGTTAAAATACTCACCAGTCAAACCATTTGCTTTCGCAAATTGCAAATAATCCATTTTTTGAGCAATGGATTTTCGCTAATAGCACTCAAAATAAGCTTTAATAGCCAATTCTTTGCTTTAGAATAAGTATTATTACTAAATAACAGACAGCTCTGACGAAATCTAATATGTAATATGTGAATATATGAAAACAAAAACACTTAATTGCCTGATTACATTGTTGCTGGTAACAAACATAAATGCTGCCAAGCTGCCTGAAGATTTTCCGGGAGCAGGATCTGTTTCATTAAGCGATAAGCTGTTGATTGAAGAAAATACGAATGATCAGAAGACAGAAGTCATAAGCCTTTTCAACGGTAAGAATTTAACCGGATGGGGTTATAGCAGTAAGACACTACAGGGTGTCACTTTTGAATCATTCGATGGCAAAACGGAATCAAAAGAAAAACGTTTTTTTGCGAAAGACGGAATTCTTACTGCCGATACTTATATTGAAAGTTATACCGAGCGTTACCAGACTCTCTGGACAGCTAAAGAGTTCCCGAATGATTTCATTCTCACACTGGAGTTTCG
>JBBQZN010000059.1:0-23388 GCA_038207725.1 Bacteroidales bacterium | reverse complement strand
AGCAGAATGGATTGCTGAAAAATTTAAATCAGAAGGACTTAAACCTCTCTTATCAAATGGAGAGTATATTCAGAATTATACATTCACCTCCAAAATTTATAAGACCATGATAATCGGATCCAAAGTTTAAATTTATAAGTTTGAAATGCTTTCCATACTGCATATATAATAATAGATTAACCAATCCATTTTGAATTTATGATATCAAAATTGTTTTCGCCTGAACAGGATAAATTGAAAGGCAGCTCTCAGCCTTATGTTATTGCTACTGCATTTTTCTCACTTCTTGCAATCGTGGGTTTTGCCCTTTATGGGCTCCCTTTTTTCTATGATTTTTTCATGAACGAGTTTGGATGGGACCGCACAACTGTTACATCCGGCAATGCACTTGGTAAAATTATTGTCGCACCTCTGTTTGGTTTTCTGGCAGGTTGGCTGATTGATAAATACGGCCCCAGAAAGTTGCTTATGGCAGGTGCTTTCATGACGGGCTTTGCTTTGATTGGACTGAGCCTGATGAGATCTCTCGGCATGTTCTACATATTCTACATTTTTGTTGCTCTTGGTTATGTATTCGGAGGTCCGTTGCCATGCCAGGTTCTTATTTCCAGATGGTTCACGAAGAACCGCGGAAAAGCAATGGGGATTGCTTACCTGGGAATCGGAACAGGAGGGGCTATAGTTCCGCTTCTGGCAGCTGGTCTTGAGAAAAATGTTGGATGGCATCTTGCCTTGCTCTCACTTGGCGTTCTTATTATTCTTATTGCTGTACCTCTTGCCTTCTTTTTGAAAGATAATTCAGCCGTTTATGGTGCGGAAATAATAAAGGAACCTTCTGCACCTCTCAGAACTATACTTGCGAACAAAAACTTTTACCTGCTTGCATTCGGAAGCATGTGCTCAATAGGCGCAGTAGGTGGGATAAATCAGCATCTGAAACTCTATCTGCGCGATCTTTCCTACACTCAGACCGAGGCGGCAGGTGTTATGTCGCTTGTTCTTTTCATGAGTCTTGCCGGAAGGGTAATTATGGGTATGCTGGCTGATATTTTTGATCGTAAATATGTTATGATCCTCATCTACATTCTCGTTGGCTCAGCTATTCCCTTACTGCTGGTTGGCGATTTTCCGGGAAGGATATACATTTTTGCGGTTATCTTCGGTATTGGCTTAGGCGGTGATTATATGATAATTCCGCTAATGGCAGGTGATCTGTTCGGTGTGAAAACACTCGGTCGGGTAATGGGAATCATACTCGTTGCTGATGGTCTTGCTGAATCACTGTTTCCTATGCTTGTTGGTAAACTTTATCATTCTTCGTCAAATAGCTATACTACAGGTTTTACAGTACTTATATGCATTGCTTTTGCCGGTGCAATTATTGTATCCTTATTGAAGAAGAATAAGACTGAACTGCAGACAGTATAGTTTTTAAGCAGTTTTCTTTTCTTCCGCTAATTAACTTTCCGGTTGTTTGGTTGTTTTATAGTTGGATCAATATTTTTGATCTGATTTGTATTGATTAATCTCTGTGTGAATTTTTCTGTTCGTGATTTAATTTTTATCAATTTGAAACAAATAAAAACATATCCTGTAACCGGATTATCATGTGCCTCATGCGCAGCAAGAACCGAGGCATTTGTTAAAACATTGCCGGGAGTAAAAAATGCTTCTGTCAACTTTGCCGATACATCTATTATGGTAGAGTTTCTTCAGGAAAAGATTTCCCCTGATGAAATGAAGAAGGCCGTACAGTCAATAGGTTACGATATAATAATTGATGAAACAAACAGTCAGCAGCTTAAAGAAGATGCCCAAAATTCTCATCTCAGAAAAATTCGCATAAATACTATTGGATCTGCTGTATTCAGTGTTCCCCTTGTCATAATAGCAATGATCTTTATGGATATGCCATATGCCAATTATATTATGCTGGTTCTGGCAGCGCCTGTCGTGTTCTGGTTTGGCAGGCAATTTCCGGCCGGTGCGTGGAAACAGCTGAAACATCGCTCCGCAAACATGGATACCCTTGTTGCTCTTAGTACCGGAATAGCTTTTATTTACAGCCTGACGGTAACATTCTTTCCTGAACTTTTTCATAGAGCAGGTATTCATGGACATGTATATTATGAAGCATCAGTAGTAATTATTACTTTCATTCTTCTTGGGAAGTTGCTCGAGGAAAGAGCTAAATCAAACACCTCTTCAGCTTTGAAAAACCTGATTGGACTTCAGCCAAAACGTGTCTGGAAAATATTGCCCAATGGTAGTGAAACGGAGATTTCGGTTAGCGAGGTTATGCCCGGCGATATCTTGCGTGTTAAGCCCGGAAATAAAATTCCTGTCGACGGCACAGTTACCTCAGGCACCTCATTTATTGATGAAAGCATGATAAACGGCGAGCCAATGGCTGTTGAAAAAACAATTGACTCGAAAGTTCTTGCCGGAACATTAAATCAGAAAGGTAGTTTCAGATTCAGAGCCGATAAAGTAGGAGGGGATACTGTTCTTTCCCAGATAATAAGAATGGTGAAAGAGGCCCAGGGAAGTAAAGCACCTATTCAGAGTCTTGTTGATAAAATCGCAGGGATATTTGTCCCGGTAGTTATCTCTCTCGCCTTAATAAGTGGTTTTGTGTGGTATATTTCTGGTGTTGAAAATTCACTGACCCATAGTCTCTTGGCAATTGTTACAGTTTTAATAATTGCCTGTCCGTGCGCTCTCGGACTTGCAACACCAACCGCAATAATGGTAGGAATAGGCAAGGGCGCTGATATCGGTATACTTATTAAGGATGCCGAGAGCCTCGAAACTGCTCACAGGGTAAATGCTGTTGTTCTTGATAAAACCGGGACTATCACTATGGGGAAACCTGCAGTTGAGAATATGGAATGGAATAATGCTTCCGAAGCAAATAAGAAAGCAAGGGTGCTTCTCTCAATTCAGAAAAATAGTGAGCATCCTCTTTCTGAGCCGGTAGTGCGATATCTGAATAAATTTGAATCAGATTCAGCTGTTTCAGTCTCAGGTGTTGAAAGCATTACCGGAAAGGGTATTAAGGCAACTGCTGACAACGAATCATATTTCGTGGGCAATAGCAGGCTGATGATTGAAAATAATATTGCTATTGATGAAAACCTGAAGGCCTTTGCAGAAAAGTGGCAGAACGAGGCGAAAACTGTTTTCTATTTTTCAGATTCAAAAAATGCTCTGGCAGTTATTTCAGTTTCCGATACTATTAAAGAGTCGTCTGTTGAAGCAATCCGTCAATTACACAGAATGGGTATTGAAGTACATATGCTCACTGGTGATAATGAACATACTGCCAGAGTTATTGCAGCAGCAACTGGTATCGACAGTTACAGGTCAGAGGTTCTTCCTCAGCAGAAGCACGATTTCATTAAGGACTTGCAGAAACAGGGTAAGATTGTTGCAATGGTTGGCGATGGAATTAATGATTCACAGGCTCTTGCGCAGGCCGATGTAAGTATAGCAATGGGACGAGGTTCAGACATAGCTATGGATGTCGCAAAAATGACAATAATATCATCAGATCTGCTTAGGATACCACAGGCAATAAAACTCTCAAAGCTGACTGTTACCACTATTAAGCAGAACCTTTTCTGGGCTTTTATCTATAACGTAATTGGAATTCCTGTTGCTGCAGGTATTTTATATCCTTTCTTTGGATTTCTTCTGAACCCAATGATAGCAGGTGCCGCAATGGCTCTCAGTTCTGTCAGCGTGGTGAGCAACAGTCTGAGACTGAAAATCAAAACATTGCAATAAGCTTTCCGGAGATTATTTGTACCTTTACCTTTGTCTTATATAGAAGTGTATTTGTAACACTTATTAAGTTGTTGCAGTCATCGGAATTATTTAAAACAAAGTTAGAGATATGAAGAGATTCTTTAAAGTAGCAGGAGCAGTATTTCTGATTTTTGCTATCGGATTATTCATCTGGATTTCCTCAAACCTGAGAGATAGAAATCCCGGATACAAGGCTGATTTAAATACCATTAACCACGATTCATTGTTTTTAAAAGCTGGTTTTGCTGCCCTAAAGATTACACCAGAGGTAGCTGACAGATGGACCGACGTGGATAATGATGCCAGATATAATCCAAAAGATGGAGATGTATATACTGATTTAAACGGGAACGGAAAATTTGACCCTGTCTGGATAGCCGGTTTTAGCAACAGCAGGGCAGCCAATGGAATCCATGATGATCTTTGGGCCAGAACAGTTATAATTGATGATAGCAGGACCAGAATTGCCTTAGTTGTTCTTGATGCCATTGGTTTTATGAATGATGATGTAATTGATGTAAGAAAAAGACTCAATGCGGAGACCGGAGTTACATACGCAGTAATAACATCAACTCATACTCATGAAGGACCCGATCTGCTGGGTTTGTGGGGCAAAACACCATTTAGAAGCGGCATTAATGCTGATTATCTTGAATATGTAAAAAATCAGATAGTCAGGTCTGTTGAAAAGGCAGTCGCTGATATGCATTTCGTCAGGCTTGAAGTTTCAGAGGATATGACAGGAGCAATTCCCCTGGTAAAGGACACACGTGAACCACAGGTTTTTGATTCGGGTTTGAGACTGATCCGTGCAGTTGACAAAGAGTCTGGCATTACCCTTGGTTCTTTGATTGCCTGGGCTGATCATCCTGAGACCCTTTGGAGCAAAAACCTTCTGATAACTTCAGACTTTCCTCATTATGTCCGCGAAGGAATTGAAAAAGGAGTTTTTGATAATGACAGTCTGATAAAGAAAGGAATTGGAGGCGTTGCTGTCTACATAAACGGGGCCATTGGCGGTTTAATGACAACTCATCCCGGACTGACAGTGAAAGATCCTGTTTCCGGAGAAGAATTCACAGAACCATCGTATGAAAAAGCTGAGGCTCAGGGCAAACAAATTGCTTTACTTGCGCTCAATTCAATGGAAAATCCGATTGAGAAGATTGAGAATGCCGGGATATCGCTGGTTGTAAGGACTCTTTCACTTCCCATTGATAATAAAATGTTCCGCCTCGCTACAGCACTGGGAATACTTGACCGGGGAACAACAGGATGGATGCAAATGAGAACAGAACTTTCAGTTTTTAACATTGGTCCGATATCATTTGCAGCATTGCCTGGGGAGGTGTATCCCGAAATTATAAATGGGGGTGTTGAAGCTTCTGAAGGCCGGGATTTTGATATTGATCCGGTTGAAGTTCCCCCTGTCAGAGAAATGATGAAAGGAAAGTACAAGTTTGTATTCGGTCTGGCTAATGATGAAATTGGTTATATAATTCCTAAAAGCCATTGGGACGTGAAAGCTCCCTATGCGTTTAACAGAAAGGATTCTCCTTATGGCGAAGAGAACTCACTGGGAAGCGAAACTGCTCCGGCTTTGCATAAAAATATCAGGGAGATGTTACTGGAACTAAACAAGAATGAGTAATACAATACTAATTTGCGGTAAAACTGTGGTACAACTGCCTATAAATAAAAAACGCAATTGCTTATTTATCAGTGCAATTGCGTCTTTTTTAAAGTGAACCTGGAGGGACTCGAACCCCCAACCTTCTGGTCCGTAGCCAGATGCTCTATCCAATTAAGCTACAAGTCCGTTATTCGAGCGCAAATATAATAATATATTGCAAAAAAAGTACTCTAAGTATAGGAAAGTTTGGAATGTCGCAACCCCCCAGTGAACCCTAAAAAAAACATTTTCTATAAGTCATTTAGGCTCTCAAGGCACTTAAGGCACTCCGGAATTTTTAATCTGATGAATATTAACTACTTTTGTTCATTGAAAATGGTAAAACAACTGAAATATAAATAATTGATTATCAGTACTAAAAATGTCAGATATGAAAAAAATCGCAGCTCTTATTTTAAAAATTTTCCTTGGACTGATTCTGTTTATTCTCCTTCTGCTGTTTACGGTGCCTATTCTTTTTAAGGATAAGATCAGAACAAAAGTCGAGTTGGTTATTAACGAATCAGTTAATGCAACCGTGAAATTTGAAGATTACAAGCTTGGCTTTTTTAAGAATTTTCCAAATCTCACATTCTCACTGAACGGTCTTTCTGTTGTTGGTGTTGATAAGTTCGAAAATGATACTCTTGCAGCATTCAAATCATTTAGTCTGGTTTTTAACCTTTCAAGTCTGCTTGGCGATTCAGGTTATGAAGTGAAATCTATTCTGCTCGATCGTGCTGTCTTCAATGCAATTGTTCTTAAAGACGGTTCAGCTAACTGGGACATTATGAAGGATACTACTGAGACTGTAACTGAAGAACCGGGAACAGAATCGTCAGACATGAAGATAAAACTTCAGAAGGTTTCAATGCTAAACAGCTCCATCGCTTATATTGATGCTGAATCGGATATGAAAGCCTATTTTAAAGATCTTAATTTTAATCTTAAGGGCGATATGACTATGAGTGAGACTGATATGCAGGTCTCATTTGATGCAGCAGCTTTTACTTTTATTATGGAGGGTATGAGTTATCTTAATAAAACCAAAATTGCCGGTGAGCTGGATCTGCTTGCCAACCTTGATACTTATAAATTTACCTTCCGCGAAAATTATTTTTCCATTAATGATCTGAAACTCAATTTTTCAGGCTTTGTGGCAATGCCGGGAGATGACATCGAAACTGATATTAAATTCGGAACCGAGCAATCATCATTTAAATCATTACTCTCACTTGTGCCTGCTGTCTATATGAATGATTATAAGGATTTAAAGGCTTCCGGACAATTTGCTGTTACAGGTTTTGCAAAAGGAATATACAGCGATGCCGACTCTACTCTCCCTGATATAGGATTGTCTATGTCAGTGAATAATGGTCTTATCAGCTATCCTGACCTTCCCGGGCAGATAAAAAACATTAATATTAAATCGGAAGTGTTTGTAGCCGGAAAGGATATGGATAAAACAACAGTAGGAGTAGACCTTTTCCATTTTGAACTTGCCGGTAGTCCGTTTGATATGACGTTCGCCCTGAAAACACCCATGAGCGACCCTGATTTTAAAGGTTCTATGATTGGAAAAATTGATCTTGGAGCGCTCTCAAAAGCAGTCCCGATGGACAGTATCTCACTCTCCGGAATCATTGATATGTCTGTTGAAATGGCAGGAAAAATGTCGATGATTGACAATGAGGAATATGATAAGCTTAAAGCTTCAGGAAATATGAAAATAAGCAATATGCTTGTTGCAATGATCGGATATCCTGATGTGAAAATTAATCAGGCTGACTTTGGTTTTACCCCTGAATATATGTCTCTTGAGAATGGCAGTATGAACGTTGGTGGCAAAAGCGACTTTGCCTTGAGCGGCAAAATTGAAAATTATATTCCTTATGCATTAAGTAATAAGACTATAAAAGGTAAAATGTCAATGCACTCAAAACTGACAGATGTATCTGAAATAATGTCTAAAATGGCATTTGATTCTACTGCCGTTGAAGATACTGCAGCTCTTACGTTAATTCAGGTTCCAAAAAATATAGATTTTGTATTTGATGCCCTTATTGATGAATTCAGTTATGATAATATTAAAGCTCAGAAAGTAAAAGGCCAGATGATCGTCAGGGATGGCATTTTAAGCATCAGGAAAGCTGGTATGGAAATTCTGACAGGCAAAATTCTAATGAACGCTGACTATGATACCCGCGACTCGCTTAAACCGGTTATGAAGGCTGATTTTGATATGCAGAATATAGGCGTGAAAGATGCTTTCAATACATTTAATACTGTTAAGAAGCTCGCTCCTGCAGCAAAGGGAGTTGATGGAAAAATAAATGCAAAACTCGAATATATAAGTCTTCTTGGCCAGGACATGATGCCGGTTATGAACTCAATAAACGGGTCTGGCAAAATTCAATCGGACGAAATTACTTTGCTTGAGTCTAAAACTTTTGATAAAATGAAAGATGTTCTCAAGCTGGGTGATAAATACAGCAATACATTTAAGAATATTAATATAAGTTTCAAAATTGCCGATGGCAGAGTATTTATCAGTCCGTTTGATGTAAAGACAGGCAGTATGAAAATGAACATAAGCGGAGATCAGGGACTCGACCAGACTATCAATTATATTATTAAAACAGAAATCCCGCGTGCTGATCTTGGTGGCTCGGTTAATACCTTAATCGATAACTTATCTGCTCAGGCTTCAGCTCTTGGTATTACTTATAAACCTTCTGACATAATTAAGGTTAATATTAAAGTTACTGGAACGGTCACAAAACCGGAGCTTGCTCCTTTCTTCGGAAAAACAGAAGGTGAGTCAGCAGGCGGTGGAATTAAGGCTGCTGTTAAAGAAACGGTAAAGCAAACTATCGATACAGGTATTGATAAAGCTAAAGACAAAGCCAGAGAAGAGGCTGAAATTCAGGGTGCTAAACTCGTAAAAGAGGCCGAGGATCGCGGTCAGCAATTACGCGAAGAGGCTGCAAAGGCTGCTGTAAATATCAGAGCTGAAGCTGATACTCAGGCTCAGAAACTGATTGATGGTGCAGCTTCAAAGGGAACTATAGCTAAAATGGCTGCCCAGAAGAGCGCTGACACTATTAAGAAAACCGCTGATAAAAAGGCAACCCAACTGGTTGAGGAAGCTGATGTGCAAGCAATAAAACTGGTAGAGGAAGCAAATTCGAAAAAACAGGCGTTAATAGAAAAACTGTAAGGAAGGGTCGCGACCCTTCCCTGAATATAACCAGACCATTCCCTACGCAAAATAAAAAAGGCCGTTCTATCTGAACAGCCTTTTTTTATAGAATAATTCTTATTAGAATTTCTTTTCGCGAATACGAGCTTTCTTACCGGTAAGGTCACGAAGGTAAAAGATTCTTGCCCTGCGTACTTTTCCATGTTTATTGACTTCAATTTTGTCAATAAACGGGGAAGCAATCGGGAAAATTCTTTCAACACCAATGTTTCCAGACATTTTTCTTACTGTAAAGGTTTCAGTATGCAGACCACCGCTTCTCTGAATAACAACGCCACGGTACTGCTGAATTCTTTCCTTATTACCTTCTTTTATCTTATAATGGACAGTAACTGTGTCTCCGGCTCCGAATTTCGGAAAATCGGCTTTTACCGCAAATTCCTTCTCAACAACATTCATTAAATTCATCTCACAAAGTATTTTGTATTCTCAAATTGGTTTCAAAAATCCGGTCGCAAACTTACAAATAAAATTTTTATAATCCGAATTTTAAACGAAAAAGTTTAATTCATTAAGTCTGAAATTCTGTAAAGCCCATAAAGTCATTTTAGTCATGTATGCCTTTCGACTATTTTTCCTTTAGCTTATCGCCTGTGCTCTTTGCGATTACGCGATTCCATTCATCACCATATCCGGGCTGGGAGACTTTCGGTGTAATATATTTGTATCCTGCCGGAACGGCTCTTTTTTCCTTCACATTTCCGTCCATATATTTGGCGAAGAGAAATCCATAGAATTCTTTCCATTTAGCAACTGTAGTATTTCCCGCTTTCACAGAGTAGTCAGTAAGGAATTTCACAGCATCCGCAGGGTTCTTTTTATATAATGTTTCTGCTGATTTGTCTATACCTGCCGTTTCAGCTACAAAACCATCTTCAAGTTCGCTCTGTTTCGCCTGAACATCTCCGATAACAAGTCGTGTCTTTGTATAAGCAAAATTGGTAAGCTGGTTAAACACCCAGAAGGCAGCATTGTCACTGAAAGTCATCATATCGCCGTTTCCGACAGCAAACGCTTCAGGAACTTTTGTTATACCGCAATACATCGGAGAATAGACTGTATAGTAAGTGTCATCAACCCCAAACCATATAATTCCTCCAACAGGATCGGGCAGCCAGGCACGACTCTGAGCCACAAATGAAAAGCCGGTCTGCTGGGTTGCAATTGCTCTTTCATGAATATATTTAACTCCGTCAACCTGCCACTGCATGGGTCTCCATCTCACTGTACTTCCGTATGGTCCGGCGCCAACATCTTTCGTCATATCCATAGGCGTTCCCTGATAGTAGTTACGCATCATTCCCATAACATCCTTAAGTCCAAGTTTATTGTCAGGTTTAATCCAGAGCGGCATTCTGTTTTTAAGATTTTCACCCATTGCATAGTCGAGATACTTACCCATCTGTGCATTTACCATATTAAAGCCTGACCATACCCTTGCTTCACAGAATCTTGCTCCGCTGAAATCAAGGGGAGCATAAGTATCGCTGAAGCTGAAATCTTTATCCATACCGGTAAACCAGCCAAAACTGCGGGCAACATCAATAACATCATAGGCATAAACAGTCTCTACTTCAGGATTGAATATTTTGTCAATATCCTTTGAAGTAATTGATTTAACGCCATCAGCAAGAGGGAAAGTTGTAATCCTCGGATGATTTGCATGACCTGAAATATATCCGTCAGGAATACGACGTGCTACCCATATCGCACCTTTTTTCCCCTGTCCT
Organism: Bacteroidales bacterium; assembly: GCA_038207725.1. Taxonomy (GTDB): domain Bacteria; phylum Bacteroidota; class Bacteroidia; order Bacteroidales; family VadinHA17; genus LD21. The sequence goes on along the minus strand of JBBQZN010000059.1, from coordinate 12,914 downwards.
TTTCCAATTAACTCGAGTATCCAGGCTTCATTTGCATCAGCAATGGAAAATGATTCACCGGAGCTTGCATATCCATAGGAAGTAACAAGCTGGGAAAATGTCTGAATAGCTTCCCTGGCATTTTTTGCGCGCTGCAGTGTCATATATATTAATGATCCATAATCAACTATGCCGGTAGAATCAGAGAGTTCAGACCTGCCTCCAAAGGTGGTCTCCCCAATTGATAACTGATGCTGATTCATATTTCCTACAACAGAATAGGTCTGAGACTTCTGCGGAATTTTGCCTAGAAATTTGCCTGTATCCCACTCATAAACATCAACCAATGTACCTGCAGGCCATTTTTTTGCCGGCCAGTAGTAGAGTTCGCCATAAAGAACATGTGAATCGGCAGAATAGGTAATCATTACTGATCCGTCTTTTGATGCACCTTTTGTTATCAGGAAATTCGTACAGGCGTTACTAACCTGATCAGAAATGAATCCTGAAAGCAGTATTACCAATAATAAAGAAGTGATCCTTTTCATATAATAGATATTAATGAAATTTATTGAAGTACAAAGTTAACAAGTGAATGAAAATATCAAAGCAATATCATGCTAAATTGAGAATACTGATTATGCTTTTTACAACATCCGGATCAGTAACTTTTCTAGAAAATTCTGGAATGTCCGGCGACCCCATAGAAACTCCCTCTTTTCTGTAAGCCATTTCACTTTCAATAACTTTTCTGCCGGTCAGGTGAAATTCTTTAGCTCCGGTTAAAGCGGCAATTATCTTAATGTTTGCTTCATTTATACCTGCCCCGGGCATTATTATAATTCTGTTATGCGCCTGATTAATAAGTTGTGCTATCAGCTGTGTGCCAACAGCGGCACTGTTCTTTTGTCCTGAAGTAAGTAATCTGGCAGAACCTGTTGAAATTATATCCTCCAGACCCCGGATAGGATCTGAGCACATGTCAAATGCCCTGTGAAATGTTGCATCCATGGGACGTGCATATTCAATAAGTCTGGCGGTGCGGTCGACATCAATTGTGCCATCCCTTCTGAGAATACCAATTACTATTCCGTCAATCCCGATTTCACCACAGATATCAATATCTCTTCTCATAATGTCAAATTCTATATCAGAATATAGAAAATCTCCGCCTCTGGGCCTTATAATTACATTTACAAGAATGGTCAGATTATCTCTTGCCGAAACAATAGCACCGTAGCCGGGAGTGGTTCCCCCTTCCATCAGATTGTCGCACAGCTCAATTCTGTGAGCTCCCGAACTCTGAGCTGAAATTGCAGATTCAACATTGTCGACACAAATTTCAAGTTTAAAGTCCATATTTAAAATAATTGATAAGGAAATTCTAAAAATAAAAGATGAGTTTATCTGGCGCTGACGGAGCTGCGAAGAAAATCAATTTACTCCCCTTGGGGCTGGGGTAAATATATTGATTTTCAAGCGATTTGAAAAAATATATTCATCATTGCCAATAGTCCTAATTATTTAATAAATATGTTTTTAAAAATACTTAATTTTTCCTTATAATTGTATCAAACAAAAACTATTGATTATGAAACCTACTCTATTAGTACTTGCAGCAGGCATGGGAACCCGTTACGGTGGTAATAAACAACTCGATGAGGTTGGGCCCTCAGGAGAAACAATAATAGATTATTCCATTTATGATGCCATACGGGCAGGGTTTGGTAAGATCGTTTTTGTTATCCGACGGGATATTGAGGAGCAGGTTAAAGAAAGATTTGTTGCCAGACTTAAGGGCAAAATAGAAGTTGACTATGTGTTCCAGGAGATTACGAACCTTCCTGAGGGAGCCAAGGTAACACCCGAACGTCAGAAGCCATGGGGAACAAGTCATGCAATACTTGTTACTGCTCAGAAAATAAAGGAACCTTTTGGGGTTATTAATGCTGACGATTATTATGGTGTCGAATCATTTAGGATTCTTCATGATTTTCTGGTAAATGATAAGGACCCGAATTCATATTGCATAGTTGGCTACAAAATGGGAAACACTCTCTCTGAACATGGTCATGTAAACCGTGGGGTATGTGGTGTTGCCAACGGACTGTTGACAAACATTGTAGAAACACGGCAGATTGAAAAGACTCCTACAGGTGCAAAAGCTCCCGGGCCCGATGGCACAAATCTGATATTTACAGGAAATGAAGTAGTTTCGATGAATCTATGGGGATTCAAACCTTCATGCTATGATTTTCTGGGTTCAGAATTCAAAAGCTTCATCAATAAGCATGGCATGGATCCGAAGTCAGAACTTGATATCCCCACATCAATTGATAAGTTTGTGAAAAATGGCGAAATCACTATCAAAATCCTGATGAGCAACGAAAGATGGTTTGGTGTTACTTACCGGGAAGACAAACCTTTCGTCGTTGAGAACATCAATAAAATGATAAGCAAAGGAGTTTATCCTTCGAAATTATATTAAGCAGCAAAAGAATTTCAGAGATAGCTAACTAGCTGTCTGCCACCTTTTTTACAGCAATAAGTGATCTGTTTTTTGCTTCCTGTCTGGCCATATATCGTTCACGTGCCACTTCAGGATCAGCCCCGCTTGCTATGTAGATTTTTGTTCTTGCGTTTATTACAACTTCCTGCATTTTAGTGATATCAGGAGTTTTAAAGACAATCTGTTTTTTTTCTTGCATGATGTAAAGATACTCAATTTTTTCGGTTTTTCCTATTTGCTGATTATTACACAGTCGCTGAAATAAAAAAGTTACAGATTTTAAAGAACCTGGTGTTTGAAATAATATATTGTAAATGAGGTGATTACCATTTAAAGTCGCAATTGAAGTAGCTGATATTGTTTTTATTATCAGTTACTCTTAGTGATAGCTTATGCTGGGTTCCTTTAGCGATTCTTTTTTCATCAAATCTGTAAATAAGAACATTGTTTTTCTGATCATATTCAAAGAGAGCCCATTTGTCATCAATTGCCGGTTCGTATGATTCTATCCCCGAAAAATCATCCGTTATCTTAATTCTTATTTCACGTTTTCCGCTAAGATCCGCTCCGTGTAACAGGCCACTGGCAGTTATGGTCGGAGGTACTGTATCAATTCCAACATAAAATGTTCCAAAGGTGGAAGCTTCTGCTTTCAGATAGCCATCTGACCATAAACTTGGAAGTGCATTTTTCTTTTGTCCGTTAACTGACTGAACAATTGTCATTTTGGATTCTTTTCCCGCTTGGATTGTATCAGGCCTGATGGCAATGGTAAATGGCTTATGAATCGGTGTGAATCTGTTATGAACCTGATGAATGTCTGAATACATTTGATTTGAACCTTCTGATAAACTGTAAGTAAAGTTTAAAGTATCATAAAGAGCACCTGCAGGAATTGTAACAGATATATTTTTATCGGCGAATCTATTGGCTTTATTGTAAGGCATTGACTTTTCGTTTTGCTCATCTATGTTTTTCTTACTTTTCATAGAAGAAGGAACAGATCTTACTTTAAACGAAATAGTTGAGCGGTTGTTATTCACGTCTGAAACAATTATTTCAGCGTGATGTGTCTTTAAATCTGTAAAATTGAAAATGCCTCTGTTTATGATTTTTTTATAGGCCGAAAGACGATCGTTAGGCAAGTGAAAAGTTCTTTCTATATAGTACCCTTCTTTCATATATGTTTCATAATCAATATGGCTGTTGATATATTTTGATTCATTGAAAGAAAAGCTGTCCATAACATATTTAAAAAATGTAACACTGTCGATTTTCAACTCTATGGAATAGACAGCACATTTATTATAACTGTCATTCAGTAAATCAAATGCTTTAATGCCAAAGCCGGCACTTCCGCTTATATTGATCTTGTTTTCATCAGAGATATAGTATATGCCATGACCGCCTGAGACATTTAACGTTAAGGGAGAATTATTGCTGTTTATCTGTGAGTTTCTGTTTACCGGGTAAATTACGAGTTTTTCGATTACGGGGTTTATATTATCGGCAGAACCAAATTCAAACAAGAGAGGATTCACTGGTATTTCACTGTCGGATTTTCTTATCTCATAATGAAGGTGTGGCCCCCCGGAACTACCTGAATTTCCTGAGTAAGCAATAATTTCACCTTGTTTTACGGGAAACATGCCGCTTAAAGGGAAAAGTGTTACAAGAAAACTTTTCTTTTCGTATTGCATATTCTTTACGTACTCCTCCACTTCAGGGATAAACCTGTCGAGATGTCCGTAAACTGTTGAATATCCCGACGAATGTCTGATATAGACAGCATTTCCGAATCCACCGGGTGAAACGCTTATCCTGTATATATAACCATCTGCTGCAGAGACAACTTCTTTTCCTGTAACGCCTTGTGTTTTTATGTCGATTCCTGAATGATAATGGTCAAGCCGCAGTTCTCCGAAGTTAGACGAAAGGAGCAGGGGAATTTTTATTGGTGAAATAAATAGTGTCTTGTCTTTTGGTATGAAATCTAATGAATTGAAAAGCAATATGCTGATAAGTAAAAGTTTTGGCAGGAACATAGATTGTCGTTTTGTAATCTTTAAGTGTGTAAAGCTAAACTTCACACTCATTCATCCAAACTATTTCGTTCATTTTTTTGAAAATATCATTAACAATGCTAATTTTGTGCTAAAGATTTTACTATGTCGGGTCAGGGTTACGAAGAATTAATTATTTTGAACAGAAAACTTGATGAATTGTTAGACAGGTATAATAATATTGGAACTGAATTACAGAAAATTAAAAACGTGAATGAAGCTTTGGTTTCGAAACTTCAGGATCGGGATGAAAGAATAAAGGAACTGGAAATTAAATACGAACGGATTAAACTATCAGGAGCATTGCTGGGTGAGGGTGAAAACGCCTCTGAAGCAAAGAGGAAGATGACCGAATTGGTGCGGGAAATTGACAGATGTGTTGCTCTTTTAAACAGATAAGATATAACAATGGATGATAAACTTTCCATCAGAGTTAATGTAGCGGACAGGTATTATCCATTGAAGGTAGAACGGGAAAATGAGGAGAAGATCAGGAAAGCTGCCCGGATGATAAATGAAAAGGTGCTGCAGTACAAGCAGCGGTACACCGATAAGGATGTACAGGATTTTCTGGCAATGGCAGCCTTGCAATATGTGATCAAGCTCACTGAGGAAGAAGAAAAACTTGATAAGGATTATCTTCCCGATGCCTTGAAAGAACTGATTCAGAAGATCGACTCGGTTCTCGATATTAAAGAGTAATAGCGTTCTTTTAAATAGATAACTGAATTGCCCGCATTGTTTCTTCATTCATTTTTGAAACTCAACAGTTAAAACTTTGGAGCATAACTTAATTCAGCTAAAACAGGCCTCATCCCGATTCGTCGGGCTTCCTCTTAACTGAGGAACAGTGGACGTTTGAACTGATTTAGCAGCTCCAGCCATACAGACATGGGGTTTTATAAAATCTGGAGGAACTTTGCGGGTTTTTTATTAATTATATACTAAATACGAAAATGATGACAATGATAATAGGAACACTGAGCAATGGACTGATGATAGTCTTTTGCTTATCAGCTCTGGTACTGGGGTTTAGTGCCTCGTACTTTATCTGGCAGATAGTGCTCAGAAATAAAAGTCGTAAAATAATAAGTGAAGCAGAAGCTGAAGCCGAGGTTTCAAGAAAAGAGAAAATACTTCAGGCAAAAGAGAAATTTCTTCAGCTGAAAACGGAACATGAGAAGGTAATAAACGAAAAAAATAGCTGGATAGGCCAGGCAGAACACAGAATAAAGCAGAAAGAACAGACTCTTTCACAAAAAATAGAAGAAGCCCAGCGCAAGAAGAATGAAGCCGATGCAATTCGCGAAAACCTGACTTCTCAGCTTGAACTGGTCGATAAAAAATCAGAAGAGCTTGCAAAAATGCATAAGCAGCAGGTTGATAAACTTGAAGCCATATCGGGTTATTCGGCTGAAGATGCTAAAAATCACCTTATTGAGTCCTTAAAAGAGGAAGCTAAGACAGGAGCAATGTCTTATATCAATGAGATTCTCGACGAGGCAAAAATGACAGCCAATAAAGAGGCTAAAAGAATAGTCGTTCAAACAATACAGAGAGTCGCTGCTGAAAATGCTATTGAGAATGCAGTTACTGTTTTTCATATTGAATCTGACGAGATGAAAGGACGTATTATCGGCCGTGAAGGTCGTAATATAAGGGCCCTTGAAGCTGCAACAGGAGTTGAGATCATCGTTGATGATACCCCTGAAGCAATCGTTCTGTCAGCATTTGATCCGGTGCGCCGGGAGGTTGCACGTCTGGCTCTTCACCAGTTGGTTACTGATGGACGAATTCATCCGGCCAGAATTGAAGAGATGGTTGAGAAAACAAGGAAACAGGTTGAAGAGGAGATCCTTGAGGTTGGAAAACGTACAACAATTGATCTCGGTATTCATGGACTTCACCCCGAACTGATTCGTCTGATCGGTAAAATGAAATACAGGTCTTCATACGGACAAAACCTTCTGATGCACTCGAGAGAGGTAGCCAATCTCTGTTCAATAATGGCAGCCGAACTTGGACTCAACCCAAAACTTGCCAAGAGAGCCGGACTCTTACACGATATTGGCAAAGTTCCCGATGACGAGCCGGAATTGCCACATGCAATTCTTGGGATGAAACTCGCTGAGAAATATAAGGAGAAACCCGAAATATGCAACGCTATTGGTTCGCATCATGACGAGACTGAGATGACTACTTTGCTTGCACCTATTGTACAGGTCTGTGATGCAATTTCAGGAGCTCGTCCGGGTGCCCGTAGGGAAGTTGTTGAATCATACATTAAAAGATTAAAAGAACTTGAATCTCTGGCGCTTCAGTATCCCGGCGTTACTAAAACATATGCTATACAGGCTGGCAGGGAACTCAGAGTAATAGTGGGAGCAGAGAAAGTGACAGATAAAGAGGCTGAAGGACTATCTTTTGAAATAGCCAGAAAAATTCAGAATGAAATGACCTACCCCGGACAGATAAAAATTACTGTAATAAGGGAAACAAGAGCAGTAAATTTTGCGAAATAAGTGCTTACAAAAAAAATAAGGGCATCTGCAAACTGGGATGCCCTTTTCATTTAAATATGATTTGACAAAAAAATAATGTTTTTATGTTTAATGCCTGATAAGATTTGCAAATTCAATGCCACATATAAAACTCATTAATATAGTTGGTGCCAGGCCGCAAATTATAAAGGCTTCTGCAATTAGCAGAGCAATAAGGCGGCACTTTTCAGATCAGATTACAGAGATTCTTGTTCATACCGGTCAGCATTATGATAAGGAATTGTCAGAAGTTTTTTTTGATGAACTTGAGATTCATAAGCCCGATTATAACCTTGCAGCAGGTTCGGCAACACATGGAAGACAGACATCATTAATGATAACTGGCATTGAAGAGATTCTGCTTAAGGAACAAGCTGATTGTGTTTTGCTCTATGGGGATACCAATTCAACACTTGCCGGAGCAATCGCAGCATCTAAACTTCATTTTCCTGTAATTCATATTGAAGCGGGTTTAAGATCCTTCAACAAAACTATGCCTGAAGAGTTAAACAGGATAATCAGCGACCATGCTTCAACACTTCTCTTTGCACCTACCAATGCTGCTTTTAAAAATCTCATGAACGAGGGTTTCAGACCGGAGAACAGTCCTCCTTATACAATTGATAATCACAAGATTTACCTTACCGGTGATATAATGTATGATAATGCACTTTTCTTTGCAAATCTTGCTGAAAAGAAAAAGGCATCACTTCTCTCAAATCTTTCATTGACAAGAGACGAGTTTATACTTGCAACCATTCACCGTGATACCAACACAGATGACATCTCACGACTTAAAGAGATCTTTGGTACCATAAAGTTAATTGCTGAAGAGAGAGGAATGATGATGGTTATGCCATTACATCCACGAACACTTATATCACTCAGGTCAAAACTGGAAAGTTTATATGATGAACTCTGCCAGAGCCTATATATCAAAATTATACCTCCGGTTTCATATCTGGAAATGATACTCCTAGAGAAAAATTGCAGGATGATAATTACAGATTCAGGCGGGGTTCAGAAGGAATCGCATTTCTTTAAAAAGCCATGTATAGTTCTGAGGAAAGAGACAGAATGGATTGAACTTGTGAATAATGGAACAGCTAAGCTTGTTGATGCTGATCCTGAAAAAATCAGGACGGAGTTTAGCAGGTTCTTTGATCTTGACCTGCATCTTGATTATCCGGGATTCTATGGTGACGGAAGGGCAGCGGAGTTTATTTTGAAGGAAATCTTGATGATGTTTGATAAATGACGAAAGGAATTAAACTTTTTTAACATTTTTTTCGTATTATTATCATATTGTTTATTGAAGCGATTAATGGAGCGAATACTGAAGAATAGCAGGGTTTTAGTTACAGGAGGAGCAGGTTTTATTGGCTCAAATCTCATAGAGTCTCTGCTCGATGCAGGTAATTATGTCGTATGTCTTGATAATTTCTCTACCGGGAAAAGAGAAAATCTTGAGAGTTTCACAGGTAATTCACAATTCAGACTTGTTGAAGGTGATATAAGAAATTATGAAGATTGTGTCAGCGCTGTGAAAAACACAGATATTGTTTTTCATGAGGCTGCCCTTGGTTCTGTGCCACGTTCAATAAAAGATCCGGTTACCACAACTGACGTAAACATAGGAGGTTTTGTAAAAATGCTTTTCGCCTCTAAAGAAGCCGGTGTTAAACGATTTATTTTTGCAGCAAGCTCATCAACTTACGGAGATCATCCCGATTTGCCAAAAGTAGAGGATAAGATAGGTTCTCCTCTTTCCCCATACGCGATAACAAAGTATGTCGATGAACTTTTTGCTGATATCTTTTCCAAAACCTATGGTATGGAAATTATCGGTCTCAGGTATTTTAATGTATTCGGACGCCGTCAGGACCCTGATGGAGCCTATGCTGCCGTAATTCCGAAGTTTATCAAAATGCTGATGGCTCATCAGATTCCACTGATTAATGGAGATGGTACTGTTTCACGCGATTTTACTTATATCGATAATGTTATTCAGGTTAACCATCTTGCTGCTGTAATAACTTCAAAAGATGCTGTTAATCAGGTTTATAATGTTGCCCATGGCGAACGTACATCACTGAATGAGTTATTTGAGTATATCCGTGATATTGCAGGAGAATATGATAATGAGATATTAAGTATTGAACCTGAATACGGACCATTCAGGATGGGAGATATACCACATTCCCAGGCCTCAATAGCCAAATCTGAGCAATTGCTTGCATATAAGCCGGTACTTAATGTAGCCGTAGGACTTAAAGAAACCGTAAAGTGGTTTCATGAGAATTTGTAACACTTGTTACAAAAACCATATTAATTATCATCATATCAGTTCGTTATCAAAAATGATAATGTGACTGACGGGGCGAAAGCATGTCCGGGAGGAAGGTTAAAGGGTGAAGGTTAAAGGAAAAAGGGTAAAGGAAAAAGGGTAAAGGGTAAAGGATTGAATCTGTCTCAAAAATTCGAATCAATAAATGCAAAAGCAACCTAAACATGTTTTTTAACGTCATAATAGCATTGGTTTAACATTTATTAACATTTAGTTAATATTTTCCCTGATTATGATAGATATACTCAAGCACAAGACGATTGAAATATTCAGAAACCACTCGTTACCACGGTGGTTTGTATTGATGACAGATCTGTCAGCAGTATTTCTGACATTTATTTTTGCCTACATGCTGAGATACAATATGGAGTTGTACCTCTTCAGTATGCCATTTGCGCTTCAACAATCAGCTCTTGTTTGCATAGTTTACCTTGTTGCGATGCTCATTTTCAAATCTTATTCAGGATTATTACGGCAGACAACTATAAAAGATACCTTCATACTGGCAGTTACAACTTCTTGCGCCTTTATTGTAATGCTCTTTATAACAATTACCAGCAGAAATATGGGCTGGAATAAGTTATATGATATTCCGCTTTCAATTATTGTAATTCATTTTGGGGCAGTTACAGTCGCTCTCGTATTCTTCAGGGTATTTATAAAGATGTTTTACATATTTGTTTCTATCCCTTCAAGCAACAGAAAAAATGTTCTGATATATGGTTCAGGTGAAACCGGAATTATTGTAAAAAGGGTTTTGCAGAGCGATCCCAGAAGTGGCTATCAGTTAAAAGGATTCATTGATGACAATATCAAACTTCAGGGTAAAAAAGTAGATGGCTACCCTGTTTATTCAAATAAAGTTCTTACAAAAGAATTTATTGAAGCAGAGGGAATTGCAACTTTTATTTTCGCAATTAAAGATATCTCACCGGTCAGAAAGAAAGAGGTAATCGAATCAGTAATCGGTCTGGGACTGGAAATCCTTGATACTCCTTCATTTGATAAGTGGCTGAATGGCAATCTTCAGGTAAAACAACTTAGAAAGGTACAACTTGAAGATCTTCTTGGAAGAGACACGATACAGTTAGACCTCATGAGGATTGAACAAGGACTGAAAGGTAAGACAATTCTTGTTACCGGAGCCGCAGGATCAATCGGGTCGGAAATCGTCAGACAGCTTACAAAATTTGATTACAAACTGCTGGTACTCGTCGATCAGGCAGAAACACCTTCTTTCTATCTGAATAATGAGTTGATGGAGAAGTTCCCCGGATGTCGTTATAAAATGATTATCGGGGATGTTACCAGTGATCTGAAAATGGAGTTCGTTTTCAGAAAATATCGTCCGGAAATAGTATTTCATGCAGCTGCTTATAAGCATGTTCCGGTTATGGAATCAAATCCTCATGAAGCATTCAGAACAAACGTAGGTGGCACAAAAATTATATCTGATCTGGCGATAAAATACAGGGCTGAGAAATTTGTGATGATTTCCTCCGACAAAGCAGTGAATCCCACAAACATTATGGGAGCCACAAAAAAAGTATGTGAATTACTGGTACAGGCACAGGCACGAAAATTGGGTAATAAGACACAGTTCGTTACAACACGTTTTGGAAATGTTCTTGGCTCAAATGGCTCTGTTATACCTCTATTCAAAAAGCAGATTGCTGATGGAGGACCTGTTACAATTACCGATCCTGAAATCACCCGTTTCTTCATGACAATCCCGGAAGCTTGTCAGCTGGTGCTCGAAGCAGGTTTTATGGGTAATGGCGGTGAGATCTTCATCTTTGATATGGGTAAGCCGATTAAGATCCTTGATATAGCAACAAAACTGATTCACCTGTCGGGCTTAGTGCCTTATGAAGACATAGAGATTAAATTCACAGGATTAAGACCAGGTGAAAAACTCTATGAGGAGTTGTTTGCTGTTACCGAAGAGCAATTGCCGACACATAATTCGAAAATAAGCATTGCCAGGGTAGCTGATATGGATTACCTGTGTATAATGCCCAAAATAAATGAGACTCTTGTAAATATTTACGATAGAACCGGACCTGAAGTTGTTAATGCAATGAAGGACATCGTTCCGGGGTATACGAGTAAGTATGCGATTGCCAAAGGCTAAAAAAATCAAAGGTTAAAGGATAAAGTATAAAGGTTAAAGTTAAGAGGTGACTGATTTTGATAAGAATGATTTACAGAAAAGGCTTTTCCAGTTTGCTGTAAACATTATATTCCTGATTCGGAAGTTGCCCAAGGGAAAAGATTATGATGTCGTTAGCTATCAATTAATAAAATCTGCTACTTCTTCGGGTGCTAATTATGATGAAGCTCAAGGTGCATTTTCTTTTGCTGATTTTTTAAATAAAACAGGTACTTCATTATAAGAAATGCGTGAATCTAATTATTGGATAAAATTAATTATCGCTACCACAGATAACAATACCGGTTGGAATGAGATGAAAATTGAATCTTTCGAACTTATGAAGATACTTGGATCAATTTACTCTAAAACCTCAGTTAAAAGGTAATTTCCCCCACTTTGCCCTTTACACTTTAACCTTTATCCTTCCCCGCAAATGTCTGAAAATAAACATCATAAAGTTTTCGTAAGTGGATGTTTTGACATTCTTCATTCGGGTCATATCGCTTTTTTACAGGAAGCATCTCAGTTCGGTAATTTATATGTAGGATTGGGTTCTGATAAAACTGTTTATGATCTTAAAGGCAGAAGGACTGTTAACTCTGAAGATGAACGTCTTTATATGCTTAAGGCTTTGTCATGCGTGTATGATGTAAAGATTAACAGGGGCAATGGTATCCTTGATTTTCTGGATGACATGAAATCTCTCGGACCAGATCTGTTTGTTGTGAATGAAGACGGCCATACTCCTGAAAAGGAACAGATCTGCAAGGATCTGAAAATTGAATATAAAGTACTCAGGAGAATACCGCATGCTAATCTGCCCGTGAGATCAACAACGTCTTTGCGGAAAGAGACCCCAATTCCATATAGGATTGACCTTGCTGGAACATGGATAGATCAGCCTTATGTGTCAAAATATCATACTGGTTGGGCAATAACCGCTTCAATTGAGCCTACAATAGAGTTTAATGAACGCTCGGGGATGGCTACTTCAACGAGAAAGAAGGCCATTGAACTTTGGAATGATCATCTGCCAATGGAAAATCCGGAGAAACTTGCCAAAGTACTTTTCAGATACGATAATGATCCGGGTACAAAAGATGTAAGTGGCTCGCAGGATTCAATTGGAATATCTTTGCCAGGCATAAACAGGTTCTTTTATGATAAAGGTAACTATTGGCCTTCTAAATTTGAGAACATAACTGACCTTTCAACTATAAAATGGCTCGAGGAGAGAATATATATGGTCACATTATGGCCTCGTCCTGCTGATTTTGTTGTTCTTGAAAACACAAATATTACTACTGCGAATGTAAAAAAA
>JBBQZN010000058.1:0-24942 GCA_038207725.1 Bacteroidales bacterium | reverse complement strand
AGTGGCATTTTTCCAAAGTTACTAATTTCTTTTTACTGTATATTTGAAACTGTTTTCACACGATATTTTATGAAAAGCATCAATAGGTCAATCTCTTGTTTCCTGAAAAATAAATCCATTAAATTTTCAATTCTGATTCTGGCAGTGATCATGATACTTTTTTTAGGATTCCGTAAAGATTCCAGAAAACAGTTTACAAACTACGTAGTTCTTGTTTCGTTTGATGCTTTTCGTTGGGATTACTACAAATTATATAACACCCCGAATCTTAATAACATGGCCCTTGAGGGAGTTAAAGCTGACCGTCTTATCCCATCATTTCCCACTAAAACATTTCCAAATCATTACTCTATTGTGACGGGTCTTTACCCCGATCATCATGGCATTGTTGATAATAGCTTTGCGGCAACTGATCTCGGCCTTTTTTACAGGATGGGTGACCGCGCGGCAGTTGAGAATCCTGCTTTTTATGGCGGTGAACCGATATGGGCAACAGCTGAGAAACAGGGAGCAAGAGCCGCTTCATTTTTCTGGGTGGGTTCAGAAGCACCGGTTGGCGGAAAGTACCCGACATACTGGAAAAAATATGATGGGAAAGTAACTTACAGTGAAAGAATAGATACAGTAATAAAATGGTTAAACTACCCTGTGGAGAAACGTCCGGAGCTCGTTACACTTTATTTCGACGAACCTGATCTTACAAGTCACGATTTTGGACCTGTTTCACCGGAAACTGGAAAAGAGGTAGTCAGGCTTGACAGTATTATTGGTGTAATAAGATATAAACTCGCTCAATTACCCTATGCAAAGAAAATAAATCTGATTGTTCTTTCAGACCACGGTATGGGACCTGTTTCGTCTGATAAATATATTAATCTCAGGGCAGTTGTTCCCGAAAGAATGATTGCCTCCATGACGGGTGGAAGTCCCGTATATTCTATCAACCCCAAAGATGGGAAACGGGACAGTATTCTGCTTTTGCTTAACAGGATCAAGGGTCTCAGGGCATGGAAGAAATCGGAACTTCCAGCCAAATGGCATTACGGAACCCATCCAAGAATCCCTGAGATTGTTGTTGTGGCTGACAGTTCATGGAGCCTTGGAACCAGGCCCGACGGATCATCAGTAGCGGGAGGAACACATGGATATGATAACTCAAATTCCGATATGTTTTCAATTTTCTATGCCACAGGACCGGCATTTAAGAAGAATTATAGATTCAAAGAACTAAATAACGTCGATATTTATAATCTTATCTGCAGGATTCTTGATATTAAACCAGCCAAAAACGACGGAGATCCTGAACATATTAGAGGATTACTAAGATAAGTTATTGGTAGGGGCTTAATAAAACAAGACCTTTTCAGACAACCTTCTGAACTGTAGCAAAACCTTTGTAGTTAAAGGCTTTTGTTTTTCGAAAATTTCTCCGTATAATTATTATTCAATTCGCACAAGATGAATCGTTCAGAATCATTAAAGAAATTAAGGCAAAAATCAGAGGGGAAGTGGGATATTATAGTAATCGGAGGCGGAGCTACCGGGCTTGGAATTGCCCTTGACGGTGCTTCCCGTGGTTACAAGACATTACTTCTTGAACAATCGGACTTCGCTAAGGCAACCTCTTCCCGGAGTACAAAACTTGTTCATGGAGGAGTGAGATATATGGCACAGGGAGACCTTCTGCTGGTTATGGAGGCCTTACATGAGCGTGGTCTTATGCTTAAAAATGCACCTCATATTACTTTTAATCAGGAATTTGTTATCCCGGTATATACCCTCTGGGATGTTTTGTTGTATACAGTCGGACTTAAATTCTACGATCTTCTGGCAGGCCGGCTCAGTATGGGGAAATCATATTTTATCGGCAAAAAGAAGACTCTTGCAAGATTGCCTTTGCTGAGGCCAGATGGGCTCAAAGGCGGAATTGTTTATCACGACGGACAGTTTGATGATTCACGTATGGCAATCGAACTTGCCCATTCCGCAGTTGATAACGGGGCTTTGGTTCTGAATTATATAAAGGTTACAGGGCTTCTGAAAGAACCATCCGGTAAGATTAACGGAGTAGAGGCCAGGGATCTGATTTCAGGAGAGGAGTTTAATCTGAAATCGGGACTGGTTATAAATGCAACAGGTGTTTTTGCAGATGATATTGCACGGATGGACAGTCCTTCGGCAAAGCATACAATCAAGCCAAGTCAGGGTGTTCATATCGTACTTGATAAGTCGTTCTTGAACAGCAATTCTGCAATAATGATACCTAAAACAAGCGATGACAGGGTGCTCTTTGCTATTCCATGGTATGATCATGTTGTTGTGGGAACAACCGACACACCTATAGATAATATTAGCCTCGAACCTGTGCCCCTTGAGAAAGAGATAGATTTCATTCTGAAAACGGCTGAACTATACCTTGTTAAGCCACCACAAAGAAGAGACATTCTCTGCATATTTGCCGGTCTGCGTCCTTTGGCAGCAGATCCGGAAAATCCAGCTTCAACAAAAGAGGTGTCAAGGAGACATAAAATAACAATTTCTCCATCAGGTTTACTTTCAATCATTGGAGGTAAGTGGACAACCTACAGGAGGATGGCTGAAGAGACAATCGACAGGGCTATAAGTGCAAAAATGCTTCCTCCGTCAAAATGTGTGACAAAAAACCTGAAACTTATAAAAGCAGAACATATTGACATCAGTGACAGACTGCATATTTATGGTGACAACTCAGCCGCTATTATAAGTCTTATAAATGGTAATCCGGCACTGGGATTGCCTGTTCACCCTGCTCTGCCCTATACAAGGGCTGAAATGATATGGATCTGCAGAAATGAGATGCCCGTAAATATTGAGGATCTGCTAGCCAGACGAACAAGATCATTAATGCTGAATGCGCGTGCAAGTGCAGAAATGTCAGATGAGGCTGCTTCGCTCATGGCCGGGGAATTTGGTTTAAGCACTGAATGGCAGGTTCAACAGGTCGAAGCATATTGTCAATTGGTAAAAAATTATATCTGAAGATTATGAAGAAGTTTATTTTATCACTCGATCAGGGCACAACAAGCTCAAGGGCAATAGTTTTTGATCATGACGGACTTCCTGTTTCTGTTGCTCAAAAGGAGTTTACCCAGTTTTATCCAAAACCCGGCTGGGTTGAGCATAATCCTGAGGAAATATGGTCAACTCAGGCAGGAGTTGCTCTTGAGGCAATTACCAAGGCGGGTATTGAAAGCTCAGGAATTGCTGCTATCGGTATAACAAACCAGCGCGAGACAACAATTGTATGGAACAGAAAAACCGGAAAGCCTGTTTATAACGCTATTGTCTGGCAGGACAGGCGCACCGCAGATTATTGTGATAAGCTTAAGAGTGATGGAGCAAGCCGGAAAATTCTGGAGAAAACCGGACTTATTATTGACGCCTATTTTTCAGCTACCAAGGTTAAATGGATTCTTGATAATGTTAACGGTGCGCGGGAACTTGCAAACAAAGGCGAGCTGGCATTCGGTACTGTCGATTCGTGGCTTGTATGGAATCTTACACGTAGCAGAATGCATATTACTGATGTGTCGAATGCCTCCAGAACAATGCTTTTCAACATCCATTCGCTTACATGGGATGATGATCTTCTTAAGCTTTTTGATATACCGGCAAGTATGCTTCCTGAAGTAAGGTCTTCAAGCGAGGTATATGGTAAAACAGAAGGACTTTTTTCAACTGAAATACCGGTTGCAGGTATAGCAGGAGATCAGCAGGCTGCGCTTTTCGGTCAAATGTGTATTGAGCCTGGAATGGTGAAAAACACATATGGAACGGGCTGTTTTATGATGATGAATATAGGTTCAAAACCGATAGAATCAAAAAGCAGGCTTCTCACAACTGTTGCATGGAAAATAGGTAATGAAACTACCTATGCTCTTGAAGGAAGTATTTTTATTGCAGGAGCTGTTGTTCAGTGGTTACGCGACGGTCTTGGAATAATTAAAAAGTCAGCGGATGTGGAAAAGCTTGCTGCAAAAGTAACAGGGAGTGAAGGGGTCTATTTTGTTCCTGCTTTTGCCGGACTGGGTGCACCCTACTGGAATCAGCATGCACGCGGAACTATTGTAGGAATTACCAGAGGATCAACTTCTTCACATATAGCAAGGGCTTCACTCGACAGCATAGCATATCAGACACTCGAGGTATTGCTTGCAATGCAGAAAGATTCTTCAATTGATATAAGGGAACTCAGGGTTGACGGAGGAGCCACAGTTAACAATCAGCTCATGCAGTTCCAGTCTGATCTTCTTCAGACAAAAGTTGTTCGTCCGAAGATCACTGAGACTACTGCACTTGGGGCAGGCTATCTGGCAGGACTTGCAGTAAAATACTGGAATGATGTGAATGAGGTAAAACAGCAGTGGCAGGTTGATCGCATATTTGCGCCCGAAGCATCAGCGAAAGATATTGAATCGCTTGTTAAAGGATGGCACAGGGCTGTTAAAGCAGCGCAGGCCTGGGCTGAAGATACTAAATAGAAGTTAGGAGTGAGCCAGAGTTATAGCCTATTTCAAATATTCAAAAAAAAATATTATTGTATTCGAAAACCTAATAAAGTATAATTATGAACACATTTTTTGCTGAATTCTTTGGAACAGCCATTATCATCGTTTTCGGGGGTGGCGTGGTTGCCAATGTAGTGCTCAATAAAACAAAAGGTAACAACAGCGGATGGATCGTAATAACATTCGGATGGGCCGTTGGCGTCTTTACAGGTGTTCTTGTTGCGGCACCGGTTAGCGGAGCACATTTGAATCCTGCTGTAACCCTTGCACTGGTTCTTGCCAATAAGTTTTCCTTTTCGCTCCTGCCTCTATACTGGTGTGCCCAACTTTTAGGAGCAATGTTCGGGGCATTTCTGGTATGGCTTGCATATAAAAAACATTTTGATGCTACTGAAGATGCTGATTCAAAACTGGCAGTATTTTGTACCTCGCCAAATATCAGAAGTTATTGGTATAACGTTTTGACAGAGGTTATCGGAACTTATATTCTCGCTCTGGCAGTTCTCTATATGGCAGCGCCTGACGTAGGATTAGGTGCGCTTAACGCACTTCCTGTTGCTATTGTTGTATTAGGACTCGGACTTTCTCTGGGAGGACCTACTGGCTATGCTATTAATCCTGCCCGCGACCTTGGTCCCCGTATTATGCATTTCTTTCTGCCGATTCCTGCAAAACGCGACAGCGACTGGAAATATGCCTGGGTACCTATAGTTGGTCCGCTTGTAGGTGCAGCAATTGCGGCTGGTATGTTTATGATATTCGTAGTCTAGTCACAGTTCTGTTCTACTTTGATAATGGTTTCAACATTGTATTCATTGTAAACTGCTTTCCGGGTTTTATATTATCTAACCACAATCAACAACAATGAAATCTCAAAAAATTCTGTTAATTACACTCATTTTGAATGTATTGATACTTTTTGGAATTACATCATTCAGTAATCAACCGGAAAGTTATTCTAATGACAGAATAACCTCATTTGATACGGGTTGGTACTTTATGAAAGACAGCCTTTCAGGTGCGGAGTCCCCGGACTTTGATGATTCCAACTGGAGGATTGTCAACCTGCCTCATGACTGGAGCATTGAAGATCTGCCGGGACAGAACGGTGTTGATATTATCGGACCATTCGATAAATCTGCTATTGATAAAGGTACTTCTGCCTACATGGTTGGGGGTATTGGATGGTATAGGAAAAACTTTACAATCATTGAGGAGGATAAAGATAAAATTGCTTACCTGCAGTTTGATGGTGTTTATAACAGATCCGATGTTTGGCTTAATGGGAAACACCTTGGATTTCATCCGTACGGATATACTCCTTTTTACTATGATATTACTTCTTATCTGAATCCTCCCGGTCAGTCTAACGTTGTTGCTGTTCGTGTTAAAAATGAAGGAATGAATTCCCGCTGGTATTCAGGATCGGGAATTATCAGGCATGTATGGCTTACTCTGGTAAATCCTGTTCACATTGATGTTTCCGGCGGATTATACATTACTACACCTGTGATATCTGAGAAAACTGCAGAAGTGAGTGTTGCAACGACTATCGTAAACTCCGGTAAAAGTGATGAAAGTGTTGTTCTGCATGCACAGTTGTTGGATCCTACAGGAAAGGTGGCTGCAACTATTACAAGCAATGAAACAGTGGCGTCAGGTGAAACAAAACAGTTAATACAGGAAATTCAGGTAAATATGCCCTCTCTTTGGTCGATCGATGAACCGAATCTTTACTCTGCGAAGGTATCTGTGCAGATAAAAGATAAAATAATTGATGATCTGACAACCCATTTTGGAATACGCGATATTAAGACAGATGCTCAAAACGGATTTACTATAAATGGCAAATCGATTGATATGATAGGTGGTTGTATTCACCACGATAACGGACCACTTGGGGCTGCCTCTATCGACCGTGCTGAGGAGCGTAAAATTGAAGTGCTGAAAGCCAATGGATTCAATGCAATCCGGACTGCCCATAATCCACCTTCACAAGCACTCCTGGACGCCTGCGACCGGTTAGGAATGGTAGTAATTAATGAAATCTTCGATACGTGGGAAACTGCGAAAAGAAGTCAGGACTATCATCTTTATTTCCGGGAATGGTGGCAGAGAGATGTTGAGTCGTGGGTCAAACGCGACAGGAATCACCCTTCAGTTATAATCTGGAGTATTGGGAATGAAATCAGGGAGACCTATGATACTTCAGGATTAAGAATTGCCAGAAATCTGACCGGCCAGATTCTTAAGTTTGATCAGTCACGCCGTGTCACAGAATGTTTTATGGATTTTGCATGGCTGAGAGGTCAGAAAAGCAAATGGGATGAGATTCCGGAACACATGGCCCTCTTTGATTTAATAGGTTATAACTATGCGTACAAGAGATATGAAGAAGATCATATTAAATATCCTGACCGTGTTATGGTTGGAACTGAAACAAATCCTCCTCTTGCGCTGGAAAACTATGAGCTGGTCAAAAAGCATCCTTATGTTATAGGTTATTTTGTATGGACAGCTACTGATAACCTTGGTGAGGCAGGCAGAGGTTTGCCACAGATGATTAACATTGTGCCGGATTCCGGTCAGTCATCCGCGGCGGGAGGAGGATTCAGCCGCGATGCCTGGCCGGTATTTACAAATTACCAGGGCGACATTGACCTTATAGGAAACAGAAAGGTTCCATCATATTATCATTACGTAGTCTGGGGCAAAAGCAAAGTTGAAATGTTTGTACACCGTCCAATACCTCAAGGAAAAAGAGAGGTTACCAGCAGCTGGGGATTCCCCGACGAACTGAAAAGCTGGAACTGGTCAGGCCTTGAGGGTGAAAAATTCCGGGTAAATGTCTACACCCGCAGTCAGCTGGTCAAACTTGAGTTAAACGGAAAGATAGTTGGTGAGCAGAATGTAGATCAGGGAAAATCAATCGCAGCTGTATTTGAGGTTCAATATGAGGCAGGTACACTGATTGCGCGTTGTTATGACAATGGCAGGGAAACAGCATCACAAGCTCTTGAAACAACTGGAAAACCAGTGGCAATCAGGCTTATCGCTGACCGGACCAAAATCAGAGCTGACAGGAATGATCTCTCTTATGTAAGGGCTGAAATAATAGATTCCAAAGGTAACATTGTTCCGGATGCTGATGATATAATGGTAAATTTTGAAGTAACCGGGAATGGAAAGGTTGAAGGTGTCGGCAGCGGTAATCCGAGAGACATTTCCAGTTTTCAGCAGCCGGGGAAAAAGTCTTATCAGGGAATATGCCTGGCTATAATACGGCCAGAAACAACTCCCGGAAAAATTTATGTCAGAGCAAAGGCTGAAGGATTGAAGAAAGCTTCATTAGCAATTTCAGTTTATTGAAGCCAGCCGGTATGAAAAAGAAGTTGAAAACACTTGAAGCAAGACTATTGTTAACAAATTTTGAAATGAATAAAACATCACTTAAATTTAACCATGATAAATCTTAATGTTTTGAATCCCAAACACCAGAAATAATCACTGTAGAAAATAGACACCAACACGAAATTAAATTACTAACCTAATCATTATGGAAAGACGAACTTTTGTTAAATCCGTTGCCGCAACCGGTGCCGGACTGATAATTCTTCCGGGAGGCATCCTTTCAGGAAAAAGCCCAAGTGATAAGCTGAATATCGCCCTTATCGGGGCGCATGGTCGGGGCAGTCAGCATTACCAGGCATTGGCGAGCGAGAATGTGGTTGCTATATGCGACGTACATGCAGGAAATATGGCACTTGCCGCGAAGCAGTATCCAAATGCAAAGCAATACACCGACTGGCGTAAGTGCCTCGAACAAAAAGATATTGATGCGGTATTTATTTGTGCTCCGGATCATCACCATGCGTTTATAAGCATTTGGGCCATGAACCGCGGAAAACATGTTTACTGCGAAAAACCTGTTGGAGAATGCGTGACTGAAGCACGTGAGGTTCGGAAGGTGTACCTCGCAAATAAAAATAAACTGGCAACACAGCATGGCACACAGCGACATGCCAATGAGAATTTTGCACGCGTTGCAGAGCTGGTACGCGGCGGTGCTGTTGGCGATCTGAAGGAGGTGATGGCATGGGGAAACCGTACACATGATAAAACCAATTATCTTCCTGCAGCAGGACCTGCACCGAAGGACATTGACTGGGAACAGTGGATCGGACCGGTTCAGATGCATCCTTTTAATCCGGGATATTTTGGTGCAAGACCCGGAGCAGGCTGTCTGTTGTGGAATATGTACCACGATTTCGGAAGCTGGCAGATAGGAGATATGGGCAGCCATACAATGGACCTTGCCTGGAATGCAATAGATGCAGGACAACCTACAAGCGCCTGGGCAGAAGGGAATCCATTTAATCAGGAGGTTGTGGCATCGGATATGCATACCAAGTTTAATTTTCCTGCCAATGACTGGCGCGGTCCCATTACCGTAGAATGGTATCAGGGGACTTTAAAACCAGTGATCCCGAATCCCGCTGTTGACATCAGTAAACTCGGTCACGGAGTAATGTTCAAAGGAACAAAAGGAGCTCTTGTAGCTGACTTCACCAATCGTATACTTCTGCCGGACCGCAGCGGCGCAGACATGACTTACTTTAAGTCACCAACCGCCAGTCAGGTTGAACCTCCTCTTGGTGATTTTGTTGCTCAATGGTTTAATGCATGTAAGGGTAACCTTAAGACAGACTGTGATTTTGATTACGCAGGTCGTATGATAGAGACATTAATGCTTGGGCTTGCTGCACATCAGGCTGGCAAGGAATTGAAATATGACCCTATTGCAGGTCAGGTGACAAATGACTCTGCTGCGAATGCCTATCTTACCAAGGAATATAGAAAAGGCTGGGTGCTTAACGGATAATATTTATAATCCCGATATAACTGACAAGTCAATTCCGGGATACTGTTTAATATTTTTAATGCTTTTTAGGATGAAGAAAAGATCCATTTTTTTGATTACAATACTTTTTATTTCAGGTAGTTATCCTTGTATATATGGACAGGAAACAAGTTCAATTACTGATGCCAGAGATGGTAAAGTTTACAAAACCGTTACAATAAAAGATCAGATATGGATGGGGGAGAATCTCGCTTTTAAAACTGAAAGCGGATGCTCGGTTTATGAGGATGTCAAAGACTATGTAAAGATTCATGGTTACTTATATACCTGGGAAACAGCTACCAGAGTTTGCCCTGATGGCTGGCGCCTTCCTTCCATGCAAGACTGGTGGTATTTGTCTAACTTTCTTGGAGGTGATGAACTGTCAGGAGGTAAATTGAAACAGACAGGAACAACTACCTGGAAAAGCCCAAATACCGGAGCAACAAATTCAAGTGGTTTTAACGCCCTCTCAAGCGGCCGTAACGGTGACACGAAAAAGGAATTTATAGGCAATACAACCTTTTTCTGGACCAATGTAGATGATGATGATGTTACCAGCTGGTGTGGGGCTTTATACTACGATAAGGAAGTAATATCCCTTTACCCTGTAAATAAGAAAGAAGGTTATTCTGTTCGCTGTATTAAAAAATCTGACACAAACGAGAAAGCATTTGACTTCTGGTGATCAGAAGGAACTGAATCGAAAAGGAAAAAGCCGTGATTTTCAGGCTGGAGCGTATTGCGATAATATATTACATGGAATAGCGAAATTATTTGTTTTCGTTGATTGAAATTTATTATGCCAATTTAGGATATTCAAATACATCAATTATGAATAAGACTGAATGGTTGAAAGAAGAACTTAAAAATCGTATTCCGGCTGCTAAATGGCTGCGTGAATATACTTTCGCTCTTTTTGGAAAGGATACTGTTTCGGGTCTGACACTTGCAGCCTATGCAATTCCGGTTTCACTTGCCTATGCAACACTCGCAGGCTTGCCACCACAATATGGTATTTATGGATATTTATTAGGGGGCTTGTTCTATGCAATGCTGGGAACCGGAAAGCAGGTTGCAATAGGGCCTACTTCTGCAATTTCAATGCTTATTGGTGTAACACTGGCCAATCTTACAAAAGGTGATGTTCAGCGATGGGTTGACCTTGCTTCATTGTCAGCACTGATCTTTGCCGCTATGAGCGTATTGGCCTATATAGTAAGGCTTAGCAGTATTATTAACTTCATAAGCGAAACAGTATTGGTTGGATTTAAAGCCGGTGCAGCTATTACAATCGGACTGACACAGTTGCCTAAAATATTTGGTGTTCCGGGGGGAGGAGAAAATTTTTTCAGCCGCTTTTCTATTCTGTTGGGTCAGTTGTCAGATACAAATATTATTGTCCTGGTTTTCGGAATTATCGCTATTGTATTATTTATCGCCGGCGATAAACTCTTACCCGGAAAACCTGTCACAATTGTTGTGGTAGCACTATCAATAGTTATTATAACATTTACACCGCTCGGGTCGATGGGATTCAAAACTGTGGGCGTTATACCGAGCGGCCTTCCGCAGTTTATGGTTCCCGATCTTAATTTTAAGGATATTGGTGCGATACTTCCTCTCGCTTTTGCCTGTTTCCTTTTAGCTTATATCGAAACAGTTTCAGCAGCAAAAACTCTTGGTCAGAAAAATGGTTATGAAGTTGATGCTGGACAGGAACTGCTTGCTCTGGGAGTTGCCAACCTTGCTACATCTCTGGGTCAGGGTTACCCCGTAAGTGGAGGTCTTTCTCAATCTGCGGTGAACGAAAAGGCCGGTGCCAAAACCCCTTTGTCACTTGTTGTCGCCTCCTTTGCTATTGCTATCTGTCTTTTATTTCTTACAGGAATGCTTAAGAATCTGCCTACAGTAATTCTGGCAGCCATTGTTCTTGTTGCTGTCAAAGGACTTATTGATATTAAAGAGATGAAACGATTATACAAAGTTAATCGCTTCGATCTTGTAATAGTTTTGACTGCACTTATTAGTGTTATTGTATTTGGAATATTGTACGGAGTACTTATTGCTGCACTCTTTTCACTGACTCTGATTATTAGGAATGTTTCGAGTCCGCATGTGGCATTTCTTGGTCGTATTCCGGGAACAAACAGATATACTGACATTAAGCGTCATCCGGATAATGAATTGATTCCGGGGGTGCTGGTATTCAGGGTTGAATCGACACTGGTCTATTTTAATGTGGCATCGGTGTATAACCGTGTATGGACAAAAGTAAAGCAAATGGATTCTTCTTTACGAATCGTTATTTTCGATTTAAGTACTTCAGCAACTATAGATTCGAGTGGAGCCAGACTGATAAAAAAACTTTATGAGAATCTTAAGGCACGGGGAATTGAACTCAAAGTAGCTGAGGCGCATTCGGGTGTGCGTGATATTCTGAGGACTGAAAACATCGAGCATTTACTGGGACATGTTAGCAGGCGCGACACGCTTCATGATGTAATAGTTATTTCAATCGGAGAAAAGGAGCCGGATATTAAAAAAGCCCCTGTCAAGCCTAAAAAACTGTTACCTCCTGAAATTGTTGCACAAATTGTTCTTGGTAATAATTATTTTACACAAACACATCCAAAGGAGTATTTCGAAAGTTTCAGCTACGAGCAAAAGCCTTATATCACGCTTGTAACATGTTCTGATTCAAGAGTGCCTTTAAATTCACTTTTACCTGATACCTCGAATAAAGTGTTTTCAATTCAGAACATCGGGAATCAGATTTTATCGACTGAAGGCTCGGTTGATTACGGTATTTATCATCTCAAAACTCCCTTGTTGTTTTTCCTTGGACATTCCGATTGCGGTGCAATAAAGGCATACCTGAAAGGCTTTGACCAGGAGACTTTCAATATAAAGCATGAGCTTGACTTTCTTCGTCCGACGATAAAAGAAACAGCAGAAATAAAAGACATTGGAAAGCTTCATTCTCACGTTATCGAGAAGAATCTCGACTATCAGGTTAATATTGCCTGCAAGAAATACAAAGACCTTATTCAGGCAGGTCAACTTACCGTTATGGCCGGTTTTTACGATTTCAAAGGTGAATTTGGAAAAGGGATGGGAGATATTGTTATTGTAAATGTAAACAAGCACAAAAAAGCTGACGAGATAAGAAACCTGCCTCTGTTCGAGAGTCTCTCGATGGCTCAGAAGGAATTGCATATCGGTAGGTTATAAAGTTTATCAAAGGGGTTTTGTATATTTATAAAAAAAACAAGCTTAGAAGCTTGTCACTCCGACAGATTCAGAAAAACTCATCCTTGCTTTTATAAAATTGGAATGAGACCGGAAAGTTACTTTCGTGGTTCCTATATGTTGTCAGAAAACAGAAAAATTTAAATATTCGCTGATTTTAACTAATAAGCTATGAAGCAATTAATTAAAGAATACATTAATAATCCCGGGAAACTTGAAAAATTGTATCATGACGACAAGGCCGCTTTTAAATCAGGTTTTGAGGAAGTCAGTTCTGAAATAGCAGAAACAGATTTATTCAGATACTGGAAAGCCAGACTGGATTATAGTAAAACTCCCGATAAGATTAAGAGTATAAACCTGCCGGACATTATTATACTCATTTCATCATGTTTAATTGCTGCATTGCTGATCAGGGAAGTTGAGTTAACAGTTGCAAAATACCTTCCTGTATATGTTATATGGATCCTCTTCGTGGTTTTTGCATTCCCTCTGATATTAAGTCCTTTAAGACAGTTCGCTTAAATTCTTCTTATAGATTGTCGTAATAGCATATTGTAAAGTATATTTGGACTTTCAAAATCTGCAACTGATAATAAGGATATACTATGCGTTTTCTTGAATGGATCTTTGGCAAAAAAGTTGATCTTAAGGAAGTAATTTCCAATGGAGCTGTTATTGTTGATGTCAGAACAAAAGGCGAATTCCAGTCCGGACATCTCAGGAATTCGATAAACATACCGGTAGCAA
This sequence comes from Bacteroidales bacterium, assembly GCA_038207725.1. Taxonomy (GTDB): domain Bacteria; phylum Bacteroidota; class Bacteroidia; order Bacteroidales; family VadinHA17; genus LD21. Next base: position 11,493 of record JBBQZN010000058.1, on the reverse strand, counting down.
ATCTGCCACAGAATTTAAAGAAGCTTAACAAAAACAAGCCAGTAATAACCTGTTGCGCGTCGGGAGCGCGAAGTGCTTCAGCCAGGAGAATACTAAAGTCAAACGGCTTCGAACATGTCTATAACGGAGGTTCCTGGTATGGCCTGAGGAAATATATGTCCTGATATGGTTTATTGCCGGATATTAAAACCCAATAGCCGAAGTTCCATCTGCTGTAATGGGTATTAGTAGCGAATTCTGATGAAATGTCGAGGAGTAGAAATTCAACCTAGAGCATCTTCTGGAAATTGTAAAATACAAACTCATAAACTTTTTTTATGCGCTGATTATGAGGCAAATCGATGTCCCATTTGAATTCAGCGTTTCCCAGTAATTGCATATCATTAGTATTTGCAATAGTTCTTAATATTTTAAGTATTTCCAGGATACTATCAAATGCACTTTCACTGCTCATCAATTCTTTAAATCCATGTATAAGATTCAGTTTACTAATACCTTTAATAAATAATCCGTGTTTTGATTTGTTAATCAGATCCTGGAAAGTCCGAGTTCAGGTATATTTATAACTGCTTTCTCAAAGAAGTACCTATGAAAATGTATTGCTATAGCTTTCGGCTTTATCGTGGGTGTGAATAACCCCTTTGTTGTTTTTTAACTCTAGTTCCCTTATCAGGAACGTTTGGTTCTCAGGCAGGATTATTGTTCTTTCAACTATTTCTATAGTCATGTTTTGATCATTTATTGCAATATTATTTATTATGACTATCGGCAATGATTAATAATTTGATTAACTTAATACTCCCTTCTTTGTATAATGCTAATATACAAATACTTTCATATTTTTAAAATGACCCCCTTTCCCGTTTCCCCAAAAGGGGAAAAGCTTTATTTGGTGCTCCTTCCCCCGTGAGGGAAAGCCTGCCCCGCTTAGGCTGGGGTTGGGTAAAATCTATTGTCTCAATTATACTTACAAGTGTTATATACAAAATTATGTGTGATTTAGCATATTATTAGTAAATTAACAGGTTTAATCAAGAAAAATATAAGATTAAAATAGTATCATAAAACATGGAATACATTAAGAAATGGGGTTATGTTGTTGATGAAACAGGAACAGTCCCGTACGACAAGATCAATTACCAGGGCTTACCTATAAAATTTCTTCTCATTATGAATTAATGTAAACAAGATGGTCTTTAAAAATTATATTTTATTTCTTGTGCTGTTCCTTGTCGTGGAAGGTTTTTGCATGATGCCGGAGCCGGATAGTGTTACTTCAGGGTACAGTTCAAAAAATAATTCTGATTCGTCAGTCGAATTTCCGATTGAAATACTGGGAGTTACTGTTGTGCCTCATTATGTTTCGGGTGAAATTCAAAATTACGGGGATGAAGAAAAGCACCTTTCAAAATTCAATCCGGGTGCCCTGATCAGGATATTTGTAAAGAATGCTGATCCTGAAAAATCAGTAAACCCTGAAATCCTTTTCAATGGGAAATCAGGCAGGGAACTTCTCGATTCAAATGTGGTTTCATATTGCGATGTTCCGGATATCAGGGAAAGTGCCACCAAATTGTCAACTGAGATTCCTGCCGGAGCAATTGATTGTTACCTCCTTAATGTTGTTGACAGTAATTTTTATTCGGATGGAATTATATTGAAGATTACTGATAAGTATACAGGAAATACAATATCAAAGAAAATTGAAATTCAGGCAGCTGATTTATTTGCCTCAAGAATTGTTTTTACATCATCAGATGGCTCATTATTCCCTGATGGATTTCTTTTCTATTTTAATAATGATTCTCAACAGGAAGCTTCTATTGAGAATGTTACCTTATGGAAATCCTCAGGTAAAGTTTCTGAACACTGGTGGAGTGAAAAGATAGTTCAGAAGGATGTAGAGTGGTTTGGCGAAGAGCATAAAGTTCCGGCTGGCAGTATGAATGGCGCCAGTGTTAATACCGGAAAACTTCCATTTGGTGAGATAGTTGTGGAATTCGAAATAAAAGTTGGGTCTGTCAGCCGAAAAATGTTTTACACAGTTAAACCGATGCTTATAAATTTCGATATAGGGATGGGCTGGGGGGATAACTATCTTGCCAACTCTGAGGCATTCTGCAAAACGATCAAATTTATGCATTTCAATACTGTAAACGGAAGTGCAAAAGCATTCCTCTCAGATCGTGTGTTATCGGCTAAGTATCCGATGAAGAGATTCTCTAAACTCGAAGATCTTGCCACTTCAACTGATGAAAACGAGTTAAAAAGCATTCATGGTTCAGAATTTTTTGGTGAGCCTCAGTTTGATAAACGACCTGCACAGGAAATTTTTAACTTTTATACATCCTTCCGTAACTCAGGATTCCCATCCACACTGACTCTTTCACATGAACCCGGATTTTTTCTTTATGCAGGAGTAGTCGATTTTCCTCATTTCGATGCATATCGGGTAGTTGCACCACATGCCGACAGGTGGGGGAATTACAACAAGTATAAAGAGAAGAATGTTAAGTGGGGCGCCCCGCTGGAAACTATAGGCGACTATATGCGAACATTGAACAGGATCAGTTACCCAAACCCGGTTGCTGCATGGACTCAGGCAATGTCAGACGGCTGGAAAAGTCGCTTCCGGCCCGGGGCAGGTAATCCCAACGATCTTGAAATGCGCATTCAGGCTTATGAAGCGGTAGCAAACGGCGCCATATCGCTTTACTGGTTCAATATGGGAGGTAAGACTCTGCTAAATAACAGAAAAAGCCTGGCAGAAATTCAACGGATTAACCGCGAATTAATGGTTATTGGTGATCTTCTTGTGAGAGCTCAACCATACTGGTGGGAAAACACTTTTATGAATATCGACAAAAATGTTCTGGCCGGACCTGATTACGCTGTCCTTTTCGCAATTGATCTCAAATATACGGTGTCAGAATCCAATCAATTTATTCCGGCAGGTAAAAGGAGTGAATCACTCATTTTCAAAATTCCTCAATATCTTGATAAATGCAATTCAGCATTAAAAGTAACCCATGAAGGAATCTATAAGGTAAATGTTAAAGTTACGAAAGGTATTGCTCTGATTACTGATACATTTGAAACAACTGGTACTTACATATTATATAATGGAGGTGATTCAAATTTTCAGCATCTGCTTAATCTGAAGTACAATAAAACTTTATCTGATGATGCTTCTTATAAATTTGATCCTATAAATAGTAATTCTGATTTTAATGTGCTTACAGACGAAGTTAATAATAAAGCTGCTTCACAATCTAACAGTGCTGAAAAGATCAAAACCATAAGCGCAGATGTTTGGGTAACCACAAAAGACATGACTAAGAAATTGTCGAAAGAAGCAAACCTTGTTTTTACGATTCGAAAGGAGAATGAAACTAAATTACCTGTCATTGAGGTAATTCCATCCATCAGTTATCAGAAAGTAGATGGCATGGGTTCATCGTTCGAACCTGCCACCTGCTTTAATCTTTCACAACTTCCGGCTGAGGAGCGGAACAAAACACTGAGGGCACTTCTGAGTAAGGATGATGGTATTGGGATGAATCTGATGCGGATTTGCATCGGGACCCCAGATTTTACAGGTGATCCATGGTACTCTTATGATGATATTGAGAAAGGGGAAACAGATACTCTTCTGGTTCATTTTTCAATTGAAAAGGACATGAAATATATAATTCCTGTACTTAAGGAGGCTCTTAAAATTAATCCTGAACTTCGTTTTTTTGCATCTCCCTGGAGCCCTCCGGCATGGATGAAGACTTCCGGAAGCATGATTGGAGGGAGCTTAAAGCCTGAGTATTATGAAGTTTATGCGAATTATTTTGTGAAGTATCTGCAGGCTTATAAATCAGAAGGCATTCCGGTTTATGCTGTTACTATCCAGAATGAACCGGGTGTGGACAGACAACACGACAGTCAAAAATGGTGGTATCCTTCCTGTCACTGGACAGCAGAGCAGGAAAAGGACTTTATTAAAAATCATCTTGGACCGGCGCTTAAAACTGCCGGCTTGAAAACTGAAATCTGGTGTTACGACCATAACTACAATATTAAGGCTGTTACAAATGGATCACCTGTTTTTATTCCTGAAAGACCGGGCGATGCAGGTATAGGCTATCCACGATCAATTCTTCAGGATTTTGTTGCACGAATGTATACCGACGCAATTGCTTTTCACGGCTATGTAGGGACTCCTGCCGGAATGACTGAGATTCATAAGGAGTTTCCCAATGTACCTGTAAGATTTACTGAAGGTTCTGTCTTTGGTCTGCAGGGTGGTGTCAAGCTTATACAGTTACTTCGCAATTATGTATCAAGTTACAACGCCTGGGTTACTATGCTTGATGAAAACAGGAAACCAAACAACGGGGCTTTTACTGCCAGCCGTACAATAATTGAGAGAAACACGAAGACAAATGAGGTCTCATATTATTTTGACTATTACTTGTACGGTCAGTTCATGAAATTTATAAATAGGGGTTCTGTCAGAATAGAGAGCAAGGGAGATGCAGAAATGCAACATGTAGCTTTCCGTGATCCTGATAATAAGATAGTTCTGACAATTATCAATAACAATGCTGCCAATCAACCCGTTACAATTCTATGTGAAGGCATGGGAACCACATTTGAAATGACAGGAAATTCGATAGCAACCCTAAAATGGTAATCAAAATCCTTTAACCGCAGGGAATACGATTAGCCTGTCTTCTCAACATGCCATCTCCCCGGCATTTTTCTTGGCTGAAAGCAGGTTATAGGCACCCTTTATTACTACTTTGGCACTATTGTAATCGAATCCTTCAGGAAATATTACTTCGGTATAACCCATTGAGGAGACTCCTCTTTTAACCTCTATGATTCTGTATTCGGTAAATGGTTTTCCTTCCTCTTCCTTTTCTCTGTTATAAACAAAAATATACTCTTTATCATCAAAGCTGACCACTGCTTCTGAAGGGAGAGTCCTGACCTTAATATCTGATTCTTCAATTGCCGCGTTAACATACATTCCCGGCAACAGATTTTCACATTCACTTGTAACTGTTCCATAAACCCTGAATGTTTTGTCGTTACTTGCTGATTTTCCGGTTTGTGAAATAAATGCCTCGTGCACTTCTGTCTCAGTGTTTATGTAGAACTTAATTTTCTGTCCGGCTTTTACCCTGTCGGCATCCTTTTCAAACAGAGTCAGTTCAAGAAATAGTTTATCACTGTTTACAATTTCGAAAAGGATATCTGTAGGTGATACATATTGACCTATATTTACATTAACAGCTCTAAGAAAACCTTTAATTGGCGATACCAGGCTGACACTATTACTGATATTGTCTTCATTGAGATTATCGGGGTTTATTCCAATAAGAAACAGCTTTTGCTCAAGTGATTTTACCAGTGCTTTCAGGTTTTTATATTCCACAGTTACCTGCTGAACGTTCTTTTCAGAATAAACATCATCTTTATATAATTCTGTATGACGCTTGTATTCAGCTTCAGCATATACAAACCGGTTTTTTGCTTCAAGATAACTCTGCTGAATATCTATAAAATCCTGATTTTCAATGATAGCCAATGTCTGTCCCTTACTTACAGCATTACCCGGAAAAAGAGTTGTACTTTTAATAAACCCTCCCAGCGGCATGCATACTTTTGCCTGGTTCTGAGGTGCTACCGATACAACACCATTAACTTTAATAGTATTGCTCACCGACCGCATCTCTACTGATCCGAACTCTATTCCGGCAAGTTTTATCTGATCGTCGCGTAATTCAACTATATCCTCCGGCAGTACCTCAAGCTCCGCTGCATCCGCTGCAGGTTTGTCGCCTAAGTTGCATGATACTACGGAAAAAATAATCCCTGAAAGGATCATCAAAATTTTATAATTAAGCTTTATCATGATATTATGAATTTAAAATATTTTACCTGTAATATATTCTATTGATATAATTGTCTGGTTATAACTATTCAGAGCATCTAGGTAGCTCTGTCTGATAGCCAGTGCTCTGTTCAGTGTAAGCACATAGTCGAGGTAGTCTAATGCCCCGGCTTGATAACTTCGGGAAGCCTGATCAATTATAAGATCAGCCTCCGGAACAGCTTGCTTCTCATAATAATCTACGCTATTGGCATATTTATTATACTCATCTAAAAGTGATTGAAAATTACCTGAAACTGATTTAGCATAATTCTCTGCATCTGTACGCGCTTTCTCTTCTGAAATTTTCGCTGCTTTTGTCCTGGAGATGTATGGTGAAAACCACAATGGGACAGATATGCCTGCCTGAACACCATTAAACCTGTAGTCATTACCAAAAGTGCGCGGAGAACCGTCAATGTCCTGTGTACCTATGATAGTCTGACTAAAATAGCCAACATTAATATCGGGTAACATTTTACTTCGTTCAAGCTTCTTCTCCGTTTGAGAGATCTCAACCTGCTGTTTTATATAATCGAGGGATGGATTATGTTCAATTGATACAGTGTCGCTTAAGGGGTTGAAACCAATACGGACTGCCTCTTTAAATTCAGGCACTAAAGGAACTCTGCTATTTAGCAGCAGCATAAGCCTGTTGCTGCTGATAGCAATATCGGAAGTTACCTGAAAAAGCTGATTCCTGATTTCAAGGCTTTGAGAACGGGCAGTTATCATTTCCAGCTTATTTGTCTCACCTGCTTTTGCTCTTAATTCTGCTGCCCTTAAAAATCCCGAGTAAAGGCTATCCTGGTAAACAAGCAGTTTTTGCTTCGAAGAAAGGAATAAATAATGCCAGTAAACCTGTTTTACCTGAGTAGCAATTTCAAGCTGCGACATAAGATATTGCATCTCGCTGCTTTTAATATTGGCATTGGCAAGTTTATACTTATTAATATATACTGTAGGAAATTCGAATGTCTGGGAAATTGCTACACTGTTGTCGCTGGTATATGAGTTGAACTGTCCATACTGTCCGTCAATTACTGTTTTAGGAAGATCTACGGAAGCTCCTTTTAATGCTCGCTGCACATCAACTGACAAGGCTGCACTTCTCACAGAGAGATTACTATCGAGCGCCATCTTAATTGCATCTCTGAGGTTAATTACTTTAGTCTGTTGAGCAGTTATTGTATTAAAAAAAGATGTTGAACCGATCAGCAGAATCATAAGCATGACTTTTTGTGCTGAACCTCTTTTATTCCTGAAACGAAACTTAGCTGAGGAAAGGAAAATATAAAAAACAGGAAGAACAATAAGTGTAAGCAGTGTTGCGGTTATCAGCCCTCCTATAACAACTGTAGCCAGTGGCTTTTGCACCTCAGCACCTGCAGAAGTTGACAAAGCCATTGGCAGAAATCCGAGAGAGGCCACGGCAGCTGTCATTATTACCGGACGCAGACGAGTATTAAGACCCTTGATGACCCGCTCCTTAATATCTGTTATTCCCTCTTTTTCGAGCCTGTTAAATTCGGCAATAAGTACTATTCCATTTAGTACGGCAACACCAAATAATGCTATGAAACCGACACCTGCTGAAATTGAAAAGTTCATTCCGCGTAACCACAGTGCAAAAACACCACCGATTGCCGACATTGGAACTGCAGAAAAGATAAGTAGAGATTGCATTGCCGAATTGAATGTAAAGTAAAGCATTACAAAAATCAGCAGAAGAGCTACCGGCACCGCAATGGCGAGTCTTTTCTGAGCTGCCTCAAGATTCTTAAACTGTCCGCCGTATGAGATGTAATACCCGACAGGTAACTGTATTGTCTGATCAATCTTAAGTGTAACGTCATTAATTACACTTTTGATATCACGATTCCGCACATTAAACCCGATTGTTATGCGTCGTTTGGTATTCTCCCTTGAAACCTGGGCCGGACCTGATTTAACAGAGATATCAGCCACCACATCAAAAGGAACCTGATGTCCGTCAGGAAGCGCAACGACAAGATTTTTAACATCGTCGAGGCTCTGTCTGTAGTCCTTATCAAGCCGGACTACAAGGCCAAACCGTTTCTCCTCGTCATATACAACACCGGCCTGACTGCCTGCAAAAGCAGCACGTAACACCTGATTCACATCCTCAACAGACAGACCATACTGCGCCAGACGATCGCGGTTATACTCAACCTGGATCTGAGCAAGTCCGGTTACCTTTTCTACATTTATATCTTCCACGCCTGCAACTGTCATAATTATTTTCTCCACTTCTGACGCTTTTTCAGCAAGGATAGTGAGGTCATCGCCGAATACTTTAATTCCAATATCCTGTTTTGAGCCCGACATCAGCTCATTGAATCTCATTTGAATTGGCTGCTGAAACTCAAACTTCACACCTGCCATTACAACCAGTTTCTCTTCCATTTTTGCAATAAGTTCTTCCCGTGTTTCCGCTGAGACCCATTCTTCCTTATCTTTCAGTGTAATAATGTAATCACCTGTCTCCATTGGAGTGGGATCAGTAGGGATTTCACCGGCACCTATTTTGCATACGGCGTGTTTAATTTCAGGGAAGTTTTCAAGAAGTATTTTATTAGCCATAATAACCTTGTCAACAGTGTTGGTAAGAGACCCACCCTGCAGAGTCATAACTCCTGCAGCAAGATCACCTTCTTCGAGTTGCGGAATAAACTCACCACCTAAGCGGCTGAATAACAACAGGCTGAACAGAAAAAGAGCAACAGATGATACTGTCACCAGCATTTTTCTCCTTAATGCAAACAGAATAAGCGGATTAAAAATTTTATGAAACCACGACATCAGCCTGTCTGAAAAATTTGGTTTATGGCTTGTTTTCTTACTTAGGAATAGAGCTGAGGCCATAGGGACATAGGTAAGCGATAGAATTGCAGAACCAATAAGTGCAAAAGTAACCACCTGGGCCATAGGCCTGAACATTTTACCTTCAATACCAACAAGGGCCATTATGGGGAGGTAAACAATCAGTATTATTATCTGGCCGAAGGTTGCAGAACTCATCATTCGTTTTGCTGAGTCAAGAACATTCTCATCCATCTGAGCCTGATTTAATCTGCTAACTCCGGGATGGAGATTCGTATTCATTGAGATCCTGAGAACCACACTTTCTACAATAATTACGGCCCCGTCAACAATTAGTCCGAAGTCGATTGCGCCCAGACTCATAAGGTTTCCTGATACACCGAACAGGTTCATCATCGATACAGCAAACAGCATAGCCAGAGGTATAACCGAAGCCACAATAAGACCTGCCCTCATGTTTCCGAGCAATAATACCAGTATAAAAATTACTATTAAGGCACCTTCAATAAGGTTTTTTGAGACGGTTCCGATCGAACGGCCAACAAGATCAGAGCGATTAAGAAAAGGCTCTATCTTAACCTGCTTTGGAAGTGATTTCTGAATAGATTTTATCCTCTCAGCCACATTGTCAATTACCTGATGTGCATTTGCGCCTTTCAGCATCATTACCACACCGCCAACAGCCTCTGCGGTATCTACAACAAAAGCTCCATACCTGGTTGCGCTGCCAAACTGTACGGCAGCAATATCACGGATAAGCACCGGAACTCCCGATTCGCTTGTTTTAATAACTATCTTTTCAATGTCTTCCAGTGTCTTCACCAGTCCTATACCTCTGATAAAATATGCATTGGGATTTTTATCTATGTAAGCGCTTCCGGTATTTTCATTGTTTTTTTCGAGAGAAGTAAAAATATCCTGCAATGTCAGATTCATTCCCTTAAGTCGTTCAGGATTAACAGCTATTTCATACTGCTTTACAAATCCTCCATAGCTGTTAATATCCGCTACCCCGGGTGTTCCAAGCATTTCACGACGTACTACCCAGTCCTGAATTGTTCTGAGCTCCATAGGATTGAATTCTTTTTCATATCCTTTCTCAACAGCGAGCCGGTATTGGAAAATCTCACCCAATCCCGATGATATAGGGGCAAGTGAGATCTGGGCCAGACCCGGAGGAATAGACTCTTCAGCTTCTTTCAGGCGCTCGCTTAATTGTTGCCGCGCCCAGTATAAATCAACATTATCCTCAAATACAATTGTTATAACCGATAGTCCCAGACGGGATATTGACCGTAGTTCGATAATATCCGGAATATTGGCAACAGCAACCTCAATTGGTGCTGTAATAAAGCTCTCAACTTCCTGAACTGCCAGGGAAGGGGCAAGAGAGATAACCTGAATCTGGTTATTTGTGATATCGGGAATTGCATCAATCGGCATTTTTGTCAGAGAATATGATCCCCATCCAACCAATGCCAATACGAATAATCCGATTATGAACTTATTCTTTATTGAGAATGAGATTATTCTGTTAATCATTTGAAAAATATTTTTAAAATCAACTACTTACAGACAATGTCAGGAATGTTTCGGGAAACAATTCCAATACACAACAATAAATAAAAGGATCAGAAGAATCCGGTTAAATGTGAAGTTGCGTAAAGTACTAAGCCAGTGATGGAGGGCCTCTGAAGAGCGAGGAAGTGAGAAAAAATAAGTCGGGAAGTGATTGTGACAGTTCTTCGCGGGAAATAAGCGAACAAGGTAATAATAATGAAGGAGTATCAGTCAAAAAGTTGACTCTCAAAAAACTAAACTGAAAATAATCAGTAAGCAGAAGAGGTCGCGATCTTTCAGAAGTAAGATCATTAAAGGCATGGCAGTGAAATGGAAAACCTGAATGATGATCGGACTTATGATCAGAAGCCGGGCAACTATTTTCCTGGCTTACAGATGAATCAGCTGAATGATGATCATGTGGAATTATCAGATGAACAGTTATAGTGAGAGCTGCAAGCCACAATAAAAAAACAGATACTTTTTTTAAAAGTTTTTTCACTTTGATAAGCTGAATTATTATAACAGGGTACAAATATACTATTTATTATATATCAGGAACAAAAGAGGCTGTGACAAAAGTCAGGGAAAAGAAGGTTAAACAGGAACCGGAACAGCTCCTGATATAGGGGCAATATAGTTTGACGGAACAGGAATACGATGTAAAAGCCAAAGCTCTTAACATTTATTTATGACAATTGAATGACAATTGAATGACCATCGAATTACCATCGAATTACCATCGAATTACCACCAAATGACAACCGAATGACAACTGAATGACAACCGTATGACAACTGAATGACAACTGAATGACCAATACCTGTCTTTATTTTCCCTTTCCCCCTTGCCCTTTCAAATAATTTTCTTATTTTCGACATGCAATGCAATTTTGAAGGAAAAGATGTGAGGAGCAATGCATTAACAATAGGTATTAGTTGTTTTGTTGGTCTTTTTTCATGTGACTGACGGGGCGGAAGCGTGAGTTGCGGGGAGCGAGAAAGCGTAGAGCGTGGAGAGAAGAACATAAGAAAGAAGCTTTTTCACTGAGATCTGAGCATTTAGTTTGACTACGATTACCCCTCCATATAATCTATAATCGTAACTATTTTTTTAACAATCTTATTCTTAAAACCATTACTGTGATGAAAGCAAGTAGA
>JBBQZN010000057.1:0-25222 GCA_038207725.1 Bacteroidales bacterium | reverse complement strand
AGTCAAACTAAATGCTCAGATCTCAGTGAAAAAGCTTCTTTCTTATGTTCTTCGCTCTACGCTCTACGCTCTACGCTCCTCTCTCTACGCTTTTCTCGCTCCCCGCAACTTACGCTTCCGCCCCGTCAGTCACATAAGCATAATCAATCAACTCCTTGATTTAAATATAGTTATTATGCTTTAGCCCAACTCTGCCTTCACAATCCTCTACAAGGTAGAAATATTCCATGATACTCGTGACTCAAACATAAAATTTTTTTAAATTCTTCCCAAAACTATGGGTGCTTATTCCCTGGCTGTTGTCAATTTATGATAAAGCTTTCTAAGTGGCGAAGTCCGGGCAGGCAAAAAAGCATATCTTCCCGACTACTTTAGCATTGGCTATAACTGCATATTTGGTTTTATATTCCTATTTTTGTTGTTTAATTTTAAAGATGATTTATCCCGAAAATTTCGAGACCAAAATAGGCTTTGACCGGATCCGTAACCTTCTGTCGGAGAAGTGTCTCAGTCCGATGGGACTTGAGAAAGTTGACAATATTAAGTTCCTTGATGACTTTGATTTCCTTTCTCATATTCTTTCAGCTACTTATGAATTTCAGATGGTATTGCAGCTGGAAGATTTTTTTCCGGCAGAAAACTACTTCGCAATTTCAGATTGTCTGAATAAAATCCGGGTTGAGGGAACTTTTCCTGAAGTGCAGGAAGTGTATGATCTGAAACGTACTCTTGAGACAGTAAAATCAATTCTGAATTTTTTCAAAGGGAAGGATGCTGGCAGATATCCTGTTTTAGCAGGCATGTGCAGCTCGGTAAAGACTTATCCCTATGTTCTTGACTCTATTGACAGGATAATTGACCGCAAAGGGATAATCAAAGATAATGCTTCCTCAAAACTGAAAGAGATAAGATCTGAACTTGTAGCAAAGGGGATTCAGATTACCAAGCGGCTTAGTTCAATTCTAAAGCAGGCACAGGCAGATGGGATAGTAGATTCTGACACAACAGTATCACTGAGAAACGGAAGAGGTGTTATACCTGTTGGCGTATATGATAAAAGAAAAGTCAGGGGACTGATTCACGATCAGTCAGCCTCGGGAAAAACAGTTTTTATTGAGCCTGAAGAAATAGTAGAGCTTAATAATGATATTGTTGAACTTGAATATGAAGAGCGTCGCGAGATTGTAAGGATTTTAACTGCCTTTGCCGACAGTATCAGACCGTATATTGATGATCTGCTGGAGTCAAATGTATTCCTGGGTGAGATTGATTTTATAAGGGCAAAAGCACTGCTTGGCAATCATCTTCATTCAATTAAACCTGCTTTAACTCCTAAACCATTGATAGCATGGAGCAAAGCAGTTCACCCCCTTCTTTTTCTTACTCTCGAAAAACTACAGGGACGAAAAGTCGTTCCACTCGATATCTCACTTGACGATAATGACAGAATCCTTCTGATTTCCGGTCCAAATGCAGGAGGAAAATCAGTCTGTCTGAAAAGTGTCGGATTAATTCAATATATGCTTCAGTGCGGACTCACAATTCCGCTTGCAGAAGGGTCAGAATGCGGGATTTTCAGAAATATACTGATTGATATAGGAGATGAGCAGAGCATTGAAAATGACCTAAGTACTTATAGTTCACATCTGATAAACATGAAACAGTTTGTCAGGCATGGAAATGAGAAGACTCTGATTCTTATCGATGAGTTTGGCACCGGAACTGAACCCATGATAGGCGGTGCAATAGCAGAAGCCATTCTTGGAGAACTTAACAGAAAAATGGTATTCGGCGTAATTACAACGCATTATACCAATCTGAAACATTTTGCTTCACTTACTGATGGAATAGCAAACGGAGCTATGGCATTCGACAATCATCTTATGCAGCCTCTTTTCCAGTTAACTATTGGAAAACCAGGCAGTTCATTTGCTTTTGAAATTGCCAGAAAGATAGGATTACCGGAAGATATACTTGCAGAGGCATCCGGAAAGGCAGGCGTTAAAAACGTCAACTACGACCGTCATCTGAAAGATATTGCACGTGATAAGCGTTACTGGGAAACAAAAAGGCAAAGTATCAGACAGCAGGAGAAGAGGTTAGAGGAGCTGATAGCTGAATATGATAAGGAACTTTCAGGTGCCAAAACTCTTAGAAAAGAAATAATTACAAAAGCAAAAGATGAAGCCCAGCAGCTGCTTAAAGACTCTAATAAGATGATAGAGAGTACCATAAGGCAGATCAAAGAGTCGCAGGCTGAAAAAGAGAAGACTAAGGATGTCAGGCAGCAACTTGAGGAGTTTAAGGTTGTTATTGTTGAGGAAACAAAACCCGTAGAAAGTGCTTCGGAGGAAAAGATTGCTGTGCTTAGCTCAAGGGCAAAGAAAATAAAACTTGATCGCGAACCGGAAAAGGTAAAAGCAGAACCTGTTTTGCAGAAAGAGCTGCCAATGAAGCCAGGCGATGCGGTAAGAATGATTGACACTCAGGCAGCAGGTGAGATTATTTCTATAAAAGGCAGCAAGGCAGAGATCGAAACAGGAAGCATCAGATTTTTTGTAGCAGTCGACAGAATTGAAAAAATTTCAAGGGCAGAACTTAAAAAGAGTCTCCGCTCAAATCAGCCTGTCAGGGAGAATGACCCTGAAATTGTTCAGAGAAATATTCATTTTAAGCCTGAGATAGATATACGTGGTGTAAGAGGGGAGGAAGCAGTAAATCAGGTACGCGATCTGATTGATAATGCCCTGATGGTTCGTCACCGGAATCTGAGAGTACTTCACGGGAAAGGTAATGGGATACTTCGTCTGCTTGTCAGACAATACCTCGATACAGTGGATGTTGTCAAATCATTTCGCGATGAGCATGTTGAATTCGGAGGATCAGGAATAACTGTTGTGGAAATGGATTTCTGAATGCCTCCTTACTGAGAAGGATTCACTTTCAGCTTTTCTTTAATCGTTTAATCAGAATTCCTGCCATAAATCCTATTACAAAAATCGTAGTTGTTCCAAACACAATGGAAAGATAACTATGGAATGGGCTTGCGAGTTTTGTTAGTCCCGGACCTTTAAAAAATATGGGAGAGAGACTCATCCAGCCAATAACAAGTGCGCCGGCAGCCACGCCAATAATTGCTGAAGTATTATTAACCTTCTTTACAATGAATCCAAGCAGGAATAGTCCCAGCATGCCTCCGCTGAATATTGAAGCGAGTTTCCACCAGGTATCGAGGGCGCTTTGAACATTTATCATTGCAATGGCAATCAGAATGCTGAAAAAGCTGAACAGGATGGAGGCAGTGTATAGAATTTTCATCGAGGCTCTTTCCTTATTCCCGCCTGATGCTGACTTATTAAAATAGTCATTCAGTATTACAGTCGCAGAACTATTTACACTTGTTGAGATTGTACTCATTCCGGCAGCAAATACCGAAGCAATGAGTAATCCGGTGAGTCCGGCAGGCAGGTTGCTAAGAATAAAGAAAGGAAACACCCTGTCGCTTTGAATCCCCTCCTGAAGTAAGCCGGGATGTGTTGAATAAAAGTTAAAGAGGCCAGTTCCTATAAAAAGAAAAAGCATTGAAACGGGGACATAGAGCAAACCGCCATACAGTGCCGATTTTTTTGCTTCCTTATCAGAACTGGCGGTCATATATCTTTGAATATAGTTCTGGTCAATTCCAAAATTCTGAAGATTTATAAAAAATCCGTAGATAAGTACTACCCAGAATGTTGAAGCAGTAAGTTCTGCCTTAAAACTACCAAGACTGAATTTATTGCTTTCTGAAGCAAGCTGAAAGAAGCTTGCTGGTCCCTCAGGCATCGAAAACAACAATACTATGGCGCAAACGAGAGCACCCAGAATTAATATTATACCCTGAATGGCATCGGTCCATACAACTGCCTGAATTCCTCCCAGAAGTGAATATATCAAAACGCTTACTCCTGTTATAACAATAACAGTAATTATATTCCAGCCAACCATGACATTAAGTGTCATGGCAAGCAGGAAAAGTATAGTACCTGTTCTCATTAACTGAGTGAGTAAATACATTATCGAAACATAAATTTTCGCCCACGGACCAAAACGCATTTCCAGATAAGTATAGGCTGACGGACTGTTTACTGATCTGTACAGCGGGACAAAATATTTTACAGTCATCCACGATGCAAAGGGGAGGGAGAGGCTGAAAACAAAGGGATTCCAGTTCGAGGCATAGGCCTGACCCGGCAGAGCGAGGTAACTTATGCTGCTCACGAATGTTGCAAATATCGACATCGAAATCACCCATGTAGGTATTTTACTATTTCCCAGGGTAAAGGCAGATGAGGTTTTATTCTTTTTGTAAAAGGAGCTTCCGAACAGAACAATTCCTGTCAGGTATATTATGAAAATTGAGATGTCTATAACTCTCATGGCCGGCCGTATGCTGTTAATGGTAAGGTTTGCCTATCAAATATATGAAATGATGTTTATTATTTATTAAACCTCGTTTCATTTAATTATCCAATCCAAAAAATAATTAATATTGTGTCGGAGCACACTTGCTTTGAATTACACTAACCTGAATGTATAAATATAATAAGCGCAAAATGAAATCAATTACGGTATTAATCACATCTTTTATGTTTTTACTAATCAGTCTGTTATCCTGTAAAAACAATATGAAATCAACTGATCAGAAGTCTGTTGCTTCGGAACCGATTCGTCAGGATTGGGCAATAGTTATACATGGTGGCGCCGGCGCTATGTCGAAATCAAAGATGACTCCTGAGCTCGACAAAAAGTACAGGGATGGACTTAATGAGGCATTAAGTGCCGGAAAGAAATTATTATCTGAAGGAGGAACCTCGCTTGATGCAGTAGAGACTGTAATCAGAATACTCGAAAATAATCCGATGTTCAATGCCGGAAAGGGGGCCGTTTTTACACATGATGGCAAAAATGAGCTCGACGCTGCAATAATGGATGGATCTAACCTGGCCGCTGGTTCAATAGCAGGTGTTACTGATATTAAAAATCCCATTATCGCGGCACGTCGTGTTATGACAAACTCGTCGCATGTTATGTTATCAGGAGTAGGGGCCTCTCAGTTTGCCCGGGAGCAGGGCTTGGAGATTGTCCCGCCTGAATACTTTTACACTGAGAGCCGTTATAATGATCTGCAGGAGATACTTAAAAGAGAAAAGAACGGGACAGTTGGCTGCTGCGCTTTAGATAAGTCAGGCAATCTGGCAGCAGGAACCTCAACCGGAGGCATGGCAAATAAAAAATACAACAGGGTAGGAGATGCGCCGATAATAGGCGCAGGGACCTATGCAAACAACAGTACCTGTGCTGTTTCGGCTACCGGGCATGGCGAGTTCTTTATCCGCTGGACAGTAGCTCACGATATTTCAGCTCTTATGGAATATAAGGGATTGTCGCTTAAAGAGGCTTCAGATCTTGTTGTTATGGATAAGCTTGTAAAGGCCGGAGGAAGCGGTGGTGTGATATGTGTTGACAAGTTTGGAAATGTCGCTATGCCTTTTAATTCAGAAGGTATGTTCAGAGCTTATGCAAGCGCTGATGGTAAGGAGGGAGTGGCTATTTATAAAGAAGAACAATAAAAGTTTGCCACAAAGACGCTAATACGCGAAGTATCATATAAAAAGCATAAGTCTGCCTGTTGAACCGAGTTAGTTGAGTTATTATATTAAACTGTAATAAAAAAAGGGAATGTGATTACAGTCCCTTTTTTGAAAAATATCATATATCTATTTCATTAATAGAGTTTTACAGAGCCGTATGAAGATGATATCTTTACAGTAGCTGTGGGAGATTCCTGTTTTCCGACCACACCTGATACTTCACTTGAATTGTTTTCAATAATCCTTCTCTGGTTCTTAAAATTATCCTCATCAAATTTTAAACTTCCATAAGATACTTTTGCGTCGAGGACATAACTTGCTGATTCAGCAATTCCAAGACGTACTCCCATATAGCGTGTTTCAGAGCTTATTTCTTCAAATCCTTCAGGGATCTCGTCGATTGAAAATGAACCGTAGCTTCCTGTATAGTTGAGTTTTTTGGTAAGGCGGTTGATATTAGTCTCGGTATATCCGTTTTCAAGTACAAGATTATTTATTCTATCAATTTTTATGTTGTCGTACTTACTTACACCAACAATAGAACTTGTCTCGCCTATTGAGATTTTTGAGTATTTGCTGTCGAGGAGCAGGGCCTGGCTATTAGTTATTTCCATGCTGCCGACATATCTGATAACAACATCCATCCAGCCTGCTTCGTCAATACTTCCTTTACCGTATGCAACACTTAATTTGCTAAGCGGCTTAACATTTCCGCGCGTAAGTTTGCCTGCTGTCAGATTTCCGTATTTAATATCAAGTGTTACCTGACCATGCAGTTCGTCGATATCGGCATTACCGTATCTGTTTGAAAGAACAAGTGCATTTTCTGCAGGCATTTTCACCTTATAATCAATACTGAATCTCTTCGAGTCTCCGCCCCAGCCGCTGAAATTGAATTTTTCATCGATTATCGTATTAGCTGAGACGTTGTTGTCAGATTCTGAAAACTGAATATCAATATAGCTAAGAAGTTTCTCTGCTCTTTCTTTGTTGGGAAGTTCCACCGTAACTACTACATCAATTACAATCTGGTCTTTATCCCATTTCTGAATAACTACATCTCCGTATTTGTTGCTGATTTCGAGAGTTGTATTAGCTCCTGACGGAAACTCCTTATGGAATTCCTTTGTTACCTCCTGAGAGTTTCCTGTAAGTGAAACAAGAAACAGTGATATAGACAGGAGTATTGCTGATTTATAGACTGACTTTTTCATTTTCTTTACTGTTTTCGTTTTCATTCCTGATAGCCTTAAGCTGGTTTACTATATATGACATTACTTCAACTTTGGTCTGGTAATGTTCTATCATTGCATTAATAATCCGTTCATCGTTTGGATTAGCCTTGAGTTCTTTCTGAAGCGATACATAGGTTGAATCCATCGTTTTCATCTCCTTCATAAGCATCACTCTCTGTTCAGCATTATTTGTAATCTCTGCTGTGCCAATCTCACTTTCCATCAGATTAACCTGATGTAAATAGTAGTTCTCAACCTCTTTGTACTGGGGAGAAACATCACCGAGAGTCATCCTGCTGCTGCCGGGACGGATAAAGTGATCCCATGTCCATAATGACGAAAGTGTAACCAGAAGAGTAACTACAGCTGCCCGCAGGAGGTACGGTCCGATACTTCTTTTAGCTGCTTTAGTCTGGAATCTCATCTCCAGTTTCCTGTTGAATCTTTCAAAGTGACCTTTCGAAGGTTCTGCATCTTCAAAAAAGTCCTTGTTGTTACTTATTATCTCGTCTATATTTTTCATAGCCTGTAAGATTTCATTTTACTTTTAATTCTCCGATGAGTTTCTGCTTTGCCCTTGATAGTTGTGATCTGGAAGTACTGCTGTTAATTGAAAGAATCTCAGCAATTTCATCATGATCATAACCTTCAAGCAGGTAAAGTGAAAGAATTACTCTGTAACCGTCAGGGAGTCTTTCTATTGCCTCCTTAACCTCTTCCACTCTTGTGTCCAGTTCCTCATATCTTGCGTTATCGTCTCCACTGTCATCCCTTATTCCTATATGCGAATCGATATCTTCAAATACAGCCTTCTTTTTGTTAAGTGAATCGAGTGAACGGTTTACAACAATTTTTTTAAGCCATGCACCGAAACTCACTGTACCTGAGTAGGTATCAATTTTTTCAAAAGCTGACAGAAATGATTCCTGCATTATATCCTCGGCTTCCATGGTATCATTTACAATCCTCAGACTGGTATTGTACATTGCTTTATAGTACAACTTGTAAATCTGAAACTGTGCCTTCTGATCGCCTGTCTTACACCCGTCCAAAAGATCCTGGTGCAGGTTTTTGAATGCCGCTTCTACATTTGACATCTTTACGTAAAGACTAGTTTTTATTTGTGTTGCTGCACCCACTTTTCTATCAATTTTCTAATCAATAGACGTGGTTTATTATTAAATGCTGCACTCACATTGAAATTTTTTCAATAAAATCAGAAGAAATTAAGGATCATCCCCTGAGTAACCTGTCCGCTTGCATAATCGAGCTGTGATCCGAACAAGCTGTGAGGTATTGAAAAAACCAGGAGTAGTATTAATGCAGCCAGGGCCACATAGAGGGGTTTCTCTTCTTTCCTGTTCATATATACAGCAAGAACCCAGAATAGAAGAGCTATAAGCGTTTTGTTATCAGTAAGATCCCATCCAAAAGGGATGCCCGTCCAGTAATCTCCGAAAGCGTCATACTGAACAATAGGGCCGAGTATCATTCCTCCGATTGTGAAAAGAATGAGTGTGAGAACGCCATACTTTTTATATAAGGGATATTTAATTAATGCCATCAAGCCTGCAAGTGTAGAAAACAGCATTGCAAAAAACATAAAAAGAATATGAGGTATGAGAATATATGGTGGAACACCTCCCTTGAATCTTATTACTATGGGCTCATCTTTGAAATATGTCTGGGTTCCCTTTGAATCAGTAATTTCAAAATAGTACTGAATTTTACCTGCAGGAGGCTGCTGCGGAACAACAGCAAAAAAACCTTTCTCTTCAGTAATTTTAAATACCTTATTCATTAAGTATGAATCGACAGGGTATACTTTATATGTAAAATCTGCTGACTGATACTCTTCAGTCGATCCCAGCCTCTTAAAAAACAGCCTGGCACTTACCGATTTATCAAAAATTTTGAGCTTTACCTCCGATCTCTCAGTGAGGTCGATACTTCTTATAAGTTTAAGTTTTAAGACTGTATCATTAACAGTTGCACTTATTCTTTTTGGATAGGTAGGACCCGTTTGTCTCTGATATATCGCTGCTACCAGAGTTATAATGATCGCAAGACTCCACAATATTGCTTTTTTCATAAAACTACTAATTATAAATGTTTTCTTTTTTCTCTTTTTACTTTAGTCTTTAGTCTTTTGTTTTCCGCCCTATGCCTTACGCCTTACGCCTTACGCCTTACGCCTTACACCTTACACCTTATACCTTACACCTTACGCCTTACACCTTACGCCTCACGCCTATAGCTGTATCAGTAATACCTCTTTTTTACCATTACGCAGAACTTCAACGCTTATTGTCTGGCCGTGTTTGAGCTGCCCCATCCTGTACATATAATCCTGAATATTGTTAACAGGCTTTGCATCAATTGCAGTAATTATGTCACCCTTCTTCATTCCCCCTGATGCAGCAGGCTTTCCCGGGGTTACAAAGTCAGCTCTGAGACCGTTCTTGATATTTCCTGCAAAATCAGGCATAATGCCCAGTGTAACTCCTTTTCTTCTCATTGTCCGGGAGACTTCTGCTTTTGGTCCGGCCTCCTTGAATTTAAGCCTGACAGGAGATGAAGCAAGCGTACTGCTCATATTATAAATCATCTCTGAAATCGCTATCATTCCTTCGTAATTAATTTTATCCCATGTATCAGCAGGGGTATGGTAATCAAGATGTGCTCCTGTTGAATAGAAAAGCACCGGAATATTCTTACCATAGAATGAGGAATGATCAGATGGTCCGTAACCCTCATCAGATAATAAAAGCTTCTGCTGTGATGTATCAGTTATTGAGTAAATAATATCCCTGAATCCTTCCGCTGTACCAACACCGCCAATCTGAATGGCATTCCCGGTCTGATACCTGCCAACCATATCCATATTTATCATTGCATTTACTTTTGTGAGGTCAATACCCGGATTTTCAGCATAATACTTCGATCCCAGAAGCCCCATCTCTTCACCTGAAAATGCTACACAAACGATACTTCTTTTGTGGCTTCCTTTGGTTTTTGCGAATTTTTCGGCCAGTTCGAGCATCAGTGCTACACCCGATGCGTTATCGTCAGCGCCGTGGTGGGTAGCAATAGTGTCGACAGCTCTGCTTGAAGAGCCCGGACCGCCTATTCCAAGATGGTCGAAATGTGCTCCGAATATAATATACTCATTTTTAAGTGTTTCATCCTCACCGGGAAGCATCATTACGATGTTCCTTGTGTTTGCATTTTCTCTGGTAACATCAGCAAAACCGTTTACTGAGACATTGGTTTTGAAGCTGTTGGGCTTTTTGGTTTCATTGAGTTTCTTCTCAAGTCCGGCAATTGTTGCCCTTGAGTTTGCCAGAATTAAGTCGGCAAGCTCTTTTTTTATTCTGATAACAGGAATGTCAACTGAATAATCAGATGAACTCAGTGATTCGAATTTATCTTCAGCATCAAAACCAGCTCCGGATACCATTAATACACCTGCCGCACCAAGATCTTTTGCCAGTAAAGCCTTATCGCGGTCGCCGCTGAAAGGGATATAGGCACTTCTTGTATTGTCAGGCTCAGGGTCACCACGAAGGATCATAACCCAACTGCCCTTGACATTTAGACCTGAATAATCACTCCATTTAGTGCTGTCGTTGCTTATATTAAAACCATATCCGGCAAATACCACATCTGCATCAAGACCTGCGTTGGAGGTGAACCCCATTGGCATGAAATCCTTTTCTGATGAAAATGATTTTCCATTTACACTAAACTGGTTACCAGGGCCTGCAACCAAACGTTTTGTCACTTCAAACCTCTGGAATCCGTCACCTGTAACAGGAACCATTCCGTATGAAGTCATCTTTGCCCTGATATATTCAGCAGCAAGGCTATCTCCTTCAGAGCCGGTAAGTCGCCCTTTTAGCGAATCAGATGATAAATAGATTATTTCATTCTTAAGTTCATCGACAGTAACTGCACTGTTTTTTGTAACCGCACATGAGTAAAAGAATAGAACTGTAGCGACAATAACTGATAAACTCCGGACTGAGAATTTTGCAATAGTGCTGATATTCATAAGTATAGTTTTAATTTTACTTCAGAGTCATCCCTGAAGTATTAACGTAATATTTTTATCGGGCATTTAGCTGATAACATTATAACCCGATAACCCGGTAATTGTTGAGTTATTCAAAAAGTTTAAACGCATCCTTAATTAAACCGATTGCTTCTCTAAGCTGTGGTTCGGTAATGATAAGGGGAGGAGCGAACCTGATAATATGACCGTGAGTAGGTTTGGCAATAAGTCCTTTTTCCTTCATGGCCAGACAAACATCCCATGCCTCTTTACCATTTTTAGGTCTGATTACTACTGCATTAAGTAAACCCTTTCCGCGTACAAGTTCAATCATATCTGACTTGATGCCGCTGAATTCATCGCGGAATATTTTTCCCAGACGCTCGGCATTTTCTGCAAGCTTTTCATTTTTAACAACTTCAAGAGCCGCAATTGCAACTTTTGCAGAAAGTGGATTACCACCGAAAGTAGATCCGTGTTCCCCTGGTTTGATAGTAAGCATTATTTCATCATCGGCAAGCACTGCAGATACGGGAAGAACTCCGCCTGACAACGCTTTTCCAAGGATAAGTATATCGGGACGAACATTCTCATGATCGCAGGCAAGAAGTTTACCAGTACGTGCAATACCGGTCTGTACCTCATCAGCAATAAAGAGAACCTTCTTCGAATTACAAAGTTCATATGCCTTTTTCAGATATCCCGGATCGGGAACATAAACTCCTGCTTCTCCCTGAATAGGTTCAACAAGGAAACCTGCAACATCAGGATCCTGAAGTGCCTTTTCAAGGGCTGGAAGATCATTGTAAGGAATAATTATATAGCCAGGGGTAAACGGTCCGTAATCATTTCTTGCATCCGGATCGGTAGACATTGAAATGATGCTAATTGTCCTTCCATGAAAGTTCCCTTCGCAGGCAATAATTTTGGCATTATTTTCCGTTACTCCCTTCACTTTATAGGCCCACTTGCGGCAAAGCTTGAGAGCCGTTTCATCAGCTTCAGCCCCTGAATTCATAGGCAGTACCTTATCGTACCCGAAATATTTCGTTATGTATTCTTCATATTCTCCAAGAACAGAATTGTAAAATGCCCTGGAAGTAAGTGTGAGCTTTGTGGCCTGATCAGTAAGTGCTTTAATAATTTTAGGATGGCAATGGCCCTGATTAACAGCAGAATATGCTGATAAAAAGTCGTAGTAGCGCTTTCCTTCTACGTCCCAGACAAACGGACCTTCGCCTCTTTCAAGAACAACCGGCAGCGGATGATAATTGTGTGCTCCGAATTTGTCTTCCCGTTTGATGTAATCCTGTGTATTCATGTTGTTGATTATTAAGTATTTAAGAAACAGATAGTTGTGAGTACAATCTTACGAAAGCTTTTTAATATTTCAAAATATTGAAAGACCTTTTAAAAGCTATAAAGGCTTTAGAGGCAGTAAATGCTTTAAAGGCAGTAAATGCTTTAAAGGCAATAAATGCTTTAAAGGCTTTAACAGCCTCTACAGCCTCTACAGCCTCTACAGCCTCTACGGCCTCTACAGCCTCTACCGCCTCTATAGCTTTTACAGCCTTTAATGCTTTTCTATTCTTCACCAGCCAAATCCGGCCTCAGTTGTCGGGTTCTTTCTTCCGACTGTTCATGTCGCCATTTGTCTATTTCAGCCGCGTGGCCTGAGAGAAGCACAGGCGGGACCTTCCATCCATTGAATTCAGCTGGTCTTGTATATACCGGAGGAGCAAGCAAATCATCCTGAAATGAATCTGACAGAGCAGACTGCTCATCTGAGATTGCTCCGGGAATGAGCCGTACGATGGCATCAGTAATAACGGCAGCGGGCAGTTCACCACCCGAAAGCACATAATCACCAATTGAGACCTCGCGAGTAATCATGTTTTCACGTATTCTGTGATCGATACCTTTATAGTGGCCTGCCAGAATGAGAATATTCTTTTTCATCGACAGCATGTTAGCCATTTTCTGTGAAAACTTCTCCCCGTCAGGAGAGGTATATATTATTTCATCATAATCGCGTTCACTTTTCAGTTTTTCAATTGCCCTGAACACAGGTTCAATCATCAGCACCATGCCGGCACCACCTCCAAAAGCGTAATCATCAACTGTTTTATATTTGTCGGTAGTAAAATCGCGGAGGTTTATGAGGTTTATTTCGACGAGACCTTTCTCTTTCGCTCTCTTAACAATTGAATGATTTAGAGGGCTTTCAAGCAATTCAGGCAGAACTGTTATAATGTCAATTCTCATTAATTACATTTTTCGTAAAAATACAAAATTGTAGTGACAGGTCGCAACCTGTCACTACACAAATCCTATTCATTTAATTATTTTATATTTGAAAAATGAAATGTCGTGAAAATTGCGGTGCGTGCTGCATAGCCTTATCAATATCATCACCTATCCCCGGAATGCCTGATGGGAAACCGGCAGGAGTGAGGTGTATTCATCTTCTTGACGATTACAGATGTGCCATATATAATAATGGCAAACCGAAAGTGTGTGAAGAATTTACTGCCGAAAAGGAATTCTGTGGCAGCATTAGAGATGAAGCTATGAGAATATTAGGGTCTCTTTCACTCTGAAATAGTCAAAATGTACGACTGCATGACTGCAAGACTGCACGACTGCACGACATTTATTTTTCACTGGTATATACCACCTTACCCCCGGTAATAGTATAATCAATTTTGGCCCTCATAATTTCATTTTCGGGGACAGAAAGCAAGTCTCTGTCAGTAATAACTATATCGGCCAGGTACCCTTTTTTCAGAATCCCTTTTCTTTCTTCCATGAACTGGGCATAGGCAGCACCATGTGTATAGTATCTTATTGCATCTTCCATCGAAATTTTCTCTTCAGGGAGCCATCCGTTTCCTTCTTCGCCCAGTCTCTCTTTCCTTGTTACAGCAGCATAAAGTCCTTCCATTGGGTTGAGTGGTTCTACCTGATAATCGGTTCCGAACGCAAGTTTTGCTCCTGATTTTGCCAGACTGTTCCAGGCGTAAGCTCCTTTTGCTC
Organism: Bacteroidales bacterium; assembly: GCA_038207725.1. GTDB lineage: Bacteria > Bacteroidota > Bacteroidia > Bacteroidales > VadinHA17 > LD21. Next base: position 11,264 of record JBBQZN010000057.1, on the reverse strand, counting down.
TCACAGTGCCAATCCTCTTTTCAATGAACTTTTTATCACTTATGCAGTGGGTGGGTTGCATTGAAGGAATAACTCCGAGTTTTGCAAACCTTGGAATATCAGAAAGCAGCAGCACCTGTGCATGTTCATCCCTGTGGCGGCTGTCGCGAACGCCATTTACCTGTTGTGCTTTTTCATATGCATTAAGCGTCCAGTTGTTGCCTTTATCACCTATTGCATGAACTCCGATCTGAAATCCATATTTATCTGCTGCAACAACCATATTTTCAAATTCTTCATATGGCATCATGGAAAGTCCTGATGTTGAAGCATTATCAGTAAATGGCTCAAACATTAGTGCGGTACCTGATCCGATTGTACCATCGATAAATGCTTTCAAATAGCCAAACCTTATCCAGTTGCCTTCTTTTGGGAATCTTTTCTGAAGCTCAAGGTATTTTGTCAGTTGAACTGAATCACCTGATAGCGATTTGCCAATATCAACCCTTGAAGTCAGATTTCCTGTACTCATCAGTTTTTCATATGTCTCGAAATCAGCACTTCCCGGGATCTGAACACTTGTTACTCCCAATTCTCTAGCCTCTTTCAGAGCAAGCAGATAGCCCTGCCATTCTCTTTCAGCAACTTCTTCAGGTGTCCTGACAGTTTTTTTATCACCTGTTTTAACCAGTCCTTCGGCATTCTCCTTAAGAATACCCGTAGCCTCTCCGGTTAAAGGATCTCTCTGGATCTCACCTCCGAAAGGATCGGGAGTATTTTTTGTAATTCCTGATGCTTTAAGCACATAAGAATTAACCAGTACAGAATGACCATCAGCCCTGCTTAAAACCACAGGGTTGTTGGGTGCGACCTTATCTAGCAACTCTTTGGATGGCCATTTTTTATCGGTAAACATCTCGTGTTCCCAGTGACCACCCCTGATGAGCTCACCTGGCTCAGACTTTGCAACCTGTGCCTTCACCTTCTCTGTAATTACTGAAGGATCAGTTGTATACCTGAGTTCAATATAGTCTGGATCAAGTGGTCCGAAATGAACATGTGCATCATTGAACCCGGGAAGAACAAGTCTTCCTCCTGCATTTATAACTATTGTTGAGTCTTTATCAACGTAAGCAGAGATATCTTTTGTAGTACCCACTGCAATTACTGTTTCTCCTTTTATTGCAACTGCCTGTGCAAAAGGATTAGACTCATCAACTGTAAAAACCTTTCCGTTGATTATGACAAGATCGGCTTTCTCCTGATTTGTACACGATACAGTCGTTAATATCATTATTGCTGTCAGATAAATAAATATTCTTTTCATATTAAATTTTTAAGGCTATGAAATAAGTAATTTTTTTATGATATTATAGTATTTCTTTGTGTAAATTTTAACGTGACATTAAGAATTTTGTTTGAAATTTATGATAAACACAACATCAAAACATCTATTTTCGCAAAAAAGAATCAGAAATGAATATTGCTTTAATAGGTTATGGAAGAATGGGTCATGAGATTGAATCCATAGCTATCAGCAGGGGCCATGTAATAAAGCTTATAATTGATCTTGATAACTCTGCCGAACTGAATGCAGCAAATCTTAAAGGAATTGACGCAGTTATAGAATTCTCAACTCCTGAAGCTGCTTCTGGCAATATATCAGCATGTTTGAACAGCGGAGTTTCTGTTGTTTCCGGCACTACCGGCTGGCTCAAAGAATATGATAAAGCAGTTGAATTGTGTAAAAAGAATAACACTTCATTCCTTCATTCTACTAATTTCAGTATTGGCGTGAATCTACTTTTCCGTCTTAACAGTGAACTGGCGAAGCAGATGGCACTTTATACCGGTTATAAAGTCTCCATAGAAGAGATCCACCATACAAAAAAGCTCGATGCCCCCAGCGGCACTGCCATTACACTTGCTGAAGGTATAGTAAGCCAGCATCCTGATTATTCGAAATGGTGCCCATCTGACAGTAATGAAAAAGACTGTGTCCCTATTGCATCTGTGCGTGAAGGTCTGGTTCCGGGAACACATACTGTTATCTGGGATTCAGAAATTGATGTTATAAGCCTTCATCATGAAGCTAAGAACAGAAAAGGATTAGCACTTGGAGCGGTTGTTGCAGCTGAGTTTATTTGCTTTAAAAAAGGAGTTTTTACAATGAATGACGTAATGGGGTTCTGATTGATCTTTACTTTTATTTGTTATATAAATATTTTATTATGAATGAGTTTCTAACAAAAAAGAACATTAGGTTTTTGATCCCGGCAATTCTTTATATTCTGGTTGTAATTTGGATTGGCAATTACTGGCTTCTTCTCGGTCTGGGTGTAATTTTTGATATTTATATTACCGAAAAAGTAAACTGGACATTCTGGAAAAAGCGAAAGGGTCCAAACAATGCATTTATAGAGTGGCTCGACGCTCTTATTTTTGCTGTAATTGCAGTTACTCTGATTAATATTTTCCTTTTTCAGAACTATCGTATTCCGACACCTTCCATGGAGAAATCATTACTTGTAGGTGATCATCTTTTTGTAAGTAAACTGGCTTATGGTCCGCGAATGCCGAACACTCCGATAGCTTTCCCTTTTACACAGCATACAATGCCGCTGACAAATGGCAAATCGTGGTCGAATCTGATATTATGGCCGTATAACCGATTGGCCGGAGCAGGCGATGTAGAGATCAACGATCCTATTGTTTTTAATTTTCCTGCAGGTGATACTGTTGTTGTTGAGGAACAGACAACAAGTTATTACGAAATAGTAAGGCGAAATGCAAGATATCTGCGTGAACGTGATAGCAATCTGCATCCAGAAAGTTATTATATGAAGCTATCCAGAGATGATATTCGTTCAAAATATGCTGTTATCTATCGTCCGGTTGACCGCAGGGATAATTATGTAAAGAGGTGTGTAGGCCTGCCTGGTGATTCTGTTTCAGTAAAAGAGGGCTTACTATATGTTAACGGTGTTATGGTTGAAGATAATTCTACCCAGCAGACAACCTATGTTGTCGGGACAAATGGAACAAATATTAACCCAAAGGCATTTGAACGTCTGAATATATCCAGGTCTGATCAGAACATGGTATCAGGTTCCGCTTATTATCTTCCGCTTACAAAGGGAAATGCAGAAGCAATATCAAAGTTCCCCAATGTTACCGAGATAGCACCGGTATATGCAAGAAAGGGTGAATCAGCTGCGTATATCTTTCCATACAAAGAAGAACTGGGATGGAACGAGGATAATTATGGACCAATCTGGCTGCCTTCAAAAAATTCAACAGTAAAACTCGATACTTCAAATCTTTGCCTCTATGAACGGATAATTGATGTTTATGAGGAGAACGACCTGAAGGTTGAGGGTAGTACTATATATATTAATGGTACACCGGCCGACAGCTATACATTCAAAATGGGGTATTACTGGATGATGGGGGATAACCGTCATAATTCAGCTGACTCACGTTACTGGGGATTTGTGCCTGAAGATCATATTGTTGGTAAGCCAAAATTTATTTGGCTGTCACTTGATAAAGAGGCCAAAGGTCTCAAGAGTATCAGGTGGAACAGGATGTTTATGAGAGTCAAATAGAATATTGAACAATAAAAATAGGGAACAGTCGCGACTGTTCCCTACATATAAATATTCCTTTTCGGGGTATTAAAATTTTCCTTACGATTTAACCTTTTCCACTATTGCTTTAAAGGCTTCGGGGTGATTCATTGCGAGGTCGGCGAGGGTCTTTCTGTTAAGAGTGATGCCTTTTTTGGCAACTTTGCCGATGAACTCTGAATAGCTCATATCATACTGACGAACACCTGCGTTTATCCTCTGAATCCATAGACCTCTGAAAAGGCCTTTCTTTCTCTTCCTGTCGCGGTACGCATACCCCATACCTTTGTCAAGGGTGTTTTTTGCGACTGTTATTACGTTTCTTCTTGAACCGAAGTTCCCTTTTGTTGCTTTAAGAACCTTTTTTCTTCTGGCTCTTGAAGCTACTGCATTTACTGATCTTGGCATAACTCATTTTTTTTGAATGTCAGCGGTTCGCCAGCCGGCGAACTCTTATTTGCTGAACAATCTGTTAGTACTATAATTTAAAAATCAAATCGCGCAACAATTATCTCATTGCCAGCATAATCTTGACGTTTTTGAGATCCGTCTTGTGAACAAGAGCTCCATAGGTAAGATTTCTCTTACGTTTTGTTGATTTTTTCGTCAGGATGTGGCTTTTAAATGCATGTTTACGCTTGATTTTTCCTGTTCCGGTCAAAGAAAATCTCTTCTTTGCACCTGGATTTGTTTTCATCTTTGGCATTTCTATCTATCGGATATATTAAAAAAACTATTTCTTCTTTTTAGGTGAGAATGAAACAATCATTCTCTTGCCTTCAAGTCGTGGTAACTGTTCTACTTTTCCATACTCCTCAAGGTCGTTGGCAAAGCGCAGTAAAAGAACCTCGCCCTGTTCCTTGAATAAAATCGATCTGCCCTTAAAGAACACATATGCCCTTACTTTAGCTCCCTCTTCAAGGAATTTCATGGCGTGCTTCAGTTTGAAGTTATAATCGTGATCATCAGTGTTGGGGCCGAACCTAATCTCCTTGACAACAACTTTTGATGTCTTGGCCTTAATTTCTTTCTGTTTCTTTTTCTGCTGATAAAGAAATTTCTGATAATCAACAATTTTGCATACCGGTGGATCGGCATTGGGAGAAATTTCAACAAGATCAAGTTCCAGTGTATCGGCAAGACGGAGAGCATCCTGAATGCTCATCACTTCTGCTTCGATCTCTTCACCTACAACTCTGACCACTTTTGCAGTGATCCTGTGATTTATTTTGTGAGCCGGCTGGGTAACCCTCGCCGGGCTTCGCCTTATTGGTAAAGCTATAGCTCTTTCCTCCTAATTTTTGTTAATACTAAAAACCTCTTTATCATGCTTTAAATTGCAATCTCATTTTTAATCTCTGCCTTAATAAAATCGACGAATTCTTCTATTTTCATGCTTCCTTTATCGCCTTCACCCTGCTTACGGACAGCAATTGTTCCGCTCTCAACCTCTTTTTCACCTATGACAAGAAGGTAGGGAATCCTCTTTAATTCATTATCCCTGATCTTCTTACCTATCTTTTCGCTTCTATCGTCAATTAGTGTGCAAATATCGGAATTATTTAGAATTTCCAAAACTTTTCCTGCATATTCATTGAATTTTTCACTTATTGGTAAAATGACTGCCTTTTCCGGAGCAAGCCAAAGCGGGAATTTCCCTGCACTATTTTCAATCAGGACAGCCACAAATCTTTCCATTGATCCGAAGATTGTCCGGTGAATCATTACCGGCCTGTGTTTCTGATTATCACTTCCATTGTAAGTGAGATCGAAACGTTCGGGGAGGTTATAGTCAACCTGAATAGTGCCAAGCTGCCATTTTCTTCCGATCGCATCCTTTACCATGAAGTCGAGCTTTGGTCCGTAGAATGCTGCTTCGCCCAGCACAACTGTTGTTGCAAGACCTTTTTCTGCTGCAGCTTCTATAATATCCCTTTCGGCTCTTTCCCAGTTCTCATCTGATCCGATATATTTCTGTTTGTTTTCAGGATCACGTAATGAAACCTGAGCAGAAAAGTCGTTGAAATTCATCACCTTAAATACATACAGAATAAGGTCGATAATGCTTTTGAACTCTTCCCTGAGCTGATCCTGCCTGCAGAAATGGTGTGCATCATCCTGAGTGAAACTTCTGACTCTTGTCAAACCATGAAGCTCACCGCTCTGTTCGTATCTGTAAACAGTGCCAAATTCTGCCATTCTGTATGGCAATTCCCTGTAGGAGTGAGGAGTAGCGTTATATATTTCACAGTGGTGAGGGCAGTTCATAGGCTTAAGCATGAACTGTTCACCTTCCTGGGGAGTTGAAATTGGCTGGAAAGAATCAGCTCCATATTTTTCAAAATGGCCTGATGTTTTATAAAGATTTACATTACCGATATGCGGAGTTGCGACAATCTTGTAACCTCTTTTTCTCAGAACACCTGACAGGAAATTAATGAGGTTTTGTCTCAGATCAGACCCTTTTGGAAGCCATAAGGGAAGTCCCATCCCAACATTGGGAGAGAAAGTAAAGAGTTCAAGTTCCTTGCCGATTCTTCTGTGATCCCTTCTTTTAGCCTCTTCGAGGAAAACTAGATAATCATCCAGCAGTTTCTGTTTCGGGAAGGTGATTCCATAAATTCTGGTAAGCATTTTTCTCTTCTCGTCACCCCTCCAGTAAGCTCCGGCTACGCTAAGGAGCTTGATAGCCTTAACTGGCTCTGTTGATGGCAGGTGCGGTCCGCGACAAAGATCAGTAAAGTTACCCTGAGTGTAAAGAGTTATAGTTCCATCAGTAAGATCGCTGATGAGTTCAGTTTTATATTCATCACCTTTTTGGGTGAAAATGTGAAGAGCTTCCTTTTTAGACACATTTTTCCTGCTGTAAGTAAGATTTTTTGCAGCAAGCTCCTTCATCCTGTTTTCGATAGTTATAAGATCAGATTCGGTAATGACTTTTCCTTCGCCGGGATCAACATCGTAGTAGAATCCGTTTTCTATTGCAGGACCAATTCCAAATTTCATTCCCGGATACAGTGATTCAAGAGCTTCTGCCATAAGGTGAGCTGATGAGTGCCAGAATGCATGTTTCGCGGCATCGTCATCCCATTTGTGAAGAATAAGAGTGGCATCATTTTCAATAGGCCGGGTAAGGTCAGTAATCTCACCGTTAACAGTTGCGGCATAAACCTCTTTTGCCAGCCTTGGACTAATCTGTTCTGCAATATCAAGGCTGCTTGTGCCCTGATTGTATTCTCTTGCATTTCCATCGGGAAAAGTTATCTTTATCATTCGAAGCCTTCTTTTTATAGGAGTGCAAAGATAATTATAATTTTTAAATTTGGAGCTTATAAATGTCATCTGCCCGTGCAACATTTTGTTACAAAAACACTCTTTAAAAAAGATGGCACGCAATTTGAAAACAAATATTTGAACTTATAATACAAATTCTATGAAAAGGTTATTCTATCTAACACTGGTTCTGCCTCTTTTCCTCTTCTCATGTGAGTCGATACCCGAGGCTTATTTTTATAGCGACACCGTAACTCCTGAGGTGGGACAGGAGGTGTTTTTCACAAATGATTCTCAAAATGCCAGGGAATTCGAATGGGATTTTGGTGACGGCTTTATCTCAAATGAGGATAATCCATCTCATACATTTAATGGTACAGGTTCATTTGAGGTTTCGCTTACTGCAACTTCCAAAAGCGGATTGACTGATGTGGCCTATCTAACCATAGATGTAAAAATTCCAACTCTTTTGGAAATAGAGGTCAGGGAATGGAATGATGAATACATTGTTACTGACGCAAGTGTAATTCTTTATGAATTGCTGACCGACTGGGACGCAGAAACAAACAAGGCTTACGAAGGTTTTACTGATGAAACAGGTATAGTGGTTTTTTCAAACCTTGATCCATTTGTATATTATGTTGATGTTTGGGAACAGAATCATGATAATTATGCAATCAGGAACTGGGATGTGCAGTATATCAGAACACCAGAAATTTTACCTCACAGGATAAACAGGTTTGTGGCCTGGGTTGATTATGTTCAGCATGCAAAGGGAGTAGCAGGTGGCAAGCGCGAAGTTGTATTAAAGAAACTTGAAAGAGTCAACTCTTTCAAAGATCAGCCAGCTTTCTCATCAGATAATGAAAACTGGCAGGAAGTTTATTCCAGAAGGGTTATTAAGAAGTAATCAGAATATTTGTTCATTCAACCATCCGGGCCGGTTTGTTGTTATTCCTTTAACACCAAGGGATATCAGACGACCGGCCTCGTTTGGATCATCTACTGTCCAGGTGAAAAGTTCCAGGTTCATTTCTTTTACTTTATCAGCAACATTTTTATCAATCAGACCATAGCTAAGACTTAATCCTTCAATTCCGCTTCCCGGAACCTGACTGATAGTATTCCCAAGCAATTCAGCATTACTGCAGAGCCAGTAACAGGAGTTATTGGGGAATATCTTTTTTGTATCCGTAATTGTATTAAAATCAAAGCAAATAAATACGAATTTGCGGTTTCTCTCATACTTGCTTATGAGTTCCTTCAAAGGCGGTAAAACTTCACTTCCGCATTTGATCTCAACAACAAGTTCCTTTCCTTCAGGCACTGCTAGAATAATCTCCTCCAGAAACGGTATTTTTTCTCCTGTGTATTTTTCATTCTTAAAAGAACCGGCATCGAGTGTTCTCAATTTGTCGGAATTTGTTTCTTTGATTAAATAGCTTTCACCTGTGGTTCTTTTTGTATTTCCATCATGGCATACAATAATTTTATTGTCGAGTGAAAGGTAGATGTCGCATTCAACTGCATCGGCTCCAAGTTCCCATGCCAGTTTCGAAGAGGCAACAGTATTCTCCGGAGCCAGATATGAGGCGCCACGGTGAGCAATTATTTCTGCTTTTGGCATAGGCACAACTTTTTTCAGTTCATTCCTGATTATTTCTCTCCAGACTGCATATCCCTCAAGAGTCAGATGGAGTTTGTCATCCCTGAAATATTTATCATCAGGCAGACCCGATTCATTCAGAAACGCTTTTTCTGTTTCAATGAAATATGTGTTATCAGAGGGGTCAGACATCTCTTTTATCATTCTGTTTACTTCTTTAATCTGTGGCCATACCTTCCATCTTGAAGCAGTGGGAGTAACTGCAATCCAGAAAACAGGTGTTACAGGATGATTCTTCCTGATTGTTTTAAGTACATTCTTGTATAGTCTGACAACCTCTTCCGGCTCCTTATCACTATTGCTGCCGGTAATATCATTGGCAACGAATATTACTATAGCCTTACAGGGATGAGGATCAAAAATTCTGTCGGCATAAACTGCCAGATCGCTGAGTCGGGAACCACCAAAACCTCTCTGAATTACAGGGTAAGGCGCCATATCCTTCGCGAGATTTGTCCATAGTCTGATACTTGAGCTTCCGGCAAACAGTATTGCATCTTCTGAATATGTTTCACTTTTGTCGAGTTGCTCAAATAGCTTAATGTCTTTCTCCCATGCCAGTACTTCGGGAAGCTTCTCATATTTCTTTAATGGTGAGCAGGATATCGCAACAAGCGAAATCAGAAGAAGTATAAGTTTGCGCATAATATTGGTTTTATGATACAAATAGGGTCATGCCACGGCATGACCCTATTAAAATAATATTGAAATATTCTAATTGTTTGCTTTAGTTAAAGTACTGTGCTTCATTCCATAAGTGAAGTAAACAACCAATCCGATTGCAAGCCATACGATCATTGTAATCCAGGCATAAACATTCAGGAAAAGAGTAACTCCCATGCACGATACAATACCAAATAAAGGAATCCATGGTGAGAAAGGTGTTTTGAACGGCCTTGGGGTATCAGGCTGTCTCTTACGCAGGATAAGAATTGCCAGACATACTGATGAGAAAGCAAGCAGAGTTCCCAGAGAAACAAGTTTACTCAGAACTCCTATCGGGAATAATCCGGCCAGAATCATAGCGACAACTCCAACAATAATCGTTGACATATAAGGTGTCTTGAACTTAGGGTGAATTTTTGCGAAAACAGGAGGAAGCAAACCATCTTTCGACATCGTCATAAATATTCGGGGCTGTCCAAGAAGCATTACGAGTACAACAGAACTCAATCCGGCAACAGCACCTACTTTAATAAGAGGAGCGAGGACATTACGTGCGAATGGACTGTTCATTGAATCAACTCCCACTGCGATCGGATCAGGAACTCCAAGCTTAGTATATGATACGATTCCTGTAAGAACCAGTGCAACAAGAATATATAGTACTGTACAAATAGCCAGTGAGCCCAGAATTCCGATCGGCAGGTCGCGCTGCGGATTCTTTGATTCCTGTGCGGCTGTAGAAACTGCATCGAATCCTATATAGGCAAAAAAGATTACTGCTGCACCTCTGAGTATTCCGCTAATTCCGAATGATCCGAATTTGCCGGTATTTTCAGGTATGAATGGGTGCCAGTTTGCTTTACTAATAAAAAATACTCCGGCAACGAGGAAAATAAGAATCACAGCTACTTTAATGATAACTATGATATTATTGAATTTAGCTGATTCCTTAACCCCGACAACGAGTATTATCGTTAAAATAAATACAATGAACATCGCAGGCAGATTGATGATTCCTCCTGCTGATCTTATAAATCCGCTGGTGGCTTCATCATATATAATAGGAGCAGTGGTTAACGAAGCAGGAATGTGAATTCCATTTGCCCCTATATCGCCGAGAAGACTTACAACATAACCTGACCAGCCTACACTTACAGTAGAAGCAGCGAACAGGTATTCTACAATTAACAGCCAGCCGATAACCCATGCAAACAGCTCACCCAGTGTGGCATATGCGTAAGTGTATGCACTTCCTGATATAGGGATCATTGAGGTAAGTTCTGCATAGCATAGTCCTGCCGCAGCACAAGCCATGGCAGCTACAATGAATGACAGAATAATACCGGGTCCTGCATAATTAGCCGATACTTCTCCGGTTAATACAAATATGCCGGCACCAATAATTGCACCGATTCCCAGAAATACAAGGTTAGTTGCTGAGAGCGCCCGTTTCAGACCCGATGAATCGCTGTTTGCTTCGCGCATCAACTGGTCGAAAGGCTTAACTTTAAATAATGAATATTTCATCCTGATAGGTTTAAAAAGTAAAACACCAAAGTAATTATTTTTCCGATTGAATGAGAAATACTGAATTTAGAATCGGTATAAATAAAGATTACCGGAGCTGTTTGAACTGTAAGTGGTTCTAGTCCAGACACAACTTTGGAAAGGATTTGAAAAACTTAATTGTTAAAAAATACTAAAGGTCGTCTGAGAATATAGCTTTAGGCAGATCTCTGAGGTTGTATCGAGAAGCCATTGCTTCACCATAAGCACCTGCTGAGCGTATTGCAAGAATATCACCACGGCTCGATTCAGGAAGTTCTATATACTTGGCAAAAGTGTCGGATGATTCACATATAGGGCCAACAACATCATAACGGTACATATTTCCCCTGGATGTCAGGTTCTCAATTTTATGATAAGCCTGATAAAGTGCAGGCCTTATCAGGTCAGTCATTCCTGCATCTATTATCGCAAAAAGAGTATTGCTGCCGTTTTTGATGAATAATACTCTGGAAATAAGAGTCCCGCATTGTCCTACAATTGAT
>JBBQZN010000056.1:0-25788 GCA_038207725.1 Bacteroidales bacterium | reverse complement strand
TTAAGTGGAACTTCAAAGGTTGAAGATGCGGTCCTGTTTTTTCAAAATTCCGGAGTGGGTGCTTTTATCATCACCCACGGCTCCAATCAACTCTATCTTTCAGCCGATAGTTTATTGTTCGGACAGATTCAACCAACCACTATGGCGGTTTCTGAAAGAGTAGTCGCCGAATTAAAACAGATGACAGAAAAATCGGGAGATACCACCGGTTGCGGCGATAATTTTGTGGGTGGCGTATTGGCAGCGATTGCACTTCAGCTAATCAAAAATCCTTCAGGTCAGGTTGATTTGAAAAGTGCTGTGGCATTGGGAATAGTTTCGGGTGGATATGCCTGTTTTTACAACGGAGGTACATTTTATGAAAGTTTCCCCGGTCAAAAGAGCAGTCTGGTAAAGGCCTATCATCATGATTATTTGGTACAAATTGGACAGACTGATATAATATAAAAATGATAGATAAAAAATTGGTGCTATTTGGCGGAGGGAAAATTGGCCGTTCTTTTATTGGGCAGTTGTTCAGCCGTTCGGGTTATGAGGTGGTGTTTGTTGACCTCAATCAGGATTTGATCAACCAGCTCAACCAACAAGGAAATTACAAGGTGGTGATTAAAAGTGAAACCGGAGATGAAATTCTTGAAGTCGCCAACGTACGAGGCATCAACATCAAGGATACCGAAAAGGTAGTTAGTGAATTAGCCGGTGCTTCAATCGCGGCATTGTCAGTTGGCCAGCAGGGATTGCCAACGGCCTTGCCATTGATCGCAAAGGCATTGGTTCACCGCAGAAACCAATTTGGTGAATGGCCGCTCGATTTTATTATCGCCGAGAACATGCGTAATTCCGATGTTTATCTGGCGGAGGAATTGAGCCGTTTTTTACCATCAGATTATCCGTTCGATAAACTGGTTGGATTGGTCGAAACAAGCATTGGTAAAATGGTACCCATCATGTCGCAGAAGGACATGGAGGAAGATCCGCTTCAGGTGTTTGCCGAACCATACAACAGCTTAATTGTAGCAAAAAAAGGTTTCCTGAATGCCGTTCCTGAGGTTTTGAACCTTCAGCCCAAAGAAAACATCAAAGCATGGGTTGACCGGAAACTTTTTATTCACAATCTGGGTCATGCCACTGCGGCATATCTGGGGTTTCAGAAATATCCGAAGTCAACCTACATTTATGAAGTTTTGGCCGATGCTGAAATTTTGGTGGCAACCCGTCAAACCATGCTGCAATCGTCCGAAATCCTGATGGCCCTATATCCCGGTGAGTTCACATCAAGCCAGTTGGAAGCCCACATTGACGATCTGCTGTACAGGTTTCAAAACAAAGCCTTGGGCGATACCATTTTCAGGGTTGGATGCGATTTGTACCGAAAATTAAGTCCTGAAGACCGGTTGGTCGGGCCAATTAGTGCAGCCATCAATCTCAATAAGCCATATAATTTGATCTACGCGGCGATGATTGCCGCCATTTCATTCCGGGCAACCGATGAAAATGGAAAATTTCTGGCTTCTGACGAGAAGTTTATAAAAGAAACAGAAAATGGAAATCAATACATTATTGAAAACATCTGCAAACTGAATATGAAACAAACTAACTGAGCAACAACCGATTCTTCTATTTACGCGATTGTGAAAATATTGATATTGAGGGAATCACTTTGCACAACGGAATCACTTGGCAGGCTGCACTTTTCCATTGTAACAAGGTAAATATCAAAGGCATTAAAATAGTTTCTGAAAGCGGTAGCGATGATGGAATGGATATTTGCCGTTGCACCAATGTGGTAATCGATGGCGTTTTTGCTCATACCAAAGATTATTGCCATCAAATCTCAGGGAAAATATCCGTCTGAAAATCCGACTGACAATATTCTGGTGAAGAATTGCGTTTTTTGGAACTCGATCTTGGGAAATTCGATCGAAATGGGTTTTGAACTTTATTCAAACGAAGTGAAAAATACTCGTTTCGAAAATATCGACATTATTCATGTTGAATATGTTGCCACGATGAGTATTCACAATGCGGGACAGGCGCATGTCTAAAATTTCGTTTTCGATAATATCCGTGAGGATATCCGTAAGAAATTGTTTGATGTGGCTATTTCCTTTTCACAATGGGAGCCTGACGGAAACCGAGATCCTGAATACACCAAGAAATACTATTTACATTGTGCCTGGGATAGAGTGCAAAAAATCACAGAGTAACTGAAAATTAACGCAGGTAGAAATGTTATATTGTTGAATTTCTTACTATTAAATGCGTATCCATAGTCAGTTGTTTTGGTTCCCGCTTGTCGAATCGGCCGTTAATCTGTTTAAGAAGAAGTGTGGCTGCTGTTTGTCCTATTTCGAAAATTGGTTGCGAAATGGTGGTTAGTGGTGGTTCCACCAGTGCCGCAACCGGCTCGTCGGTATAGCCCATAACTGAAATATCTTCAGGGATCCGGATACCACGCTTTTTTAAAGTCATCATGACTCCAAATGCCACCGCATCGCAAACACAGAAAATGGCATCCGGAAGTTCTTTGCATTGAAGCAATTGATATGCTGCTTTTTCTCCGCTTTCAATCGAAAAGTCGCTTTCAATAATCATACACTCGTCCAGCGGGAGATTTTGTTCTTTCAAACTATCGGTAAAGCCTGATTTTCGGTCTTCGGTTAAATTCAGGCCTGCGGGTCCCGATATATGAGCTATTCTTTTGCAACCTCTGCTAATGAGATATTCAGTGGCCATACGGGCACTTTTATAATCATCAACTGAAACACTGGGCAAGGACAGACTGGAACATATCCTGTTAAAAAGTACTACCGGTACCCCTTTTTCCTGAAGTTTGCCAATATGTATGTATGTATTGGTTTCGCGGGATAAGGAAATAATTATTCCATCGACCCTGCTGCGAACCAATGAATTGATATTGCTGATTTCCCCGGCCAGTGATTCGTTGCTCTGGCAGCTCATAACGTTGAAGCCAGATGCTGAAGCTACTTCCTGTATTCCACTGATAGCTGTTGAATAAAAAGGTATACGGAAAGATGGAATAACAACTCCGATACTTAAAGTTTTATGCTGTCGCAAGCTCGTGGCAATGCTGTTTGGCTCGAAATCAAGCTCTTTCACAAGTTCCATCACCCGTCGTCTGGTTTCGGGATTCACATCATAGGTATCGCGCAATGCCCGCGAAACAGTCGACTTTGAAAGATTCAAACGTCGGGCAATATCCATAATGGTTAATTGTCTTCCAGCCATCATTTGTTTAATTATTACGAAAGTAATAACTCCCTTTGTCAATACAAAAGTTAATATTGAAAACCCTGATATTTCCAGTATTATTAAGATATGTTCCGGTACCGTTCCCGCTGATTTTTCAGTACTTTATCGCATTTTGCTTACCTTTTTTGCTTAACATAGCACCTGATTAATTAATGCATATGAACAAGTTAGTTGTTACTGTAATTCTTTCAGTGCTTTTATATTCCTGCCAAAGCAACCCGCACAGAATCCTGTATGTTAATTCTTATCATTCCGGCTATCCACCCAGCGACGAAATTATGCTGGGATTATTGAAAAACTTACCTGACGATAGCTTTGACTGTAAAATTGTGATGCTCGATTCAAAAACACAGTTATCCAAAGATAGCATACAGGCGAAAATTGATTCCATTATTAAGCTGGTAGAATTCTATAAGCCTGAAATACTAGCTGTTTCCGACGATAATGCCATGAAATATCTGGTCGAACCTTATGCTGCAAAATTCAATATTCCTGTTGTGTTTTGCGGGGTCAATTGGTCGGCCGATCAATATATATTCGATAAACAGCAGGTCACAGGTATGCTCGAAGTTCTGCCACTTCATAAAGCTCTTGAAACACTCATGGAAGCATACCCCAAAAGCAGAAAACTGGCTGTGGTTTCTGAAAATTCCCTTTCGGAACAAAACAACAAACGGATTTTGGATACATTATATTTAAAAATGGGCTTATCGCCTGAATATTATCTGGTTGATGATTTCCAGGCATGGAAAGAGGTTTTTATTGCTGCCTCCAAAAGTTGTGATATTATTTATCTGCCTACAAATGGCGGGGTAAAAAACTGGGATAATGCCGAAGCAGAAGATTTTGTTTTAAAAAATATCACAAAACCTGTATTTACCTGCGACGACTTTATGATGCCTTTTGCCGTGTTTGGCCTCACCAAGGTTCCAGAAGAACAAGGTACATGGATGGCAAGTGCCATTAAGAAAATTCTCAACGGAACTCCTGCAGGTTCCATCAGCATTGTAAAGAACTCTCAAAGTAAAACCTGGATAAACACTGTTCTTGCAAAGAAAATTGACTTTCGATGCGATTCTGCTATTCTTGAAAATGTAATTAAAATAAACTAACTTATGAAGAAGGTAAAAAGTATTCTATCGATTTTTGTAATCCTGACATTCTTTGGATTTTACGCCAAAGCACAATATCCTGTTTTTCGCGGATGTCCTGTTTCTGTCGATTTTTCAAAAAATCTCCGTACCTGGGATGGCTTTGGTTTTAACTATGTAGAAACAGCACAAACCATTGACTACAGCAAAGATGCCAAAGATTATGGTGGTTTCAGTATTATGACTGAAGATGCCCGCAAAGAAATTGTCGATCTTGTTTTTGGTGAAAATGGTCTGAAAGTTGGTCTTATTAAAATGTTTCTCGATCCTTTTCATCAAACGGAAGCAGGAGGCAAATTCAATCACGAAATGGCAACCGGAAATATGCGCATGTTTGTGAGGATGGGTCTTGAAAAAACGCAGGCCAGAGGTTCCAACCTGCAAATAATTACCACACTCTATGGTCCACCGGCATATACAACACTTCAGAAAACCATGCGTGGCCGCGACCTCGATCCGGCTCATAAGGCTGATCTGGCAAATTACATGATCGACTGGGCCAAATATTTGAAAGAAAAGGAAAAATTTCCTGTAAAATATATTTCACTTCATAACGAAGGCGAAGACTGGGAACGCTGGCCCTGGGACGGCAAAGAAGGTAATATTGGCAAAGGGCACGATTACAACATGTACTGGTCGGGCGAACAGATCTGCGATTTTCTGAGAATAATGCCTCCGATGCTTGCCAAAGCTGGTTTGAAAGATGTCGCGGTGACCAATGGCGAGCCTACAAACTGGTACCGCTTTAGCTTTTGGGGTCATGCTGATGCAATTTACGATGACAATGCAGCATTGAAAAACCTGGGACTTATCACCTCACACGGTTTTTATGCAGGAGGTTACGAAAACAGATGGTACGGCAGTCATACCAATGCCGGAACAGTCCTGTTAAGGAGCAAACGTCCCGAATTACATGCATGGGTTACTTCCACGTCGTGGAGCAAAATGGATTCCCGTTTTGTAAAAGAAATTTGGGGAAACATATACGAAGCACAGATTAACGGAATAATTCCCTGGGCAGGAATTCAGCGCCCACCGCTTTGGGTAGGCGGAGATCCAAATCCTGGATGCGCCATCAATGTAAGTGAAGATGGAAGCTATTCCATTCAGCCTGGTTATTATTACTATAAGCAAGTGAGTCGTGCAGGACAGCCGGGAATGTCGGTTGTTCGCACAAACTCCATGGACAGTGAAATTCCGGTAATCGCATTTTCGGCAAATGGAACTCAAAATCAAAATGCCATTGTAGTTGCAAATACAAATCTGAAAGCTGAAAAACCTGTAGTAATAAGCATTAAAGGCTCTAATGCAGCAAAGTTTATTGCTTATAGAACAGGCAATGAGGAAAAATACGCAGAGATTGGGACTTTTCAGGTAAAAGATGGAGAAATTGTTTACACTGCTCCCATGAATTCCGTAACTACTTTTTATGCCATTAAATAAGTTAAGTATGACGATATGCGAAATAGCACAAGACAGGATAATTGCACAAATGGCATTTCTTCAGGAAAGCAGATATAATCTGGTAATTGATGGCGATACCCATGCCACTGATACTAAATTTATGCACCCGGAACTTATAAAGCAGTTGCATTCGGAACCTAACTACTATCATGGACGGCCCGTTTCAGCTGAAGAACTTATTGAGGAAATGAATATGGCTTTTGTCGATATGGCTTTAATCTGGCAAAATCCAGCAGCTACTTGTTACGGCAACGATCCGGAGGTTAATTTTAATGTGTTGCTGGAAGCTAACCGGTACATTTTCAATGCTTCTATAAAATATCCCAACCGTTTTATCCCTGCCGGTTGGACCGATCCAAAATCTTTGGGAGCTGAATTAGCCAAAAAGCTGGTTTCTATTTGTGTTGAAGAATTTGGTTTTGCCATTGTTAAAATGAATCCTGCTCAGAATGCTTTCCCCATTGATTCGGATCCTGTTGCTGAAGTTTTCGATTTTATTGTTCAGATGGGAGCTGTACCTGCCTTTCATTTTGGTGCTGATACTGAATTTACTCCCGCCGAAGGTTTAGCTAATCTTGCCAGGCGTCATCCACAACATCCGCTCATTGGCGTTCATATGGGTGGAGGAGGAGCAAGTTATCCTGTAGCCGAAAATTTGTACCAGAAAGCCCGCATGTTAGGTTGGGAACATCCAAATATCCGGTTTGTGCTTAGTGCTAAGAGAGATACTCATATCGAAAGTGATATTATCACTTATACCTTGGCCGGTGAACCATTCAGCAGAAACCTTTTTTGCGGAAGCGATGCACCTTATGGCCGAATGACCTGGAATTTCGGAGGTTACCGTGCTATGTTTGCCAGTTTGCTTGATAGTTCTAAGCATACCGATGCCCGGGTTCGTGAAAATGCTGACCTTTTTAATATGGAAACTGCGAAGAATTATATGGGGGGCAATTTAGCCGCCTTTATGGTGGAAGCTTATAGCAGGATATTGGATAAGAATAAAAACATAACTTTAGCTTAATATGCCTTTGTTGGTTGTTGCTGCAGGAATCATTTTCCTGTTAATTCTGATCGTTAAATTTAAGTGGAATGCTTTTTTTGCATTGCTCATAACTGCTATTGGCGTAGGATTGCTGAACGGAATGAACCTGATGCAGGTGCTGGATTCTGTATTGTCGGGAATTGGTGCTACGCTGGGTAAAATTATTCTGATTCTTACATTCGGTGCCATGTTGGGAAAACTGATTGAAGAAAGCGGAGCAGCGCATACCATTACCTTTCGGCTTATTGATCTGATGGGTTTGAAAAATGTTCAGTATGCCATTCTCATTACCGGTTTTCTAGTAGGATTGCCTATGATGTACAACGCGAGTTTTCTGGTACTTATTCCGCTTATTTACACTTTTTCGACTGCTGCCCGGCTACCATTGCTGTACCTGGGAATTCCGCTTGCAGCATCATTATCGATAGCGCATGCGTTTTTACCGCCTCACCCTGCACCAACTTATGTATCGCTGGTTTATGATGCCAATATCAATCAGGTATTGCTAATTGGGTTAATTCCTGTGATTCCTGCTTGTTTGCTTGCAGGAATTGTTTTATCCAAATTCTTCCGCAACCTCGATGTTAAGCCGCCAGCAGAACTGCATCAGACACACGAGTTTAAAAAAGAAGAATTGCCGGGTTTGGGAAGAAGTATTCTGGCAGCGCTTACTCCGGTTATCCTGATGCTTTTTGGTGCTATTGTAGATATGGTACTGGGTCCTATTCCATCGAAAACTGATCTTACTGCCAAAGGTATTCTTCACCTGACAGATTACTACCAGCAACTTTTGCAATTGCATGGCTGGCAAAATGCTTCAGCTTTAGTGGCAGCTAAGTTGCTGACTTTTGTTAAATTTCTCAGTGATGCCAATATTGCTTTGCTAATGGCTGTTCTGGCAGGTATCCTTACGCTGGGTTTACGAAAAGGAAGAAACATGGACGATGTGATGAAGTTACTCAGTAAAGCCGTTGGATCCATTGCCATGATTATTCTTATTATTGCTGCCGGTGGAGCTTTTTCACAAGTTCTGAAAGACAGTCAGGTGAACAACTATATTGCTGAAATGGCCAAAGAGATCACGTTTAACCCGCTGATTCTGGCTTTTTCGGTGGCTGCTCTTTTGCGACTTGCAATTGGTTCAGCAACGGTTGCCACCATGACCGCCGCTCCAATCATGCTGCCAATTGCCATTCAATCGGGTATTTCACCCGAGTTGATGGTTCTGGCAACAGGTTCAGGAAGTCTGATGTTTTCGCACTTTAACGACATTGGATTCTGGATGTTCAAGGAATATTTTAACGTCAGCATCAAACAAACCTTTGCCATTTGGACGGTGATGGAATGTTTAGTAGCAATTGTTGGGTTGGCCGTTGCATTGGTTTTGAATATGTTTATTTAAATCAAGGAGAGTATGAAAATTATATTAATTACGATTATTGCAGCCTTAGTTTGTGAGTTTTGTAATCAAAAATCAACCCGGATTAATACGGCTATTTAACTGCATATCCCGAACTCGCTTTTATTCACCCCCTGAACAGACAGGCAGTGAGAACCTCACTTTTTCCTTGGTTTTAAATGCTTCAGGCTCTAAGGTGTGTAAGTAAAAAAAGAGGTTGAATTTCTTCAACCTCTTTTCGTTATGATAAATGAGAGCTTATTTCACCTCTTCAAAGTCAACATCAGTAACCTCATCACTTCCGGATTTACCGCCTGAAGGGCCTGCCTGTTCCGGATCAGGCTGTTGTGAGGTTGCCTGACCGCTGTTCTGTGCAGTTTTGTACATCTCTTCTGATGCAGTCTGCCATACAGAATTGAGTTGTGCAAGTGCAGCATCGATTGCCACTACATCCTGTGATTTATGAGCTTCTTTCAGTTTTGCAAGAGCATCTTCGATTGCCGGCTTTTTATCAGCGGGCAGTTTGTCTCCGAATTCCTTGAGTTGTTTTTCTGTTGTGAAGATCATGCTGTCGGCAGTATTGATCTTTTCAACTTTCTCTTTTGCCTTGCTGTCAGCTTCTGCATTTGCTTTGGCTTCATCTCTCATTTTTCTTATCTCTTCATCACTTAAACCTGATGAAGCTTCGATTCTTATCCTTTGTTCTTTTCCTGTGCCCCTGTCTTTTGCTGAAGCATGCAGGATTCCATTTGCGTCGATGTCGAAACTGACTTCAATCTGCGGAACTCCGCGTGGCGAAGGAGGAATACCGTCGAGATGGAATCTTCCGATTGTTTTATTTCCCGATGCCATAGGTCTTTCACCCTGAAGAACGTGAATCTCTACTGAAGGCTGGTTGTCGGCAGCAGTTGTAAAAACTTCAGTTTTCTTGGTAGGGATAGTTGTGTTTGATTCAATCAGTTTTGTCATAACTCCACCCATTGTCTCAATACCAAGTGAAAGAGGTGTTACGTCGAGAAGAAGAACATCTTTTACTTCCCCTGTGAGTACTCCACCCTGAATTGCTGCGCCTACTGCAACTACCTCATCCGGATTGACACCTTTTGAAGGAGTTTTTCCGAAAAATTTCTCTACAAGCTGCTGAATGGCAGGAATACGGGTTGAACCTCCTACAAGGAGAACCTCATCTATCTCTGTTACTGCAAGTCCTGAATCTTTGAGTGCAATTCTGCAAGGCTCAATACATGACTGAATGAGTTTGTCGCAGATCTTTTCAAAATTGGCACGTGTAAGAGTTTTAACAAGATGCTTTGGAATTCCGTCAACCGGCATTATATAGGGAAGGTTGATCTCTGTGCTTGAAGAACTTGACAGTTCAATTTTGGCTTTTTCAGCAGCTTCTTTCAGACGCTGCAGCGCCATTGGATCTTTTCTGAGGTCAATTCTTTCTTCTTTCAGGAATTCTTCAGCCAGCCAGTCAATTATAGCATGGTCGAAGTCATCGCCGCCAAGGTGAGTGTCTCCGTTTGTTGATTTTACTTCAAATACACCATCGCCAAGTTCAAGAATTGAGATATCGAATGTTCCGCCTCCAAGGTCGAAGACAGCTATCTTCAGATCTTTTGATTTTTTGTCGAGACCATATGCCAAAGCAGCTGCTGTTGGCTCATTAATAATTCTTTTTACATTCAGACCAGCTATCTCTCCAGCCTCTTTTGTTGCCTGACGCTGTGAATCGCTGAAATAGGCAGGAACTGTAATGACAGCTTCAGTGACCTCCTGTCCAAGATAATCTTCAGCTGTTTTCTTCATCTTCTGAAGAACCATTGCCGAGATCTCCTGCGGGGAGTACATCCTGTTGTCAATTTTTACCCTGGGTGTATTGTTGTCACCTTTTACAACAGTGTAGGTAACTCTTTTAATTTCTTTTCCTACCTTATCATAAGTTTCACCCATGAAACGTTTGATAGAGTAGATAGTATGCTTTGCGTTTGTAATTGCCTGACGCTTGGCAGGATCACCTACCTTACGCTCACCTCCGTCAATAAAAGCAACAATTGAAGGGGTTGTTCTTTTGCCTTCACTGTTGGGGATTACAACAGGCTCACTGCCTTCCATTACTGCAACGCATGAATTTGTTGTTCCCAGGTCTATACCAATTATTTTTCCCATTTTATAATAATTTAAAAAATTTCATTTTGCTATAGGGGATATGCAATGATTATGCCACAAGGGATATTCAGTGTTTTTAAGAAAAATTGGCAATCCCTTATTTAATATATGTGTAATGAAGTGACAAAACGACAGTGAAACCGACAATTCCTGCCAAATAAAAAAGATACTCCCCGCCAGATGTATCATCCGATACAAATCTGTAACTTTGCGCCTTAAATAACACCTTATTAATTATGTCAATACATAAATCTGTAAAAAGAGTCACAACTCATGTTCTTAATGAGATGAAACTCAAAGGTGAGAAGATAGCCATGCTGACAGCCTACGATTATTCGATTGCTAAAATAATCGACGAAGCTGAAATTGATGTTATTCTTGTTGGTGACTCCGCCTCAAACGTGATGGCCGGGTATGATACAACTCTTCCGATTACTCTTGATAATATGATATATCACGCCGCCTCTGTTGTGAGGGCTGTGAAGAGGGCTCTTGTTGTTGTTGACCTTCCTTTTGGTACCTATCAGGGAAATTCAAAGGAGGCGCTGGCATCTTCTATAAGGATAATGAAAGAGACGGGAGCTCATGCTGTAAAACTCGAAGGTGGCAGGGAGGTTGTTGAATCAGTTGAAAGGATTCTGTCGGCCGGAATTCCTGTGATGGGGCATCTTGGACTTACACCGCAGGCAATACATAAGTTTGGTACCTATGTTGTAAGAGCAAGGGAGGAAGAAGAAGCCCGAAGGCTTATGGAAGATGCAAAACTGCTTGAAGAAACCGGCTGTTTTGCCATAGTTCTCGAGAAAATTCCGGCCCGGCTTGCTGAAGAGGTGACAAATAGCCTTAAAATTCCGCTTATCGGAATAGGTGCAGGTGGAAAAACCGATGGACAGGTTCTGGTACTTCATGATATGCTGGGGATTACTCAGGAGTTTTCTCCAAGGTTCCTTAGAAGGTATCATAATTTGCATGCCGAGATAAAAGGAGCCGTTCAGGCATATATTTCCGATGTCAGGTCACGTGATTTTCCTAATGAAAAGGAACAATATTAATAAAGAATTAAATGGCTGAAATACTTTACGAGGACAATCATATTATTGCTGTTTACAAGAGATCTTCAGATCTGGCGCAGGGTGATAAAACAGGAGATGTATCGCTCGACACCGAGGTTAAGAGATATCTTGCTGAAAAATACAAGAAACCCGGAGAGGTTTTTCTGGGAGTTGTACACAGGCTCGATCGTCCGGTAAGTGGTGTACTTCTATATGCCCGTACTTCAAAGGCATTGGAACGCCTTAATGAGATGTTCCGGGAGAAACAGGTTAAAAAGACATACCTGGCAATTGTAAAAGAGCGACCTCCCGAAGATGAAGCAACTATTACTCATTATCTAAAAAAGAATGAGACACAAAACAAAAGTTATGTTTTTGATAAAGAGGTTAAGGGCTCTAAGGTTGCCAGCCTTACCTATAAAATTATCGGCCGTTCGGAAAGGTTTTATTTGCTTGAAATTGAATTGCATTCTGGCAGGCATCACCAGATAAGGGCACAACTCGCCAAGATAGGATGTCCTATTAAGGGAGATCTTAAATACGGGTTTCAGAGGTCAAATGAGGATGGCAGTATCAGTCTTCTTGCCCGCAGAGTAGAATTTATTCATCCTGTTAAAAAAGAAAACATTGTAATTACCGGGCATTGTCCTGAAGGTGACATCTGGTCAGTCTTTATGGATTCAATAACATAAAAAAAGAGTCCGGATTGCGGCTCTTTGAGTGCATATTGAAATTTACTACTTCTTATTTTTTGACTCCCTGTCAGCCGTTAATCTTAAGTTAATTAGCGTTAATGAAAAGTTAAACTCTGCATTATTGACAAGCGAATAATTTAATTTTGTGTCATGAACAGGATGAGATTTACAGGTCTGATTGTAATGATGCTCTTATCGGTAATAGGCATCATCTGGGTACAGACTGTATGGATTAGGGATGCTGTACGTATTCAGAATGAGAGTTTTAATACTGCTGCCAGCGTAAGTCTGTATAATGCGAGAAACTCAATTGAGTCATCGCGAAAAATGAATTTCTTCAATAATTTCATGATGACTGATCCTGCATCTGTCGGCAATTCAGGCAGAGATATTTCAGGCTTTTTGAGCATTAACGGGAATTCTTTGGGTGCATCAGGCAAAATCAGCGTGAATATTACAAATCAGAGTTATTCAGGCATTGGTGATTCGGCGAGAGTGACAACTGTTAATAGATCTATTGTTTTTAATGGCAACAAACCCGTTGTATCTGACTCGGTTTCTTATTTTGTTGCAGCCCCTGACGGTTCGGGAAGGATGCAGAGAGTCAGTCAAACAGGTGTTGACGGCCCAAAAGCTGGGTCAGGTTATGTCAGGCAGAATGAATACCTTGATATGGTTAAAAAAAGGGCCAGTGAATTTCAAAATATGAGTGATGAGACTATCTCTGAAATATACTCCTGGGAGAAAGCACTGGATGTTGATAAAAAGGAGATTGAAGTAGCTTTGAAAAAAGCTCTTTATTTGTCCAATATAGAAACGGCCTGGGAATTCGCGCTTATAAAAGATGGAGTTATTCAGACAGAGGGGCTTAGTAAATCACAGAAGAGCAGCTTTATGAAAAGTAAATATATGGTCCCTCTCTTTCCTGATAATATTATTCGTCAGGATCTTATCCTTTCAGTTGTATTTCCTGAAAGAGCCAATTATGTTCTGGGATCGATGGCGCTGATTCTTGGGGGTTCTTTGCTTTTTTCTCTCTTTATACTTGCCACATTTGCGCTGAGTCTCTATTTTATTCTCCGGCAGAAAAAGATTTCTGAGATGAAATCTGATTTCATTAACAATATGACTCACGAGTTCAAAACTCCGATTGCGACTATCTCACTTGCTGCAGATACCATAACAAACCCGAAAGTAATTAACGATGAGAAAAGCGTACGTCATTTTATTGGTATGATCAAGAAGGAGAACAGCAGAATGAATAAGAAAGTGGAAACAATTCTGCAGATAGCTTCTCTTGACAAAAAAGAGATTGAATTCAGATATGAAAATATTTCGGTTCATTCAGTAATCAAGCATACTGTTGAAACTATTGAGATCCAGATTCATCAGCGCAATGGCAAGATTAACTTTTTGCCGGAGGCAGAGAATGATTTCGTTTACGGCGATGGGGAACACATTTCTAATCTTGTGAATAACCTTCTCGATAATGCCATAAAATACTCACCCGATAATCCGGATATCACTATCAGAACAAAGAACTCTGATAAGGGAGTCGTTTTTTCAGTTGAAGATAAAGGTATAGGTATGACAAAAGCTGTTCAGAGTAAGATTTTTGAACGATTTTACAGACAGAGTTCAGGTAATGTGCACGATGTTAAGGGATTTGGTCTCGGACTAAACTACGCACGCGCTATAATTGATGCTCACCGGGGAACTATCAATGTCTTCAGCGAACCCGGAAAAGGGAGCAGGTTTGAAGTTTTTTTACCATTTAACTGGGACAATTAGCTATGAATAACAAATCAGTAAAGATCTTTCTGGTGGAAGATGACCTTAGTTTTGGTTCGGTTCTTAAGTCCTATCTCGAGATAAATGACTACTCGGTTGAATGGGTTGATGACGGGAAGTATGCTGTTGACCACTTCAGAAAGGGGCTCTATAATATCTGCATCCTTGATGTTATGCTTCCCCATGTCGACGGCTTTACAATAGCTAATGAGATCAGACAGATAAATAATGAGGTACCTATAATTTTTCTTACAGCCAAGAAACTTAAGGAGGATGTTCTCAAAGGTTATGGGGTAGGTGGTGATGATTATATTACAAAACCATTTGATACTGATATTTTGCTTGCCAAGATCCGCGCTATTCTTTCGAGACGTGATTTTCAGAGCGGCACAAAAGATATTTACGAAATAGGGAAATTTGTATTCAATTCCAGACTGAGGACACTTTCAATTGGCACTTCAGAGTATAAACTATCCCCAAAGGAGGCCCAGTTGCTTGAATTACTCGCTCACAATCCCAATGAACTTATTGGAAGGGAAATGGCTTTGAAGAAGATATGGGGATCTGATGATTATTTTACTGCCCGAAGCATGGATGTTTATGTTACCAAACTCAGAAAGTTTTTATCTGAGGATCCTTCGTTGATTATTAAAAACATACACGGAGCCGGATTTCAGCTTATTATCAGGGAAGACTGATTTTGAGATTTTTACTATTGAACTGCAATGGAAGCAGGTCAGAAATAGTGTCAAAAACAAAAATATTATTGCGGCAGGCAAGTATTATCTTAATCTTGTTTCCGCTTCTTGATTCTTCTTCAGCAATTACCTGACGGCAGTTTCCGCAAGGCGACAAAGACTCCTCCGTTATTCCCTCATAATTTATAGCACTTATGGCAATGCTGGTTGGTTTATCATGTGGATGGTTTGATACAGCGTTTGATATTGCACTTCGTTCTGCACAGATCCCCGATGGAAATGCTGCATTTTCAACATTGGCTCCACAGATTATCTTCCCGCTTTCAAGACGAATTGCCGCACCTACCCTGAATCTGGAATAAGGTGCGTAGGCATTCAGTGATGCTTTCTTTGCTTCAGCTACAAGCTCTGTCTCTAAAGGTGTGAGCTCGTCAATACTCTCAAATACTTTATAGGTGAAAGAAACACTTTTTGTAATCATCATAACTCTCTTTCTCAATATGGGTCGTAAAGATAGCTTTTTTTTCTATTTTTGCGGTAAACCCAACTGTTATGTTCAGACGCTGTTATCCTGTTTTATTCTTCATTTTAATTTCAGTTTTTAGTTCATGCAAGACTCAGAAGCCTTTGACTTCTTCTTCCTCAGGAACCGCTTCTGCTCAGGATTACATTGATGAGTATAAAGAATTGGCTGTAAGAGAGATGAATAGAACAGGTGTGCCTGCCAGCATTACTCTTGCACAGGGTATGATCGAATCGGATTATGGTCGCAGCAGGCTTGCTAAAGAGGCAAATAACCATTTTGGCATTAAGTGTCACCGCGGATGGAAAGGAGCAACAATAACCCATCATGATGACAAACGCAATGAATGCTTCAGAAAATACAAGCAAGCTGATGAATCTTTCACTGATCATTCTGATTTTCTGAAATCAGGATCGAGATACAGTTTTCTTTTTGACCTGAAGCAGGATGACTATAAGGGGTGGGCAAGAGGCTTAAAAAAGGCAGGATATGCAACCAATCCTGATTATGCTAATATGCTTATAAAAAAAATTGAGGAGCTGGGCATGTATAATTTTGACAGCAGAAAAGGGCTAGCTACAATACAAGCACCTGCCAGACCAGCTTTACATGATTCAGATTCGGTAATCAAATCGTCAGTAAATACTTACAGGGTTATTGCACAGAGTGATAGTCGGGTTGTAAGCGCAAGAATTCCAAGGATTAGGGAGAACAATCGTATTCAGTATATTATTGTTAAAGAAGGAGAGACTAAAGTGGGTATTGAGAAAGAGTTTTCATTGCTTAAATGGGAACTATCAAAGTATAATGAACTGGAAAGTGATTTTGATCCTAAGCCGGGGCAGATGCTTTATCTTCAGCCGAAACGTGAAAAAGCTGAGTCAGGGAAGGATTATCATACAGTGAAAGAAGGCGATAATATGTACAAAGTATCGCAACTTTATGGTATAAAAATTAAAAATCTATATGAGTGGAACAGGATGGATTCAGGATCTGAACCAGCGGCAGGAG
Source organism: Bacteroidales bacterium (assembly GCA_038207725.1). Lineage (GTDB taxonomy): Bacteria > Bacteroidota > Bacteroidia > Bacteroidales > VadinHA17 > LD21. The sequence goes on along the minus strand of JBBQZN010000056.1, from coordinate 9,514 downwards.
TGAAGTTGTGGCTCAGAAATCTTAAACCTGTTAACTGATTTTGGATGTATATTCGTCTATCTTGAATCCGCGTAAAAACTCGACGGTATTCATTCTCTTTTTACCCTCAAGCTGCAGACTGACAATGTTTAAATAACCATCCTTGCATGCTATTTTAATGTAGTATTTTCCATCAGAGAAAAGATCTCCGGGTTTTGATTTGTGATTTTCAAGCTCCGGAAGACTTTCAAAGATCTTGAAAGAAAGCTTTGAATTGTTTTTTTCAAAAGTAGTTCTTGCGCAGGGATAAGGTGCAAGACCCCTTATCAGATTATGAATGCTGCTGACGTCTTTCTCCCAGTTAATAAGGCAATCCTCAGGATGAATTTTCGGAGCATTCGCTGGTAATCTTCCTTTTGGAAGAAGATCCTTCTGCTGAATTGGTATAATCGTGTTTTCAGCTATTCCGGAAAGTGTCTTAATAACCAGCCTGGCTCCCAGCTTCATTAGTCTGTCATGCAGATCACCTGCATTTTCAAACGGAAAAATATGGACTTCCTCCCTGAGAAGGATATTGCCCGTATCTATCTTGCTATCAATGAAAAAAGTAGTTACACCTGTCAAGCTTCCTCCGTTTATTATGGCATGGTTTATGGGAGCTGCGCCACGATAGTCAGGCAGTAATGATGCATGAAGGTTTATGGTGCCAATAGCGGGCATTTTCCATACCGACTCAGGAAGCATCCTGAAGGCAACAACAATAAAAAGATCAGCATTAAGAGCTTTTAGCTGGGATGTAAAAGCCGGATCTTTAAGGTTATCAGGTTGCATTAGAGGGAGCGAACTTAACTCAGCAAACTCCTTTACAGCGGATTTTGTTATTTTTCTTCCCCTGCCGGCAGGTTTATCCGGAACAGTAACGACACCTACCACATTTAAGCCATTCATAAGCAGTGAGCCCAGTGTTGCTACTGCAAACTCAGGTGTTCCCATAAATACTATCCTGAGGGTCTTCATGTCTGTTTAATTATTGTACAAATTTAATAATAAAATCACTCCTTGCCAAGGTTTTTATAGCAAGTAAGATTATGTCCCATCTTATTGGCCTTAGTCTCAAGGTAGAATTTGTTATGCGGATTTGATTCAATAATAAGCGGGATTGTTTCAACTATTTTAATTCCATAACCTTCAAGACCTGCGCGTTTTACAGGGTTATTGGAGATTAGTTTTATTTTTCCCAGACCAAGTTCACGCATAATGCTTGCGCCTACTCCATAATCCCTTTCATCTTCTCTGAACCCGAGTTTCACGTTGGCCTGCACTGTATCCATCCCCTCATCCTGAAGCCTGTAAGCTTTAATTTTATTCAGTAGTCCTATTCCTCTTCCTTCCTGGCTGAGGTAGATTACAACACCTTTGCCAGCCTCTTCAACCATATCCATGGCCTTTTGCAACTGTGAGCCGCAATCGCATCTCATTGAACCGAAAATATCACCTGTGAAACACGATGAATGGAGTCTGACAAGTACGGGTTCATCCTTAGTCCATGATCCTTTAACCAAAGCAGCATGTTCGAGACCGTTACTCGTTTGACGAAAAGGAATAAATTCGAAATCGCCTCTTGACGTAGGCAACTTAACTCTTTCGCCTTTTTCAATAATTGAATCCCTTTCCAGGGTATAGGTGATGAGATCTTTTATTGCAATAATCTTGATTCCAAATTTCTTGCTGATTTTTACAAGATCCTCAAGCCTGGCCATTGATCCATCATCGTTCATTATTTCGACCAGCGCTCCACCCGGAAGTAGTCCGGCAATTCTTGTGAGGTCTACAACAGCTTCTGTATGTCCGGCACGCCTCAATACACCTTTGGCTTTTGCCTTAAGAGGAAAGATGTGTCCCGGTCTTCCAAGATCGGCGGGTCGCGTTGCAGGATCGACCAATGCTTTTATTGTCAGGGCTCTGTCTTTAGCTGAAACGCCCGTTGTTGTTTCCTCGTTAATAAGATCGACTGTGACTGTGAACTGAGTTTCATGAATTGATGTATTGTTTCCTACCATGAGATAAAGATCCAGGGCTTCGCATCTGTCCTCGGGCAATGCAGCGCAAATCAATCCGCGTCCGTGCTTTGCCATAAAATTCACAAGCTCAGGAGTAATCAGCTCTGCGGAACATATAAAGTCACCCTCATTTTCACGGTCTTCATCGTCGACGACTATAAGAAGCTTTCCGTTTCTGATATCCTCAATTCCTTCTTCAATCGTATTCAGTTTGAAATCACTCATTTTCTTTTATATTTTTATCCGATCCTGATTTTTTATCAGGCACTCCAAAACTTATTCTGAATAAATAATCTTTTATCTTCTTGAAAAACATCAGATAAGTATCAATGTTCATAATTACAGAGTCAGTGGTTGCCTTGTACGTCAGAAAAATGCCAATTGGAAGAAGAATATATGAAGCTGCCCACATTCCTGCAAATGTACCTACAACATTTTCTTCTACAAGCTTTTGTCCCGACAGAGATATAACGTAGTAAATGACAAAAAAGAAAATCGAAATTACTGCAGGAGTTCCGAGTCCGCCCTTTCTGATAATTGCACCAAGCGGGGCTCCGATGAAGAAGAATACCAGGCAGGCAAATGACATTGTCAGCTTTTTATTCCATTCTACCTCATATTTCTTAATAAACTTGATATCCCAGTGAAGAGATTCAGTCTTTTCAGACAGATAAGCTGTGGCATCTTTAAGATTCTCAATGGATTTTACAAGGGCAGTTCTTTTATCAATAACAGGAACTGAGTCGAAGATACGTCTCGAATCAAATGGTTTAGTTTTTCTGTCTGATTTTGGAGTGGAATCCATTGTAGCAAAATTTGGAATATAATACTTTTCGTAATAGATCCTCGTTTTGATGAATTCTTCGTACTGGTATTTTATCTTTTCATTATACCTTATATTCAGAGAGTCAATAACTGTTGTCAGCTGAGCAATGTTTTTCATTGCAGCATTTGATTTAAAGAGTCCTTCCTCACTACGTTCCAGATCAAATCCTGTAAGCGAAATAACTATTGTCTGCTCCCTGAAAATATCTTTCCTTGACGGGTATCTTCTTTCCTCGCCGGTAATTTTTTCCTCAACCTCATTGTATGATTTCCCGTTGTAGAGGATCATAATAAGTCCGGTTTCGTCGGGACTTAGTTTCATATAGCCTGAGTCGGCAAGAATTACTGAGGTGTTTCCTCTCTTTTCGCGATGATCATAAATAATCAGGTTATCAAGCCGGTTAGTTACCGGGTCCTTGGCTGTTATTTTTATACTGAAATCGGGAACCCCGTTATAGAATGTTCCTGCCTGTATGTTTATGTCGGGCTTTTTACGGCGAATATCCCAGAGCAGTGTTCTGGCTTTTTCAGTAGAATAGGGGAGTACGTTATTTGAGAAGAAAAAGGATACTATTGCTATCAATCCGATCATAACGATTAGTGGCCGCATTATTCTTTGCAAAGGAATTCCGGAAGATTTCAGTGCAGTCAGTTCGCTGAATTCGCCCATGTTTCCAAATGTCATGAGTGAGGCCAGAAGTATTGCCAGCGGAAGTGCCATTGGCACAAATGTGAGAGCAAAGTGATATAGAAGTTCTGCAAGGATCTTAAATTCAAGACCTTTTCCGGCGAGCTCATCAACATACATCCAGAGAAACTGCAAAAGAAGTATAATGAGCACTATAAAGAATGTGAATATAAGGGGGCCTATAAATGATTTTAAAACGAAGCTGTCAACCTTTTTCACCTTGAAGTTTGATTTGAGTGCAAAACTACTCGATTTTTGTTAAATATCACCTTCCTGAATTATACATTTTCAAAAGGCGCCATGGTGCAGGGGCACAAAGGCAAAACGGAGTAATAATAATTAATGTTGCCCCGATTGAAAAAATGTAAAGGGTTAGGAAGATTAACTAAGGATTATCAGATCCCCAGTAGTCTTTTAAGGTCTGCGATTTGTGAATCCCACAAATAAATTGAGTCATCTTTCTCTTCCTCGTCGGCGAAGTCGGTGATAATAAGTGCGAGGTCGCTTGTAAGTTCGTCAATATTAATCCTGAATTCGAAGTAGTTTTCATCATCATTATCGAGGTTGAGCCATTCGAACCTGACCAGTTTGTTCTCTTTAAGGGCGGAAAGACGTGCTTTCGACTCGGAACTGTTCCAGAAGAAGGTAAAGAGGTCGCCATCGACATTTACATTCTCTGCGAACCACTCACCCAGTCCCTCAGGCGTACTCAGCCGTGAGAAGAGCACTTTAGGTGAACAGTTGAGGGTGTATTCCAGTTCGAACTTTATTCTCATTATTTTTTTTTATTCTTTCGCGTAACTCTTTTGCAATATAGAAAAAATATTGAAACTAAAAAACTTATTGCTAATTTGTAACAAACTGCTTATATTTGCACCCGCAAAAAGGATTGTTTCTTGAACTTAAGGGCGAGATAGCTCAGTTGGTTAGAGCGCATGATTCATAATCATGAGGTCGGGAGTTCAATTCTCCCTCTCGCTACAACGGAAAGCCCGGCACGAAGTGCCAGGGCTTTTTTATTTAAAGCCTCTCAGCTTGCTCAAAGAGGCGTCAAAACAAAAAAGCCCTTAAGCAGCGCAACGCGCTGCAGGGCTTTCCGTTGTAAAGCACCCCATTTGAGAATCATGGCCTGATTTTCCGGGACCGTAATTCTCCCTCTCGCTACTTGAAAAATGTAGTAGTTACAGACTTAAAATGTAACAGCTTTTTTCTTTGGATACATAAGCGGATACATACAAAGTCCACAGAGACAAAGACTGTTAATAAAATTTTATTTGTGTATGTAGCTTGCACAATCTGGAAAAGCCGGTGGGTTGACCATATTTCGCCGGTTATTTTACTTTAACGCCACATTTCTATTCATCAAGGGTTTAACTCCGAAATATGGTGGCCATTTTAAGCCGGCAATAAATGGTAAGGGCTTCTGGCATTTATACGGTTTGGCCGGGAACGAAATTGTCATGGTTTATGAATATATCGATCGATTTTATTTGATTTTTTCTTTTGTGAAAACATTAACAGTTGTATCACATTCTGTAACATTTAATTAATAGTATTCGTTTTATATTTGTTTGATTACGAATTAAAACTTCAGAATATGAAAATCATTAGCAGAACAATTCTCTTCATTTTCTTATCGGGCTAGTGTTTAGTCTCATCGTCACAGAGTAGTGGGAACCATTCTATTGGATTTCAACTTAACCCTTATATTGATGAATTTTTATTCACCGGTACTTTTATTCAACCCGTTTATGCTTTACGTTACACTTTTGGTATAAACGAACATATAACTTTGGGACCAGAATTATCCGGCTCATATTTTAAGGCACATTTCAACAATTACACATCTGGTCGTTTTTATGTTGGAGGCTTTTTTCGTTACTCATTTTTACCAGCATCAAGGATAAAACCATTTCTTGAGATAAGCCCTTACTATACTTTTTATAGTTGGAAGAACAAACCGGAAATCGCTTTTTCTGCAACAGAACCAAGTGGAAATGGTAGTTATTTGTCAGGTTATTTAGCGCCTGGAGTATCTTTATTCAGTAAGTCGAAAAAAGTTAGCCTGGATCTATTCTATAAGTTCTCCAACAAGGATTTCATAAATGGGAAGAAATCTGTATTGTCCTATAGATTGAACATCAATTTCTAATTTAAATCAGCCAATTCTAGAAACTTTCTGTGTTAGAACGGATGGTAATATGATAAAACAAAAAAGCCCATCTCATGAATTGAGCATAATACATGACCTGAACTACAATCATTAATTTAAATTGTCGGGAATATAAATATCAAATGTTGCTCCTTTCATTAACTCACCTGTTGCGGTGATAATGCCATTGTGGTTCTCTGTAATTTTTTTTACGATTGCAAGGCCGATCCCTGTGCCTTCATATACTTCTTTACTGTGAAGTTTTTGGAACACTTCAAAAATGCGTTCGCTGAAATGGGGCTCGAAGCCTATCCCATTGTCTTTAATAATGATATGGCAGTAATTTTTTTCGTTTGAAAGCTTTTCGTTATTTGATATACTTCCTTTTACAATATTGCTCTTGATCATGATATGTGGTGATACATCAGGATTTGAAAATTTGAGCGCATTGCTTATGAGATTGTACATGAGTTGACGAAACTGAAATGGGATGATGTAAGCAGGACAAAGTTCGCTGGATTCAATGGTTGCGTTTTTTTCCTGAATGGTATCTTTTAGTTCGGCTATTACTTCATCTATAATTGTACTGAGATTCGTTTTTTCAAACTTATGATCAATGGTATTGATTCGGGAGAAAGCAAGCAGATCGTCAATGAGCTGCTGCATTCTTCCAGCTGCTAATTGCATACGCTGGAAATTATATTTACCGCTGTCAGACAAGTTTTTATCTTCATTTTCAAGTATGATGGAGACGAAGGTTTGTATTTTTCGCAGCGGCTCCTGGAGATCGTGACTTGATATATAGGCGAATGCAAGCAGTTCTTTGTTGGCAATGATCAACTCTGCTGCACGCTTTTCTTTCTCTTCATTTTGAAATGCCAGTTCTTTATTGGCAATGATCAACTCACGCGCTTTTCGTGCAGTAAGTAATTTTTGGGCTATTACATCGCTGTAAAGCGCTTTCAGTTGTTCCTTTTGAACTAATAATTCATGGTTTTTTAAATACAGATCGACAAAAACAGCCACTTTCGCTCTTAATATTTCCGGAATAAGTGGTTTAATCATATAATCAACTGCCCCAGCCTGATATCCCTTAAAAATATGCACAGAATTATCCATACTGGCAGTTAAAAAAATAATCGGAACATATTTAAGTGTTTCGATTTCGCGAATTAATTCAACTGTTTCAATTCCATCCATCTCTGGCATTTGCACGTCCATTAATATAATGGCGAAATCTTGTTCGTGCAGCAGAATTTTTAATGCCTCATTGCCAGAATTTGCTTTCACAAAGAAATAATTTTTATTGCAAAGAATTAATTCTAAAGCAAACAAATTTTCGGGCAGGTCGTCAACCAATAAAATTTTAATAAGGCTATTTGCTTTCGGTTTCATTAGAAATTATTCTAATCGTTTAATAATTATTTTTAACCCCCTTATTTGCTTAACCACACACGCATCAATGATAGCAGGCGTTCCACATCAATAGGTTTCGTAATGTAATCATTAGCGCCTGCATCAATGCATTTTTGCATATCGTCTTTCATGGCTTTTGCTGTGATCGCAATCACTGGTAATCTTTTAAGTTTCGCCTGTGTTCGTATTTGTTTCATTGCCTCGTAACCGTCCATTTCCGGCATCATGATATCCATCAATACCATACCAATGTCAGGATGCAACTCCAACATCTTCAAGGCGTTTTTTCCATTTTCTGCTTTTATTATCTCCATTCCGCGTTCTTTTAAAACTTTTGATAACGCAAATAAATTTCGCATATCATCATCTACCAATAATATTTTTTTCGCCTGAAATACAGCTTCTTTATCGTACAGATTATTTATAATCAATTGTTTTGATTTCGGCAGGTTGCTGATCGTTCTATGAAGGAAAAGTGCTGTTTCATCCAGCAATCGTTCTTCCGACTTTACTCCTTTTATTATAATGCTCTCCGCATATTTTTGAAGCTCATTGTTTTCTTCTTTTGTAAGTTCCTTGCCGGTGTATACGATAATTGGAGGAAGATTATGGTCTTTTACCTGCCTGCCGGCAGGCATGGTATTCTCAAGTTTGTGAATGAGTTCAAACCCGCTCATGTCGGGCAAACCAATATCCAGTATAATACAATCAATGTGATTCTGCTGATACATCGCCAAAGCCTCCGTGCCGTTTCCTGCTTCATAACATTTTACATCACCATTCCCAATGAGTATGCGCATTGCCTTTCTTGAATTTTCATCGTCTTCTATAATTAGCAGATTTTTCATTTTTCTGTTTACAAAATTTTCAATTCTGTTAAATGCCTCTTCCAAATCTTCTTTAGTAACTGGTTTCATTAAGTACTCAATGGCTCCTTCTTTAATCGGTTCCAGCGAACGTTCTTTTGCCGAAATAATATGCACTGGTATATGCCTTACTGACGGATTAGCTTTTAATTCACTCAATACAATATCTCCTTTGATACCCGGCAGCATCATATCTAAAATAATTGCTTGCGGTTTGTATCTTGATGCAAGCACTAAACCATCTTCTCCGGTTGCTGCCGATAAACATTTGAATCCTTTTTTGTTTGCTTGTTTTAAAAGTATAACAGCAAATTTCAGATCATCTTCAATGATAAGTACTGTTTTATCATTAACAGTTATTATTTCTCTGTCATCTTTTATATTGGGGTAATTCAGATATTTAGTGTCTTTTGATATGCGGGGTTTAAACACAACGGATTCTCTCTCCCGATAGCTATGGAGAGTGTTTTTAATTACGGGTTCCTGCTGTTCCTGTATTTCCAAAGGAATAATTAGAGAAAAAGTTGACCCATTGTTTAATTTACTACTCAGCTTAATTTCACCTCCTAATAATTTCGCAAGTTCACGTGAAATAGAAAGACCTAAACCTGTACCACCATATTTTCTGGAAGTCCCCCCTTCAGCCTGTTGAAAAGCCTCAAATATGGGTATTTGTTTGTCTTCCGAAATTCCAATACCTGTATCGGTAACGGAAATTATCACTGTAGTTTCTGTATTTTTATCAATACTAATACTTACACTTCCTTTTTTAGTAAATTTTATTGCGTTCGATAAAAGATTTTTCATTATCTGATTTAAACGTTGTAAATCTGTGCGGATGAATTCAGGCAATTCATTATCCAATTTTGAATTTAGGATTAATCCTTTTTGTTCTGCATGATGTTTAAATTCGCGAACCAGTTCATTTGTAAAGTTTTTCAGTGATATGTTTTCAATCGTTACTGACATTTTCCCGGCTTCAATCTTAGAGAGGTCAAGTACTTCATTAATTAATACAAGCAGATCATAACCACTTTTGTAAATTATTTCTGCACTCTCCACCTGAATAGAATCAAGATTTTTATTTCTGTTTTCAGATAGATCTTTTGACAGGATCAATAAGCTATTAAGCGGTGTTCTTAACTCATGCGACATGTTCGCAAGGAACTCCGATTTATACTTGCTGCTTATTTCCAGTTGTTTTGTTTTCTGTTCAATGTCGTTTTTTGCGGCTTCAACTTCTTTGTTTTTTGCTTCCAATGATTGTGTTTGTTCTTCTAATTCCTCATTGGTCATTTGTAATTCCTCTTGTTGCTGTTTCAGATTTTGGGACTGTTCTTCCAACTCTTCATTCATTTGCTTCAATTCTTCCTGTTGTCTTTGAAGTTCTTCGCTTTGAACTTGTGTTTCTTCGAGCAATTCCTGAATTTTTTTTCTGGTATTAGCTGTATTAACACTGATAGCTATACTGTTCATAGAAATATTGATGAATTCTTTTTCTGTTTCGTTGAAATCAGTAAGTCTGCCA
>JBBQZN010000055.1:0-27205 GCA_038207725.1 Bacteroidales bacterium | reverse complement strand
CTGATACCTGCAGCATACCTTCTGATTAAGGGGCTGCCTGAAAAACCGGCGGCTATGAAAGCAAGCCTTTCAGATCAGGAAATTGATGAGATAAATACAATGTATCTCCAATCGTTAAAAAAGAAAAAATAGTAACTTATTCCGTGCCCTGAGCCCTTCGCCCTTTGCCCTGTGCCCTGAGCTTTTTTCTACCCCTTATAAAAAATCGCCTTAATTATGTGGCTGGCCATTTTAGGATTCTCTTTAAGCCTCCGTGTTGAATATCCGAACCACTGTTTCCCGAATGGAACATATACCCTCATTGTATGGCCTTCCTTCACTATGCTCTCTCTCAGTTTAGGCGTAACGCCATATAGCATCTGAAATTCATACATGTGTTTGGGAACATTATATTTTTCGATCAGCTTATAGGCACCGTTAATCAGAAATTTGTCATGTGTTGCTATACCTACATGAATTTTATTTTTGAACATAAATTCCAGGTCATCCAGGTAATGTTCGTTTATCTCGTCATATTTTTTAAAAGCAATTGCCTCAGGTTCAACGTATATTCCCTTGCATAGACGGTAGCTGAGAGGAATGGCGGCTGTGTTAAGGTCAAGCATATCCACAATATCCTGATGAGTTCTTCTCATATAAGCCTGTAGCACCAGTCCAACATTTGCAGGAAATTCTGCTTTTAACCTTCTGAATAGTCTTATTTCTGCATCAGTGCATGGGGAATCTTCCATATCAATTCTTATAAAACTTTTATAAGAAGCCACTTTAGCAGTGATTTCCAGATAATGTTTAAAACAGATCTCCTCATCGATCAGTAAACCGAAACTTGTTGGCTTCAGCGAAAAATTTCCGTCAATTCCATTTTTAAAGGCTGTATCTATAAGGTCCAGATACTCTTTTTTATTCTTTTCTGCCTCATCAAGCGTTTTTATGAATTCCCCAAGAACATCAAGTGTCACTTTAATGTTGTTACTGTTAAGTTCTTTTGATACCTTCATGGCATCCTCAACAGTCACTCCTGAGATGTAAGGTTTTGAAAAGATCCAGACGAATTTTTTAGGCAGGTATGGCAATAATGAGGCAATGAATCTGTTAAACATTGGTGCTTAGATTTTAAATTTCTATGAGAAATTATTAAAGTGCTAATAAAGTGTATCCTGAAGCATTTTTTGATGACCTTTGTCATTTAAAAATCTTTAATTAAGCATGAATTTATTTATTTTGAATATATTTTTAAGTTAATGCAACCATTTTTTTCACCTGTAGGTCTTAAAATTGTCATCAGTATATGATGAGCGACCTGCAAATAATTGAAGGCTGCGCAAAGCACGAAAGGAAGGCGCAACAATTGCTGTACGATAAGTACTCCCGTTTTTTGCTTGGGGTATGTTTACGCTACGCAGTTGATAAGGCTGATGCCGAAGATATTTTGCAGGAGAGTTTTTTGAAGATTTTTTTTAACATACATGAATTTTCAGGAACAGGTTCTTTTGTAGGCTGGTTAAGAAAAGTTGCGGTTAATACTGCTATAACTCATTATCACAAAAACCTTAAACACAGGTATCATATTGAAATTGAGGATTATGTGTCAGTTGAAACCGGAACAGAAAGTTTTGAGGAAGATTTCTTTACTTCCGAAGAACTTTATGTGGTACTGAATGAATTGCCGGCTGGATACAGGCTTGTTTTTAACCTGTATGCTGTTGAAGGGTACAAACATAAGGAGATAGCCGAGATGCTGGGTATAGATACGAATACATCAAAATCTCAGTACAGCAGGGCAAAGGCGGTTCTCAGGAATAAACTTGAGAAACTTGGAAAGATGAAAATCAGGCACTCTGACGATAATGAAATAAATGGTTGAAAATAAAAAGTGAGTTGGGCACAAACGACGAAAATATGAGATTGGAGGAGCTCTTTAGGCATAAACTTGAAAGTGCTGAGTTTATTCCTTCCAGTGCTGCCAGCGCAAGAATAATGCGTAAGGTAGCTGGAAGAGAATTCGTTCGTTTCAACCCGGCACGTTTCAATGCATTTTACCTGGGAGCAATTTTTGTTGGTGGTATTACAGCATCAATTCTTATTTTCGGAGCTAAGGATTCTGTTCGTTCATCTTCTTCTGAGAAAACTATAAGTGCTTTAAGTTCATTGACAAGTGAAAATTCCTCACCGGTTGTTATGCCTGAATCGATACAAAAATCACCTCCCTCTTCTACGAACAAAAATGCTTCTGCTAAACATATTGCTTCCGAAACTATAAAGCCTGCTGCAGGCAAACAAGTTGGGTCAGTAAGTACTATGACAAGTCCAGATTTGGAAAATCAACCGGTGGCAAAAGAAAATTTTGATCCGGTAAACATAATTGAACATGGTATTTCATCAGGAAATATGCTTCAGGAGAAAGCGAAAAACAATGAAGTGCTTATGGATGTCTCCTCTTTAGAAGGGTGTATACCTCTTAAGGTAATATTCGAGAATAAAACGGCGGAATATGATTCATGCAGGTGGACATTCGGTGATGGCGGCTACTCTGTTGAAAAGAAATCTTCGTGGATATTTGACCTCGAAGGTGAATATAAAGTGGTTTTAAATGTCTTCTTTCATGATGGAACCATGTTAAGCTCGCATTCAATAATAAATGTACATCCAAGACCTGTTGCCCGGTTCGAGATCAGTCCCGAAAATGCCCTTCTTCCTGAAGATGAAATTGTCTTTTATAATTATTCTGCAAATGCAATAAGATATAATTGGGGATTTGGCGACGGTAAAACTTCATCTCTTTATGAACCGCGTCACCGATATGCAAGGTTCGGAAAGTATAATGTACAGCTTGTTGCAATTTCTGAATTCGGTTGCACCGACACTCTTATAATAAGTAATGCATTTTCAGGATCGGAGTACTTTATTAATTTCCCGAATGCTTTTATTCCCAATCAACAGGGGCCTTCGGGTGGTGTATCATCATCAAAAAGTGATGAATCAGCCCAGATCTTCCATCCTGTTTCGTCAGGTGTGCAAGACTACCAGTTAAGGATTTTTAGCAAGTCAGGCATCCTTATTTTTGAGAGTAATGATGTTAACCAGGGGTGGGATGGATACTACAAAGGTAAACTCTGTGATCCGGTAGTTTATATCTGGAAGGTGAGAGGAAAATTCAGAAATGGCGAACCGTTTATTAAAATGGGTGATTTGACTCTTCTGAAATACTGATTAAATGCATAATCAGGCTACTTTGCCCTTCATAGCCATTCGTCAATTTTTTACTGCTGTTTATCACGTTTATTATGCACTTTGTTAAAATAAGCATCTTTTTTGACTGCTTTTCTAATAAATTCTGATTCAGGATAATGGATTTTAACTTCTATTGACTATTTTCGTATTTGGAAACTATACCAAACCTAATTGAATTTGGTGAAGAGGATTATATATATATCCGTACTTTTATTAGTAATAATCTCCGATAGCTTTGGTCAGGATCCAACTTTCTCGCAGTTCTATGCCAATCCTTTGTATCTTTCTCCATCCTTTGCCGGAGCAACAGAAGAATATCGTTTGAGTTTATCATACAGAAACCAGTGGCCATCAATTCCTAAAAGTGTCTTTGTAACGAACAGCGTATCATTCGATATGGCATTGCCGAATTTCAATTCCGGTATCGGGGTATTAGCTACCTATGATGTTGCCGGATCAGGAAATCTCAGTACAACCAATATCGGACTGCTCTATTCTTACGATTTCAATATCAATAGTGAATGGCATGTTCGTCCGGGTGTGAACTTTAAATTCTACTACCTTGGCCTTGACATCTATAAATTGATCTTTAATAGTCAGTTGACGGGCAGTGGTACCACCCCTCAGATAACCCCGCCTCCTTTTGATAATGTAGCAGACGTAGATTTTACCACATCTGTTCTTGTTTATAATCAAAACATATGGGGAGGTATTACACTCGATCACCTTCTTGTTCCCAAGACATCTTTCTATGGCGATGATGCTTCGGTGCCGGTTAAGTTTAACCTGTATGGAGGGATGCAGGTATTAAAGAAAACCAGGTTGAGGGTGAAGCTTCAGGAAGTATTGTCTGTTGCTGTGAACTATCAGAGGCAGGGGAAATTTAACCAGGCCGACATGGGTGTGTACTATTATAAGGATCCACTGATTTTTGGTTTATGGTACAGGGGCCTTCCATTCCTTACCAACCAGGCCGGTGATGCAATTATAGGCCTTGTCGGTATTAAAACAGAATCTCTTCGTATCGGCTATAGCTACGACTTTACTATTTCAAACATTATAGGTGCCACTGGCGGAGCTCATGAGATTTCACTTACATATGAGTTCCATAACCTTTCTATAGGTCAGGCCAATAAAAGAAGACGTGCTATTCCTTGTCCTGAATTCTAGTGTAGTGGAGGTGGCAGCGCAGGTGGTTTGCGCCTTTATGCCTTTTTATTCTACTTCAGAAGTATCCCAATTTATTTATTTGTTTATATTTGCGCCTGACAATTGTTTAATAAAAAATTTTATCTGTGATGAAGAAACTAAATGTGGCTCTCTATGCTGTTCTTTTTTTAGCTGTTATCGGACTTTATTTATTGCACTTTACTTCGGGCAAAAAAGCAAACAGTAACGACTCAGCCGGTAATAATGCAGGCTCAACTGCCTCAGGGATGGCTTATGTAAATATCGATTCTGTAATTTTCAAATTTGATATGTTTACCGACAGAAGAGAAGAACTGTTGGCAAAATCGAAAAGCGCAGAGGCCGAACTAACCTCAAAAGGAACCCAGTTCGAAAAAGGTGCCAGGGATTATCAGGATAAAGTTAACAAAGGACTCATAACAAGAGCAACTGCTGCTCAGATTGAACAGTCACTTACCCAGCAGCAGCAGGAACTGGTAACCCTTCGCGATCAACTGCAATCAAACCTCATGGAGGAAGAGCAGGTTATGAACCGCCAGATTATCGAATACATTACAAAGTTCCTGGAAGCAAACAAAGCTGAATATAACTATCAGTATATTTTCGGAAAAAGCTTCGGAAGTGTTGTTCTTTACAGCGATAAATCACTTGATATAACCCAGAAGGTAGTTGAAGCTGTAAATGCTAAGTACAGGGCTGAGAAAAAATAAGAAAAATGGGTTTTGCCTCATCCTGGATTGAAGAGAGGGCGTTTTTCCCTGAGTTGATTCATGAGGCAGCTGATAGCAATACAGGAATAATTTGTGTTGTCCCGGCTTATAACGAACCGGGTATCACAAAGATGCTTGATTCACTTGCTGAATGCAATGAACCCAAATGCAAAACTGAGCTTATAATAGTAATAAATGCTCCTTATAAAGAATCAGGTGAGCATGTTGAATGTAACAAGGTTACGCTGAATAATATTGAAAGCTGGAAGAAAGGACATAAAAATCCTTTTTTCCGGCTTTATTATTTTGTTGCCGATAACAGAAATTTTGCCGGATGGGGCGTTGGCCTAGCGCGAAAAACAGGAATGGATGAAGCACTGCGACGCTTTAGTTATATCGGTAACAGGGAAGGTGTAATTCTCTGTCTCGATGCAGACTGCATAGTTCAGAAAAACTACTTCGAATCGGTATTCAATGAATTGTATTCTGCAAGCGACAGGAGCGCCTGCTCATTGTATTTTGAACATCCTGTTTCAGGACCAGATTACCCTGATTATATTTACAGGTATATAACCCTCTATGAACTTCACCTAAGGTATTATTATCAGGCACTGCTGTTTACAGGTTATCCCTGGGTATTTCATACTGTTGGCTCATCAATGGCCGTGAAAGCTTTGCCGTATATGAAGGCAGGTGGAATGAACAGAAAGCAGGCCGGCGAGGACTTCTATTTTATTCAGAAGCATGTCTCCTCAGGTGGTTTTTTCAGTCTTAATTCCACAACGGTTTATCCGTCACCACGTGTTTCAGACCGTGTCCCTTTTGGAACCGGGGCTTCGATCGGTAAACTTGATGAGACTGATTCATCTGATTTATTGACCTATAATCTGTTGTCATTTAAAGAACTACGCGCTTTTTTCGATCTGGCAGATGCGTACTATGAATGTATTGATTCAGACCTGAAAACTTATTATGATGGATTTCCACATGGAATTAAATCTTTTATGGGCGAGAAAGAGTGGGTAGAAAAGATTTCTGAGATAAAAAATAATACTTCCACAATTCACTCTTTCAGAAAAAGATTTTTTCAGTGGTTTAATATGTTCAGGATTGTTAAGTACCTGAATCATGTACATTCAGTGATTTATGATAAACTGCCGGTAACAGATTCCGCCTCTGACCTTCTTTCCACTATAGGGATAACTGTATCATCTGATGAGGCTGCCAGCCTGCTAATAAGTTACAGGAAACTGGAGAAGAATAATGCTGTTTAATTATTTTTTCGTGTAATTTTCCGGTCTTCAGAAGGAGTAAGAATAATATAGAGGTCCTCTTCAGGTTTTTTCATTCTGTACTGCTCCCTGGCAAACTTCTCGAGATTATGATTATCTGTTTTCAACTCATGAAGCTTCTGTTTATCGACTTCAATCCGATTTATGTAATATTCCCTGTCGGCTTTTAGCTTGTGTAGCTCTCTCATTTCTTTATACCTGGAAATGAGATTATTAGAATCAAGAAGGATGAGCCAGGCAACAAAAATCAATACAGTTAGAATGTATTTATTCTTGAACACGGCAGGAACCTTTTCCAGAAAATCAAACCTCAGCATCATGATACAAACCTACAATTATTTTTTCAACCTCCGCTCATCAGATATATCATCTGAACATCATCGCCTTCGTGAATAACAGCAGTATCATATTTTTCTTTTAGTATCAGCACGCCATTGACCTTTATTATCCTCATCCTGAATGAGAACTTTTTAAGTGAAATCATTTCGGCTACCGTAATTGATTCCGCATCAAACTCTTCTTTCCTGTTATTCAGCATTATAATCATTTACAGCGGTTTAGTAGAATGTTTTTTGCCAATTAATATTTCAATAACTTTGTCTGCCTGCATATTTGCAACAATTCCCACCCTCGGTGCCAGTGGCGGAAGAGAATCTGAAACTTCTGTAGATTCATCACCGCAGACAAATAAAAACTCGTCAACCTTTCTCTGTTTCAGTAATTCATTATTTCCCCAACCTGCCATTCCCGAGCCAACAATAAGTATAACGCCCGGCATCTTAGTCTGAACCGTCTCTATGAGCATCTCCTTCATGTCTGATCTGTCGAAGGCTTCTACGATAATATCACAGCCGGCAAATATTTCCGTGATGTTCTGCCGACTAAGCTTTATTTTATGGGCAATTATGTCAACACTCTTTGTCAGCCTTAAGATATTCTCCCTGAGAGCATCTGTTTTTACCATTCCAATCTGATCTGAAAAGTAGAACTGGCGGTTAAGGTTACTCTCTTCAACAATGTCAAAGTCACAGATAACAAGCGTTCCTACTCCACATCTTGCCAGCGCAACAGCACAGTTTGACCCTAGTCCTCCTGCACCGGCAATGCCTACTCTGAATTTTGAAAGATGCGATTTAATATCCGGGAAAGTCATTATGAAACTGTTTCAGATTATAAAGATACAAACAATAATAAATATCGATATGCATCACGCCGTATATTGATTATTAT
This sequence comes from Bacteroidales bacterium, assembly GCA_038207725.1. Classification (GTDB taxonomy): domain Bacteria; phylum Bacteroidota; class Bacteroidia; order Bacteroidales; family VadinHA17; genus LD21. The sequence goes on along the minus strand of JBBQZN010000055.1, from coordinate 19,554 downwards.
CATACTCCAACTCATTTTTAAGTCATACCTTTGATGTTGCAAATTGCTGAGAAATACCATCCTAAATACGATTTATATGGACATAAAGTCGATAAAAGAGCAGCATAAGATTCTTAAGAAATGGGACTATACCTGGTCTCCCCTGAGTAAGGGTTATACTGATAAGACTCTGTATATTAATGTTGGCAGTATGGATATTGCTGAAAAAGCAGTTCCGGCAGTAATGAAGGAGAAATTCATAGGCGGAAAAGGTTATGGACTCAGACTCCTATGGGATGCAACCAAACCTGATACACGATGGGATGATCCTGAAAATGAGATTATTATCTCTTCAGGTCCTATTGGAGGTATTACGCAGTATTCGGGAACAGGTAAGTCTCTGGTTGTTACAATCTCGCCACAAACTGACTCAGTAATGGACAGCAATGTGGGTGGGTTTTTCGGACCATTTCTAAAGTTTTCCGGCTTCGATGCACTTGAAATACAGGGAAAAGCACTGAAAGATGTAATTGTCTTCATAGACGGTATAAACCATACTGTTGAAATTTTTGAGGCTCCTGCTGAGGCCATCGACAGCCATGTACTTGCAGAGCAGATGACTGAAATGTTTGCAGATAATGAAAATGAGAAAAAATCAATCGGCGTTGTCTCCACAGGGTCTGCAGCCGACCATTCACTAATCGGAATGCTTAATTTCAGTTTCTATGATATAAAAAGGAAAAAGGTGCGTCTCAAACAGGCAGGAAGGGGAGGAATAGGGAGTGTATTCCGTAACAAAAAAATCAAAGCGATTGTATGCAAGATACCTGGAGTGAAAGGCAACCTGAATAATGTTGTTGACCTTGAGGCAATCATGGAAAGAGGCAAACGTTTCAACAGGGAGATGAAAGAACTTGATGATTCGCAATGCCAGATGAAGCAGACCGGAACAGCTCATCTGATGGAGATTATGAATGACCATGACCTACTTCCGGTAATGAATTACAAGTTTGGAAGTCACCCCGATGCTTTTAAGATTGATTCTTCTGTATGGAAGAAACATTTTACCCAGAATGTACCTGATGGGTGCTGGATAGGCTGCAATATGTCGTGCACTAAGGGTATTGACGATTATGTTGTGAAAACAGGACCATACAAAGGCAGCACAGTAATTGTTGACGGACCAGAATATGAAAATGCTGCCGGACTGGGAGCAAATTGCGGAATTTTTGACCCGGGTCACATTATCGAAACTAATTTTTACTGTGATACATACGGGATCTGTACAATAACCTGGAGCACTCTTACTGCATTCATAATGGAGTGTTACCAGAACGGGATTCTCAATAAAGAAAGAACAGGCGGACTCGATCTTAACTTCGGCAGCGCTGCTGATGCCCTTGAAATGCTTCATCAACTGGCAAGGGGAGAGGGATTTGGTAAGGTAGCAGGTACAGGCGTTAGAAAAATGAAAGAGCTGTTCATCAGAAATGGCTGGGGCGATGCTGCATTCCTGAATGATATTGGAATGGAAAACAAAGGGCTCGAATATTCCCAATACATGCCAAAGGAATCGCTGGCACAACAGGGGGGCTTTGCACTAACAAACAAAGGCCCTCAACATGACGAGGCCTGGCTAATATTTATGGATATGGTTAATAATCATATACCTACTTTTGAAAACAAAGCTGAAGCACTACATTATTTTCCGATGTTCAGAACCTGGTTCGGACTCGTAGGTCTGTGTAAACTGCCCTGGAATGATGTCGAACCCGAAACAAACGCTCTAAGCGATGAACCGGCTAAGGTGCCTGAACATGTCGATAATTATGTTACTATCTATAAGGCAGTTACGGGACTTCCTTTTGATAAGGTACGTATGATAGAGGATTCTGAAAGGGTATATAACTTTCAGAGGGTGTTCAACTTGCGCCGTGGTTACGGAAAACGTGTAAATGACAACCAGCCTTTCAGGGCTGCGGGACCGGTTACCAAGGAGGAATACGAATCAAGGGTTGACAGGTATGACAAACAGTTAAAGGAAAAAGTCGGATTCGATACTGCCGGAAAATCAACTGAAGAGAAGATGAAAGTTCTCAGGAAATACCGCGAAGATCAGTTTGAATCACTCAGAGATGCTGTTTACAAAAGAAGAGGCTGGAACAATAATGGTGTGCCGAAAATCGAATTTCTGAAGAAGATAGGTATGGATCTGCCCGAAGTTATTGAGGTTGTGAAAAATCATCAATAAAATCAGACATAAAAGTTTTACATTTGTGTTAATTAGCGATTCCCGTTCAGGGGGATTCGCTGTTTCTGCTGTATTAATTGAGCTATCTGTACGTAATGAAAAGATTATTTTTTATTGCTCTCTTACTTCCGCTTCTAATAAGCTGCAGAAATTCAGGTTCTTCTCCAAAGAAGGAGATAATAATCTTTCATGCGGGCTCGCTATCTGTTCCCTTTCAGCAGTTGAGGAAAGAGTATGAATTGAAAAATCCGGGTGTCAGTATTTTACTCGAGGCTGCCGGTAGTCTGGTCTGTGCCAGGAAGATTACAGAGCTCAAGAAGCCATGTGATTTAATGGCGTCGGCTGATTATTTTGTTATAAACGAGTTACTTATTCCCGATTACGCCTCATGGAGCATAAGGTTTGCAACAAATGAAATTGTCATTGCTTTCAGTGATAACGCACATTATTCCGGTGAAATAAACAGCGAAAACTGGTATGATATCCTTTTGAAAGATGATGTATTATACTCACGGTCTGACCCTGATTCTGATCCATGCGGATACCGCACAGTATTCACAATGATGCTGGCTGAAAAGTATTACAACAAAACGGGCCTCGCCGAAAAACTACTAGCTAAAAACAAGGAGTATATAAGACCAAAGGAGGTAGATCTTGTTGCACTTATTGAATCAAATGCAATTGACTATATGTTTCAGTATAAGTCGGTTGCAATTCAGCATAATATGAAGTACATAGAATTGCCTGATGAGATAAACCTTTCTGATCCTTCAAAGGGAGGAAATTATCAGACAGTTTTTCTTGATGTAACAGGCAGCAAGCCCGGAACGAAAATGAGAGTGACAGGGGAATATATAAACTATAGTATGACAGTCCCGGATAATGCAGTTAACCGCAACGCTGCAATCGATTTTATGGCTTTCATTCTGAGTAGCGGAGGGATGGAAATTTTAAGGAGTAACGGGCAGAATCCGATAATTCCTTTTTCAACAGAGCAACCTGAAAAGATCCCTGCAAAACTTTTGAAATTACTGCCTGATTACAATTAGCTTTAGTACTGAAATGAACAGATACGGCCCTTTTAGCTGGATTTTACTGATTCTCTCCTCACTGGTTCTGCTCTTTCTTATAGCACCTCTCATCGGTATGTTTCTTAATACAGGTACTGCAGAGTTTCTTGAGACAGCCAAAGATAAGGAGGTTCAGTCAAGTATCTGGCTCACCGTCTGGGTTTCATTTACAGCTACTTTTTTCTTTGCAATAGGAGCGGTTCCTTTTGCCTGGATCCTGGCCCGAAAAACCTTTCCCTTAAAGAGTGTTGTTCAGGGATTAATTGATCTTCCTGTTGTACTTCCCCATACTGCGGCAGGTATTGCGCTTCTCGGATTCATTTCACGCGATGGGATGTTAGGAAAAGCTGCATCGGCATTCGGATTGAATCTCGTTAATAATCCGGCCGGAATAGCTCTGGCAATGGCATTTGTTAGTCTGCCCTTTCTTATCAACTCTGCCCGTGATGGTTTTGCGGCTGTGCCTGAGAGACTTGAGAAGGCAGCATTGAATCTTGGTGCAAGCAGATCAAGGGTCTTTTTTACAATTTCACTTCCTCTGGCGTGGAGAAGTATAATCACAGGGTTTGTAATGATGTTCGCACGAGGAATGAGCGAATTCGGAGCAGTAGTCATAATTGCTTACCATCCAATGATAGCACCAGTATTAATTTACGACAGGTTCAGTTCGTTCGGGCTTACATATGCCAGACCGGCTGCAGTCCTCTTTATTATTGTAGCATTAATCGTATTTACCATATTAAGATTACTTTCGGAAAGAAAGAAAACTACAGAAATCAGGGAGGAATATGCTGATTCTTAAAAAAATATCTAAAAAACTAGGCAATTTCAGCCTTAAAGATATTGATCTTGAAATATCTGAGGGTACCTACTATGTACTGCTGGGAAGGTCAGGATCGGGAAAAACCCAGCTTCTGGAACTGATTGCCGGACTTAATATACCTGATTCCGGAGAGATCTGGTTAGACGATGAAAATATTACAAAAAAGAAGATGCAAACCAGGGGTATAGGACTTGTATTTCAGGACTATGCGATCTTCCCGAATATGAGTGTATATGGAAATATAGCTTACTCTTTGAATTCAGGGAAACTTAGTAAAGATGTTATTAATGAGAAGGTTAGTGCTGTGGCAGCCGATCTTAATATTACTAATCTTCTCTTCCGGTTAACTCATCATCTTTCAGGAGGGGAACTTCAGCGTGTCGCACTTGCCCGTACACTTATAAAATCACCACGGCTATTGCTTCTCGACGAGCCAATGGCTTCAATTGATGCCAGTCTGAAGGATGAGATAAAAAGACTTCTTCGCCGGCTTAACAAAAATGGACTTACAATAATTCATGTTACACACGATTACAGGGAAGCCGTTAGTCTGGCTTCAATGGTAGGAGTGATTCATAATGGGCGAATTGTTCAGGAGGGAACTCCCGATGACGTATTCAGGAAACCTGCCAATAAGTTTGTAGCAAGGTATTCAGGCATAAGGAATTTTTTCAGGGTTGATTTTAAAAGCGCGGATGGAGCCTGGCTGGCATGCTCTGATAATAACCTGACATTTAAAATTACCGATAACTCTTGTCCCGGGGAAGGGATGCTCCTGCTGAGAAGCGACGATATAAAAATATCGTGTACCTTGCCTGCTGAAAATGGTGTAAATTGTTTCAGCGGAACTGTTAAGGAGATCATACCTTCAGAATTCGGTCTCGAAGTAACTGTGGATGCAGGAGAGCTCTTTTATGTTGACATTTCATCAGATGCTTTTAAAAGAGAACCGTTTACTGAGAATTCACAGGTCTGGATTACTTTTTCTCCCGAAGCGGGAATTGCATTACAAAACAGCCCCGCGGGGCCGAAATAATTGTAAAAAATGGGAATAATTACATTCGACGAGGCTTACAAAACGGTGATGAACCATGGATCTGTTAAAGGCAGCGAATCAGTCTCCTTTATAGAGTCGCTGAACCGCATTCTTGCTGAGGATATTCTGAGCGATATGGAGATGCCCCCGTTCAATAAGGCAACAGTTGACGGATTTGCATGTCGTAAATCAGACCTTGGAAATGAACTAATGGTCATTGAAACAATCGCTGCAGGAATGGAGCCGGAGAAAACAATTTCTTCAGGCGAATGCTCACGAATAATGACTGGTGCCGCAGTTCCTGAAGGTGCCGATTTGGTATTTATGGTTGAGGATTCATCTGCTCTTCAATCAGGGAAGGTGAAATACACCGGGTCATTCACAAAAGAAAACATAGCATATAAAGGAGAAGATATTAAGGCAGGAGACCTTGTGCTCAGAAAAGGAAAACTGATACGTCCTCAGGAGATTGCAGTAATGGCTGCTGTCGGACATACATCGGTCCTTGTAAGCAAAAAGCCGCTTGTTGCTGTAATAAGTTCGGGCGATGAACTTGTAGAACCTTATAATGTGCCGGCTAAGAGTCAGATAAGAAATTCAAATGCCTATCAGCTCTTAACACAGTTGCTTCGTGCGGGAGCGCTTGGTAAATATTACGGTATAGCCCGTGATGATAAGAAGGCAACTTTCCTGTTGTTGAAACAGGCAATCTCAGAATGTGATATAGTTATGATTACCGGAGGGGTTTCGATGGGCGATTTTGATTTTATTCCTGAAGTAATGGAGCAGGCGGGCGTTAAGATCCTCTTTTCGAGGGTAAACGTGCAACCGGGCAAGCCCACTACTTTCGGGGTCCATCACGATGCACTGGTATTTGGTCTTCCGGGCAACCCTGTATCGTCATTCACCCAGTTCGAGTTGCTTGTCAGGCCATTGCTCTGTAAAATGATGGGATTTGATCTTAATCCTTTCACCATTCAGCTGCCAATGAAAGTTGCTTTCTCCAGAAGGATAGCTGACCGGCATGCTTTCATCCCTGTAATGCTGACATCCGATAATATGGTATCTCCTGTGGAATATCATGGGTCGGCCCATATTTCAGCATTGTCGCTGGCAGATGGAATTATAACTATGCCTTCAGGTAAAAAGAATATAGAAAAAGGTGAGATTGTAAGTGTTCGACAGATTTAGCAGAAATATAAACTACCTCCGGATCTCGGTCACCGACCGGTGTAACCTTCGCTGTACATATTGCATGCCCGAAGAGGGTATTCCTCTGCTTCCGCATAAGGATATACTCACTTTTGACGAGCTTAGGGATTTTACTCAGGTTGCGGTGGAAAGCGGTGTTTCAAAGGTAAGAATCACAGGAGGTGAACCACTTGTCAGAAAAGGCATTGTTACCCTTGTAGGAATGTTATCCCGGATAAAGGGGATCACAGATCTCTCAATGACTACCAACGGGATACTTCTTAAGGAATTCGCCATGGGACTGAAGGATGCCGGACTGCATAGGGTTAATATTAGTCTTGATACAATTGATCCTGATGAGTTCAGATTAATCACAAGGTCTGGCAATGTTGAACATGTACTCGAAGGTATAAAAGCTGCAAAAGATGCCGGATTACTGCCTGTTAAGATTAACTGTGTTGTTAAGGCATCGAAGGACGAACCTGCCGCTATGAAGGTGGCTGAATATTGTAGAAATAATGGTCTGGAGATAAGATATATACGGCAAATGGACCTTATAAATGGCCATTTCTCAACAGTTGACGGAGGAAGCGGCGGGGATTGTGCTCTCTGCAACAGACTGAGGTTGACTGCAAATGGTAAGCTTAAACCCTGTCTATTCAGTAATATTGAACTGGATGTCAGGGAACTTGGTTATTTTGAGGCACTGAAACAGACAGTTGCACTTAAACCGGAATGCGGATCGACAAACACTACCAGTTCATTTTATAATATAGGAGGGTAACAAATGAGTAAACTAACCCATACCGACGAAAAGGGAAAAGCCACAATGGTTGATGTAGGAGATAAGGAGAATCAGCTCAGGATTGCAAGAGCCGAAGGGCACATCACTCTGGCAAAGGAGACACTAAAGCTAATTGTCGAAAACCAGATGAAAAAGGGAGATGTTCTTACGGTAGCTCAGATAGCAGGTATAAGCGCAGCAAAACAGACCTCGTCACTAATTCCTTTGTGTCATAACATAATTCTTGAAAATATCAGGGTTGTTCCTCTTATTGATAAAACAGGCATATCTGTTACATCTGAAGTAAGATGCACAGGTAAAACAGGTGTTGAAATGGAGGCCCTTACGGCTGTAAGTGTTGCACTTCTTACTGTTTATGATATGTGTAAGGCAGTCGATAAGAATATGATAATCGACAAAGTTGTTCTCACCGAAAAGATAAAGAAATGAGTCTTCCTGAAAAGTTCAATATACTGATAATTACCCTTAGCGACAGGGCTTCGAAGGGTGAATATGAGGATCTCAGCGGGCCAAAGGTAAAGGAGATTGTATCGGGTTATTTTTCTTCACTAGGCTGGGAATTTAGTGTAAGCAGTACACTTATTCCGGATAATGCTGAAAAGCTGAGCGATATTCTGAAAAGTGCAGCAAATCAGTATAATATTGTTATTACAACAGGAGGTACCGGCATTGGTCCGCGCGACATAACAGTTGATACTGTCAAACCTCTTCTCGATAAAGAGATACCCGGCATAATGGAATTTATAAGAATGAAATACGGATCAGAAAAGCCTAATGCCCTGTTAAGCAGGGGAGTAGCTGGTTTGATGGGAATAGCTCTTATTTATACACTTCCTGGTTCGGTGAGGGCAGTTGAGGAGTATTTGACTGAAATCCTGAAGACACTCAAACATACTGTATATATGCAGTACGGTATTGATAAACACTAAAAACTTTAATTAGTTTTCATCTTTCTATATAAAGCAATTTATTAAAATATTTGAATTTATGTAAAATATACTTTACATTTGAAGCGATATAATGTAAAGTATGATTGTATGATAACACGTTCTTTCTGGTTAAGACAATTAGAAACTGGTTGGAAAAAAAGACAGCTCATATGGTTATCGGGGGTTCGCAGATGTGGTAAGACCACTTTATGTAAAATGATTCCTGATGCCACAGTCATGAATTGTGATTTGCCTTCAGTGAACCGCCAACTTGAAGATCCAGAATATTTTTTCCGGAACCTGACTGCAGGGTCAACTGTTATACTTGATGAAGTGCACCGGCTGGAAGATCCCGGCATGGTTTTGAAAATAGGGACAGATGAATTTCCTCATCTGAAGATACTTGCAACCGGTTCATCTACACTTGAAGCGACAAAGAAATTCAGGGATACATTAACCGGAAGAAAGCTTAACATTTTCTTACCACCTGTTTTATGGTCAGAATGTCTGGACGAATTTGGTATCAATGATTTTGACAGAAGACTGATTAATGGCGGATTGCCTGAATTACTCTTATCAAATACAAAAAGGGGTGAACTATATTCTGAGTGGATTGACAGTTATTATGCCCGTGATATTCAGGAGCTATTCAATGTAAGAAACAGGATTGGATTCCTGAAATTAATGAACCTGCTGTTTATTCAGAGTGGTGGAATAATGGAAATTACATCTTTAGCTAAAGAGAGCGGATTAAGCAGGCCAACTGTTATGGCGCATATTGAATCTTTAACTGTTGCACATGCAATTGCACTTGTGAGCCCGTTCTTTGGCGGAGGAAAAAAAGAGATAGTAAAACGACCAAAAGTTTATGCATTCGACACTGGTTTTGTAACTTATGTCAGGGGTTGGAATGATATCAGGGAAACCGACAGAGGTAGCCTTTGGGAACATCTCGTACTCGATATGCTGAGGGTTGCTTATGGTTCGGTCTGGTACTGGATGGATTTAGAAAAGAATGAGATTGACTTCATTGTGAAGGGTGAAGGTGGCGAAATTCATGCTGTAGAATGCAAAATAAACCCTGAAAAGTTTTCAGTCAGAACAATCAAAAGATTCAGGGAGTTCTACCCAAACGGCAACAATTACTGTTTTTGTCCGCATATAAAGACCCCATATAAACTGCGTTTTGGTGATACAGAAGTCCGATTCCAAAATGCTGTTAACACTATTGTCGACGATCGTTTGATTAAAGCGGAATAGCACATTGTTATACTTTCAGAGATTCTGAAAACTATTAGCATGCTGTTTATATGCAGTACGGGATTGACAAACATTAGTATTATTCAGAAGCTATCCTTCTCGGTTTACCAGTGTTAACACGTCCGACGGTAAATTCCGGGGATATTTCGCTTTTAACATATTCGGAAAGCTCATATGTCAGTCCGAGGTCTGTAATATTCATTTTTTATTATGTATTCAGTGAACTATTAATAAGAGACGAATCTGGTAATGTTAAATCTTTGCATAAATATTTCTTACCCTCCTTAAGAGATTATAAGAGTATATATTAACTTGTATAGTGAAATTTAGCAGATTATATTAACTCAATGCCTGACCGCATTATTTCACTTGCAAATGGATTCATGGCAGAAAAATCATTTTCTTTTATCGGATGTGGTTCAATACGCAGATCTATTTTCCTTCTTAATCGAAGCATCTGCATTTGTAAATCAAAAATATCAATAGCTCCCCCAACAACTACTGCCACATCAATGTCACTTATTTCTGATTGATTGCCTTTAACGTAGGATCCAAACAAATAGGCCTTTTTAACAGACATTTCACGTGGAAGCTGTTTTAAGTATTTTTTTGCAATTTCTATTGCTGTTTCAGTAACCATTCCCTCAATGTTTCAATTTTACTTTTCCATTCTTCAGCAAATTCTTTTGTACAAAGTTTGTAAAATTTTTGCTTATAATTGTCATAGCGAGCATTTATATTGAAGGTTGTTAACCTATCAAGCCAATCTTCCTGCTCTTCTGTTATGACTATTCCAATACCCGGTGCAAGCCTAAGGAGGTCATGACCGAAAATTGCATGCGTCTTCTTATGCTTTACATACAGCGCTTTTAAGAGCTTCTCAACACTAAATGTCCCAGGAATAGCGACCAATGGTAATCTGATGATTTGAAAAGATTCAGCATAGTCAGGTGCTCCGAAGACTCCTTCCAATGATTTACTATCTTTTTAATATCTAGCTATTTATCGGTCATGCAACAACCGAAAATTTTGCTCCGGATGAGAAGAATCTTTTCCTGTTTGCTACAGTGGCACTTATTCAAAAAATCATTCTTTTTTTCTCGTTGGCGAAAGATCACAACTTGAGCTTTATGCTGTCGGTATGGACGGAGTAACCATAAACATATCCCAAACCATTTTTGACATTGCTTAGAATGGCTACAGGTTCAGCAAATGGGGCTTGCCGGGCATCAAAATAAAGGCAATAGGATTTTACAAAGTTATAAAACTCTCTGTTTAAAGAAACCACTTCAACAAACAGGTAAGGTCTGTCTGGATCGAGTCTCCATATATTAAGTAGCCTTAAAACTTAAGATATGTTCCCTTCCATTAAAAAGTTCATCAGAAATCAGAAATCCCGTTGAACCCTTATCTCCCGTAGAAAAATCAACATCCCCGATATGAATACCATCGGCACTATATGTTATCAGTTCATCAGATGAATGTAATAATGCTAAATTTCTTTTGATTATAGTGTCGTCAATCCATTTTCCCTGGGCCATCCATAAGTGTCTTATTTCTTTGTACTGATACCATGCCCTGATCATATATGTATTACCTTCTTCAGAATTGTCAATAATTTTCAGAAAATTCGGATAGTTGGGGTTTTCTAAATCCACTGATAATGAGATATTCATCAATTTTTCTGGAATTATGACATCCACGATAGCATCTTCAAATGTTGGGGCCTTTACTGTAATTCTGTACTTTTTATTTATTTCAGGATACCAATCTGCCACATAAAATCCCATTGAATCGTATTGTGGATAGATAGTATTGTTGTTGGCATCAGTTATCGATATCTCCGCATCCTCTACAAGGTCGACCAGTTCAGGTCCTATTGGCTCCATACTGCTGCCTACATGGATTTTAAAAGGCAGGTCAGGGCCAAGTGAGCCATTCAGAACCAGGTTCTTTTTAACGGGATCAATGTCCATCCTGTGTACCTGTTTTTCACATCCGGTAAGATAAACCAGGACAACAATTATTGAGATTAAGATTATATTGCTGATTTTCATATAATTAAAATGTGATGCTGTAACGGATATAAGGGATAAATGGGAATAAAGTGACTTTGTATAACACCTTTTCCTGTGCTGGATTATCCTCATACGTATAATATACATAAAATGCATTCAGCCTGTTATAGGCATTATAAGCTCCGAGGCTGGATATTATTGATTTCGCAACTTTATAAAAACAAAACGACCTGATAAAGTTATAATTTATCAAGTCGTTAAAGTGTTGTTATCTTATTTATTTTTTTGCCGGATACAAGAGATTAAACAGGAACTTGTATGTTCCCTGTGTCTGACCTCTGAAAACTATCTCCGGACCAAAAGCATAGAGGTTACCTGTACCTACCTTCGCACTGAATGCCGTTACTCCGTCCTGGAGATATTCCTGTCCCCATGCCCATCCGCTTCTGAGGCTATTGTCAGATGAAAACCATGCAATAGGAGATAGATTTCCCTTTGCTACCGCATCTGATGCCAGTTTGAATACCGGACTGTTATTGAAGAATACATCAGCCTCAGCCGGCATTCCCCAACTTGCAGGATGTGAAGGATCAACACTCACGCGCATAATGCTTCCGGGAATAATATATTTCTCAGAGGGGAGTGGCTGCGGTTTGCCGTTTACCATTTCTACAAGCGCATTCTTAACCGGCAGATTAAGATGATACGCCAGACTGGTGCTCGAGCCGATTGTAACAATTGTGCCTCCTGCCTCAAGAAATTTCTTAAGCTCAGGTACCGATTTTGCTGCTGTTAGTCTGCCCAGCTGACTGCTGTACTCCTTAGGAATATCTTCTTCCCTTGTTGCAGTTTCCCTGTAGCCACCCATCATTTGCTGTCCTCCCTGGGAAACACCCGGTATCGCTCCGGCTACAAATATTATAACATCATATTTTTCACGGAGTTTGCCTCCATCAATCTCTTTGGCATAAATAAGGGAGAACGGGAACCTGTTCTGCTCAAGGATCCATCTTAGCCAGCCCGAGTTCATCGATCCTCCATACTGATCCCAGAGTGCGATCCTGGCAGCTGAGATCTTTTCTGTTGCTGCCTCAGGCTTAGCTGTTAGAGTTGTTATATTCAGACCCAGTGAAGCGGCATCTTTCTCGAGAATAGCATCTCCTTTGCCTTTTGCAGCAACAAAGAATGATCCCTGCCTGGCCGGATTTTTACCTGATTGCTTTGTTATCCTGTAAACATCAATACCCGACTTAAGAAGATCGTTAACAGCTACATACGAGTTGTTTGTCTGGCAGTCAAGTATATAACCTGCATCAGAACCTGTTTTTTTGAAATTTCCCGTAGCTGCCTGCAATTCACCATAAGGTATTACTTTGAATGGTCCGGTGAAAGGGTCGAGGAACCTGTCGAACTGAAATCCCATCGAGAAGGCCGGTGTCCATCCTGCAATGTCATAAGGTCTGATAGGAGGTCCGCCCGGATACTGAAAATCATTCGGATGATCCTGAGGATCAAACATATCAATTACATGGGGACGGAAGGCCTGGTTTGTGAGAACAACAAATGAGCCCGCAGGATATTTCTTTCCTTCAACGGTAAAAGCACTGCTTGCCTTATTAACTTTTATTCCCGAATATATAAGCGCATTGATGAATGTAACAGCTGTAGGGAAATCGGGCTGATCGGCTGAAATGATATAACCACGAGGGTCGCGCAGAGCAGGATTGGCGAATACCATATCGTAATATTTCATCGGCATTTCATTGCCTCCGGCTCTTGCAGTTCTGGCTATTGAGTCGTTTATCTTCTTGTCTGCCAGATCTTTTTTGTATGAATTGTTTATCGCGTCAATCCTTTTAGGAGAGAGCGTCCAGTAATCCCTGTTGCCTGCCTCAATCGAATTTTTACCCATTTGGTATATGTTAAAGAGGAGGTGCTCCCTGTTGCGCGCTGCATAATCAAGTACAGCATAGTTCAGCGAAACTGAATAGTCAATCGACTGCTGAAAATACCACTTCCTGGGAGTCACCGGGTAAGGGGTATTGCCACTCGGTATAAGCCTTGAGGGAACAAGGGGAACATTGGCAGGAGTGGGGCTTCCTATTATCTCGGTGAGGAGTCCGACAACATTGTGAAAATAAGAAGTTGTACGTAAACCGCCGTTATACCATGTTGAGAATGAGGCGCCATTGCGGGCAGTGAATCCGGGTTTTCCTTCAGCATTAAGCCTGCTTATCATTGCGGCTCCCACGCCGTCGATGCTTGTTATTGCTAGGGGGCTAATGTTATAGTTGAAAGGATCGCGGTAAGGGGGACCTGCAACAACGGAACCTGCAGGACCAGCCTGGTGGTGATTGTAAAGGATCTGAGGCATCCACTCCACATAGAGCTGTTTGCTCATGTTCTTTGTCTCAACCATATTCATCATGAAGAAGTCCCTGTTATTATCGTGGCCCACATACTTCTGATATAATCTGGGGATCTGTGAGAATGATCTTTTCAGTGTATCGGGATTGCTCATGTACCAGTCGGAAACAAGTTCCTGCCCGTCGGGGTTGGCATGAACGAAGAGTATTATTACTTCGTCGAGGATCCGGAGGGTTTCAGGATCATTGCCGCTCACGAACCTGTAGATAGTTTCTATAAGCTGATGTGTTCCTACAACTTCGGTGGCATGAAGTCCACCGTCGATCCATACAACTGCCTTGCCCTCAGTGGCAAGAGTCTGGGCCTCCTTATCGCTAATACCTTCGGCGTGAGCCATCTTAAGTGATATTGCCTTATACTTGTCGAGGTTTTTAATGTTTGCAGGTGATGATACTATCATCATATACTGGGTTCGTCCCTCTTCAGTTGGACCAATATTTACGAGTTTAACACGGTCAGAAACAGCAGCTATTTTTTTGAAATAGTCTTCTGTCTGGGTGTAGTCGGCAAGTTTGTAGTTGTCGCCGATGTTAAAGCCGAAATGTTCTTTCGGAGAGATGATTTTCTGTGCTGAAGAAAACGCAATGAAACTTAACAGAATGGTTAAAGTCAGGAGTAATTTCCGGGTCATGGCAGGGTTATTAATTATTAGATGAGTAAATAAAGTGTATTTATAATTCATTTACAAATATTAGCAAGCGGATTTGAGTGCCGGAATGAGGCTTTTAAGAATATTTAAGAAAAGGTATCGTGGGTTAATGGATGTAACTTCTACCCGCATCAGCTATGATACCTGCCCCTGAAGGTTTAGTTTGCCATTTTATTGAGTGTATTGGCTGTAGCTGTACCAATAACCCTGTCGTATCTGTCGCGGGGATTACGGTAATATACTATGACGGTGTAGTCGTTCTCAGTTTCATAATGGCTCCCCTCGAAAAGGGAGGCTGTTGTATCGTCAGAGCCGTTTTGCAGAAAGACAAATTCATAATTGTACCAACCCTGCTTCAGAAGCATAGTGCATTCATATTCGCTTCTGACGGAATTATGTGTCATAAGGTTGTTTTTGTTGAATGTGAAATTATTCAAAGCTCCTGATACATACATGTTTCCACCCTGCTTCTTCTCTCTTGACGGAAGTGTAAAATAGACATAAACATAATCGGCATCGATATCATATCTGACACCCTCCTGAATAGCGATATAATATTTGCCATTGAAATCCTGCCAGTAGAAATAGGGCTTGAACTCCCTGTTTTCGGAAGGGAAGAGGTATACGTTATAGTTGGGGATCACATAGTTTATCCGCTGAACGTATTCTGTCTGGTATCTTATGCTTTTAATATCAAAATACCTGAATTCATTTCCCCCTCTAAAAATATTTTTATCAGATAATGAATTGTATTTAAGTTCATTGGTGCCGTAGAAGTCGGGTTTGAGGTTCACCTTTGCATTATCCCACCGTCCGTTCTGCAGAATTGCCGAGTAGACATTTCTGTACGGGTCGTTAAGGCTCATTCCTGAATAGTTTACCGTGAAGTCGATCTGCTGGTGGGTATTGTTTTCTTTTGTCATCAGGGGCCTGTGTGCTGTAATACTGATCTTTGAAGCATCCTCTGTAACAATGAATCTCTTTACTATAGCAGGTTCATCGGGTTTATCTGCCGGATATATTACAAGTGCGTAGTTACCCGAGAGTTTTATTTTTATCCTGTCGTTAGGGAAGATCAGCTTATAGTGGACAAAGTGAACTGTTGTGTTGAACGAATTCTGGTACTCTTCAATAGGATTCTCCGGAAAACCGTCGATATAGTCATTAGAAAATATATCTGATTTGTTCCAGTCCTTGTCGCAGTGTATAATTGTATAGTAATAGGTTTCAGCCTGATCTTCAAGAAGATCGAAGTGAAGAGCCAGCTTTTCGGGAGAGTTGAGTTTTATTATTGGATAGGAGAGATTCCATCCCTCCTTGTAAAGCTGAACGGTTTTTATCTTATCGTTTCTGATGGACTCCTGAAAGAAATTACCGTCTGAAATCCCCGGATTGATGGATAGTGTCAGAAGGCATGCTGAGAAATATCTGAATATGAGAAATAGCATAACTACAACTATACAAAATTAAACTTAAAAACATGACAAATGTTGTATAATATTTAGCACTTTTGATATTATCTGTCATACTTCTTCTACTTTTGTACTCTTGTTAATAAATTAACAGTAGCTTCTCTAAACATATAAATAATTATATAGGAAATGTCATTATCCGTTAAACTTAAAAAGGGACTCGACATAAAGATAGCCGGGGGAGCGGAAAGAACCCTGACGTCTTTACCGGACTCTCTTTATTATGGGGTTAAGCCAATAGATTTCCCGGGACTCACCCCGAAACTTGATGTAAAACCAGGTGATAAGGTTATGGCCGGTTCACCTCTTTTTCATGATAAGCTCCGCCCCGAAGTGCTCTTTACATCTCCGGTAAGCGGCACTGTTCTTCAGGTTTCGAGAGGCGACAGACGAAAGATGCTGGAAGTGGTTGTGGAAAAAAGCGGCGATCTGTCATTCGATTTTGGCAAGTATGATCCTGCGTCGCTCAGCCGTGAGCAGATAAAAGAGTCTCTTCTTAAATCAGGCTTATGGCCTGCAATACGCCAGAGGCCCTACCATATTATTGCTAATCATACAGTTGTTCCGAAAGCAATTTTCATTTCCGGTTTCGATACATCACCGCTGGCCCCTGATTATAGTTTTATAATGGATAACTCGTCCTCAACAAATTTCAGCAGCGGACTTGCAGCCCTTAAGAAACTCACCGACGGAAAAGTAAACCTGATACTAAATGGTAAAGGTGAAAACTCTGAAGTTCTGAAGAAGGCTGCAGGAGTTGAAATCTCACATTTTTCAGGGCCGCATCCTGCGGGAAATGTAGGCATTCAGATCCATCATCTGAATCCGGTCAACAAAGGAGAGCTTGTATGGTATGTTAATCTTCAGGATGTTATTGCAATAGGTCGTCTTTTTGATACGGGGAACTATGACCACGAAAGGATTATAGCATTAGCAGGATCAGATGTTAAAAACTCTCAGTATTTTAAGGTTAAATCGGGAGCTTCTGTTACACTTCTCATCAAAGAAAATCTTAGCGACGGAAAACACAGGGTTATAAGCGGCAATGTTCTCACAGGAACAGCAATAGCTGAAGATGGCTACCTGGGATATTACGATTCGCAGGTAACAGTAATTCCTGAAGGCGATTACTTCGAGTTCTTCGGATGGGCATTACCCGGACTTGATAAGTACAGTTTCTACAAGACCTTTGCTTCAAATCTATTTCCACGAAAGAAGTACAATCTTGATACCAACTTTCATGGTGGCGAGCGGGCTTTTGTAATGACAGGTCAGTATGAAAAAGTACTTCCAATGGATATTTATCCGATGCAGTTGCTGAAGGCTATTCTGGCAGAGGATATTGAGATGATGGAGAACCTGGGTATCTACGAAATTGCAGAGGAGGATTTTGCACTCTGTGAATATATCTGTCCATCGAAAATTGAGATCCAGGCAATTGTGCGAAAAGGATTGGATCTGATGGTCAGGGAGATGAGTTAATAATAAGATATCAGTATATAATGAATTCCTTAAGAAAGAAGATAGATAAGATCAAACCCCATTTCGAAGAAGGTGGAAGGTTTGCAAAGTTACGGTCGGTTTTTGAAGGATTTGAATCCTTCCTCTTTGTGCCCGACAAGGTAACATACAAAGGATCGCATGTGCGCGACAGCATTGATCTTAAAAGGACAATGACAGTTGTTATTATTGCTCTGCTGCCTGCATTGCTGTTTGGAGCTTATAATACCGGTCTCCAGCATTTCAGGTCGATTGGTGAGCAGGCCGGAATGTTTCAGATGTTCTGGTTCGGGATGTTTAAGATCCTTCCTATAATAATAGTAAGTTATGCTGTTGGCCTCGGAATAGAGTTCATAGCAGCACAGATCCGAGGACACGAGATAAATGAGGGCTTTCTGGTTTCAGGGATCCTTATTCCTCTTATAATGCCGATAGATACTCCGCTCTGGATGATTGGTCTGTCAACTGCCTTTGCTGTAATTATTGGTAAAGAGGTTTTTGGAGGAACAGGAATGAATGTATTTAATCCTGCACTTCTTGCAAGAGCATTTCTCTTTTTCAGCTATCCCGGCTGGATGACCGGCGATAAGGTCTGGATTCAAGGATTGACACAGGGACAGAATGTTGTTGATGGTTTCTCAGGTGCTACTCCGCTTGGAATGCTGGCACAGGGAGAGGCAAGCAAAATACCTTCATTTATCGAGATGTTCATAGGAACAATTCCCGGGTCAATAGGTGAAACATCGACTCTTGCAATATTAATTGGTGCTGCCATTCTTATGATTACCGGTATAGGAAGCTGGAAAATAATTGTCAGCGTTTTTGCAGGTGGTCTGGGAATGGGCTTGCTTCTTAATGCATTTGCTGTTAATGCTTATATGGAGCTGCCTCCCTACTATCATTTTGTGATGGGTGGTTTTGCATTCGGTGCTGTTTATATGGCAACAGATCCTGTTTCGGGAGCACAGACAGAGACCGGAAAATGGATTTACGGATTCCTGATAGGGCTTATGTCTGTTCTTATCAGGGTCATTAATCCGGCTTATCCTGAGGGAGTTATGCTTGCAATACTTCTTATGAACGTATTCGCACCGCTTATCGACTATTTTGTAATTCAATCGAGTATTAACCGCAGACTGAAAAGGGCTAAGGTTGCATTAAATAATTCAGGAAAATGAAAGAGTTCAGTAACAGATATATATTTATCTTCTCGGCAGTGATGGTTGTTGCAGTGGCAACTTTGCTGTCACTTGCAGCTACTCTTCTTCAGCCGCGTCAGGAGAAAAACCTGGAGATAGAGAAAAAGAAGAGTATGCTGGCTTCGATACACGTTGAGGCAACACGGGATAATACAGAGGAACTTTATGACAAGTATATAAAGGAGAGTTATATCATTAATTCAAAGGGAGAAAAAGTTGACGGAGTTGATGCCTTCACTGTTGTACTTAAGAACGAACAGTCAAAACCACTTAATCAGCAGTATCTTCCTGTTTTTAGTGCTATTCCCGATGATGGTCAGAAACTCATAATAATACCTGTAGAGGGAAAAGGATTATGGGGACCAATATTTGGTTACGTCTCGCTGCAGTCCGATATGAATACAATATATGGTGTAACATTTGACCATAAAGGAGAGACTCCCGGTCTCGGAGCCGAGATAAATTCAACACCTTTTGAGAGTATGTTTATCGGTAAAACACTTTACGAGGCAGATAAATTTGTTTCTGTAGGAGTTCTCAAAGGCGGTGCTAAGGATGATGATCCGCATGGTGTTGATGCCATTTCGGGAGGTACAATAACAAGCAAGGGACTCGAGAAGATGCTTCTTGATTGTATCGTAAAGTATGATGGTTTCCTAATAAAAAACAGAAATTAAGATATGAGTAGTCAGGAAAAAGAGCCGATGTTCTCGGCTAAGAATATGAAGCTGTTTACAGCTCCCCTGGGAAAGGATAACCCCATTACCGTACAGGTACTTGGGATCTGTTCTGCCCTTGCTGTTACTGTAAAGCTTGAGCCTGCAATCGTAATGGCACTTTCAGTGACTATAGTAGTTGCAGTTTCAAACGTAGTTATTGCAGCAATGAGATCTTATATCCCCGACAGGATCAGGATCATAGTCCAGCTTGTTGTTATAGCAACTA
>JBBQZN010000054.1:0-27357 GCA_038207725.1 Bacteroidales bacterium | reverse complement strand
GTAATGAGTTGAACCGGCAGACCCTCCTTATCCATCAAAGGAATCCTGCTTGTAAGATGCCAGCATGGGAATCCGGTCTCACCATGTATCGAACTCTCAACCTTATCAAGGATCACCTGACCGTTTCTAAATACACTAAGGTCTGCTTCATCGGCTGCCTTTGCCTGATCATTGGGCCAGAAATCATATATTGTCTTTCCAATTGCATCTTTCTGGCTTTCAGCTCCTATTAATTCAAGATGTGCATTATTATTAAGAATAAACCTGCCATCCCTGTCCTTAATAGATACCGGATCAGGAACATTGTCAATTAGTGTTTTTAGAAGATTACGCTCATTTTGAATCAGTTCATTGAATTTATTCTGTTCTTCATTTTTTTCAATATTAAAATAAAGCGATTTTTCTTCCTCTGAAGTAATATCTAAAAGCAGGTTCTTACTATACATAAGTACAAGGTTGTATGTAAGAAAAACCACCAGTGAATGATAAACGATAATTATAACTGTATCGAAACCAATGGAATCGAAATAATCGGCAGGCATATCTTTGTCTCCAGTAAGGAAAATAATAATATTAAGCAGGCTGAAGATGCAAAAAGCAGCGTAGATAATTCCGATGAAATGAGTAATCTGTAAGGATTTACGTGGTACCCTGTAAAGCATTAACCATGCTGACTGAAAGAAAAATATCAGCGATATAACAGAGATATTAAGGTTTCTTAATGAAAGGTCAGGTTTAAAGTAAGTAAAATATGCATGGGAAAAAGCAAATATTACAAGCAGAATAATGTTAGCTATCTGATTGGACCTCTTCCCTGTATATGCTTCAAGTCCTATATAACCAAAAAGGATACCGGCAACGACCATTGTATTTGCCACATCAATCGAGATCCAATCCGGGATTGCTCCACGAAATAAGATCAGAAGCATGCCAATTGTCTGCAATGCAAAACTTAAAAAGAGTTGTGTTGTGCCCTTATAACGGTTGTGATATTGTACCCATAAAATGAAAACAACCACAGTACTGACCATGTATGTCAGTAGGAAAATAAAAAGTATTGTGCGCATATCAAATGTACCCATATCTCCCTCCTCTATTCTTTCAAGCTAGTAGCTCCAAAATACCACTCATTAATTCCTTAAGATCCAACGGTTTCTGGTAAACCTTATCTGCCCCCAGATGTTTTGCGCTGTTAAGGTAACCCTCATACTGGAATCGCCCGCCGCCTGAAATTGCAATTATCTTAAGATTTGGGCTTTTTCTTCTTAGTTCAAAAATCAACTCCAGACCCTCCTTTTCAGGCATTACAATATCAGTAATAAGCAAGTCAGGCTTAAATGAATCAAAAAGAATTAATCCTTCAATGCCATTAGTGGCTGTCCTGGCCTCATGTCCGGTTTTTTCAACCATTTTTCTTAACATTGTTGCTATAGCTGCTTCATCATCAATAATAAGAATCCGTGCCATTACAGGTATATTTAGTTTTCATCAAGTACTTTTCGAATCACTTTGCTGAAATCGCTCAGGATGAGCGGTTTCATAATAATTTCAGAAACGCCCGATTCAGGTATCATATCTTCCGAAAGTTTATCAATATATCCGGTGATTATTATCACTTTAAGTTCCGGTCTGATCTCTTTCATTCTGGCAGCAAGCTCAGTGCCAAACATTTTTGGCATCGTCTGGTCAGTTACCAGCAGGGAGTATTTTTCCGGATTAAGCTTAAACTCTTCAAGTGCTGATAATGAGTCTGTTTTTATCGTGACTTTATATCCGAGATTCTCGAGCATCTTTTTGCCCATATAGGTTATTTCCTGCTCATCATCAACAAACAAAATATACTCATTCCCTTTCGTCACGGTTCTGTTTAATTCGTTAATGCTTACAGGACTTGTACCATACTGTGGAAGGTAGATTGTGAATGTAGTTCCCTTTCCGAGAATACTGTCGACAGTTATAGCTCCATCATAGTTATTTACAATGCCATGAACAACAGAGAGACCCAGGCCGGAACCTGATCCGACCTCTTTTCGAGTGAAAAAGGGTTCGAATATTCTTTCTTTTGTTTTATTATCCATTCCGTGTCCGGTATCTGATAATGTAAGCCTGACATATTTGCCCTTTTTAAGGTTCGTCACCTTCCTGATAAGAGTTCTGTCAGCAGCAATAACATCCAGTGTAACCTCAAGTATTCCACCTGTGTTCATCATTGAATGACTGGCGTTTGTACACAGGTTCATAAAAATCTGATGCATATGAGTGGCGTCAGCCAGTATAGTGCCAATATCAGGATTAAGTTTTTGTCTTACCTCAATACCTGCAGGAAATGAGGCTTTCAGCAGATTAAGCACTTCTTTTACGACCAGATTAAGCTGTATTGGCTTTTTATCAAAATTAACTTCGCGGCTGAATGTAAGAATCTGCTGAACAAGGTCCTTCCCCCTTGTTGCAGCCTGGTTTATCTGTTCAATATCAAACCTGAGTGTGCTCTCGTCAGGCAGTTCCTCAAGTGCCATATCGGTGTATCCCAGAATTGGTGTAAGTATATTATTAAAGTCATGTGCGATACCCCCGGCAAGTGTTCCGATAGTCTCCATTTTCTTTAGCTGAAATAACTGTGTTTGAAGTTCTCCCCTCTCCTTTTCATACTTTTTTCTGGTCTCAATCTCTTCTTTCAGGTTCTTGTTTACACTTGTCAACTGAGAAGTTCTTTCAACAACCCTTTTCTCAAGCGCATTATTTGCAGCCTGAACATTTTCCTGTTCCTGCTGCAATAACTTTCTCATATAAAAATCGTTACGTGAGGAGAGCTCAAGAAAATAGCTTATAAACATACCTATAACATTGGCACTTATAAAGAAATAGTTATTATTAATAAGGATCTCAATTGGAGTGTCAGAAATCCATACTGCGGAGATTTCATAGGCTACTACAATCAGCCATCCTGAAATGGAAGCATATATGAATCTTGCCCTTATAAAGGTATAACCAAAAATAAATATAAGTATCAGTCCTGCATAGTACGAATAATTAGATACCGTTGCAGCATAAATTATCATTACTATAATTCCAAAACCGGTAAGAAACATAATGAAGGATATGACAAACTGCATATACTTCTTAAATGCATTAGAAAAGGAAAGAGCAAAAACGGCTATTAAAACAGGAAAAACCAATCCGAAACGGATAAACCAGAATACTTGTTTCAGTTCAGGAACAGATGTCGCATCAAGAAATGCGAATGCTCCGTAAAAGATCATCGCAAGAATGAGTGAAAACCTGAAAGGGACAAGAGACTTTAAAAAATAATCCTCAAGATATTCTTTCTCATACCTGGCCAGATCACCTGAAAATGAAAGCGTTAAGTTGTCAAAAGTCCGAAATCCGTCAGCACTGTATGGAAGACCGAGAAGATTTACAGGTTTGCCTTTGAAAAAATCCATTTTACAGGTTTTTAGGTCTCAAACTGGTGTAGTTACTAGCTCTTCCGTATTTTAAGAAACAGGTTCACTCCACAAGGTTCAGTGTCTATCGTCACAAATTTCTTATCGATACAGGCCCTGAGTGCTATATTAAAAAGCTCTTCCTGACTCCTGTGATTTAAAAACCAGTCTGACAGTACCTCCATAAGTCGTCTTGTCGGATTCTCTGTACTGAAATTACTAATTATATACTCACCATCCTCAGCCAGAAAATTAATATACTTTTGAATCAGAAAAACAAAATGTTTGTCTTTAAAATAGTCGAAAAGCCCGGCGCTCCATATCAGATCATAGGTTTTGAATGGCTTATATCTCAGAACATTAATCCTGTTATAAGTTATTGCACCATCAAATTTCTCATTTTTCTTCATGCTGAAATCAATGGCGTTCTGATCGAAGTCAATGAGGTCAAAGCTGAATCTGCTGCCATCATTTGTATTAAGGAATTCATACACATCGGTTGCAGGTCCTGAGCCAAGAATAAGAACCTTAATATCCTTAGGTTTTTGTGCAGTAAGCATCTTACACTGACTAATAAAATAATCTTTTCTGTTTCTGACAGCAATAGCCCCGGGCTGATTCTGGAAGAAGACATCCCATTTCCGGTACTTGCTATCTTCATTTATATGAAAATCATATATTCTGTTTATCAGGTTGAAGTCGCCGGAATAGCCAAAAGGCTTCTTAAAACCATACCCTATTAAGGTATTTTCATTGAGCACAGGTAACAAAACCTCCCTGAAATCATCAACCTGCTCGGGACTGAGGTTATCAATCAAATCGGTGAACTTACCATAATCCTCAAGTTCAGGACCACCTGATTCTACAAGACTTTTAAGAAATAATTTCTTTTCAGAATCAGTGATTCCGGCGGACAAAACGATGCTCTTAGACATATATCTATAAGAAGTTGAAGTGTAAATAAAATCTCCCCTTTTAAAATCCCCTTAAAAAAGAATAAAAGTAGTTTTTACTTTCAATATTGCAAATCTGAAAGCAAAAAAATTTCAGAAACAGGAATTCCTTCTGAATCATCTATTCCTGTCATTGCATTAATCAGCCTCACTTCACTAAAATCCGAAATATCGCTTATTGAAATTGATGCCTCCTTTATAAGGCCATTTTTCAACAGATTAGCTCTTCTGGTACCCGGAAGCAAGCAGCTTGAAGGAGTGTACCAGTTACCGTATTCATCTCTGAAAACAACATTTGCATATGAGGAATCAGTTATCATTCCCTTTCTAACAATCAGAATATCATCACACTTTTCCCTTTGCTCAAACAATCGGTTAATACTCTCTCTGTTAGTATATTTATATGAATAACTGATACTATTATCGTGCACAATTCTAAGCGACCTGACATTACGCCTGACATACTTAACATACTCAATATCAGTTGTTTTATCACTATACAATACCCGGCATTTAAAGACACCTGCCGAGGCTGAATGAGGAACGCTTATCCTACTTTCGAGATCAATCTTAGTTTTCATTCTGAACAGATCATATAAAGATCTGGCCATCCTTTCATTGTGAAAATCAAGGTTTAACAGCTTACCATTTTCAGCTTTTATGGTTTCAACCAGCAGGGACATATACTTTAGAAATTAATTCATTGTATTCTTTGTCACAATCACTCAGAAATGTTATTCCGCCTCCGCTCTTGAAAATGAGTGCATTGTCGCATTTTTCAATATACCTTATCATAACGCCGCTATCGAGCGATACGCCATCGAACACCCCAAAAACACCTGTATACCATCCCCTGTTGTATCCTTCACTCTCTTTGATAATCCTGACAGTCTCATTTTTAGGTGCACCTGTCACGGAACCAGCCGGGAGCATGCCACAGATAACATCGCCTAAGCGATTCTCATATATGGCCATCAGTTTGCCGGATATTTCAGAACTCACCTGCAAAAGATCACCTTCTCCTGTTTTTATCCTGTCAACATAGCGGTACCTATCAACCTTTACCTGGTCTGCAACTCTGCTCAGGTCATTTCGTATAAGATCTACAATTGTATTATGTTCTGCTTTCTCCTTTTCATCAGCCAGAATAATTTTTTCAGCATCAGGTACTGAAGCATCTATTGTGCCTTTCATCGGGAATGACCTGATTCTGCCCTCGCTGATACGCACAAAGATCTCAGGGGAGAAAACCAGAAACTGATTATGATATAGCAACTTATACCTGGCAACACTTAATTCAAAAAGTTGCGCCAGTGTCATTTCTGTTTCAACCTCTGTGGGAAACGTCAGATTCAGCAGTTAGCTGTTTCCAAGTTTTATGTTCTTCTGTACATTTTGAAATGCAGCTGAATATCTGTCATATGAAACCGGGTACTTCTTTAATGCAACCAGTTTGGAGCATATTTGACCCAGACTAATATTTGAAACCAATGGTGTAGAAAACTTTATTCCACGGGGCACAGAGCTCAGTTTATGAATCTCGGGGCATTTCATTTCAAAATCAATAATAAATAGAAATGGCTCTTTATCAGCACCATATCTATTCATTAATTCAATAAACCTGTCAATGGCCGGCCCACTCATAAACGTTTTAATTGCTGATAATTATGATCCCGTTACATACAATACTGCTCAAAAATAAATAAAAAACCCGGTCATAATCAGGCCGGGTTCTTAATAATATTCTAAAGTTGATTACACAAGTATTTTGGTTGTAAGGTTTGTAATACTTGTTTTAATAGCATCGAATGGAAGTCCATCTTTTGTACTGTCCTGTTCAACAATCATATATTTCATTCCGGCTACATCCTTCGCGGCAAGAATTTCCTTGAAATTTATAACGCCTGCACCAACAGGAGCAAAATCAACAACACCATCGGTAGTATAAAAAGGAGCCTCATTTGTAAACATATCTTTCATGTGGAAGAGCTGGAATCTGCCAGGATACTTATTAAATAATTCAACAATATTCTGACCTGCTTTTGTTGTCCAGAAAAGATCTAACTCCATAGTAACAAGATCTTTGTCAAGCTCCACCATGAATACATCGTAGAATGGCACTTTTCCTTCAACTGTGGCAAACTCAAAATTATGGTTATGATAACCGAACTGGATTCCGTTTTCTTTCATAATTCCACCAACTTTATTCCAGTCAGCGCACATCTTCTGATAGCCTGAAATTGTGTTTCTTGCTTCCGGAACCACCCACGGCTGCATGCAATACTTAACTTCAAGTTTTGCATGGTCTTCAGCCATTACCTTGGCATTATCAAGGGTTATGCCTTCAGCTTCAACCTGTGTATGGCTACTTAGTATCTCCATTCCAAGATCATTAACAAGTTTCTTAAATTCTACTGGCTCATAGCCATAGAATTTGTTGTTGGCATAACCTGCCAGTTCAAGGTATTTGTAACCCAGATCAGAAACTTTCTTAAGTGAACCTGCCGGATCAGCTGCCATGGCATCACGGATAGTATATAACTGAATACCAATTCCGAATGTTTTAGGATCGGCAACAGCAACGGGAACTGGCTTTCCACCTGTCTTACAGGAATATTGGCTTAGAACAAGAGCACCTACTGCGCCTGTAGCGGTAAGTCTCAGAAAATCTCTTCTTGACTGTTTTGCTTTCATTTTATAAAAAATTAATAGTATAATTTATGATTCACAATCTTATTCAAATTGCGAAATAAAAATAATACAATCTGTTGAATCTGGTATACAATAAGAGCTTTTTCTGATTAAATAAATTTTCGGATGAAAAAGCAATAATACTCACTATCTTTCGGAATTGGATAATAAGCTGTGGACTGACATTACAAATTAAGTCATTAAGTTACCCGGTTTACAGGTTTTCATATAAACAGAATGAGGGAAAAATGAAAAAAAACACTCTAATAAAGACAGGTGACGGATCGCATACAATCTATATACCCGAACTTGATGACCATTATCATTCAATTCACGGAGCAGTACAGGAGTCGGAGCATATTTTTATTAAATCTGGCTTAGAGGCATCAAAGGCTGATCCTGTAAATATTTTTGAAGTTGGCTTCGGAACCGGACTTAATGCTTTGCTTACCGCCCGCTATAGTCTCACTAAAGCAAGAAAAGTAAATTATACAGCTATTGAAAAGTATCCATTGGAAGAGGATGTATACATGCAGTTAAACCATTTAAATTTTGCTGGCAGAGATGGTGCCAAATTATCGAGACTTATTCATACTTCTCCGTGGAATACCGGCACAGAAATTATACCCGGATTCTTTCTGAAAAAAATAAAAGGCGACCTGACAACATCAGTGCTGGCAGGTAATTACGATCTCATATATTTCGATGCATTTGGTCCCGACAAACAGCCGGAAATGTGGACAAATGAGATATTTTCATCTATTTCAGCAATCACAAATAAGGGAGGTTTATTCATAACATATTCAGCCAAAGGAGAAGTAAAACGCCACCTTATGGCCAATGGGTTTAAGGTTGAGCTTCTTCCTGGTCCTCCGGGAAAAAGGCAGATTACAAGGGCAGTAAAAATTTAAAATTTATTTTTCAGGCGGACCTTTTTTGCTTTCCTCAAAGTATTATCTTAGCGGAAATTTAAAAAATTAAAAATTTATAGTATGAAAATCAAGGGATTTATTGTTTTAACCGGCGTAATTGCCTTAATGCTTGGATCTTGCGGGACAAGCTCTATTAAAAAAGCAAAACTTGAAACTAAAGAAGATTCACTTTCCTATGCTTTTGGAATTGTAAATTATAATGCACTTGCCACAGACTCACTTCAACTCGATCCGCTTATCGTTGCAAAAGCTATGATCGAAGGTAAAGAAGGAACAGCTGAGATGGCTGATGACATTGCCCGTTCATTTATCATGGCATATATCAATCAGAGAGAAGTAGAAAAAACTGCAAAACTGGCAGAAGCCAATAAAGTAAATTTTAAGGAATATATCGATCAGAACGTTGCTTTCCTTGAAGCCAATAAAGCTAAAGCTGGTGTTACAACAACTGCCAGCGGTCTCCAGTATGAAGTGATTAAAATGGGAACAGGCCCAAAACCAACTGCAGAAAGTACAGTTAAAGTGCATTATGTAGGTACACTTATTGACGGAACCGAATTTGACTCATCGATCGCAAGAAATGAACCTGCACAATTCCCTGTTTCAGGTGTAATTGCCGGATGGACAGAAGCTCTTCAGCTGATGCCTGTTGGCTCAAAATTCAAGATCTGCCTTCCTGAATCCATAGCTTATGGTGCAAGCGGAGCAGGTGAAGTAATCAAACCTTATTCAACACTTGTTTTCGAAGTTGAGCTTCTTGAAATAGTTCAATAATCATGGCTACTGCTGAAATAATGACACCAAAGGGGACCATGATGGTCAGCTTTTTTGAAGCTGATGCCCCTAAAACTGTGGAGAACTTCATAACACTTGCGAAAAAAGGTTTTTATGATGGTCTTGCTTTTCACAGAGTTATTCCTGACTTTGTTATACAGGGAGGCTGTCCTTTATCAAAAGACATAAACGACCCCGGAGTAGGTACCGGCGGTCCGGGTTATAAAATCGATTGCGAGCTTACAGGTGGCAACCAGTTTCATGATAAAGGTGTTCTTTCAATGGCTCATGCGGGAAAAAACACAGGCGGATCACAGTTTTTTATCTGCCACAGCCGTAATAATACAAAACATCTCGACCGGCAACATACCTGCTTTGGCAAAGTATATGAAGGGCTCGATGTTATTGATAAAATCCGTCAGGGTGATAAAATTGAAAAAATAATTATTCACGAAGAATAGATTGAAATGGCTTTTGAAATTACGGGAAAAGTAATCGACATATCACCCGTCAACCAGGTAAGTGATAAGTTCAAGAAACGCGAATTTGTCATTGAAAAAAAGGAGACCGGCGGTAGTGCAGTATTTATCGACTACATTAAGTTCCAGCTTTTACAGGATAAATGTGACTTAATTAATGAGTCGTATATGAATGAAGAGATTAAAATATGGTTTAATCTCAAGGGTAACAAGTGGGAACGAGACGGGAAAATCAATTATTTCACAAACCTCGATGCCTGGAAAATTGAAAAAGTTACAGCACAGCAAGGAAGAGATCAGAATGTTTCTCAGCATACTAAACTTGAGGATATTCCTCCCGAGATTGATGAACTTAGCGATCTCCCTTTCTGATAAAATACAAAAAAGGCTGTCCTTGTTCGGGACAGCCTTTTTAATTAATATATAACTGTGAACCATCAGCATACAATATATGTTATTGAATAAAACTAAAACCCTTATCGCACACATGAAATTATTTTTGTCAGCATTCATCTTTATGACAGGCATTCTGGTTCAGGCCCAGATCAATCTTCCATATAACAGAATGATCCAGCCTGCCGGAATCCAGATTTACTTTGGTGACGAGGCATTGGAGAACCATGCTCTTGATGCAGCAATTTCTCCCGATGGGAAGTGGCTGGCGGTTGAAGAGAGGTACAGTGTAGTATTTATCAGTACTTCAGACAACAAGGTAAAATTTGTGCTCAATAATAAGAAGAATCCAAAGCTCGGAAGAGGTATGAATACTTACTCGGGAATTGTATGGAAAAAAGCCACAGAAGTTCCTGAAGTTTTCTGGAGTTCCAGCGGCGATTCCAGCAGGTGTTATGTTGTTTCGGCAAAATGGGATGGGGTAAAAGCTGAATTCTTCCGAACAATTGAGTATAAGGCACTGTCTCCCGCAAAACTCTCTATCCCTAATGAAATACTGATCAGAAATGAAGCCGGAACAGAATATCTTTATGTAGTTCTGAATGGAAATGACAGGGTTGTTAAACAAGAGCTCGAAAGCGGTAAAATTATCTGGGAGGGTAAGACTGGTGTTGCACCTTACGGAATAGCATCAGCCTCAGGGAAATTATATATCACAAACTGGGCAGGCCGAACTCCGGATTCTGATGATAAAGATGTGGCTGGCGTGCCATGGAGCCTTGCAAGGGTCGACAACAGCAAAGCAGGTGGGGCAACAAGAGAAGGAAGTGTGACAGTTATCAATCCTGCCAGTGGAAAAATATTGAAGGAAATTATTATTGGCCTCCACCCTAATGAGATAGTCAGTGACAGAGATGGCCGGTTTGTGTATGTTACTAATTCCAGCAGCGATAATATCAGTGTTATCAATACAACAAATGACGAAATCTCTGAAACAATCAGCGTAAGGCTTCAACCGGAAATAAACCCGTATTTTGGCGATTCTCCGAACGGCCTAACCCTCTCAGCAGATGAGAAAACCCTCTATGTTGCGAATGGGATGGACAATGCCATTGCTGTTATTAAGCTGGGCAAAAAAGCCGCAGCAAAAGGAAGTAAAAATTCAAGTACAGTAAGCGGATTTATACCAACAGGCGCATATCCTTCTGCCATTGCAATTCATAAAAACGGGCAGATGTATGTTTGTAACCTTGAGGCTGAAGGAGTCAGACTAGGGCTGAAAGATACCGGAACAGTTAATCTTGCTTATAATACTCATCATATGCTTGCTTCTATATCAGTTATTTCTGGCCCCGAAAAACGTAAATTGAGGGCCTATACAGATACTGTGATAGCTGTAAATGACCTTTCAAGAGCTGTCCATGCACGAGACAAACCCCGCCCCGGAGCAGCTCCTCAACCTTTACCCGGGAGAATCGGAGAACCTTCTGTATTTAAACATGTAATCTATATTATAAAGGAGAACAGAACGTATGATCAGATTCTTGGTGATATGGAACAGGGCAACGGCGACCCCGGACTTTGCATATTCGGCAAAGAGATTACCCCGAATACACATAAACTTGCTGAGGAATTTATACTGCTTGACAATTTCAACGTATCAGGAAAATGCTCTGCAGAAGGTCACCAGTGGACAGATGCCTCAATTGTTACTGATTATATTGAGAAAAACATGAGGGCATGGTTCAGAAGCTATCCGCACGTTCAGGAGGATGCTCTTGTGTACGCGCCAACAGGGTTTCTGTGGGACAATGCAATGAAACACGGACGAAGTGTTAAAATATATGGAGAGGCATCAATACCTGTATTTCCTAAAAAGACAACATGGACAGATGTTTACAATGCATACCTTAAAGGCGAGCCAGTTGAATTTACCAATCACACAACAATAGAGCCGGTAAAGCCTATTTTGAGTCAAACTTTTCCATCTTATGGAAGCCATGAGTTTCCTGATGTATTAAGGGCAGAGGTTTTTATTAAGGAACTAAAGGCATATGAAGCCATGGAAGGTGACCAGCTTCCCGAACTTATGATAATGGCACTCCCGAATGATCATACAGGCGGTACACGCCCGGGCTTGCCAACGCCACGCGCAATGGTTGCAGATAATGATCTGGCTCTCGGACAAATAGTTGAAGCTGTAACTAAAAGCCGGTTCTGGGAAAACACTGTCATTTTTGTAGTAGAAGATGATTCACAGAACGGGTGGGACCATGTTTCAGCTTACCGTACTGTCGGACTGGTATTGAGTCCATATTCAAGATTAAACAAAACCAACAGCACCTATTATACTCAGCCATCAGTTCTCAGGTCAATAGAGCAGATTCTGGGCTTGCCTCCGATGAATATTCAGGATGCAATAGCCAATCCAATGGCAGATTGCTTTGCTGCAAAACCGGATCTGACACCTTATATAGCTGTAAAAAATAATATTCCGCTCGATGAAATGAATCCTCCGTTAACATCGCTGAACGGTAAAGCACTTCATTATGCAAAGAAGAGCCTACTTCAGGTATTCGATAAAATAGATTCAGGAGAAGATGATCTTCTCAACAGAATTATATGGTATTCAGCAAAAGGGAACACCCCTTATCCCGCAAAATTTGAAGGTGATGACGATGAAGAGGAGGAGAAATTTTAAAATTAACAGGATTAAGGAATATGATTGACGAAATAAACAACCCACTGCTGGCTGAATGGAAAACTCCATTTGGCACACCCCCATTTCACCTTTTTTTGCCCGAACATTTCAGACAGGCCAGTGAAGAAGCTATAAAATCAGCAGAAGTAGA
This sequence comes from Bacteroidales bacterium, assembly GCA_038207725.1. Lineage (GTDB taxonomy): Bacteria > Bacteroidota > Bacteroidia > Bacteroidales > VadinHA17 > LD21. The sequence goes on along the minus strand of JBBQZN010000054.1, from coordinate 14,840 downwards.
GGTAAAGAAGCTTTCTGAAAACACAGAGATTCCCACATTTAAAAATACGATTGCCGCACTTGATAATGCGGGAGAAAAACTTGGTAATATTTCGTCGGTACTCTTTAATCTTAACAGTGCTGAAACAAACAAAGAACTTCAGGCCGCGGCCCGGGATGTCTCCCCTCTCCTGACCAGGTTTTCGAATGACATTACCCTCAATGAGAGACTATTCAGCAGAATAAAAGCAGTTTATGAATCAAGGGAGAACCTGAATCTTACAAAAGAACAAAAGATGCTTACTGAGAAGAAATACAGAAATTTCTTACTGGGAGGTGCAGGTCTGAAAATTGACAGGAAAAAAAGATTCAGGGAGATATCAGAAGAACTCTCAACTCTTACGCTGAAATTTGATGAAAATGTTCTTGAAGAAACAAATGCGTTCGAACTTCATATAACGGATATTAACGATCTGCAGGGATTACCTGAAAGTGCAAAAGAGATGGCGGCAATGGAGGCATCATCGAGGGGAAAAGCCGGATGGATTTTTACATTGCATTTTCCAAGCTATATACCATTCATGCAATACTCTGAGAAAAGAGATCAAAGGCAAAAAATGTTAATGGCGTATTCCTCACGTGGCTACAGGAATAATGCATCTGATAACAGAGAAATAATACTAAGGATAGTTAATCTTCGTCTCGAAGTTTCAAAAATTCTGGGATTTAAAAACTTCGCCGCCATGACACTTGGTGATCGCATGGCAGATACGCCCGAAAAGGTTGAAAAGTTTCTCGAAGAACTATATGTTGCCTCAAAAAAGGGAGCCATGAGGGATTTTAAAAATCTCAGCCTATTTGCAAAAGAATCGGGACATACCGGAAATATTGAGCGCTGGGACTGGGCTTTTTATGCTGAGAAACTCAGGAGAAAACTGTACAACATTGATGATGAGGTTCTGAAGCCATATTTTAGTCTCGAAAGTGTTGAAAAAGCTGTTTTTGGACTTGCCATTTCATTATATGGACTAAGGTTTGTGCAGAATAAATCAGTCGCTGTATATCATCCTGAAGTAAAAACATTCGAAGTGTATGATGGCAATGATACTTTTCTGGCACTTTTATATACTGACTATCATCCGCGTCAGGGTAAGAGCGGTGGAGCCTGGATGACAAGCTACAGAGAGCAGAAGAAAAAGAACGGGAAAGATACAAGACCGTTGATTTCTATTGTTACTAATTTCACAAGAGCCTCGGAGACAAGACCTTCACTCCTATCTTTCACTGAACTTACTACTTTTCTTCACGAATTCGGACATGCACTTCATGGCATGCTGACAAAATGCACTTACGAAAGTCTCTCAGGTACAAACGTAGCCCGCGATTTTGTAGAGCTTCCATCGCAGTTTATGGAAAATTATGCTTTTGAAAAAAAGTGGCTCGATAGTTGGGCAAAACATTTCCAGACAGGTGAAAACATACCTGAATCGATAATCAGCAAGATAAAGGAAGCCTCAACATTTAATGAAGGATATGCATGTTACAGGCAGCTTGGTTTTGGTTTTCTTGATATGTCCTGGCATACAGCAACAAAACCGGTCGTTACTGATATATCAATGTTCGAAAGAAATGCGATGTCTAAAACAGAGTTGTTTCCATTAATTGAAGGGACTAATATGAGCGCATCATTCGGACATATTTTCGGCGGAGGATATGCTGCCGGTTACTATGGGTATAAATGGGCCGAGGTTCTCGATGCCGATGCTTTCAGTTACTTTCAGGAGAAAGGTATATTCAATAAAGAAACAGCAGCCTCATTCCGGAAGAATGTTCTAGAGAAGGGAGGAACAGAAAAACCTTCTGAATTATACAGAAGGTTTCGCAGCAAAGATCCTTCTATTGAGCCGCTTCTTATCCGAAGCGGACTCAAATAGAAATGTTTTATTGTGTTATTTAGCCATTATTGTTGTGAACACTTCCTGCATTCCATAGGAAGTTCCAACACTATTTGTAGCAAACGCTTTTACATAATAAGTGTTGCCCGGCTGGAGACCATTTATGGTGCTCACATAAATACCCGATCCGGCTCCGCTGTTAACTACAGTTCCTGTTTGAAGAGTAGGATTTGGTGTCTGGCTCCAGACAACTCCTCTGGCAGTTACAAAAGAGCCACCATCACTAACAACATTTCCCCCTGATGTGGCATCAACAAAACCAGGTGAAGGGATAGCCGTAGTAACAAGAGGTGCAGTTACAACAGGTGCTCCCTGCAGGCATCTGACCGATAATCCCAGCTGGTTAAATGAGGGACTGATCATTAATTCAGCGCTTCCAAAGTCGAGTCTTGCATTATATGCATCTGAAGGTGACATCATGGTTGAAGTCCATAACTGAGCCGCTTCTCCAACTCCCATGTATGGCCCCATATATGAACGTATTCCTCCTGGGAGAGCTGTAAATCCGGATGTATTTGTTGCATCTGTATTTGGAGCAAGCCAGTGAGTAGTTCCTGTTTCTTTTAGTTTTCCTCCTGCAGTGAAAGGATCTCCCAAAAATGTTGTCAGATCACTAAAATCAGCCATGGTGGGAACATGCCAACCAATTGGACACAATTTTCCGGTATTAACAGTATACCAGTTGTACAGTGCTCCATATCCGGTATTATGGTATGTAAGTGAATCATTATCATACCAGGCATATGCTGCTGTAGACAGATATTGCCACATAAAATCATTTATAGCCATAGGAATCTGAGAACCATCATTTAACTTAGTTGCTTTAAGATTAGTTGTCATCCAGGTTTGCGATCCTATAACAACAGTATTGTAAATATTACCCTGGATGTCAGCTACTGTGCCCCCGGCTCCCAGAGTAACGAAAATAATATCATTGCCATAAGCAGTACCGGCACTGTTGGTGGCATAGGCTCTTACATAATATTTAGTGCTTGCAGACAATCCGGTAATTATACCTGAAAAACTTTCTGAAAAGGCACCATTGGTTGTTTTGGTAGGAAGGGAAGTTTTAGGATTTGGAGAAGTACCCCATACTATACCACTGACAGTTATTGCAAAACCTCCGTTACTTATAATATATCCACCCGATTCAGCACCATTTTCAGTCACATTTGAGGGAGCTATGGTAGTCAGTTCCGGCACATTCAGTTTAACTGCTGCTCCGGTATATCCGATATCGCCATAAACATTAAAGTTATTCTGAAGGTTAAGTACGCTGCTCATATTAATTGTATCGCCCCCGGCTCTCATGAGAGATTTCTGTCCCAGCAGATTGTCGAGCGATAAAATATTAAATGTTGAAGAAGAGCCACCAGGCAGTTGTCTGACATAAAAGTTGGTACTATCGGGACTGATTAATAAGTACTCTGAGTTTTCACCTTTTGAGGTGCTGAAGCCGCCAATAGCAAATCCTCCTTTGGGAGCTTTGCTTGGCGTATTATTTATATAAACTCTTGTACTATCACGAGTTACACGAAGATATTCATCACCCGTACCTTTAGCAGCTTCGAATCCGCCGATGGCAAATCCTCCTTTTGCACCTTTGCCTGTATTAGTGTCGATGTAAGCTCTGATGCTGTCTGAATTAACTACAAGAAGATTCTGTGAAGCAGCCTTGGCGCTGGCAAAACCTCCGATAGCAAAACCTCCTTTAGTACCTTTGGCACTTCCGTTATCAACGTAAATCCTTACCCCTTCATTATATACAGCAAATACTGTCTGGCCTGTTTTGTTTTTAACCTCAAACAGAGGTTCCTCCATATCAGTTGCTGTGCCTGTTACAGTCATTTTATTAATGGCAGTCAGGTCAGGTTTGTTTGTCAGATCGCTGTAACTGCCACTAAAACCATTACCTGCTTTTGTAGAATATAATGCATAAGGGACACTTAACAACTGGCTTGCGCCCATAGCAACACCATCAATTGTTATTTTAAGAAAATACGTACCCGTACCCCAGTTTATTGCTCCGAAAGTTCCTGATAGAGGCGTTCCTGAGCCGAGACTCAGATTTATAAGCCCTGTATTTGTTGTAGTTGTATTTTGAGTTTCGGAATAGACAACAGCACCATTGGCGGAACCCTGAAGAATTTCAAATTTAACAACTGTTGCCGCATTTGCCCGTACAGTTCCTGAAGCATCCTTTAATATTGCCTGATATGAAAAGCCTGAAGGTGACTGAGCAAGGACAGTCAAACTGACTATCACTAGTGCTATACTAACAATTAACTTTTTCATTCTGTCTTTATTATGATTATAAAAGTAAGTATTTGAGCTAAATTATTACACCGCATAAATTTATTGAATGGTTTTTTAGAATCCAAAACAATAAGCCTATTCTTTTGTAAACAAGCTAAGTTATTGATCAATGAATGAAATTCGATGATAACCGACATGTTTTCATAAGTAGGATATTCTCAAAACTTGATTTATATTTACGTCATGTAGATTCACAATCCAATTTATACACAATATTCTGTATATCAATATAATAAAATAAATATGATTCTCTTTTTCGAAGGTAAAACAGGAAACATTATTTCGGTAGGTACTAAAGAAAATCTTCCTGCAAAAGAAGTTGAAAAGCTAATATGGCTCTTCGGTGAAGCCAGATTGATTGAGAAAGAGAATATTGAAGCAACATATATCGGACCAAGAAAAGAGATGGTAACTCCATGGAGTACTAATGCGGTTGAAATTACCCAGAATATGGGAATTTCAGGGATAAAGAGGATCGAAGAATTTATGATAGAAAAATCTGGAAAGCCCGCATTTGATCCAATGCTTCAAGCTTTATATAATGGTCTTGACCAGACAATATTCACAATTGACAAATTACCTGATCCTGTTATTTATATTGACGACGTTGAGAAGTACAACCTTAAAGAGGGACTGGCTCTTAATGAGGAAGAAATAAATTACCTCAACAAACTTAGCAAGTCAATAGGACGCAAACTTACTGACAGTGAGGTGTTTGGATTCTCACAAGTAAACTCGGAGCATTGCCGTCACAAAATATTTAACGGAACTTTCGTTCTGTCGGGAGAAAAAAAATCCGAGACACTATTTCAGATGATAAAGTCTACTACAAAGGCAAATCCTAATAAAGTAGTCTCGGCATATAAAGACAATTGCGCATTTGTTCAGGGACCGGTTGTTGAACAGTTTGCCCCAACAACACATGATAAGCCTGACTATTTTGCTGTAACTGATTATGAGTCGGTGCTCTCAATAAAAGCTGAAACCCATAACTTCCCTACAACTGTCGAGCCATTCAATGGTGCTGCTACCGGAACCGGAGGAGAGATAAGAGACCGTATTGCAGGTGGTAAAGGAGCATTGCCAATTGCCGGTACGGCAGTTTATATGACATCATACCCGCGGCCTGAAGGACCAAGATCATGGGAAAAGGACACAGAAGAGAGAAAATGGCTTTATCAGACTCCTGAGGATATTCTGATTAAAGCATCAAACGGTGCAAGTGACTTTGGGAATAAGTTTGGTCAGCCTCTTATTTGTGGTTCTGTATTTACTTTTGAACATTTTGAGAATCTGAAAAAATTCGGATACGATAAGGTAATAATGATGGCAGGTGGAATAGGTATCGGGAAAAAGAAAGACAGTGAGAAAGATACTCCCGAAAAAGGTGATATAATAGTCCTCCTCGGCGGAGACAATTACAGGATTGGAATGGGTGGCGGAGCAGTATCATCGGTAGATACAGGTGAATTCCACAGCTCAATTGAGCTTAATGCTGTTCAAAGGGCAAACCCTGAGATGCAAAAAAGGGTATACAACGCTATCAGAGCCTTAAGTGAGTCGCGAAATAATCCTATTGTATCAATACACGACCATGGTGCAGGGGGCCATCTGAATTGTTTGTCAGAACTGGTTGAAGCTACCGGGGGAAAGATTGATATAAGTAAATTACCGGTTGGCGACCCCACCCTCTCTGCAAAAGAGATTATAGGGAACGAATCGCAGGAGCGTATGGGTCTGGTAATGAGAAAAACCGATGTTGCTACACTCAAAGTAATTGCAGAAAGAGAAAGGGCCCCAATATATATTATCGGAGAAGTGACAGGTGATATGCAATTCACTCTTGAAAATCCCGTAACACACGAAAAGCCTATAGATCTTGCACTTGCATCCTTTTTTGGCGATCCGCCCAGAACAATTATTACTGATGTTACAGTTGAAAATGCCTATAAGAAACTGGAATATAGTCAGGATAAAATTACCGGATATGTTGAAAATGTTCTTCAGATTGAGGAGGTTGCATGCAAAGACTGGCTTACAAATAAGGTAGACAGATCAGTAACCGGAAGGCTTGCCAAACAACAATGTGCAGGAACATTACAGTTGCCGCTTAATAACCTGGGAGCTATTGCCCTCGATTACAGGGGTAAAAAAGGAATGGCTACATCTATAGGACATGCTCCGGCTGCAGGATTAATTGATGCTGCTGCCGGATCAGTTTTGTCTATCGCTGAGTCGCTTACCAACATTATCTGGGCTCCTCTTTCTGACAGGCTGGCGAGTGTTTCTCTATCGGCAAACTGGATGTGGCCATGCAGGAATAGTGGGGAAGACGCAAGACTTTATAAAGCAGTTAAGGCTGCCAGCGACTTCTCTATCGCTCTTGGAATAAATATTCCAACGGGAAAGGATAGCCTTTCGATGACTCAGAAATATAACGATCAGGTTGTCTATTCTCCGGGAACAGTAATAATTTCAGCCTCTGCTGAGATAAATGACATAAGAAAAATAGTGGAACCTGTAATTTTTAATGAGCCTGATACAAGTCTGTTCTACATCGATATGAGTCGCGATGACTTAAAGTGCGGAGGAAGCAGTTTTGCACAGATCATGAACAGAGTCGGCAATGAAGCACCAACAGTAAAGGACCCTGCATATTTTAGAGAGGTCTTTGATACAGTTCAGGATCTCATTGTAAAGGGGAAAATCCTGTCGGGACATGATATTTCTGCCGGAGGAATGGTTACCACACTATTGGAAATGTGCTTCTCAAATACGGAAGGAGGCATAACTGTTAACCTTTCAGCTCTTAATGAAGAAGATACTGTTAAAATACTATTTAGCCAGAATCCGGGTATTATAATTCAGGTAAAGAATGAAGTTGAAGTTGCCGAAATGCTTCTCGGGAACGGTATATCTTATTTCTCCATCGGACACCCTGTTGATGAAAGAACTCTGTTTATTACAAACAATAAAACAAAACTTTCATTTGACATTGACAAGATGCGCGACAAATGGTTCAGTACATCATATCTGCTCGACCGCAGGCAGAGTGGCACCGAACTTGCACTTGAGAGGTTTACAAATTATAAGAAGCACGAACTTAATTTTAATCTTTCTGATTTTATAGGCAGCTTCAAGTCACTTGGAATATCACCTGAGAGAAGAAAAAAAACCGGCACACGGGCAGCAATAATACGGGAAAAAGGAGTGAATGGCGATAGAGAGATGGCGTATGCTCTTTACCTGGCCGGTTTTGATGTTAAGGATGTTCACATGACTGATCTGATAGCAGGACGTGAAACGCTTGAAGATATCAGCATGATAGTTTTTGTAGGAGGGTTCTCCAATTCTGATGTACTGGGTTCTGCGAAAGGCTGGGCAGGCGCTTTCAAATACAATGAAAAAGCACGCTTATCACTCGAGAATTTCTATAAGAGAGATGATACTTTGTCTCTTGGAGTCTGCAATGGATGCCAGCTTATGGTTGAGCTGGGTCTGCTATACTCAGATCATGATAAAAAACCGCAACTGAAACTTAACAAGTCGCATAAGTTCGAATCAGGTTTCTTAGGTGTAAAAATTACTGAGAATAAATCAGTTATGCTTGGGAACCTTAGCGGTATGGAACTTGGAATATGGGTTGCACACGGAGAAGGCTGTTTCACTCTTCCTTATCCTGAAAATAAATACAATGTAGCATTGAAATTCAGCAAACATACTTATCCGGCTAATCCAAACGGTTCAGATTTTGATGTTGCCGGTCTGTGTTCAGATGATGGAAGACATCTGGTTATGATGCCACATCTTGAACGTGCGTTCTTCCCATGGCAATGTGCTTATTATCCTGCTGACAGGAAGAATGACGAAGTAACGCCATGGATCAGGGCATTTGTTAATGCAAGAGAATGGATAGAAAAAGTAAAATAAAATTAACGGGTAACCGGAGTTAGCGAAACTGATATAAGTTTGGAGTTCTCAATAAGTTTCGACAAATCTTTATTATTGGCAACGGGAATTATCTTCTCGCTTATCAGCTGAATGTTATAGGAACCTGTATCCTGAATGTATAATGATCCCATGAATGAATCAGCCCTGAAGTATGGATACTTCACATCGGCTGAGTTTTGAAAAATCCTATCGCATTCAGGCAATGCCTCAAGCCTGTTATCCAGAATACTGAGCATAACAGAATTTTTATACATAAGATCTGTGGTATCTTTTGTGGCACTCGACAACCAGACATCAAAACGACCTGATTTAGAAACAAGCACATTCCATTCGGCAGTATTACTTGACGGATTAATCATGTCGTGGTAACAATCTGCAGACTCAACTTTAAGTGAGATTGAACCGTCGGCCTTTTGTATTATCTGATTTTTAGTATCATCATTATTCTCAATGGCTGTTTTAACCTCATTTCCACAGGAGCCAGACATAAGAATAATTACTCCGGCTAACAACCCTATAAAATTTTTCTTCATCGCAAGGATATAAATTACAACTAATCTCTTGGCCTAAAACGCAAGATGTGCTCCTTAAAGTATGTAAAAGTGATTAAGGCATCAAATTAACTTCAAATATTTGAATTTATAAAGCTACTTTTTCCTTTTTTGATGAATGATTTTCAATTAGCTTTTTTTTTATGGAAGGAATGAAAATTGCTTCGGATACTATTTCTGAGATATCTGCAACGCGTGTATCCGTTGCGCGGGAGAAACTTTTCTTACATAGAGGACATGCTGTTGCGAGAATATCAGGCTTATTTCTAGTCAGTTCAGCTGCAGCATCGCATGCAATTTTATGCTTTTGCTGATAGCTTATCTTCATGTTTCCAAGACTTCCCCCGCAGCACAAAGAGTTTGAGTCCTCGAAACGTGTTTTTTCAAGTCTTGATACATGCCTAAGTACATCTTTAGGTTCATCATAAACTCCTGAACCTCTTCCAAGATCACAGGGAGAATGGAATACAACCCTTTTTCTGAGGAAACTGAGTTTCAGCGAGCCCTCATCAATCATTCTTTTTATGAATTGTGAATGGTGCAGCACCTCAACGCCAAGATAATAGCTTTCTTTAAATACCTTATAGCAGATAGGGCATGATGTAACAAGTGTTTGCGCTCCCGATTTCCAGATCAGCTGAGAATTAAAGTTTATAAGTTCGCGTGCCTCTTTATCCTTGCCGGCAAGCATCAGAGGACGTCCGCAACAGGCGCCACCCTGTTCGTCAATAAATTTCCATTTTAAGCCCGTCGCATCCATAATCCTGACCATCGAATTTTTAATCGCAGGAGTAAGATGAGTCATGCAGCCGGCAAAAAAGAGCACATCTGCCTTTTCAGATTCAGGCTCAGGCAGATAACCATAAACAGGCTCCGTAACAGACTTCTCAGAAACTTTTATTTCTTTTGAACGGAAATAACCATTATACTGAACCTTATATTCGTGTTCATCTGATCCTGCCCGGCGGCTTATCATTCTTAACGGGGAGAGCTCAATGCCGACAGGGCATTTAATATCACACCTGCCGCACATAAGACAGTTTTGGGCAATATCGGCTACTGATTCATTATTCCGTATAGCCTTCATCAGGTAGGCCGACTGAATATTTGTAATGCCTGCAGAAAAATTGAGCTGGCAGGCATCAATACATATACCGCATGAAGAGCAGGAATGAACCTCAACCTCAGAATAAGTTCCGGTTTTATCGCCTGTTCTGATACCCGAATTTCTCATAAAAATGAGGAATAGTTCTAAAGGTATATGAAGGTACCTTGTTATTGGCAGAAGTATAAAGAATGTTCCAAGAGCAATAGAATAGAGCCACCAGAATGGATAGGCAAGGTCGCGGGCGGGAAGAAAGCTTCCAAGGAAATTTCCAAGACTGCCCGTTAGAAAACTGCCTGTCCCATAAACAGCACTTGTAAAACTCTCAGCCAGAAGCCGGCTTGGGAAAATCAGCCACAGGGAAGTAAGGGCGATACGGTCAGTAAGTTTAAGCTTTGTTGTTTTTTTCATTCCCACAACGCGCGAAAAAAATCTTTTTGTTATTGCCAGCAGCAGTCCTGAAAGAATAAAAGCGAGAATAAGATCCATCAGGAATCCATAAGCTGCTTCAAAACCAGTTCTCCCATGCTCGGGGTTAAAAAACCTGAAAAATATTGCCTTGTAGGGAGCGTTAAGATGTTTCTCACCAAAAATATCAGCCTCTATTGTCCCGAAAAGGATAAGAAGAAACCATCCGAAGGCAAGGCTCATATGCATATAACCCAGCCTGAAGTTTGATTTAAGAATTTTTCTATGAATAAGGCTTTCGAGGAATATTTCTTTGAGACTTTGTACGAAAGCTGCGCCGAAGAATCCGCGCTGAAGTCGCAGTTTATCAGGGCGTGACAGTTCGCGAAACCATACAACGCTTCTGAATACAACATAAATAAGTATGAAGTATAGTCCCAGGTTGAAGGGTATTACAAAAGGATCAAACTGCATAATTGTCTTGCTTCTGAAATGCTTCTATTGCCAGAGTAACAATGTTTCTGGTATTTACACCCCGCGGACAGACAAGAGTGCATTTTCCGCAGAGCATGCATTTTTTTATTGTTTGCTTTACTTTATCGTTTTCACCCCGTTTAATCAGTATATTCAATTCCCTCAGGCTGAATGAGGTGAAGGATGCAGCAGTGCATGTTGATGAGCAGCCGCCGCATTCAATACAAACCCTGAAACTTGGTTCACGTTCATAAATATACTCAGCTATACTCCTGTCGTTCGATTCATAATCGATCTGCCTGCCTTTTGATATGGAAAAACCAAATTTACCCATATTATTTCGCAGAATTATTAAGGTAATCCATTACGTCAGATACAGCAGCCCGTGCATGCGAGATAGTTTCGGTAATATTCATAGGGGCAGTACATGTTCCCGCATAAAATACACCTTCAACATTACTTATGTTACTTCCGAAATGACTATCCATGCCCTGAAAGAACCTGTTTTCACCAGTCTTAAGTCCCAGAGATATTCCTATTTTTTTGCTTCCTTCAGAAATCTCCATTCCTGCCATTAAAACAAGTAAGTCCAGTTCCATCTTTAATGGCCGGCCGGCGAGTGTATCTTCAACTTTAACGAAAAGTGTATTATTTATTGATTCACTAACTTCAGAAACCTTTCCCCTGATAAAACCTACTCCGTACTTTTCCTGTGATTCCATATACAGTTCTTCATACATGGCCCCTCCCATTCTCATATCCATATAGAAGCAAAAAACTCTTGATTCAGGCAGATGTTCTTTTAATTCCATTGCCTGCTTAACAGCTGTTACACAACAAAGTTTTGAGCAGTACAGGTTTCCGGCTTTTTCATCGCGCGAACCAACACAATGAACAATGCCAATACGCTTTGGATAATCCCCATTGCTCATTCTCAGATCGTTTGACCGAAACTTCTTTTCAAGATCAGCTGAAGTAATTACATTATTATAGATTCCATATCCGTACTCTTCCTTCTTTTCGCTTCTGAAAAGGTCGAATCCGGTGGCTATTACTATTGCATCGGCGCTGATCTCCTTGCCGGGACCAGTCATTACCGCAAACTTCTTTCTGTTTTTATCAATTCTGTCAACTCGGGTCCCCCTGAGTATTGTGAGATTATTACTTTTTACCCTTCCTTTAAGATAGGCTGCAACTTCTTCACTCTTTCGCCTGTCAGGGAATAAGCGATACCAGTCATTGAGATGGCCACCAGCCTCACTCTCCTTTTCAACAAGAGTAACCTTGCACCCTGCAACCGCCAGTTGACCTGCAGCCTCCATCCCGGCAGTTCCGCCTCCGATTACAACAACCTCACTGCTCATCTCAGACATTAATAAGGTTAGCAGGAATTGGCATTTGTTTGCCATCCTTGCTTTTGAATTTATCAGCCGGGTCAAATCCGACTCCCATTTTTCGCAGCAGAGGCTCCGATTGAACCATATGATACTGAAGTCCTAGATCCCATGGATTGAATCCAAGGACCAGCCCTGCCAACTCTTCATATGTCAGAACAGGTATAGAATCTCCCTTTTCACCATATGTTTCTCCATCCATTTCTTTAATAGTATACTGCCATTTGTCCATAAACATATTGCATCCCGGACAATTAGTTAAAACCAGATCAGGCTTGTATGGTTTCATTGAAGAAAATTTCTTTGCTGTATTTGAAACAGAATACCCTCTGTTTGCCTGAACAAGATATTGCCGGAAACCAAAACCACAGCAATGGCGTCTTTCAGGATAGTCTACCACCTCACCACCCCATGCTTCAGCCATTCCGCTCAGAACATTTGGAAATTCAGCTCCCCCCTGTCCAGACTTCGGAAACATCTTGGCATAATGGCAGCCAATATGCTCGACAACCTTTAATGGCTCACCGGTTTTTTTGTTTACAAGAAGATATTCAGCCTTCTGTGCGATCTCATTTCTGAATTTATAAACAATATCGCTTGTATGAGCCACATTTTCAGGGATATCAAATTCCCTTCCGGTAGCCTTGAACAGATATTCCCTGGTTTTAGCCAATTCTTCCGGAAAATGCTTCCATGTTTCAAGGATCTCTGTATATAATCCGAATGAAGTAACGCAGGAGATAGCAATATTTTTATACCCCGATTCTTTCATAAGGGCAAAATGCCTCGCAATAACTGTCATAATTGTTGCTGAAGGAACAATATCGCTGTGATAAGCAATACCGGTACAGGTTGTATGAGCAGGATTCTCGTATACATCTTTACCGAGAATATTTCTCATAAGGTTCAGAAAGAACTGTTCTGAACCCGGGAAAAAACTTTGCCTGATACACGATCTTACATAGAAAAAATGATCATCAGCTATCTCTTTCTGATAGTCGAACCAAATTCGCTTTTTACCATCATTATTCATATACGATCAGTTAAGATTCGTGTGAGTTATGTTTTCCGCTGTTGGCAGTATATACTTCGACAAAATAATCATTATCAGTACCTTCACTACAGAACTGTAAGCCCATTTCGGCAGCCTTCTTTTTTGAATGATCTTCAATAAGCTCGAAGAACTCTGTCCCCCCGGTCACATCAAATATTTTCTTAAGTTCATCGAGTGCCTCCTGCGGAATCTTTCTCAGGGGTCCTGTTCCGATCCCGTTAATCTGACCACCCAGTCTCTCAAATACATCATCTGTATTTTCAAGGATATATTCCCAGATAGGTCCCTGTTCCGGATGCATTTGCGGATTAACAGCATAAGTTGCTGCACAATAACCATATTTGAAGATATTCTCCCCTACTGTACGCTTGATAGCAAGTTGCTGACGGCCCTTTTCTGATTCGGTAAAGTAACCCAGTTTCTGCGAAAGGGTTCGCAAGGCCATTATTACAAAACCGGGAGTGTTCCCGCGCGGGCACCTTGTCTTACATGACATACACTCACCACAATACCATATTGTTTCAGATTTCAGAAGAGCGATTATTTCGTCATCATCCCTCATCTGAACTGCATCGACAACCTTACGGGGATCATAATCATAGAACTCAGCAGCCGGGCAGATAGCTGTGCAGACACCGCAGTTCATACAGGCTTTCAGGCCTTCTTCAAACCGGATATCTTTCATCAGCTCATTGTAAAGATTTCCCATTGCCTGCTAATTGATTATCTGTTATTTTATTAACACAAAAGTAGCTTTTATGGAAACCGGCAGAAAGAGGGTTAAAGCCTATTTATAAGGGGTATTTATACCTATAGGAGTGAGAAGTGAGAAGTGAGAAATGAGAAATGAGAAATACTTATGTTTTAAGTAATAAGTTTGCCTTTATCAAGCTTTACTTTCCGGTTTGCATATTCACCCGTAATCAGGTCATGTGATACAAGGATAACTGTACCTCCATTCGTATGGAAATCAGCAACAAGAGACATTAAAATGCGGCTGTTTCCGGGATCGAGGTTTCCGGTTGGTTCGTCAGCCAGGAGCATGTCGGGGTTTGAAATTATAGCCCTTATAAATGCGGCTCTTTGTTTTTCTCCCACACTTAACTCGTCGGGATACTTATTTTTTAACTGTTGCAATAAGCATGTTTCCAGGTATTTATCAATAGCTGATAAATGTATTTCCTGGTAACAGGCAAGTTTAATATTTTCCAGAACAGTGAGATATGGCATCAGGTGAAACTGCTGAAACATAAAGCCAACATGCTTTTTGCGATAATCATCAGTGGCACCGGAGCGCTGTTTAAAAATATCACTGCCGTTGAATAAAACAGATCCCGAGTCAGGTTTTATCAGTCCCCCTATAACATTCAGCAGTGTTGATTTACCCGCACCACTTGCACCTGAAACAGCAATAAAATCCCCCATTTCGATTATAAGGCTAACACCATCCAAAGCAATAAACTCTTCAGAACCCTTCCTGTATTTCTTTATTATCTTACCTACCTCTATCATGTTCTTTCCTTATTGATTTCAAGGCGCCGGGGGCAAAAACCTGTTTTTACAATATCTCGACTCCGGCGCTATTGGTGTGTGAGGGATCCGTTTTCTACAAATAGTTCGCCACTCTGTGGCTCAAAGCCTCTGACATTTCGCC
>JBBQZN010000053.1:0-27366 GCA_038207725.1 Bacteroidales bacterium | reverse complement strand
TTCCACTCACTGCATCGCCACCTAAAAAGTAACCTGCAATTGCTATTACAACTACTAATAAACCGGGTAAAGAAAATATGGCGTAATAAGCAATGATTGCACTTTCTTTAAAAGGTTCGCGCTTCCACCACTTTTTAAAAGTTGTTTTAAAGAGTGTGCCTGCTTTAACAAAACTGAACTTTCCCATTTTTTACATTTAAATAACTTATTTCTTTATATCTTTCTTATTGATTTCATCTTTTTTACCATTCTTATCTGACTTGGTAAAGATCTTTTGGAAAAATGTTTTTTTCTCCGCTTTTTTTACCACATCAACAGAAGCTATATTAATCTGGAAATCTATTGAAGGATTGATTGCCTGTACGAACGCGTTGCGTAATAATTCAATTATAGCGTACCAGGTGCTTACTGTAGTTTTTCCGAACTCTCCTTCAATAGGAACTTTTGTTGCCACCTGCTCTTTTTTTTGATTTTTCAAGATAACGCCTGCTGTGCCAACAATTGCTTCCCATATTTTATTTAAAAAACTATCATGTCTGTCTTGCGGACCCACTACATCAAGGTCTTTGATTAACGGTTTTACATAACCGATAAACTTCCCATTTTTTGCCGCCATTTCAGTATATAAACTAAAAGTTCCTCTGTTCATGTCAACATTTGCATATGCCTTGAAGAAATCATTCAACTCCGGCAGATTAGTGTTCTTCAAATCTGCATTCATATCGAAAGTAGGTTTATCTGCAAGCGGATCCATTTTCATATTAAAAACCAATTCCCCTTTATAAATATCTGCACTTGCAACAACAGTTGCGGGAAGTAATGAAGTATCCTGAACGCTGGAAAGGTTTTGTGCCAGAATATAAGTATTGGTCATTGAAATATTTACAATAGGTTTTGAAGACGAATCAATATACTGGATAGTGCCGTTAAAAATTTCAAAGCGGTTAATTTTTAGCGGCATAAATGTTTTGAGTACTTTGCGAAAATCGTTTGTGTCTTTTTGAATGGCAGCAGGTTCTGCTTTGTCTTTAGTAAAACGCAGAACGGGATTTTTAAATTCAAGTTCGCCAACCAACCGCCCCTGAAATAAAGATTTCCATTCTACAGAAAGGTCTATTGTTTGTGAAGAAATAAATGGCACACGCAACTGTGAAGTAGAATCAACCTTATCAATATAAAAATCTTTTATGATGTAAGCGCCTCTGTAAATTGAAAGGTCAATGTCGTTGACATGCCCAAAATACCCTTGCATGGCTGCAAGAGTCTTATTAGCATAATGCAGCACTACATAAGGTAATATAATACGTACAATGATTATAAGTGCAACAATGGAAATAGAGATTTTCCATTTAATGTGTCGTTTTTTTTTTAATTTTTTCTCAGATGATTCCATTTGCATTTAATTAGATGTTTGAATTGAGTAGGATTATTCAGAGAATAATATTTTATGATTTACTTGTTTTTAATTCTTCTTTGACTTCCAATTTTTTTAAATCGGAAGTAGCGGGACCATTGATTACTTTTCCTTCTGTTGTAAACCGGGAACCGTGTAATGGACAATCGAAAGATTTTTCTTCTGCGTTCCATTGCAGTATGCCTCCAAGGTGCGGACAAACGGCAGTGCAGGTATGAAGGTTGTTTTGTTCATCACGGTAAGCGGCAATTTTTTTCATCCCAGAAGAAATTGTTCCTCCTTGTCCGGGTTTTAAATCGTGTACTTCTTTTGCATCGCCTTCTGTTAGCCAATCTGCATATTGCGCAACCATGCTGCCGGCTTCGTGTAAATAATCTCCGGCAGTTTTCATTGTGATGCGTGAAGGGCTGTAAAAATCTATCCACGGATTTTCTTTTCCTGTGATAATGTCAGTTAAAATAATTCCGCCAAGTGTTCCGTGTGTAATTCCGCTTCCTGCGTCGCCTGTAATGATGTAGATGTTATCGTCGCCGGGGTTTTTACCGATGAATGCCATTGAATCAATTGGTTCCATTACCTGACCCGACCATTTGTATTCAACATTTTCCATTGCGGGGAATCTTTTTTCTGTCCATTCAATCAGCCTTGTATATCTTTCTTCTTCAGGAATATTTTCATCATCGGCTTGTCCTACTTTGTGGTCTTCGCCACCTGAAATTAAAAGGTCGGAATCGGAATCGAGTTCCTCCAGCCGTGCATAATGATATGGTGCTGCAATCCATTTTGAATTTTTATTTCCGGTATCCCACCATAAAGCATAAGGCAATTTCCCTTTTGGAATTTTTGCTGCAATCACATAAGTACGGTACGCCCATTGTTTGGTATGCATGACAACCCAATCATTTACAGGAGTGTTGGTAGCAACTACAATATGCTTTGCTTTTATTTCAAACCCATTTGCTTTTGCTCCATCTTTTGAAATATCTTCTGCTTTTGTTTCTGTATAAATTTTCCCCCCCATGTTGATGACTGCATCTGCGAGACCTTTCAAATATTTCATGATATGAAACTGACCTTGCTCGGGAAATTTGATGCACCATTTTCCTTCTTCAGATGCTAATGCGGGAACTTGTTCTAACATTTCTGTTGGTAAGCCAACATCTTTTGTTGCTGCATATTCTTTTTCGAGTGTTTCTTTTTTATCGCTTCCGCTTAAAAATAAATAGCCGGGAACTCTTTTAAAATTGCAATCAAGGTTTTCGTGTTTAACTGTATTCGCTATAAACTGAATTGCCTTCATGTGACTGTTAGCGGCAAGTGTTGCTTTTTCTTTTCCGAATATTTTTTCGAGTTCAAAATAGCGGTTGTCAAGTGCGCATGTAATGTGTGCTGTAGTGCGACCAGATTCACCGCTGCCGATGTATCCGTCTTCTACTAAAATTATTTTGCGTCCGGCTTTTAATAAACAATATGCAGTTGTTAATCCTGCAATGCCGCCACCTATAATTAAAATGTCGGCTTCAATATTTTGTTGAAGTTTTTCAAAAACAATTGGCTGCGTAGAAGTTGTCCAGAAAGACTTATTTTCTCCCGAAGTTATATTGCTGTCAATTGGTTCAGATGCGGATGTATTCATTTTATTATTAGATAAAAATTGTTTTTGATTGAAATACGTTTACACTTGCAATAAATTGGTTTAGTGGAAACCTCATTTTAAACGGGTTACAAACTCGCCTACCTATTCGTTGGTCACTGTGAGAAGGTTGGGAAATCACAGTGTTCTTGTTGCCCATTGTGCCAACCTGACATATCCTGAAGTCCCACTAAACTAAATTTATTTTTTTGGTTTGTTGTTATTACTTTCGATAGTAAATATAATAAGGTCAACTATACTAAAAACGAATGTTTTATTCATAAATATTAAACAACAAAGTTGAACATGTTTATACTGAAAAGTATTACACAACTATGCAAAAAATTAATATAATTCACACATTTATCCTGGCAATTTGTTTTTCTATTTGAGTGGCATATGTAAGATAAAAAGCTCCACCATAAATACAATTCTAAATTGTTTCAAGGGTGGCCTTTCCCAAGAATTTTTAATAAAATCTTTTCTTCTGTCATCAATTCTTTTTGTCCGTCACTTGTTTCAATTACCTTAATTTTACGCAGGTATTTTTCTAATTTATTTTCTTTATAAAGTTCTATTAGAAGAGGATGTACATAATAATTTTTACAAACTGTTCTTGTATTTCCTAATTTCTTTGCAACCAGATCTAAGGCAGCAGGAATTTTATGATTCATCTCAGCCACTGTTTCAAAACCGCCGAGGTCTTTAAAAGCTAACAGTGCACTAACGGTACCTGCCCAGGTTCGAAAATCTTTAGCAGTAAAGTCACCACCTGAAATTTTGCGGATATAATCGTTCACCATGCCTGAATCAAGGCTATGAAGGTTTTCTTCATCATCATAATATACAAAAAGTTCCTTCCCCGGAATGTCTTTACATCCTTGTACAATTCGGGAGAGCTTTTTACTTCTCAGAGTGATGTTGTTTTGAATGCCTTTTTTCCCTGTGAATGAAAAACGCAACTTCGTCCCGTTGATTGCTACATGACGATCCTTAAGTGTAGTCATTCCAAATGAGCCATAGAGTTTTTCATAGAAAGCATTACCAATCCTTATGTTGGTTCGTTCGAGTAAACTTACCACAACAGCCAATACTTTTTTCCGGGGAAAACCCGGAAGGGCCAAATCTTTTTCCAGACGCTCTCGGATGAAGGGTATTTTTTTGCCGAATTCCTGCAGCCGATAAAATTTGGTATGATTGCGCACTTTATTCCATAAGATATGGTAACGGTATTGCTTCCTCCTGAGTAAATCGAAACCAGTTGCCTGCAAATGACCATTACTACTTTTGCAGATCCATACATTTTCCCATGCCGGTGGAATTACCAGTTTTTTAATACGATCTAACTGTATCTGATCATGTAGTTTCTTTTTGCCATCAAGAAAATGAAAATTATTTCCGTCGCGTATTCGTGAAAAGCCGGGTTGACGATCGTTGACATAAATAAGGTGTACAGCATTTGCACTATTAGCCATATCGTGTAAAGAAGCACGAATGGTTTTTTTACCAGGAACACCATTTTTATCAACATCTCTGGGCATTGTAACAGTGTTGCTACTAGATCCAGCTTGGGTGGTGCAATACGTCGGCAAATTTATTTACTGAAAATCCTTTGGGTGCAACCGGCATTTCACCATCTTTCCATCCTATGACCTGGCTGTAATTTTTAGCAGACTTTGTAGCACGAGGATTTTGCAATGAATCTGCTGTATAACCGGAGTATGATCCTTTATTCAGTTTTTGTGTACTGCATGATATCAGTTCAAAAAACAAGAAAACAAGCCAATAACTATTTTTCATCTGTATCTTATTTGAAATCAGGTAACTCTACTAAATGGACGCGCGTTTTCGTTCTACCTCAGTGGTCTGAGAACTCTGTTTCATTTTAGCTTCTCAATTATTTCTTCAACTTCCTTAGCCCCTTTTGCATAAAATTTCTTTTCGCCTGGAGCCAGCTCGTGGAGCAACCGGAGTTTATATTAATTCTTTTGTAATTAAATTATTATCAACGCCAATATTTCCTAATTGCTTAATCATTGCATCCATCATAGGCGGGGGACCGCATATATAAAACTGCTGATCGAAATTAACGATACTGGCTTTCAGAAATTTTTCACTGATAAATCCATGATGGTAACCTGCCACTTTTTCATCCGATAAAATATTGATAAAAGCATCGCCAAGAATTTTCTTAAATTCTTTTTCAAGGATAATATCGGCCTTGGTCTTATTGGCAAACACCAGCATGTTGTTGCCTATTTTACTTTTTGCCTGAAGGTACCTGAAGATGGAAATGAAAGGAGTGATGCCTGCACCACCTGCAATGAACACGCCTTCTTTTTTATACGAAATGGCGCCAAACACTTCATGTAAAATCAACTCGTCTTTCTTTTTCAGTTTTAGTAATTCGTTGGTTACTCCCTTATGCTCCGGATACGTTTTAATAGTAAACTCAAGATAATCATCGACAGGCAGACAGGTAAGGGTGAAAGATCTTTTTTCCCTAAGCCAGTCGGGTTTGTTAATAGCTACTTCTGTTGCCTGTCCCGGAGTGAATTTGTACCCATCAGGTTTTACGGCAACAATTTTTATCACATCGTGAGTGACCTTGTCAATCGATTCGATTTTTACGACATGCTTTTCCATATTATTGTTTTTTCCAATATTCGCCTACAAGCTCGCCTAACACTTCGTTGGACACGGTAAGAAGGTTGGAAAATTACCTAGTTCCTGATGCTTAGTTGTGCTTCAATCCAATTGTACATGAGTCCCTTTTAATGTCAGTTTATGATTTGATGAAGGTCAGCAAATCTGCATTGAGTTGATCCTTGTGCGTTTCACCAAGTCCATGTGGACCTCCTGAATAAATTTTTAATGTTGCGTTTTTGATTAATTTGACAGCTACCTTTGAAGTGGTATCGATAGGAACTATCTGATCATCATCGCCGTGAATAATCAGTGTTGGCACATCAAACTTCTTCAAATCTTCAGAGAAATTGGTTTCCGAAAAAGCTTTGATGCAGGCATATTCGTTCCAAAGTCCTCCCTGCATAGCCTGAAACCAGAATCCATCGAGCATTCCCTGAGTAGCATTGTTCTCCTTTCGGTTGGCGCCGAAAAACTTTTTGGCCAGATCTGTATAGAATTGAGACCTGTCAGAGGCAACTCCGGCACGTACCTCGTCAAACGCTTCAATAGGTGCACCATCCGGATTGTCTTTGGTTTTCAGCCTGATTGGTGTTACCGAGCCCATCAATACTACTTTGGCGACGCGTGAAGTACCGTGGCGGCCAATATAGCGGGCAACTTCGCCGCCTCCGGTGGAGTGACCAATCAGAGTGGCGCTTTTCAGGTCTAGTGCGTCCATCAGTTCCGCAAGATCGTCAGCGTATGTATCCATGTCGTTCCCATTCCATGGCTGACCTGACCGGCCGTGTCCGCGCCGGTCATGAGCAATGCAACGAAAACCATTAGAAGCCAGAAAGACCATCTGCGACTCCCATGCATCAGCATTGAGTGGCCATCCGTGACTGAAAACAATTGGCTTACCTGAACCCCAATCCTTGTAATAAATTTGTGTTCCGTCTTTTGTTGTAATTGTACTCATAGTTTCCTCTCTTTCGTTTTTGCCATGCAATACAAAAGTGCTCGCAGGCATGGTTTTTATATGATTTGATTGCAGGTTCAGAGCCCTGATCTACCCTTGCTTAGCAAAATGCTTTTTAGCTTCCTCTTCCAGTTTATGCAACCTGGTATAATAGTCAGGGAACTCATTTAAATGAGCCAGGGCTATTTCTCCTGTCAGTTTTCCATTATTGTTTGTAACATTGGTCTCCTTATGTCTCGATCCATGTTCAAGTTCGACATTTAAGCCTTTCGTAAACTCGTCGAGACTTACATTTTCCCAATTGATGTTTAAACCTTTGCCGATTTCTCTGGCATCACTTTTGCTAAATTTTTTCATGGTTTTTTATTTTTTGGTGTTGAAAATCATTACAACCCAAAAGTAATTGTCCTAACACCGGGAGTCGTTATACATTTTTTGAAAAAGGTTACATAATTGCCACATTCTCATGCAAAAGCCTCGGCGATTTCATGTTTCGGGCCTGGCGGATAGGGATTATTCTACAATACTTTAAAAAATTACTTCTGGCAAGGACTAAAACTAAAAAAGGGTAATAAGCCCTTGTGACTATTACCCTTATTATTCACACAATGACTTAACCCTCAAAATCCCTACTTATTTTTCTCATTTCCTAAATCTTTGAGTGCCGTCCCAATGCTTTCGACATCAGTGTTAATTTCACTTTTAAAAGCGTCCCAATCCGTAGAACGTTCATTTTCATAACCGTATAACTTGTTTCTTAAATCATTATTCCTTTTTTCCAGTTCATCAATTCTTTTTTTGCGCATTTCATCAAGCGGAGCTTTACCCGGCTTGTTAAGTTGTTCTCTCAGTTCGGCAATACGTTGTTTATTGTCGTCAATTTTTGACACTGCATTGGTTCTGTATTCCGGATACTCCGAACTCAATTCGCGTTGTGCCTTTCTCAATTCTTGCTTTGCGTCTTGCACGTTTTCCTTTGCATTTTCCACTTTCTTCACATTGGATTGGCACGAAGTGAAAACACTGCCTGTTAAAATCACTGCAAATGCAGCGTAAAAAAATGTTTTTTTCATTTGATTTTTTTTAATTGTTGTTTAATGAGGTAGTTTACTTCATAAAAATGTTACTGTTTGAGCTTACCTTTCTGCTCATCCCATTTTCATTTTAATTCTGTAGTGTTCATGATTTTTAAAATTAATTTGTAAAAAAAATTCACAATACAAAATTAGGGACTTTACATGCGGCAAGTGTTACACAATTCCGTAAATAAGTTACATGATTTACACATTCCAGTAATTCAAATACTGTAAATCAAGTAAACAACAAGGAAAATGCCGACTGCCAGGACTGATAGGGTTAGCAGTGCATCAAGTATCGACGATGGTTGCCATGTATCCTTGTCTATTTGTTTTTCAACCTTCTTATACCTGATAAATGCAAGCAATCCCATCAAAGCGCCCAATCCTACAAGGAATATCCCGAGAATGGCTGAATAATCATGGGCAGGGGGCAGGGCTTCGCCGGGAGTTGATTTGCCAAGAACATACGCCATTTGTTTCATGAACAACGCGAACTTTTCAACAACAAAACCGAAGGCCATTATGCCGATGCTAGTTCTTATCCAGGCAAGAAATGTCCTTTCATTGGCCATGTGAACACGGCGATTACGAACTTTTTCTAATGTTTTATCTTCTGTAATCTCTGGCATATAATTAACCTTTCGTTGATTAATTGTCACAATATAGTTGGAAGTTCTTTTAAACAGCAACAAAAGTACCCCTGAGTTCTGCACTTAAGGGATGATGTCTGGACAGATATTTCCGCATAGCATCTATAATATGCTCAGATCGATTTTCCCGGTTTCGTCCGTATTTTTCGGGAACCCCCTGCATGGTGACGAATGCTGCTGTGTAGTATTGGCCTGGCTTTACTTCCTCTTTGTCAATAAAGATTTTCTGGATACGTTGCCCGGAAGGATTCTCAATCTTGAAATAGACGTTCAGACCCAGACAGCGTTTAACATATCCGCCCATCTGTTGGTATGGGTCGCACGAGAATGTTCTTTCGAGATTCTCCTCCAGCATCGCCCTGAGTTCCCCGCCGGTCAATTCAACAGTTGATACGGGCGGATTCATGGGAATCATATTGTATAGGTCATTCATCGTAATTTTCCCGGGAATTACGGGTGCACCAAAGCGCCAGCCATTCGAAAATGCCAGTTGCGCCCCGGTGGTTTCGAGCAGAACCTGAAGAAGAAAATTGTCCATCGTTGATTCCAGTGTTGTTCCGCGGTTGAGTGCGGTGGCTGTTTCACCGACAACCTCTGAGAGTTCATCGTTGTATGGATAAAGCGCTTCTTTAACCAGTATATCCAATTCGGGATCAGGCTTTATACTTGCTTCAACCTCAATCAACTGATGCTGGTAATCAATGATTTGTCTGCCTTCTATCTCCAAATCCAGGCGACCTATAAAAGAACCGTGGCAGCCCGACTGAATGACGATAGTTTTACCAATGAGAACCGGTTCGGAAAGACGGTTGTGTGTATGACCGCTAAGGCAGATATCTATTCCTTGTATCTCTGATAAAAGCTTCAAATCCTGGGGAAACCCAAGATGTGAGATTAAAATAATCAGGTCCACCTTTTCCCTGGTTTGTAAAATATTGATAATTGGTGGAAGTTCATCTTTGCCAAGTGTAAAATAGATCCCTTCGCTAAAGGATGGCGGCATGGTTTTATCAATAATGTTCGATGCTATTCCCACAAGGCCAATACGTAATCCGCCGACTTCTTTTACAGCAAATGAAGGAAAGACAGACTTATTTGTCACTTTATCAAAAATATTAATTGCGAGCATAGGGTAATTGAGTTCAGCAACCCGTTGCTGAAAAACCTCCGGGCTGTATGCAAACTCCCAATGTGCGGTCATGGCATCAATACCCATGGAGTTCAGTATCGGGATCAACGCCTCTCCCTGGGTTTCCTGTGCCGGAAAAGTGCCCTGGAAAGTATCGCCGCTATCGCAAAAAAGGCAATCAGGACTATCGGACCGAATCTGTTTTACAAGAGCAGCAATGCGGGCATAACCTCCTGCTTTACGATATACCGTGTGGTCGCCTTCCCGGAACATTTCCTGGTGTAAATCAAAATAGGCATGGCTGTCGTTCATCTGAACGATGGTTAGCGACGTTCTGTTTGACATGATCTATACTCCTTTCATTTCAGCTCAACTAACCACCAAGTGTAATATCCTGTACCTGATACCATTGTAGCGCTTGAAAAAAGTGCTCTGGCTTGAAATCAGGCCAGTATTCTTCCACCACGTAAATGTCAGAATAAACAGATTGCACAGGTAAAAATCCGCTTAACCTCGTCATACCTCCCCAGCGTATGATAAGGTCCATTCTGGATATTTCATGCGATTTTAATTTAGTTGTATTACTATTTTGAGTAGGATTGGCAATTTTCAGGTAACTCAAATCCCATTCCCACCCATAATTCACAAGAAAGTTAACTTTTAGTCCCCCTTTACCGAAGGTTTTTCGGGTGGTAAAAGGGATTAGCTCTTTTGGAAACATCTCTGAATCTGTATTTCCAATCACCAGTAAGTCTGCATCTTCCCTGGAGAGTATTTCTGTTGCCTGGATACAGGCATTGGTAAATGCTTTTGTTTGCTCAGTCGGTCTTTTGGTATTATCCGTTGTAAATCCGTAAAAAGTAAGTTCCTTAATTCCGACCTCCTTAAATAGCCTGAAAAGGGCAAGCCCCGGATCGAGACCCATCGCATACCCCTTTTCCTTTGCAAATCCATTGGAACCTGCCCATCTTCTATTCCCATCAGGAATAATCCCAATATGGTTTGGCAACCTCATTGATGGTTTGGTAGCTCTATTAAGCAACCTCATCGTATCCTTGATTGGATAATCTGCTGTCAACATTTTCAATTCTCTCATATATTGTTCGTATTAAATGTTTTGGGTCAAAGCTGGTTAAAAACGAAACCAGATTCTTTTTCTCTTGTGCGGCAACCGCCGAGCCCGCTATAATCGAGGCGCCGACGGTCATTCCCAAAAAATGCTTGCGGGTAATCGCTGTCTGTTTTGCTGTAATGGTCTTCATAGGTTTTTCATCCCTTTTTTTTACTCCTAACCAGCAGAGATAGTTCTGAAAAAAATGTTCATGTGGATTTGAATTTATACCTGAATTAAGTTGAATTATGCAGGCACTTTTCTTGATTTTTCTCTTTCCCAAAAACGATGTTGAGCAATTGCTTTGATAAAATCTTTTACCGGTTTATCAATGATTACACCTAAATCAGTGGTTGTTTTTTGGACTTTATTTTTATTGCCGGCATATGTATGATTTAAGAAAATAACTCCATCCCCATTTGCCGCAATCGCTTTACAATGCTTATATGCTTCGTTTACAAAATGAATTGCATCTGGTTCTGACATTAATGCATTTGCACTCTTTTCACCTGATGGAATATACACTGCATCATATAATACTGAAGCTGTATTGAGAAAACTAACGTCAATTTTTATTTCTTTACCTGTTACTCCTTTTATTGTTCCGAGTTTTGGCGCGACAATTTTTGTTTTTGCACCTTCGGCTTCAAGTGCATTTTTCATTAGTGTAAGAGAATTTTCATCCACTCCGTTGGCTGCAAGTATTGCAATACATCTTGTCTTGATAGAATTTTTTATTGTATTTGCCATGCTCAATGAATCTGACTTTTCAATGCTTTGTTTTGTGGATACCGGTTCATAATCTTTTTGAATTCCATCAGCTGGAACACTATGATTGATTGGATACATTGGTTGCCTGGGAACCGCCATTCCTAAACCATCTGCCACTTTTGCTGCTAAAGTTTTATCAACTTGGGTAAGTATGCCTAACATTCTTTCACGGATTTCAATGCGTTCTACTTTTCCTAATTCAAAAGTGAGTGCATCTGTGATATGATTTTTTTCGTGCTCTGCCTGGCTGTTAAAAAACAAAGTTGCCTGACTGAAATGGTCGAGGAAACTGTGGCTGCGTTCTCGGATTTTTTTCGCATCAATGCGTTCCTGAAAACTAGTGAAACCGCCATCAACTGCTTTTGCCTGAAACGGGCAACCATTGCTGATAGTATTGGGCTGGTAACTTGTTTTATCGCTGTTGATGGTTTGGCGCATATGGCCATCACGCTGATTATTCATCACAGGAACAATGGGGCGGTTAATAGGTATTTCATGGAAGTTAGGACTTCCTAACCTCGACAATTGTGTATCAGTATAAGAAAACAATCTTCCTTGCAACAAAGGGTCGTTTGTGAAATCAATACCCGGCACGATATGCCCTGGATGAAACGCAACCTGTTCTGTTTCGGCAAAGAAATTATCGGGATTGCGGTTCAACGTCATTTTACCGATACGTTGAACGGGAATAATCTCTTCGGGAATTAATTTAGTGGGGTCAAGTAAATCAAATTCAAATTTGTGTTCGTCTTTTTCAGGAATAATTTGCACACCTAATTCCCATTCGGGAAATGCTCCGCTTTCAATTGCTTCAAATAGATCCCTACGGTGAAAGTCAGGATCTTTGCCTGAAATACTCAATGCTTCATTCCATGCAACCGAATGAATTCCCAACGTTGGTTTCCAGTGAAATTTTACAAAATGTGAAACACCTTTTTCATTAATTAACCGGAATGTATGCACACCAAATCCTTCCATCATTCGTAAACTACGAGGAATAGCGCGGTCGCTCATTACCCACATTATCATGTGTGTGCTTTCAGGCATTAAGGAAATAAAATCCCAAAACGTATCGTGAGCCGATGCAGCTTGCGGGATTTCGTTATGCGGTTCAGGTTTTACTGCATGAATTAAATCAGGAAACTTTATTGCATCCTGAATAAAAAATACGGGCATGTTATTTCCTACTATATCATAGTTACCTTCTTCAGTATAAAACCTGACGGCAAATCCTCTTACATCACGGGCTAAATCGGATGAACCCCTTGAGCCTGCGACTGTCGAAAACCGCACGAATACAGGTGTAGGTTTTGAAGTATCATTTAAAAATTTTGCTTTTGTATATTTTGGAATTGGCTCATATAACTGGAAAATACCGTGTGCACCAGAACCACGGGCATGAACAATTCTTTCAGGAATTCTTTCATGGTCGAAGTGAGTTATTTTTTCACGCAAAATAAAATCCTCCAATAAGGTTGCACCGCGCTCACCTGCTTTGAGTGAGTTTTGATTATCGTTAATTAATAATCCCTGATTGGTCGTGAGCATTTGTTTATCTCCATTCTGCGTGTAGGGTTGCAGGTCGTTTATTTTTTTGCTTGCAAACGACTTTTTAATTGTTTTTTTTGCCATGGTCTAATTTTTAAAGAAGATTTAAAGTACAGAACTAATTACTTTTTCCTCATTCTGCTTACGAGAAATAATATTAATGCAATGACTAGTACGACTATAAATATTCCTACTCCCATACCTGCTTTGAAGATTCCGCCTACTACTTCACAGCTTGAAAATGTTGTGAGTATTGAAATTGTAAATGCAATTATGAATGTGTGTTTTTTCATAATTTCCAATAAGTTTTGAATTAATCGTATCATGATTTTCAGCGTTTTTGAATTATGTATAACTATCTTTTATTTTTGATTTTCCTTTTAGAACCAAATCTTTTGCATCACCGGTTGCGTTTTGAAATTGCTTAAATGATAATTTATTTATGCAGCAAAAGTGAGCATCATTTTATATAAAGGCATTACACAATTTTGAAAAAAAATTGCATAATTCTTAGGTTTTAAGACACTATTTAACAGGCCGGGGATCCTTTCGAACCTGAAGTAACAGCCGGTATTTGGGATATTAAGTTCTGGAAAACTAATGCTTCAGAATTCCTTGTTTGTAAACTGAAATAGCTCTTTGTCTGGCGTATTCATGTTCAATAATAGGTTTAGGGTAAGATGACATATTAAAATCATCAACCCATTTTCTGACATATTCATTCTTCGGATCAAATCTCTTTTGCTGCGAATGGGGGTTAAAAATTCTGAAGTAAGGCGCCGCGTCGCAGCCTGTTCCAGCGGCCCATTGCCAGTTGCCGTTGTTTGATGATAGTTCATAATCGAGAAGTTTTTCAGCAAAATATGCCTCTCCCCACCGCCAGTCGATCAGAAGGTGCTTGCAGAGGAAGCCTGCTGTCACCATTCTTACCCTGTTATGCATATACCCGGTAGCATTCAGCTGCCTCATGCCGGCATCAACAAGCGGATAACCTGTTTCCCCATTGCACCATCTTTCAAAGCCAGATTCACTGTTTATCCAATTGATCCCATCATACTTCGATCTGAAATTTCCTGTTACCACATCAGGATAATTATAAAGGATCTGCATGAAGAACTCCCGCCATATCAGTTCATTAAGAAAAGTCTGATTTATATTTGATGCCATCGTTACAACTTTACGGATGCTGACTGTTCCAAACCGCAGATGTGGTGAGAGATAACTGGTCTTGTCAGCGAAGGGTAAATCGCGGAATTTTTCATAATCGTTTATGGCAGAGAGATCGTAGGGTCTGACCTTCATTGAGCTATGCTTAAAACCTGCCATTTCAATCAAGGGGAACTCAAAGTTGCATTCATAGATATTTTTTCTGGATACTGAAGAATCTCTGGCTTTCAATGGCAATTTCTCAGCTGGTTTTTGAAGCCATCTGTTTTTATATGGGGTAAAAACAGTATAAGGGCTATTATCTGATTTCAGAATCTCTTTCTCCTCAAAGATTACCTGGTCTTTGTACTTTTTGAGAGAAATATTATTCTTGCTTAATAAGTTCTCAATCAAACTATCTCTGAGCAGAGCATACGGTTCGTAATCTTTGTTGATAAAAACAGAATTAATTTCAAATGTTGTTATAAGATCCTGCCATATTTTTTGAGGCTCGCCTTTTTTAACTAAAAGCGAACTTCCCCACTTTTTCAACTCTTTATCAATTGAACTCAGAGTGTCATAAATAAAACTTACTCTCGCATCATTATGGGAAAGTTCTTCAGTAATGTTGCTGTCAAATATGAATAATGGAAGAACAGGCATTCCTGAGCTTAACGCCTCTTCAAGCGCTGTGTTGTCTTCGAGCCGAAGATCTCTTCTGAACCAGAATATATTTATCATCATATTTTTACTGTTAAACAATTAACAGTATGATCAAAAAAATGACTATCTTTTCACCTCTAAAAATACTAATCTTTATGAGCAGCAGAATAAAAACTCCGGTAATAATCCTTCTTCTTCCGGTCGCTACACTATTGTTATTTGTTACTGCATTCACAATCAGTAAATTGGCGCCACAGGAGGATTTAAAGGCAAAATATTCATTTAAGGATTTTGAGTCATCGAAAAAATGCAGGTCATGCCACCCTGGCATTTACGAGCAATGGTCGCAGGCTATGATGTCGCAAGCGTACACTCATCACTGGGATGAGATAGAGTATTTTGAACTTGCAGTAAAACATGCTGCGGCAAAGCCTGAGCTTAAGGATGCAGTTGACGGTTGCAATGGCTGTCATACACCTATGGCTTTTATGAGTGGCCCATTTCCTCCGCCCAGGCCTTCAGAAAACAGCATGGCAAATGAATCTGTATCATGTGAAGTTTGTCACCTGGTAACGGGAGCGCAGAGCGATCCTCCATTTAATTTCAGCTACGTAATTAAGCCAGGGACGACCAAATACGCAGGACGCACGCCAACAGTTGAATCTCCTGCGCATAAAATTGTGACAAATGAGTTCTTTCGGACCACAGAATTTTGCGGGAACTGCCATAATGAAAAAAACCCTTTCGGGATCTGGGTTAAAAGCACCCAGCTTGAATGGAAAGAAGGACCATATGCAAAAGAAGGAGTGAGATGCCAGGATTGTCATATGCCAAAAGGCGGACCATTTCTTAATGCTCTTATGACCAAGCCATATGATGATTCAAGACTTCATCTTTTTCACGGCGCTCACGATCCGGGAAAAGTGAGAGGAACAATTGAGTTAAGAATACAGCCCGATATGAGAGAAGCCGAGCCAGGTGAATCGCTCGTATTTACAGTTGCCCTTTTTAATCAGAAGACCGGACATAAATTTCCGACCGGATCGGTTGAGGACAGGATTGCCTGGTTGCAGGTTGAAGCAACAGACGCAAAGGGAAAAGTATATCACCTCAATGTTGACAAGAAGGGATTCGAGGGAGAGGAATACACTATTTCAGGCGACTACCTTGCCTACCAGGATATGGGCGTTCCTCTTGGCATTCCTGATTTTAAAGGAGTTCAGCGCGATGGAATCCCTGCAGGAAACAGAATTTTCAGGATGCCTTACTTTGATCCTGAAGGAAGAATGACAATTATGCAGTGGAATACTGCCAAACAGGGTGTTGATTACCGCATAGGACCACGCGAAACAAAGGTTGAAAAATTCACTTTTAAACTGCCATTTGATGTAGCTCCGGGTGAAATGAATGTAAAGGCAGTTCTCAATTATCAACTTCTGGTTAAACCGGTTGCAGATTATCTTAAGGTTCCATCAGATGAATCTGAAATAAAACAGGTTAACGAACATTTTACCACAGTGAAGATTTTACCATAAATATTTTTATTCAAGAAACTGAAACCCCGTCAATATGAAAAGATCAGCAATTTGCCAGGTAGCCATACTCCTAGTTATTTTGATTTTTATCCTTCCGGAGAAAAAGTGCAATGCAATTCCTGCATTTGCACGCAAGTACCAGCTTAGTTGTCAGGTATGCCATTCCCCGGCAATGCCCCGGCTGAAAGGATTTGGTGCTGAGTTTGCAGGTAATGGTTTCAGAATGACTGAATTTGAATCGCCGAGATACTTTATTCCTGTAGGAGATGACAGACTTTCTTTGCTGAGAGAACTTCCGCTTGCTCTAAGAATAGATGGTTTTGCTACATATAATTTCAATGATGCAGGATCGGCTGACTTTGGATCTCCCTATGTTCTGAAAATCTTATCGGGAGGCGAACTTTCAGATAAACTTTCTTACTATTTCTATTTTCTGTTCAACGAGCGTGGTTCGGTCGCCGGTGTCGAGGATGCTTTCCTTATGTACCACGACCTCATGAATACCGGTATCAATTTATATCTGGGACAGTTTCAGGCTTCTGATCCATTGTTCAAAGGTGAATTAAGATATACACTTGAACCATATAAAATCTATGGTACTAAGCCCGGGAACTCCTCAGCTGATCTTAAATATGACAGGGGTGCCATTATTGAGAAAGATTTCAAAACAGGGACGACTGTTCTTGGAGAAATACTTAACGGATGTGGAATCGGAGAAGCAGGAGAAGAGGCATTATTTGATAAAGACAAGTACAAGAACTTCATGGTAAGGATTAACCAATCGATTGGTAAAAGTGTTAGTGTCGGAGTATTTGGATATACCGGTAAGGAAATTCTGAATGATCCGGGATTCTTATTTGGTGGAATTACTAACAAAATTCAGATGTTTGGACCAGATATTGCACTTGACTTCGGGGAGAAATTAATTGTGAATTTGCAGTATCTGAGGCGTACTGATTCAAGAGTATATGCACCGGGAGGAGCCCTTACGTATGAGGATGTAATTACTCAGGGAGGATTTGCTGAAATTATTTTTTCTCCAAAAGGCGACAACAGTAATTGGTATCTCACCGGACTTGTGAACTGGGTAGATTCTAACCTTGGCGCTCTTGATTATACTTCTGCCACTTTGCACGCAGGATATCTTCTCAGAAGAAATGTGAGACTGGTTACGGAATACACTCAGGTTATAGTTCCGGACTCATATGGTAAGGTAAATGTGGGTATTGTATCAGCGTTTTAAAAGATATTTTTTGCAGGTTTGATTCTGCAATGTATTGTGTAGAAACCAGTAACGTTTTTCAGAACAAAGGCCGGCACTCCTTCTTTATGAGTTGCTTTCACATTGATAAATGAAGCTCCCTTTACGTCTTCGAGTATAAACGGCGGACGGAAATACAAATTTTAGTTTGCTGGTGCTCGCCGATTTTATGCTGGCGCAATATATAATCCATGAAGCAAAAATCTGTGATTATTGCAAAACATTTTTAGAAGTCTGTAAATATTTGGAAGATATGCAAGTTACATTTGTGCTGTAAATTAAAATGGAATTTTATGAAAAAACTAGTATCATTATCATTGATAGTAACTCTCATTGCAGGGTTATTCCTGGGATGTGAAAAGAAAGAGAATCCCCCAGCACTGCCACCGGCAGGAACAATGTCAATTGATTTCAGCACTTTTATTAATCCTGCAAAATCTGCAATTGCTGAAGGAGAAGCCAAAGGTGTTACTGTAGCTGATAAGACCAACTGGGCGCTTGCAGCAACAACAGCAGGTGTCTGGAATATAATTCTTGCTTTAAATCTTGCCATTCCTGTTGCATCTTTCGAATTTGCTGTTGACAAAACTCCTGTTTTTCTTGCTAACAAGTGGGAATGGAGCTATAGTTTTAATGTTGTCGGGGCAGCTTACAAATCAAGACTTACAGGACAGATTGTATCAAACGATATAAAATGGGAAATGTATATTTCAAGGGAAGGTGTAGGGGCTTTTGCGGAATTGCTGTGGTTTAAAGGCACATCCAGAACTGATGGCAAAAGTGGTCAATGGATTTTAAATCATAGTGCTCTGTTTCCGGAACCGATGCTACAGATAGACTGGGAAGCCACAGGATCGGAGGTAAGTAAGATTAAATATACTTATATCAGGGACAAAAAAGACGACAGATCAACTGACCCGTTTAAGAATAGCTACATTCAGTATGGTCTTACAACAAATACACTGAATGCTTTTTACAATGTTCATCAGAATACCGGTGTTGTAAATGTTTATAATGATATTTTTATTGAATGGAACACTACAAGCCATAATGGTCAAATAAAAGCATATAATTACTTTCAGGATAATCTCTGGCATTGCTGGAATGGAACTGGTGATAATATTGTATGTAATTAATAATCAAGTTAATCAATTAGAATCCATGTTAACGCATGGATTTTTTTATTTAATAATCGTCTCGTAGTCTCTTCCGGAGTCGGATTAAGTTCTTCTGTACTAAAGTTACCATTCTCAATATCAATTCTTTCGAATACCATAAAGTAGAGATCAAAAATTATCTCGGGACTTAACTGATACCTTGGTTCAAGAAGCGTCTGATCTTAGTTATTATATCGTAAGTTTTAAGGCGATACTGATCTGCAATAGCGTGGTATTGTCCCTTAAAATTCATCTTTAGTTCCGTTGATTTTTAGTAGTTTAAATGTATCGACAACCACGATAGGAATAAGAGACATTCCCAGCACTATCCACCAGTGCCTGCTATCCATAACGGTAAGTTTGAATGCGCTGCTTACAGACGGTACCAGAAGGACGATAATCATAAGCAGAGCAGATAGCAATATAGCACCAATCAAAGGTTTATTTTTCATAGGATTAGTTTTGAAGGATATTTTTCTCACTGAATGGAGGTTGCGTACATGAATAAGCTGAGCAAATACCAATGTGGCAAATGCCATTGTCTGACCCAGTATAATGCCACCATCATGAACTCCGATTCTATATGCTATAAGTGGAATCATTCCGACCATAATTCCCTGATAAATAACCCGCCATATCATTCCCTGTGTCATAAATCCCTTTTTCGGATTACGGGGTTTGCGCTTCATTATATCCTCCTCTGCGGGATCAACGCTAAGTGCCAGTGCTGGAAGGCTGTCTGTAACGAGATTGACCCAGAGAATATGAATCGGAAGCAGGGGTGTTCCCCAGTTAAAAATGGCGGAGACAAGCAAAAGAAATATTTCACCCACATTAGTAGAGAGCAGGAACTGTATTGCTTTCAGTATGTTATCATATATTCTTCTGCCCTCCTCAACAGCCGATACTATTGTTGCAAAGTTATCATCTGTAAGAACCATGTCGGCAGCTCCTTTTGCCACATCGGTGCCCACTATCCCCATCGCTGCGCCTATGTCGGCCTGTTTCAGGGCAGGCGCATCATTTACGCCATCTCCGGTCATGGCAACTACCTCATCATGTTTTTGCCATGCTTTTACAATGCGGACTTTATGTTCGGGTGCCACACGGGCATAAACAGAATAGCGTGTCACATTTTCAGCAAACTCCTTATCGCTTAACAATTCAAGTTCCGCACCGGTTATCGCATTGTCTCCATCTTTGAAAATCCCAATTTCCCGTGCAATTGCCATGGCTGTAATTTTGTGATCGCCGGTGATCATTACCGGTCGGATACCCGCAGCACTGCACCGGGCAACAGCTTCGATTACTTCGGGTCTGGCCGGATCGATCATTCCCAGCAATCCGATGAAAATAAGATCAGTTTCAAGTTGATCAGTCTCTTTCAGATCCGGCACCTCTGGTAAATCTTTATATGCCATAGCCAGAATCCTCAAAGCTGATTCTGCCATTTTTTCGTTTGCACTCTCGATCTTTTTCCTGTCGGTGGGAGTAATATTCCTGACTGTACCATTAACGATTATTCTGTTACAAACGCTGAGAATTTCATCCGGTCCTCCTTTTACATGTAATCGGGTACTACTTTCAGAAGCCTTGTTTACCGTTGTCATCCGCTTTCTCTCAGAGTCAAAAGGAATTTCTCCAATGCGGGGATATAATGTTTCAAGTTCATCTTTAATGAGGCCGAATTTTTGTCCTATTGCCAGAAGGGCAGTTTCGGTAGGATCACCGGTAAGCTCCAATTCCCCTGTATCAATTATTCTCATATGTGCATCAGCGCAAAGGACTGCTGTAGTGAGCAGGGCTTTCTGCTCATCATTAAGAATGATTCCTTCAATAGTTTCGTCAAACCTGATAGATGTATGATTTGTATAACCTTCAACCACAGTCATCTTATTCTGGGTAAGCGTTCCGGTTTTATCGGAACAGATAACGGTAGCGCTGCCAAGGGTCTCTACCGAAGGTAAGGTTCTGATTACAGCATTTCGTTTTACAAGACGCTGTACACCTATTGCAAGAACAACGGTTGATACTGCAGGAAGGCCTTCAGGAATTGCCGCTACGGCCAGACTGACAGCAGTCATGAACATACTTATTAATGAGTTCCCATATAAGATACCAACAATAAAAATAACAGCACAGATAATGAGTGCAGCAATACCCAGTATCTTGCCTAATTGCTCGAGACGCTTTTTCATGGGTGTTTCTGTTTCATCGGCATGCTCAATCATGTCGGCAATTTTGCCTACCTCAGTCTCCATAGCTGTTGCAACAACAACACCCTTCCCGCGTCCATAGGTAACCATACTACCCGAAAATGCCATGTTGCTGCGGTCGCCCAATGCAATGTGCTCTCCTTTAAGTGATTCTGTCTGTTTCTCAACAGGAACAGATTCACCTGTCATAGCCGATTCCTGTATTTTTAGATTTACTGTTTCAATCAATCGCAAGTCGGCAGGTATAAGAGCTCCGGTCTCCAGAATGACAATATCACCTGGAACAAGTTCTTTTGTTGCTACCTCACGTATCTTCCCGTCGCGAAGGGTCATCGCTTCAGGAGCTGTAAGTTTCTTTAGCGCTTCAAGGGATGATTCTGCCCTGTTTTCCTGGAAAGCCCCGACGAATGCATTTAAAATCAGTATACCAAGAATTACAAATGTGTCGAGCAACCCCTCTCCTTCCATCACACCGACAACACCTGAAACGATTGCTGCAACCAGAAGTATGACAATCATAAAGCTTTTAAACTGGGCAAGGAACATCTTAATGAATGTCTTCCTTTTTCCTGATACAAGCACATTGTATCCATGCTCTTTCAGCAGGCGCTTAGCTTCTTCTGAAGATAACCCATTCTCTGCTGAGACATTGAAATGGGAGAGAATCTCTTTGGTATTCTGGCTGTAAAATGGGGTCATAATGATGTTTGTGTTCTGGAGATAAAGTTACAAAGGTAGTAATTATAGAGCAATCTGATTATCCCCGAAAGCATGAGGATAGTTCTTGTTTTCCATCTTCTGCCATGGCTGAATTATTTTATAGGTGAAATGTTTTCCCCGAAAAGATAAGTTTTCCCTTTTTCTGTTTTATCAAGCTGAAAAACCTTTCCATCATAGGTCAGTTTTAAAGGATTTCCCAGTTTTGAAGTTATCTGAGACTGTTTCAGTCTCCCGTTTTCCCATTTGATATTAACTTCAAAACCTCCTCTTGCCATCAATCCGTTGATATATCCCTGCTTCCATGCTAAAGGAAGTGCGGGAAGAAGTTCGATCTCTCCTGCATGACTCTGCAGCAACATCTCTGTAATCCCTGCTGTGCCTCCGAAATTTCCGTCAATCTGGAACGGAGGATGATTATCGAAGAGGTTGTTGAGTGTTGATTTTGTTAGAAGTGCGACAACATTCTCATACGCCTTATCTCCATCTTTCAGTCGTGCAAAAAAGTTTATTATCCATGCACGGCTCCAACCGGTATGACCTCCACCGTTGGCGAGCCGGTAATCAATTGTTTTACGTGCTGCTGCAAGGAATTCGGGATTTTTCTGTTGAGTAATCTGGTTTCCCGGATGAAGTCCATAGAGATGAGAGATATGTCTGTGTCCGGGTTCCGGTTCTTCAAACTGCTCTGTCCATTCCATCAGACGCCCGTCTTTTCCGATCTGAATTGGCGCCAGTTTCTCAAGGGTTTTCTCCATTCTTTTTACCAGAGGTTTATCAAGTCCGAGAATATTGGCAGCTTCAATAGTATTCTGAAGAAGATCATGTATTATCATATGGTCCATTGTCGGACCCATTACCATGCTTGCATTGCCCGAACCTCCGGGGATTTTGAACCTGTTTTCAGGAGAAATTGACGGACCGGAAACAAGGTATCCTGTTTTTGGATTTACAGTCAGCCAATCCATGCAAAACTCTGCTGCCTCCTTCATTATCGGATATGATTTCGTACGGAGGTACTCCTTGTCGCCTCCGTATTGATAATGATCCCAGATATTCTGACAACTCCATGCGATTCCCATTGGCCACATTCCATAGCCGATTGAACCTGTTGGCTCAGTAAAATGCCAGACATCGGTCGTATAGTGTGCAACTATTCCATTCATTCCATAAACCTCTTTTGCAGTACGTCGGGCATTTGGTCTTAAAGCATCAATAAAATCTATGAATGGTTCCTGAAGCTCTCCAAGGTTTGTCATTTCAGAGAGCCAGTAATTCATCTGAATGTTTATATTAATGTGATAGTCAGCACTCCATGGCGGTTGCATGCCATCGGCCCATATTCCCTGAAGGTTGGCAGGTAATCCACCTGGCCGGGAGCTGCTTATCAGAAGATACCTCCCAAACTGATAATAAAGTTCTATCAGATCGGTATCTACATAGCCGTTCTGCATTGCCGCAATGCGTGCATCGGTTGTGAAGAAGCTTCCGTCGCTTGAGCCCAGATCAAGCGAAACGCGGTTAAACAGCGACTGGTAGTCGGCAATATGATCTGTTCTGAGTTCAGAATATGGCTTTGCAGCCACTTTTGTCATCTGTGAAGATGTTACACTAAGCGGATCTGCACCGAAATAGTTTGTTGCTCCTGTCAGGAAAATCGTTACGCTGTTTGCTTTTTCGACTCTGATGCTATCGCCTCCGGAACTCACAGTTCCTCCCTCGGCAATAACGCGAAGTCTGCCAGCCATTTTTACCCCAACACCATTACCCACATGCTCACTGAATGATATTTCGTTGCCTGAAGAGGTGATGGATGGATTTGCTCCCTGACGGGAGATCCTTGTTGTAAGAGTAATTGAAGAAGGTTTGTCTGCTGTTAATTTAATAACAATAGCCTGGTCGGGAGCCGATGAGAAATATTCTCTTAAATATTTCACCTGGTTTGCGGTATATGAAACCCTTGCAACAGCTTCTTTTATATCCAGTTCGCGCCTGTAACCTGATATACTTCTCTGTGTGCCGAAGTTCAGGTAAACATCGCACATTGCCTGGTATGAGGCTGCAGGATTCCTTGGTTTCTGCCCCAGCAAACCCTTCTGAGCCAGCACTTCAGCCTCTTTGTACTTTCCTTCAAAAAGAAGTTGTCTGACTTTAGGAAGGTTCTTTTTTGCATCGTGATTTGCATCCCAGCGCTCTTCGCCTGTCCAGACAGATTCTTCATTTATTTCGAGACGCTCTGTTGAGATGCCTCCAAAGACCATTGCCCCAAGGCGGCCATTACCTATTGGCAGCGCTTCATTCCAGTTATCAGCCGCTTTGTTAAACCAGATCTTCAGATCAGAAGGAAGACTCTGACTTTTAAGGGTCGAACTCCCACAAAAAAAGATGAGCGAAAGAGCAAGAACAGACCAATATTTATATTTCATCACCTCAGATTATTATTCCAAGGTAAATTTATCTGATTTAAATTAGAATTAATTATTCCATGAAAAAAAACAGGAGGCTGTATCAAAAGCTTAATGTCGCCCCCTGTCCCGCCGAAGCGGGGGGATTTAGGGGCTTTTAATTAGATGAAGCTTTTGAGACAGCCTCGTCAGCAAATATTACGATAGAAATTATTTCTTAAGCAGATCCCTGATCTCTGTAAGAAGAGTTTCTTCTTTGGTAGGCACCGGAGGAGCTGCGGGTGCGGGTTTAGCCTCTTCCTTCTTCCTGGCAGCGTTTAATGCTTTAATAACCATAAAAACTGCAAAGGCAACTATCAGAAAATCAAATATAACCTGTAAGAAGTTGCCATAGTTCCAGGTAACTGCAGGATTTACCTCTGTAGCAGCTTTAAGGATTACCTTTAGATCCGTGAAGTTTACGCCACCGATAAGCAATCCGAGAGGAGGCATGATAATATCACCTACAACGGATGATACAATTTTACCGAAAGCGGCACCAATTATAATACCGACTGCCATGTCGGTGACATTGCCTTTCATTGCAAAGTCTTTGAATTCACCAGCTAATTTCATTATTTATAGTTTTAGTTATTTACAGCTAAAAATTAATAGAGAATCCAACACCCAGAATTTCTTTAAACTGAATCTTTGATCCTACTGCTTCACCTGCTTCTAATGTTCCATTCCCATTTACATCAAAAGGAACTTTAATCTTATCGTCATAAATAAGCTATGTATTGAGGTTAGCTGAAATAAACTTGTTCACTTTAAGGGCGATAAGTGTTTCCCAGTTAACTACAATATTTTGAGGGTTTTTAGTATAATTCGAGAAGAGGTCTACTTTTGTTGTAAAAGATACATTTTTCAGAAATTCTGATTTAAAATCATTTTTTGTGTAAATAGCTCTTAAATATCCCCCGAATTCACTGTTTGTTTTCTTACCCGGTTCTACACCGAATGCTCCAGCATTGGAGAGAGCTGTGTCTGTTACAAAAGTTACTTTTGCTGTTACAGGTGCGAGAAAAATACTCAAATTTGCGTTAGGC
Source organism: Bacteroidales bacterium (assembly GCA_038207725.1). GTDB lineage: Bacteria > Bacteroidota > Bacteroidia > Bacteroidales > VadinHA17 > LD21. The sequence goes on along the minus strand of JBBQZN010000053.1, from coordinate 2,236 downwards.
TTATAGTCCATTCCAAGCGCAACAAGGAGGTATGCCGGAGAAAACAGGTCGGATATTTTATTTTTTGTTGTTTCATCAACATAATTATATCCCGGTGCCATTTGTGTTTTGAAGTTGAACAGCGCAGCATAATAGACATTTTTAAAAGCTTCTTGCCCGTACTTTGATAAAAAATCGAATTTATCATCCGTTTTGCGGAAACCAGTCGATTTCCCCTGTTTAAGAACTCCATAGCCAAGGTCGAGTGAGTTAACCCAGACCGATTTTCCCTTTTTATAATTGGCAAAGGCGCTAAAAAGACCATTTGTGGCAACAGAGTTTTGTCCCCCTGCAGCCCAGTTTGTAAGAGAAGTCTGTGCAAGGTTAATTGCAAATACGCCACCTGTTTTCCATCCCAGTGTAGTATCGGCGACTTGTGTCCTGAGAGTTTTCTCAGCTTCAGTAACCTGTGCGGAAGTGATAGCTGTTGCAAAGAATGCCAGCAGAATAATTGGAAAGAGTTTAGTTTTCATTCATTTAGTTTTATAGTTTTTATTCTAGAAACCCTAAAAAGAGAGTTTTGTTTAGCGATACGTTAACTTTTTTATAAGCAATTATTTCAGACTATAATCAGGCCATAACAATAGCAGCTATTATTCTATTTATAAAATCATTTTTAAAGGTATTTGCACCAACGATATGCCCCCTCGTTCCCGCCGAAGCGGGACAGGCTCTTCGGCCACTCCCCCTGGGAGGAGGAGAAAACTCTTAGGAGATGCCGCGCAGCGGCAGAGGGGTCTGGTACCAGATGTCAGCGGTTAAAGGATTTCGTGTTTTGTTTTTAAACTATTAAATTGCAGCCGGAATTATAAAGATTTTTATTATAGTAAAAGCATTGAATATGAGCAAGACAGATTCTTTTTTAAAACACATAAACGATGGCTATTCATGTAAAGGTGAATATATTACCCTTGGAAGTGCAATTTTAAACGGGGAAACTATCGGAGAGGCTCAGGTAAGAGTACCACTTAAAACGCTCAACCGGCACGGACTCATAGCCGGGGCTACCGGAACCGGAAAAACCAAGACACTACAGGTTCTTTCTGAGCAGCTTTCTGAAAAGGGAGTTTCTGTATTGCTGATGGACGTTAAAGGTGATTTAAGCGGTATTGCAATGCCGGGAGCAGAGAAGCCTTTTATTACAGAAAGACATGCAAAACTAAACCTTCCCTTTTCTCCTAAAGGATATCCCGTTGAGTTAATGTCTCTTTCAAAACAGGATGGTGTCAGGCTCAGAGCTACAGTTTCGGAATTCGGACCGGTGCTTCTTTCGCGTATTCTTGAACTGAACGATACGCAGGAGGGAGTATTGTCGGTTATATTTAAATACTGTGATGATAAGAAACTTGCCCTGCTCGATCTAAAGGATCTGAAGAAGGTTATTCAGTATGTAACTGAAGAGGGCAAGAAAGAAATTGAAAATGAGTATGGCAGGATTTCAACAGCAACCACAGGGATAGTGCTCAGAAAGATAATTGAACTCGAACAACAGGGAGCCGATCAGTTTTTTGGTGAACTTTCTTTTGATATAACTGATCTGATGCGTACCGACAAGAACGGGAATGGATATATCAGTATTATGCGCCTTACAGATATTCAGGATAAGCCAAAGTTGTTTTCTACATTTATGCTTTCACTCCTTGCTGAGATATACAGTCAGATGCCAGAAAAGGGAGATGCTGAGAAACCTGAACTGGTGATTTTTATCGATGAGGCACATCTTATTTTCAACCAGGCCAGCAAAGCGCTGCTTGACCAGATTGAAAACATTGTAAAGCTTATTCGTTCTAAGGGTGTTGGTATTTTCTTTGTAACACAGAATCCTACCGATGTCCCAAATGGAGTTCTTTCTCAGCTCGGACTCAAGGTTCAGCATGCCTTGAGAGCCTTTACAGCAATTGACCGTAAGGCAATTAAACTTACTGCAGAAAACTATCCTACATCAGAGTATTATAAGACCGATGAAACAATTACCAGTATGGGTATTGGCGAGGCACTCGTTACCGCACTTAACGAGAAAGGTATTCCAACACCACTTGCTGCAACTATGTTAAGGGCACCTGTAAGCAGGATGGATATTCTTACCCCTGCAGAAATTTCGTCAATAAATAAATATTCTGTTCTGGTACAGAAATATAGTCAGACAATCGACAGAGAAAGTGCATACGAGATATTGAGTAAGAAAGTTACTCAATTA
>JBBQZN010000052.1:0-28926 GCA_038207725.1 Bacteroidales bacterium | reverse complement strand
GCAATATCACATTGAGTACCCTATATGATATAGTTGAAAAAGGACTTGGTGGAAAAGTAAAGATCTCCATAGACATTTGACCTATAATATATTACGCAGCATAACAAAGGCTAAATATAATGCGGGGTTCAGAACTGTTCGTAAACTTGTGCATCGCATCAGATTTTCAGGTACCCTCACTACTCCAGCTACCGCAAACCCGCACTATATTTAGCCCAAACCGTTATATGGCATAGTAAAAAAACGACTTTTCGTAAATAGTTTCTACTCAAAAAGGATTATCATCAACCCTGCCCTGTTTTGGACAGACAATGTTTGAGAGGCGATGCAGAATTCAGAACATGAGTGTCAACACAAGAGTGTATGGGAGAGCTACCTTCCATTAGCTTAAAAAACCCGTGAAACAGGGGAATATACCTCAGGGAGCAAAGGCAGATAAAGAATGCAAGGCACAAAGTTGTCCTCCATTTTGAATAATTGAATAGCTTTTGCTCATATACCGAATTATTGCCGGTTCAAAAAATTCAATTTAGATTTTTAAGTAATAGTTATTTTATAGTAACTTTGATGTTGTCTTATACGAATTGAATTTAGATGAATAAACCGAAGCTAATTTTTGTTGTTGACGACGATCCTTTTATTAATACTCTGGTAGTAAAACGGTTCGCATCTGATTCTTACCGGTTGGAATCTTATTCTTATGGGGAAGATTGTATTAAAGCTCTTTATAAAAACCCTGACCTTATAATACTTGATTATTTCTTCGTGAATAAGGACAAACCGGTATTGAACGGAATGGAGGTTTTTGATAAAATAAAGGAGACTAGACCAGATGTTCCGGTAATCATGCTCTCTGGTCAGGAGAAAGGTGAAATTGTGCTTGAGCTTGCTAGAAAAGGGATCGATGATTATATAATAAAGGACAATAATCTCATTGATAATCTTCAGCTTGCAATCAAAGAACTATTTGACAGGCAGTAGAAGAATTACTTCCCTCATATTTACAGAATAGCAGCCTTACGGGCTGCTATTTAAATTTAAAGTTATAGGTTATTGTTCCTATCTGAATTACCGGGGCATCTGGTTTGGCGTCAAAGGTTGCTTTAAGAGCTGCATCTTTTGCAACTTTAAGCAGATATTCATCAAGGGTGGTTGATCCTTTTGTCCCCGGAGTAGCCTGGGTTACTTTACCTGTTTTGTCAACAATGACTTCAACAACAACTATTCCTTCACCCTGATATTCATATTTTGGAAGTGGAAGCGATCTGACTCCACGACCCAGAAGAAGGTATGATACTCCCTTAGTTCCCAGTCCGCTTCCTTTGCCACGTACATTTGAATCAACAGAACCTGTTGGAGAACCCTGATTACCTGCACCACCGGTAATACCCTCACCTGTTGAGGTAGTTCCTGAATTTCTCGCATTGGCCAGGGCATTCCTGGTTCTGTTTTCTATATCAGTCTTCCTTTGTAGTTCAGCTGCAACTCTTTTTCTTTCGGCCTCTTCCTGTTGTTTGCGAACTCTCTCTGCTTCAAGCTCCGCTCTTATCTTTTTGTCGGCCTCTATTTTTTCAAGTTTTTTCTTTTCTGCCTCCGGATCAACTTTTTTGACTTCAGGAGCCTCCTCTGTTTCTTGTGTAAGCAATGGATCTTCAGACTGTTGCTCTGCAGAGCTTGTAGGTACCGGAACCGACGTTGATTCTTCAACCACAGCTTGCGAAGGTTCAATTAATCCCATACCTGTTTCATCGGTTCCGAAATTTACAAGAATTCCCTCTTCCATCTCCGGCGGAGCCTGAAATGAGAAACTTGCAAAAAAGAGCACAGCAAACAAAACAATATGAATTATTGCTGCTCCGGCAATCCCTTTTCCTTTTTCGGAAGGGGTCCTGCGTATATCCTTATTTGGCTGAGGTTGCAATTATCAGTTTATAATTATTTTTTTGAGCAATATCCAGAACTTTAACAACATTTTCAAAAGGTACACTCTTGTCAGCATGAACAGAAATATACATATCAGGTGCATTACCAAGTTTATCCTTCAATATACCTTCAAGCTGATCAAAAGCAACCAATTGCTTTTCAACATAATAATTGAGATCACTGGTAATTGATACTGTTGTTTGGGGCTTGGCTGATGTTTGTGTACTTCCTTTTGGCAGTAGTAATTTAATTGCAGAGGGATGAACAAGAGTGGATGTCAGCATAAAAAAGATGAGCAGGTTGAAAACCACATCAGTCATTCCGGCAGAACTGAAGTTGATACTGATTTTATTTCTTTGTGTAATTGCCATTTTAACGATTTGTTTTTACCGGTTCATTTAAAATGTCCATAAACTCTGTAAGTGTAGCTTCAAGATTAAAAACAACCTTCTCAACTTTTACAACAAGAGTGTTATAGGCGAAATATCCCAGAATACCCACTATCAGACCGGCTACAGTTGTAATTAAAGCTGTATAAATACCACCCGACATCATTGATACATCTATATTATTGCCCGCCTGCGACATTGCATAAAATGACTGTACCATACCAATTACAGTTCCCAGAAATCCAAGCATGGGTTCAGCACCTGCAATGGTTGCAAGAGTAGGGAATCCTTTTTCAAGTTTCGAAATTTCAAGCTTACCTACATTTTCAATGGCAGTCGAGATATCCTGAAGTGGCCTTCCAAGTCGGGTAATACCTTTCTCAACCATTCTGGCTGACGGGCTGTCGGTTGATCTGCATAGAGCAAGGGCAGCATCTATTTTGCCATCATGAATATAGTCCTTAATCCTGTTCATAAAATTAGTATCCTCCTTTGTAGCCTTTCTTATTACATAGTATCTTTCAATAAAGATGTAGGCTGCAACAAATGATAGAAGAATGATAGGTATCATTACCCAACCTCCCAGTATCGTCATATCGAGAAGTGTCATCTCCTTTGCAACTGTGTTTTCAACCGGAAGAGATCCCCCCTGCATAAGTAGCTGTATAAATGCCATATTAGTCTTTTATTAATTTGATGTCTGTTTCTGCTGTAATGTCGTGCGAAGTTATTAAAAAACGTAATTATACCCCTTTCTATTATCCCGGTTTAATAACAATGGAATAATATTTATTAACCATTTGCATTTTTGACAAGCTGTATAAATTATTGCACGCTTTTTTTAGGCACAATCTCTTCTTCTTTTTTTATTTCAGATTTATCTTTTTTTCTGAAAAGGTCGGCAAATTTATCAAAATCCTGCTTAAATAATATTCCAATTCCTTGTGTATAAGGACCTTTAATGGCATTCATTTCATTATAACGGTTAAAAACCTTGAATCTGATTTTCTCAGTGATCTTAACCTCAGCATCAAAATCGCCTGTTATCTGGTTTGTAGATTCAGCACTGCTCTTATTTCCCCTCACATCGACATTTGTGTTCAAAACTACTTTGTCATTGAGGATCTGGGTTGAAAGTGCAAACTCTAACTCCTGCGGATTAATGTCTTTGTTACCACTGCCGGGCCTGTAAACAACACCCAGGTTGAAGTCATTGCTTATCTGAGAAAGCCAGTTGCTCAACTGGTTAGAAAGCATTTCAAATGTTGTTGCAGATATTGCAGATGACCCTGTTGATCCTGTTGCATTATCAGAGACTCCGGTAGAGGATCCTGTTGCTATGAAACTGTTTCCTATAAGAAGAGCAAAAATCTGCCTGTTCAATTCTTCCTCTGTTGCTATGGAATTCCTTAAAGCAGCTCTTGTTTCCTCGTCAGCATTTGGAAGGTAAATGTCAAATTTGACAGTAGGATTAAAAAGCTTTCCTGAAAGACTCAGCTGGGGTTCGACGAGTATTCTTTCCTTAAATCGTTCCTCAGGAATTATAGGATATAGTGCAGCTTTCAGGTTTTTATATATTGCTTTTATTTCTATCTCGGCATTATCCATAGCACCGTTGAAAATGACCTTCCCTCCATTTTCTACAGTAAAAGGTTTATTAAAAAGATTGCCGAGGGTAAAAAGGTAATCCCCATCCTCAATTACATAATCACCTACCATTCTGAAATCACCTTTCCTGTTCAGGCTGATATTCAGGTTCCCTGAACCATGTCCTTTCATAACATCTCCGACCTTTGAATCAAAGATCATCTGAACCTCTGCATCAGGCGTAATATCCAGATCAAAGTTAATTTCAACACCTGTCTTTTTAGGGGTATTTGCTACCTGGCTTACAATATTCCCCTGTTTGTTAATTGAATCAGACTTTGAATTAATGAAAGAAATAAATGAGTATTCAGATACTGAGAGGCCGCTGTTGATCGGAATAAAGAACCTCGTGTTTTTTCCGGCTTTTGCGGAACCAGAAAAGGAGAGTAGCCCGGGACCGCTTTTTATTATAGTTACACCTGAAGCGTATGCTGTTCCATAAAACATTGTGTTGTCTTTTGGTTTTGTATTCAGCACCATGCACTCATCGGCCATTGATACTATAATGTCAGCTGAATACTCTTTGAAATTCTTATGAAAAACAGTACCATTAAGAACTGCAGTATTGCCTTTCTCATCGCTGAGCTTCATGTTATTGAATTTAATACCCTGTTTATCAAATCTAACAGTATCATTAATTTTATACTTTGTCTGAAGGTAATCGATCTTCATTGAAGCATTTTCCGCCAATAATGCACCTTTCAGGATTATACTTCCAGGGGAACCTTTGAGATTTGCTTTTCCCGAAACAGTTCCGGTTATCTCAGAAGCAAATACTTTGAGAAGAGGATTAAGGGCATCAATATGGAGTTTTGCAGCTGATATATCCAGATCGAGCTTTTTGCGTGCAGGGTCGTAGAACCCGGTTATGTCGATCATCTTTACTCCTGCAAGATTATTTCCTGCATTTATCCTGATTACTTTCTTTGGAATGTCAAGTTCCGAGACTATTGTTATATCACCATATTTACTGCCAAGCATTGAAAAATCTGAGGCTGTAATATTACTGACAAGCAATAGATCTTTATAAACATTGTTCAGACGAATCATCCCGTTAAGTGTGCCCTTAAAGTCAAGTGGCAAAACAGTAGGATCATTTATACTTTTTTGCTTAACGAGAAGATTCAGAATTCCCAGATCAATGCCACTGAATTGCAAAAGAAGCGTATCAGTCGGGTTCTGCGATACAATGCCGTCGATCAGGTAAGAGTTATTATTATTACTTAAATACAACCTGTTGAATTTAAACGCATTGGAATCAACAATGATATCAGATTGGTGTATTGTCCACTTTTTGTCCCGTAAATAGACGTGTGACGAATCAATGTCAATCTTCAGGATGTTGTTCATATTTCCAACATTACTTTTTGCAATTGATCCATGTGCAATAAAACTGCCATTGTTGAGCACTTTTTCCTTATTATCCCATCCGAGAGAAAAGGTAAAACTATCAGGAATGGTTGTGAGTTCCAGGTTAAACCCTTTTAAATCAGATTGTTTTAGTAATGTAAGAGAACTCGTTTTAATACTGGCAGTCAGTTCTGAACCTTTCATCAAAGCATCGAAAGTAAAATCATGAAAAATATTGTTTTTTACTGAGATTGACTTCGACTTTCCTGAAATGTTTATTAAACTGTCGGGAAAAAGACTTCCCTGAATAGTACTTTTATCCGCTATTAAAAAGCCTGTTTTGAAAAAAGTGTTTAGTCTGTCTGTGTTTTTGAAAAGAATATTAAAAGTAAAATTATTCTTTCTCAGGTCAGTACGAAGGGGAGCTGCTTTAAACTTAGATGGCATCAGTCGGGCAAGAGCAGTTTTTACTACTCCTCCCAATGTTGCGAAATTGTATTTGCCCCTGATGTCGGCATCAAAGAAGTCTGTTCTGAGACTAAGAACAGGAGTTTTATTGTCATTGTATGTTTTTATTGAGAAGTCATATAATTCAAGGCCAATGCCGTATTTTATAAAATTTGAGTTAAGCAATTTTATCTCGCCATCGAGATTATCTATACTATTACCTTTAAAGTTTGAGGTGAGCAGTATAGTGAGCATAGAGGTGGTATCAGCCTTGTCGAAATTTAACTTATGCAGGTTGGCTTCAGATATATTTAGTGTGAAATCAAATTCGGGCAGCTTATCCCTGAAATTAAGAAGTCCCAGAAGATCCAGCTTTATGTTTTCATCCATAATGCTTATACTGCCGTCCCATGTTTTCTCAGTGAACATCCCGCTAAGTGAAATATTCCTGTATTTATAACTGTTAATTTCAACACTGTCGACTCTACCTGTCAGATTTGCTGCAAAGCTTTTAAAAGATGTTGCATAGCCATCAACATTTGTCTGAAGACTGATTTTTCCCAGCAATTCAGTATTTCCGGTAAGATTTCCAAGATCAATTTCGCTGCCAGTTAATAGTCCCTTAATCTGGTATCGACCCGATTTTTCAGGACGAAAAGAAATATCAGCTCTGACATTTCCCTGGTTTGTTCTTATTGAGCCGTATGTGACAAAGTCGGTAGTAAAGCCGGTAAAACTTCCGTCAAATGCTATGCTTCCGAGTTTATACAAGAAGTCAGGTATTATAAGCTTTCCTGCTCCAGGCCTTTTTAGATTTTCTAAGTCTTTGGCATTTGTCTTAAGGGTGTTGACACCAATATAGATAAAGGCTTTATTTATATCGGGTAACCCTGAAAAGTCAAAATCACAATTCAGATAGGTATAATCCCTGTACGTCAATTCCAGGTTCCTTCCCCTGAGTTCGGAGATTGTTCCAAGAAGTTTTCCTGAAAGCCAAACCGACTCCTTCATTCCATATAATGATGGTATGAAATATCCGAGATCTGAAGTACTTATAATTGATTTATCCAGAACTATTTCAAGATTGACCTCCTCAACGAAATTCTTAAACGATCCTGCGGATTTAGCTTTCAATTCAAGTTTTGGGATGTTGATAATGCTGCTATCGCAATTTATGAACAGATCTTTCAGAAGAATATTCTGATTAATCAGTGCAACTGAACTGCTGAGTCTTTTTAATGCAAATCCTCCTGATTCAATGAATGAAAGATTATATATTTTGAATGAGGTTGAATCTCTCCCTGTTTGAAAATCCTCAAATACCCCATTAAAGTTTTTTAGGTTAAGATTTTTAAAATCGATTCCTTTTTTTGTTGATGTTGCATATTTATTTATCAGCGAGAAAGAACCATCAGATATCTCTACCTGATCAAAGGAAAAAAAACTGGATGTAACTTTTATTGAATCAACCGGTTTTTTAAGAATATCAAGATACCAGGTCAGATTCATTTTACCTGTTGAATCAGTGATCAGGTTAATAATTGGTTCTTCAAATGTTACCTTACCGAGCCGGATTGTATTCTTTCTGAAATCAATACTTTTAAATCCGGTATTCGTTTTTTTTGAATATAGCAGAGTATCATTATTCTGATCCTTAATAAGGATGTCGTTTATTGACAGTCTGTTAAAGAATTTATAATCGATTCTGCCTATTGATATGGCTGTTTTAAACTCATTCGAAAAATGACGGGTTATTCTTTTTACAAGAAGTGTCTGAATATCAGGTATCTGCAATACAGGAATTATAATAGTAGGGAGCATTATTATCACTCCCGCAACTATTATTAAATACTTTACTGATCTTTTAATTATGTTGAGCATCAAACACCAAAGGTCTCATAGTTTATAACTAACCCCATTGGCGTAAAGATAACAAAAAGCCACATTAGTTTTTCGATGCTAAGCCCTGATGGAAATTTTAAATTCAAAGTCCATTTTTATAATCACAGGATGAAAATATTAAATCAACTAATGTTAAACATAAAATGCTCCATATAATATTTGAAAATGTTATTTTTGAGGCTGTTTCCGGGACTTATTCCGAAGTATTATAAAACAGTTATAAACAAACTTTTGATGTCAGTTACAATATTAGCAATTGAATCTTCCTGCGATGATACCTCTGTTGCAGTTGTCCGTGATGGATGTGTTTTGTCAAATCTGATAGCCAACCAGGATATTCATATGTCGTACGGTGGTGTTGTCCCTGAGCTTGCTTCAAGGGCTCATCAGGCAAATATTGTTCCCGTAACTCATCAGGCCATGATTAAGGCAGGGCTTACTTCAGATGAGATAACTGCTGTGGCATTCACTCGTGGACCGGGCTTGCTGGGTTCTCTGCTGGTAGGCACCTCCTTTGCCAAAGGGTTTGCTCTGGCAAAAGATATCCCTCTTATTGAGGTTAACCACCTTCAGGCACATGTAATGGCTCACTTCATTCTTGAAAAAGATAAGGAGAACCGTCTTCCGTCTTTCCCTTTCTTATGTCTTCTCGTTTCAGGAGGACATACCCGGATTATTGTTATGAAAAGTCATCTCGAAATGGAGGTTATTGGTAATACAATTGATGATGCAGCCGGAGAAGCATTTGACAAATGCGGAAAAGTTATGGGCTTACCATATCCGGCAGGGCCAGTTATCGATAAGCTGGCAAAGGAAGGAAACAGTGATGCATTTACCTTTGCAAAACCAGTTGTTAAAGGACTCGATTTCAGTTTCAGCGGTTTAAAAACAAGTTTTCTGTATTTCCTGAGGGACAGGTTAAAAGAGGATCCTGACTTCATAGAAAAGAACAGGGCTGATTTGTGTGCTTCCCTCCAAAAAGTTATAGTTACAATTCTTGTCGGGAAAGTTGTGAAAGCTGCACAGCAGACCGGGATAAAGGAGATTGGAATAGCTGGCGGAGTATCTGCAAATTCGGGATTGAGAAATGCAATGGTTGCTGAAGCAGCAAAGCGAAAGTGGAATCTTTTTATACCTGAGTTCAGGTATACAACCGATAACGCCGCAATGATAGGTATAACGGGTTATTATAAATATCTCAGAGGTGAATTTGCGGGTCAGGATGTGGCACCCCTGGCAAGGTTTTAAAAGCCAATGAAAAGATCATGAAAAGCCCGGAATTATCATTCCTTGTTGTTTGTACAGGCGCTGTGGGTGTTGAAAATGAGATGATTGTAAGTATTGTACATGAAGCAGGACCTGCTAGGAGATCAATATCAGAAAGAAATTTCAATGAATCTATTTTTGACAGATTAACTTAATAATGGCATTTCTATAATAAAAATTATTAATTTCGGGCAAAATATCAGAGATGGAGGAGCTAAGGATTCTGCCGACTAAGAATACGCCGGAGATCATATTAAATCCTGGGGGATCAATTAAATTCAGGGGACGTTCGATTCATGAAAATGTAACTGACTTTTTCGAGCCAATCGAGGCCTGGATAACCGGCTATATAGTTACTCCTGCTGATGTAACCCGTGTGGATATAACCCTTGAATATTTTAACAGCGCCAGTGCAAAGGTTTTTATTCATATCTTTCAAAAGATCACATATGTATCTCTTAAAAACAAGAAGTTTGTCTTTAACTGGTACTACGAGGATGGAGATGAAGATATTCTGGAAAGAGGAGAATATTTCGCTTCGATTCTGGATGTTGACTTCAACTTTATTAAACTCAGCTGATCTTTTTAAAAGCCTGCTCCAGATCGCTTATCAGTGAATCAGCATCATCAAGTCCGATATATAATCTTACAAGGTTTCCGGTATATCCGTCTTTTGCTCTTCTTTCATCAAATGAGGCAGCCGGAAATACAAGAGACGCATGACCACCCCACGATACTTCTATACGAAACTGTCTGAGACTATTTACAAATAGTTCAATCTTTGTTATTTCATTAACAGCAAGTCTGACCGAAAAAAGTCCTGTTGGTTTTTGCATCTGCTTAATAGCCATGTCTGTCTGAAATACGGGCGGGCATACTGCATTAAAAATATTTGCCGCGCTCCTCACCAAGATGATTGATTATGAATGATATATCTTTCATTAATGTTCTATTTGACCTTTTGTGAGTTTTTCTTCCTGAAAAAGTAATATACCGGAACTCCGATTAGCAGAAAGCCAATTCCAATTCCCATATGCAATGGTTTGTTTATCATCATGTTAGTGATAAACCAGAGAGTTATACCTATAAATATCAGCGGGGTAAGCGGATAGCCGAATGTTTTGTACGGACGGGGCGTATCTTTTAGCTTTTTTCTGAAGATAAAGATTCCTGCTGCTCCCAGAGCAAAGAAAAACCATTCAACTGAAACAGTATAGGTTATAAGGTCTTCAAAGGTTCCCCAGAATAAAAGCAAAACAACGGCCCATACTGACTGACCGATAATTGCATTAACAGGTGTTTTGAATTTCGGATGAACTTTCGCAAGACTTTTGAAAAATAGTCCATCCTCGGCCATCGCATAATAGATTCTGGGGGAGGAGAGGGTATAAATTCCTATTGTACCCAGCGTACTTATTGCAATTATCCCTGCCACCAGCATCCCACCTGCTGGTATTACTTTACTTACAGCTTCTGCAGCAACTTTGTCGGAGACTGTGATGCTTGAAAGGGGCAGCAGAAGCATATAGCTAAGGTTAACAAGCAAATAGATTATAATAACAACTATTGCACCTGTTATCATTGCTATTGGAACATTTCTCGACGGGTTTTTTGTTTCTCCGGCCAGAAATGAAGCATGCTGCCATCCACCATAAGAGAAGAGAACACCAACAAGAGCAACTCCGAAGTTTGCAACAGTTGTATTGCCTGATGGTAAAGTACCTGGTCCGCTGAATGATAATCCCTTCGTTCCAAAAAATAGTCCTACACCTATAATAATAAGTATTCCCACTAATTTTAGTCCTGTAAAAACATTTGAGAACATCTCTCCGAACTTTGCCCGCAGAACATTAAGTGTAGTAAGCAGAGCTATGGCTGCAATGCTGACAATTATCTTACCTGTACCTGTTAAAGGGATGAAAAAGCTCAGGTAATATGAAAATGCAAGTGCCAGTACTGCAATTGAGCCTGATGTTATTATAAGCAGGTAAGCCCATCCGTAAAGGAAAGCCACCAGACCTCCGTGAGCTTCACGCAGAAATACATAAATTCCGCCTGCCTGCGGAAACATAGACCCTAATTCGGAGAAAGTAAGGGCTCCCGTCAGAGTTATCAGTCCCCCAAGAGCCCATACTCCGAGGATAAGCCACGGAGATGGCACTAGACCTGCAATTTGTGAAGGTGTTACGAAGATGCCGGAACCGATGCTCGACCCGATTGCAACCATAATGAGCCCATACAGCGTTAGTTCCTTAGCCAGTTTTGTCATATTATCAGAGGGTATGATTAAGTTGAGATATCAGATCAGTAAGCAAGAATAAGGCTTTTTTCCCTACCGGAGCCTCTTATCCATATTTTGTTTTTGTAAACATCAATCATTGCATAACTGTTCTGATCTTCAGTTTCAACCATGCCTTTGAAAGTAACAAAATGTGTAAGATTGAAATTGCCATAATTTCCTGCGTGGTTATGTCCATTTATCCAGGCAATAACATTGTGATGTTTTTCCAGTGTTGCCAGTACCTTTTTATAATTCAGCAAGTTGTGAGCATTTTCGGGGACAAGCGGAAAGTGGCACACAATGAATGCTTTCTCATTTTCAGCCGACGATTCATTAAGCTGTTTATCAAGCCAGTCGATCTGCTTATGACTCATTCCTCCATTCCATTCCATGCCATTTATCTCACTTGAATCCCTGAGTGAGAGAATCATCTTTTCAGCTTCACCTATTATTGATTTGCTCGTTGTGCTGTATGTGCTTATTTCGTTTCCGTTAAGAATGATAAACCTGAATCCTTTATGCCTGAATGAATAGTAACCCTCTTTTGCAGGTTGTTCAAGAGGTAATCGCTTTTTCAATCTTGACTCTACCGAATAGTCGTGGTTTCCTGTAACATGATGAGTCTTCAGTCCTGCTGAATCAATTATATTCAATACCGGTTTATACGAGGCATAATCTTTATCAATAATGTCACCAAGATTCAGAACAAAATCTACAGAGTCTTCATTGAAGCTATTCATTGCTTCTCTCAGTTTTTTAAGTGAGGCTCTGTAGAATCTGGTCCCTGCCGGCTCATAATCAGCATATTGAACATCAGCAATTACTCCAAAAGTGAACAGCGGAGCCTGACTAGGCTTAATAGCCTGAGGATCAGAAATTTCGTTTTTTACTGAAGTGACTGAAATAATTGAGGTGGCAAACAGGGTAGCTATCAATAGATTCATATACATATATTATATATGACCTAAAAGTAAGAAAAATTTGGAATCGGAAGAATTTTATTCTGCCAAAGGATTTGAAACCCGACCCATAAATAGAATTGTATTTGTTGTAGTTTCTCTGATTATGTAGATAAACGGATGGTCGATATTCATTTCAAATACCATTGGCATAGAAGTTACTCCGATGTCGACTATTGTTGCTGCAGCAGCTTCAGTGCCCTCTTCATTTGTCTCAATGAATGCCTGATGTGTGACTTCATTTATAAGTAAATCAAGGTCAGAAATATTTGAAAAGTCAGCATTGACGGTAAATGCAATCTGCATTCCCATCGCACTTAATACCTCCGACAGTTTTTTCTTATAAGCATATTTGAACCGGGGAAATGACAAAATTGTTTCTCTTTCTCTGGCACTTGTTATCCATTGGTTGAAATTTGCATCTGTCAGTGAAGACATAATTCCTGATAATCCGTTTTCTTCATTGGGAAGTATTACGTCCATTACAAAGTTGCCCTGTCCATATGGAAATTCAGCCAGTACGAAGTTTTGCCCGGTATATACCTTATAATCATAGGTCTGTTTCATCATTGGAACCTCAGCAGAGACTCCGCCCGGCTTCATGAAAGATCTTTGAACTGTGTTTTTCTTATCAAATTCAGAACTCCATTTGCCTTTGAAATAAATAGCGTTTATGAGCAGCATAACCGTATTGCTGTTTAGCTGGTCGACCATATTCTTGATTAATCCGTTGGTTTTTAACTCTATCCAGGTGTTTATCTGTTTTGGCACCAATGGATCATTAATATCAAATGATTTTGCTTCTGCCTTGTAATATTGTGTGAGAATATCGGTGAAAGGCTTTTTAACAACAAAATTGTTTTCGGTCCATACCGAATTGGCAATTGTAATCAGAACTCTTTTATCGACAGAGAGGAGAGCCTCAGTAAGATCTTTGTATGAATTATTTATGTTTTCCGGTGTAATCCCATTTAACCTCAGTGCTTCAAGCATTGCTTCCCGTGTAGTCCCTGCAGCACCATTAAGTGTCATTGAGAGAGCATAAGAGATACTCAGGGGTGATATTATTATATTCTCTGACGCTGCCGAACCTTCAGTAATCTTCTTAAAAAGATCAAATGCGAATTGATTCTCCGAAGAAATAAGAGACAGTTGATTAGCTGTTAGTTTTATCTGCACAGGATCAACAGGTAGATTTTCATCTGCTGATTTATTGCAGGAAACAAACAAAAAAATGATTGAAATAATGAATAACGCAATTGATTTATTAATATGGCTTTTCATGATAATGTCATTTGTGGACTTATAATCAGTAGCTTATATAGTAATAGCTGCAAAGTCCGGGTTATGGCTTAACAGGGGTCAAAAATCATGCCATTGAAAAAATTATTTTTTATTCTTTTTCGGGGAGTCGAGAAAGACTTTTAAAAAAATAAAAGAGACAACGAAGAATATCAAGCCCAGAAGAAGTAACATCAGGAATGAAAAAAACGAGGGTTTTTCAAGTCCCGGAATAGGGTGGTGTAATCTGAATGTATAGCCTATGATTGTGAAAACAATAACAAGAACGGATATTACTGTGCTAATTATCAATGATGTACCGTCAAGGATTCTGGTGCTTTTGTAGAACTTTGTGTTCTCAAATGTTGAATATGATGAACGCGCATAGGCGGCAGCCCTTCTGTGCGATTTATGCTGCCGGTATTTCCGCCAGTCTTCCATCGCCTCCTGATAAGACTGATGATCGTTACTTACCTTATTATGATTGGTAATAAGAAATTCGTATGCTTCTGTTATTGATATAAAGATATCCTTTGCTCCGGGAGCCGGATTCATATCAGGATGATATAGCCGGGCCATCTTTCTGTATGCTTTTTTTATTTCCTCTACAGAAGAATCAGGCTGAATGCCAAGAAGGCTGTAATAATCAGTTTGGGTCAATAACTATAATTTTATTTTACTATCCCGGTGAATCCCATAAATGCCATGGCAAGTATTCCGGCAATAACAAGAGAGATAGACACACCTCTCATACCTTTTGGAATATCAACCAGTTCAAGCTGCTCACGTATACCGGCAAGTATTACAAGTGCCAGACCGAATCCGACAGCTGTAGATGCGCCGAAAACTACTCCCTGAATAAGATTGTATTCTTTCTGTATAACAAGAATAGCAACGCCAAGAACGGCACAATTAGTTGTAATGAGGGGAAGGAAGATCCCAAGTGCCTGGTAAAGTGACTGGCTAACTTTTTTGAGAATAATCTCAACCATCTGTACAAGGGCTGCAATTACCAGAATAAAAGTAATTGTCTGCATAAACCCGATCCCCAGCTTATTAAGAATATAAATCTGAATCAGATATGTTACCATTGTAGCCAGGACAATAACAAAAGTAACGGCTCCTGCCATGCCGAGAGCTGTGTTTACCTTATTGGATACCCCGAGAAACGGACAAATCCCCAGGAATTGGGCTAGTACAACATTATTGATGAATACTGCGGATATAATTATTAAAATGTATTCCATTGTATTACTGATTTATGTTCTTTTAATTTTGTTTACCAGCGCAATAAGATAGCCCAGTGCTATGAATGCTCCGGGGGCGAGTATAAAAATAAGTACTCCGTCGCCGGGTATAAATTTATGACCAAAAATTGCTCCGCTTCCAACAATTTCGCGAAATGCACCTAATATTCCGAGAGCCATTGTAAAGCCGAGTCCCATCCCTAATCCATCAATAAATGAAGAAAAAACTGAGTTTTTACATGCATATGCTTCAGCTCTTCCAAGTACTATGCAGTTAACTACTATAAGAGGAATGAAAATTCCGAGTTTCTCATAAAGTGATGGAACATATGCCTGCATAAGCAAATCCACTACGGTAACAAATGAGGCGATAATAACAACAAATGCAGGAATTCTGACTTTATCGGGTATTACTCCTGAAAGAAGACTTATAACAACATTAGATCCGATAAGGACAAAAGTTGTTGCAATTCCCATACCCATTCCGTTGAGGGATGATGATGTTGTGGCAAGTGCAGGGCAGGTGCCCAGCACCAGAACAAGAATAGGGTTTTCCTTAATAAAGCCCTTAGTGAAATTTTGAAACTGATTCATTTCTTTTCTCCTTTCTCTAATGTATTATAGGCGCGCTGAACTGCATCGCAAAATGCTCTCGAACTTATAGTTGCGGCGGTAATTGCATCAACCGGTCCCCCGTCTTTCTTTACTTTTAGTTTAAAATCAGCCGGGTTTTTATCGTTAAACTGATCTTTGAAACCTGGTTCTGTCATTTTTGTTCCAAGCCCGGGTGTTTCTTTCTGCGATAAAACTGTAATGCTGATAATTTTACCATCGGGTTTGAAGCCGGTCATAAGAGTGATATTTCCGCTGAAGCCTTTTTTTGTGTATGTATTAACTGCATAGCCAACAATTACAGAATCTTTTTTGGCAGGGTAAATATCGAGACTGTCACCCTCTCCGGTTGGCAGACGGAACATCTCAGCATTTGGATTATTATTGAATTCAGGAACAACCTGTTTTATTGCATCAAGCTTTTTATTGAGATTAGAGAGCTCAATAGGCTGCTTTGTAAACTCGTAAACAAAGCCCAGACAGGCAGATGCTCCCAGAGATATCAGGGTAAGCGACAGCACCATATTTCTGAATGTCGATTCAGTTTTAGCCATTTTTTACCTCCTCTCCGAAACGTTTTGGTTTAATATATGTATTCATAAGCGGAACAAAAGCATTCATTATTAATATTGCAAAGGATACACCCTCGGGATAAGCTCCGTAAACCCTTATTATAACAGTCAGCACACCGATACCTATACCATATATTATCATTGCTTTTGGATTCATAGGTGATGTAACATAATCTGTTGCCATAAATATTGCTCCCAGCAGCAATCCGCCTGAAAGAATATGAAACATAGGATCAGCATTCTTTTCAGGATTCACAAGCCAGAGTATAGTTGTGAATATTGCCACCGATCCTACAACTGTAACCGGTATGTGCCATGTTATGATTTTCTTAAAAAGCATATAAACAAGTCCAATTATAAGAGCTATAGCAGCAACCTCCCCCAAAGAACCTCCCATGTTTCCTAAAAACATATTGATAGCAGACGGCACCTTCTCCATAAGTTGTCCCAGTGATTCGCCATTCTTTACACCTTCCTTAATTATCGCCAGAGGTGTTGCACCTGTTGAAGCATCTATATATCCTGTGGCAAATCCCATCGGTTTTGGCCAGCTTGTCATTTGGACAGGGAAGGAGATAAGCATAAAGACACGACCAACCAGTGCAGGGTTAAAAGGGTTATTGCCGAGTCCTCCGAATGTCATCTTCGCTATACCTATTGCAACAAGACTTCCTATTACAATCATGTAAACCGGAATATTTGAGGGAAGGTTGAAAGCCAGGAGCAGTCCCGTTACGAGAGCCGAACCATCGCTTATCGAAACTGGCTTTTTAAGTATATATTTTTGAATAAGGAATTCAAAAAGCATACACGAAATGATTGAAGTTGCAGTTACAATTATTGCTCCTGACCCAAAGTAATATATTGATGTGAACAATGCGGGCATCAGTGCGATTACAACCCCGAACATCAGTTTTCTGGTGTTCTCCTTGCTTTTAGCGTGCGGTGAGGGTGATATATTTAAAAGGTTACTCATATTTTTTCTTCTTATTACTTCATATTTCTTTCGCGTGCCATCTTTATAACTGTCGCTTTTCCGAGTCTGATATAATCGAGCAATGGTCTGTCAGCAGGGCAGGTATAACTGCACGAACCACACTCCATGCAATCTGTTATTCTTTCCTTTTCAGCTCTTTCAAACATACCTTTGGCAGAAAGTGTCATCAGCAGGTATGGTTCCAGATTAAGGGCACAGGCTGTGATACATTTTCCACACCGGATACATGGCTGAGATTCAGCCCGTGACGATTCATCTGACGGGAACAGAATTATACCGGAGGTTCCCTTTACTACCGGAGTTTCAGTATTATTAACAGCTTTCCCCATCATCGGTCCTCCGTTTACAATTTTACCGGTATCATCGGGTAAGCCACCTGCGGCCTCTATTAATCGTGCAATCGGAGTACCTGTCCGCACAAAATAGTTACCCGGGTTTTTCACTGATTTGCCAGTAATTGTAACTACTCTTTCAAAAAGAGGTTTGTTTTTCTGAACTGCTTCATAAACTGCAAAGGCGGTTCCTATGTTGTGTACAACCACACCTACATCAATAGGGAGGCGACCGGAAGGAACTTCCCTGTTAACAAGTGCTTTGATAAGCTGTTTTTCAGCCCCTTGCGGATACTTGACTTTCAAAGCATGAACTGATATTCCGGTAAAGCCTGAGGAAAGCTTTGTTAGATGTTCTATAGCATCCTGCTTATTGTTCTCTATTCCAATTAACGCATCCGTCACCTTTAATGCTTTCATGAGGATCGAAATTCCTATGAGGATTTCTTCACCTTTTTCAAGCATGAGGCGATGATCAGATGTCAGATATGGTTCACATTCAACACCATTTATAATAAGCGTATTACATTTTTTGCCTTCAGGAATTGAGAGTTTTACATGTGATGGGAATGTTGCGCCTCCAAGTCCTACTATTCCCGATTCGTTACATCTTTTTACAATCTCTTCAGCCGTTAATTTGATGTCTTTTACTATCTTTTCACTGCGGTCTATAGTATCGATCCATTCATCTCCTTCAACATCGATAAAAACAGCTGGCTGCCGATAGCCTGAAGTACCAGGTACAGTATCAATTTTACTGACCTTTCCGGAAACTGATGAGTGTATTGAGGTGGAAACATAACCATTGCCTGTGGCTATTACCTGTCCTGTTTTTACAGAATCACCTTTATTAACTATAATAGTGGCTGGTGCTCCTATATGTTGTGAAACCGGGATAGCGACGCTCTCAGGTACAGGAAGATACTGAATTGCCGCATCTTTTGTAAGCTTGTTTTCCGGTGGATGAATACCTCCTAATGGGAATGTTTTCAAAACTATGTTTTTTAGAATAATACTTAAATTAATTTGTTACAGTCTGAGTATCCTTCTCCGCGCTGATTTTCGGTTTTGGAGGAGGGAAATTCAGTTCGAGTATTGATCCGGTCGGACATTCACTTACACATTTTCTGCAGAAAGTACATTTCTTAGCATCAATGTAAGCAAGGTTGTTTTCAATTGTAATTGCATCGAACTCACAAACTTTAAAACATTTGTTGCAGGCTATGCAAGCTACTTTGCAGGCCCTTCTTGCCGGTCCTCCCTTATCACAGTTTGAACAGGCAACATATATTTTCCGGTCTTTTTTTGCTTTTTTTCTAAGTTCAATAAGACCTCTTGGACAGGCTTTTACACACGCTCCGCATGAGACACATTTATCATCAATTATGACAGGCAAAAATGTTTTTTCATCCATAAACATTGCGTCAAAATTGCAAGCTCCTACACAATCACCATTTCCCAGACAGCCATAACTGCAATCAGTGTCGCCGATGTAGAGACTATGTGTTATTCTGCAATCTGATGCTCCGTCGTAAACTGATGTTCTTGGACGAAATTCAGGATTTCCATTGCAGAGAAGCACAGCAACAAGAGGATCGACAGCAGGGGCAACCTTCCCGAGTATTGCGGCTGCATTGCCCATAACCTCTGCACCTCCAACCGGACAGTTTAGTCCCTCAAAAGTATCGGCTTTAACAAGAGCTTCCGCAAAATTTCTGCAACCGGCAAATCCACAACCACCGCAGTTTGCAGCAGGAAGTATAGCCTGAACATCATCTATCCGGGGATCTTCTATTACTTTAAATTTCTGAGCAACAAAATAGAGTATTACTGCCGAGATGAGGGCAAGAAGGCTGAGGCTTATAATCGTAATAAGAATGGTAGGACTCATTTTTAAGCTTTTAATGTGAAGGTGAATTTTTCATTAATTCTGTTTCTCATGAACCAGAGAGCAGAATAATATGGTATGAGAACAGCCAGTGAGGTTAAGCCTGCTGTCAGTTCAGGCGTTTTGACTGAAATAAGTATGATAAGTGTGATTATGACAATTATTAATGGAAGAAGGTATCCGAGAAAAAGAGCAGTGTACCCCATTGATTGTTTCATGATTACAACTACTCTATCACCAGCTGAAACACTGTATCTGCCAGGCACTTCAATAATTTTTTCTTCTTTCCCCGACATAGAGCACGACCCTTCGGCGTGGCAGCCGGAACATGCAGCAGAGGATATGATGCTTACTGTAACAGATTTATCATCAGATTTTTGAACAATCCCGTCATGATTAATGGTTCCGTAACCAACAGTGTTACTCATTTTACAGTGTGAAAAAATTCACAACAAATTTAGAATTACCCCGCAAATGAAAGATGTTTTTTATCAGTTTTTAGATCTGGTTTATTATTTATTCTTATTTTAAATAGCAGGAATTTTCAACTGATTTTACTCCACGATTGTTCCTGACTGAAGAGTCTTTTAAGTTCAACACCTAAAACATGATTCTGATTCATTTCCAGCATCTGATCATCAGCAAGAATAGCTTCAGCAACATGCCGCACATATTCAATTAGTTGACCATCACGTCCCAGATTAGCAATCTTCAGATCGAAAGGTATCCCGCTTTGTTGTGTACCTTCAATATCTCCCGGCCCCCGCAGCTGCAGATCTGTTTCTGCTATCTCGAATCCGTCGTTTGTTCTTACCATTACCTCTATTCTTTTTTCAGCTTCCTTAGAGAGTTTATCTGCGCTCATCAGAATACAATATGATTGATCTGAGCCCCTTCCAACACGTCCTCTCAGCTGATGAAGCTGCGATAAACCGAATCTCTCAGCGCTTTCAATAATCATAACAGTTGCATTCGGAATATCTACTCCAACTTCGATTACTGTTGTAGCTATCAGAATATGAGCCTGTCCATCTTTAAACAACTTCATCGATAGTTCCTTTTCGGCAGGCTTCATTTTACCATGAACAATGCTGATGCAGTATTTTGGAGCAGGAAAGACTCTTGAAATAGTATCCCATCCATCTTCAAGATCCTTAAAATCCATTTTTTCGGATTCCTTGATAAGAGGATAAACGACGTAGATCTGTCGTTTTTCGGTGATCTGGTTTCTGATGAATCCATATACCTTATTTCTCTCAGAATCATTAAAATGCATTGTTTTTATAGGAACTCTGCCTGGAGGGAGTTCATCTATTACCGATACATCCAGATCTCCATACAATGTCATAGCAAGTGTCCTTGGGATTGGAGTGGCTGTCATTACAAGAACATGTGGCGGATTCAGGCTTTTTTGCCAGAGTCTTGCACGTTGAGCAACACCGAAACGGTGCTGTTCGTCAATTATTACAAGGCCCAGATTGCTGAATTTTACATTTTCTTCAATAAGTGCATGTGTGCCAATAAGTATGTTAAGAGAACTGTCAAGCAGTGATTCATCGATACTTCTCCTTGAAGCTTTTTTTGATGAGCCAGTGAGCAGAGAAATTTTTATATCCAACCCAGCCAGAAGTTTGCTTATTGTTTGAAAGTGCTGGTTGGCAAGTATTTCGGTAGGTGCCATAATGCATGCCTGGTATCCGTTATCGATGGCAATTAGCATACTCATCAGTGCAACCAGAGTTTTGCCGCTTCCAACGTCTCCCTGAAGCAGCCTGTTCATCTGTCTTCCTGATCCAAGGTCTTTTCTTATCTCCTTCATTACTCGTTTCTGGGCTTCTGTGAGAGAGAAGGGGAGGTTTTTAAAATAGAAATTATTAAAAGTATCTCCGACGCTTGAAAATACAAATCCTTTCAAACGCAGGTTTCGCATAGTTTTGAACCGTAGAAGGTTTAACTGGATAAAGAAGAGCTCTTCAAATTTCAAACGGTATCTTGCCCGTTCGAGTTCATCGGGATCTGACGGAAAATGAATCTTGTGCAGGGCATCATGGAGATCCATCAGCTTATACTTAGTAACAAGCCATGCAGGGAGTGTTTCAGGAATTCGCCCGGCAATCTGTTTAATTAGTGTCCCTATGAATTTACTAATGCTTTTTGATGTAATAAATTGGTTCTTAAGCTTTTCAGTAGTACTGTACTGAGCCTGAAGTGAAGAATTGAGTCTTTCTGCCACCTTCCCTGAAGCTTCAATTTCAGGATGAACAATATTTACCATACCATTGAAAACACCCGGCTTCCCGAAAACAATGTATTCAATGCCTGTAGTATAGCTTCCTGTAACCCATTTGCCTCCTTTAAACCACACAAGTTTAATTGTCCCGGTTTCATCGTAAAAATCGGCAACAAGCCTTTTTCCCTGTCCTTGTCCTTCGGTTGAATAGCCTCTTATCATGCCTTTTATCTGAACAAACGGCAAGTCAGGATCAAGCTCAGCTATTTTATAAAAACGTGTTCTGTCGATATATCTGTATGGAAAATTGTAAAGAAGATCTCTGAAGGTCTCAATTTTAAGTTCTTTAACAAGTAGTTCAGCCCTTTTGGGGCCAACTCCGGAAAGATATGTAATGTTACTGTTCAGAAATTCCTGTATTGTCATTAGAATTCGTTCAAATATTTTGAAAATCAATCCTACCTATAATAAAGTAAGAATTTTTATTTGATTGATCGAAAATACGTATTTTTGAAAAGCTCTCCTAATTATAAATTCAATAAGAGTAATGGTTTTTTTCAGGGTTCTCAAGTATCTGAAATACACTATAATGTCTAGCCATAGGTTGGGTCACGGCATTCACAGTCCCTTTGTTTTTGATCTTGTTACACGAGTCTTCCGGAATAAATCAGAGACTAATATTGTCTGTATAATTGAAAAGACAAGAAAAAGGATGCTCCGCGACAAAAGGGTTATTGAGGTTGAAGATTTTGGCAGCGGAGCCGATAATAAGAAATCAAACAGCAGAAGAGTGTCACATATTGCAAAAAGATCACCGGTAACTTTGAAATACGGATTATTGCTTTCAAAGCTGGCTTCCGAATTTGGAGCTAAGGGAATAATTGAGTTTGGAACATCGCTGGGAATAAGTACAATGTACCTTGCTTCATCAGCATCAGAAACAAAAGTCTACTCCATGGAGGGTTCTTCAGAGATCGCCAAAATTGCAAGGGAGAATATTAAAAATGCAGGATTCAGTAATTGTGAGATCATTACAGGGGATTTTGATGCTGTTCTTCCGGATGTTTTTGAGAAATGTAAAAATCCGGGACTGGTTTTTATTGATGGTAATCACAGGAAGGAACCCTTGCTTAGATATTTTTCAAAAGTCTCAGAAGTAGCTGGCAAGGAAACTGTTATAGTGATTGATGATATTAATTATTCGAAGGAGATGAGTGAAGCCTGGGGTGAGATTAAGAAATCTGAAAATGTTACAGTAACAATTGACCTCAACAGAATTGGATTGGTATTTTTAAATGAAACTATCACGCCTAAAAACTATATAATCAGATATTAACAAAAATTAAGAGTATATTATTCATTATTTGACAGAATTAATTTAATTTCGGAAATTCAAATTTTAAAAGTTATGGAGAAAGTAATTGAAATTCATAATATTGCTAAGAGTTACCAGATAGGATCGGTGATAGTCAGGGCTTTAAGAGAGGTGTCTGTAAACATTAACAAGAATGAATATGTAGCTATAATGGGACCATCAGGGTCAGGTAAATCTACGTTGATGAACCTTCTTGGATGTCTTGACACCCCAACAAGCGGATCATATATACTAAATGGTACTGATGTTAGTAAAATGGAGGACGATTATCTGGCTGAGATCAGAAATAAAGAGATTGGTTTTATTTTTCAGACATTTAACCTCTTACCACGATATACTGCACTCGAAAATGTCACCTTGCCATTAATTTATGCAGGAGTAGCCAAAGCTGAAAGGGAAGCGATTGCTATTAAGACTCTGGAGCAGGTTGGGCTTGGCGACAGGATGACACATAAGCCAAATGAATTATCGGGAGGTCAGCGTCAGCGTGTTGCTATTGCCAGGGCTCTTGTTAATAATCCTTCCATAATACTGGCTGACGAACCAACAGGAAACCTCGACAGCAAGACATCTATAGATATTATGGGATTACTTGATGATATTCATAGCAAAGGTAATACTGTAATTGTAGTTACACACGAGGAAGATATTGCCAAGCATGCAGCACGTATTATCAGGCTATTCGACGGTGAGATCTCCCAGGACTATGTGAATGAGGGTTATGTAAAAAAATAGTCTGGCATTCTGAACATTTTAATCAATAACCTCTGATGAAGATCTATACACTGACAGGTGATGATGGTACAACATCTTTATCAGGAGGAAGACGTGTTCCTAAGCACTCCCTCCGGGTAGAAGCTTATGGTTCTGTTGATGAGCTTATTGCCTGGATAGGGCTTCTGCGTGATTATAAAGAAAATTCACATCGTAAGGAGTTGCTGATTTACATTCAGGATCAACTTATGTGTTCTGCTGCCGCACTGGCAACTGATTCAACTAATACCAAAAGCAGGGTAATTCTTCCTGCATCTGATTGTATATCAATAATTGAAAAAGAGATAGATTCGATGGAAGCGACACTCGTTCCACTGAAAAATTTCATTCTTCCGGGCGGTCATATAGTTGTATCCAATTGCCATATAACACGATGTGTTTGCCGGCGGGCCGAAAGAGCTGTTCTACGGTTAAGGGAGACTGAGGAAACTCCTGAAATTGTGGTTAAATTTCTTAACAGGTTATCCGATTTTTTATTTGTATTATCGCGTAAATTAGGCTCAGAGCTTGGTTATGAGGAAGTTAAGTGGTCTGTTTGAAATGTTAAAAAACTTAAAAACAGGTATTGCTTTTTAAATAAAATAATATATATATTTGCAGACTTTGTTTAAAGCTTAACTTATTCAGGAATTATATGTACTGGACACTTGAACTGGCATCGAAACTTGAGGATGCTCCATGGCCTGCCACTAAGGATGAGCTGATTGATTTCGCCATCAGGTCGGGTGCCCCGATGGAGGTAATTGAAAATCTGCAGGAAATAGAGGATGAAGGTGATATTTATGAAAGTATAGAGGATATCTGGCCTGATTATCCGAGTAAAGACGACTTCTTTTTTAATGAGGATGAATATTAAAAAAGAGGCTGAATCCGATAGGATCAGCCTCTTTTCTATTTCTTGAAAATGTCTTCCATTTTCCTTGGCCTTAACAGGTCAAACCAATTAAATCCTTTAAGTCTTATGGGTTTAGGTATTCCTATTTCGGGTGGATTTATTTCACCTTCAGGACTACCAAAATCAGAAACTTCAGTGATCTTTCCGTTTTCAATAAATATCTCGGTATTGGCGCATTTTGAGGAGTTGATCCCCGCAATATCTTCTCCTTCAAGAAGATAATATACTGATTCGCCGTTCCCATTTATGTATATCTTATAGAGTTCATTATTCCTGAAATACCCCGTCAGGGATCTGCCTTTTATCTGGTTAAATCTTAACGAGTCAATCTGACTTGTTACAAAAGCAGAGTTATAAAGCTCAAGTCTGTCAGTCTTCCTGTTTTTCGTAAATATCGCCATCGAATCGGCTGTCAGCTGATTCTCCTCAGACCAGATCACAGGATCCTTGTAAAAGCGAATAACTGAATCCTGAAATGAATAGGAGAGAGAGTCGCATTTCGACTGCAGATCATGACTGAAAATCCGGCAGCCGTGGTATGCCCTCATGAGACGATAACCTTTTAATGATGTATCAGCCACTGTTATGGCACTTATTGTATCAGCATGAAGAAACAAAGAATCCACTCCTGAAACCTGAATGAACACCGCCCTGTCGGTTATTAAAAACTGTTCAGGGTCTTTAAAATACCATGCGTATTCTCCTTTTACGATGAGGTTGTTTGTGGTATCTTCAATTGTTACATTCCCGAACGACTGTCCAAAACCTGTACTGTCGTTGAAGAAAAGTGAATCGCCATGGACAATCTGAGTCTTATTATCAATTACTGCATTTTTCCAGATACTGGTTACATCTTTCTTTGTATCATACCATCCTTTTTCGCAATACAGGTAAATGCTGTCTCCCTTCATTTCAGAGGGACCCGTAAAAAATGCTGTTTCAGTGGATGTATTATAATCCATTGTGTCAGCGGTCATAACATAATCGGGATTGACAATTTTTACGCTGTCTTTGAAATGAAAAAGATTGTCGGAGACATAGTAAACACCGATTATGCTGGTTAGTACATTTTCAGCATTTGTAATTCTTCCGTTCTTGTCATATCTGGCGATTCTGTTCCTGGTATCGTAATCAATCTCTTTTGTATAAAGATGAGTATCCTTGTCGATAAGCTCCACTTTACCCGTGACAAGAGCTCTAGCTGATTCTCCGTCATAATAAAGATAATCACCGTAAAGATCAAGCGTATCTCCCTGTTCAATATGTACTTTACTATATGCTTTTACCAGATTCTTTTTTTTGTAATAGTAAGCACTGTCGCAATACATTTTGACCTCCTTATGCTTTAAAATTACATTTCCGATAAGTCTCTGAAGGTCGGGGTCAGATTTGCTCTGTTTTAAATAATCAGCATTAAGAATTTCTATCTTTTTTACCCCCTTTTGTTGCTTGGAGGATTCCTGCCCATTCGTAACAAAAGGTAAAAGGGATATAAGCAGAGCATACAATAAATGTATGAACCTGGGCAAACTGAGCAGGTATTTAAGGATTTTTATTTCAACCATCCTTTTTTCAGAAACTCACATGTTTTGTACTCTTCAGCTATTTTGATATATGTTTTCTCAATCTTTTCCTTCACCCATTTATCGAATACCTTCGTGCGCTCGTCGGATATTGCTGCACTGTAAATACTCTGGTAATCATCCTTAAGATTGGCTGCGTGAGCAGGTTGTTCATTGTCGAGTCTCACAATCCTGAAAACCTCGTTGCCACTTTCGTCGGTGGTCCTGAAACTTTCTGAGATCTCACCAACTTTCATATCACTTATTTTTGAATACATTTCAGTATTCAATTCATCAAGTTTAAACCATGTGATACGGTCGCTCGGATTTGCGCTCACAAATTTTCCGCCATTAACACGGCTGTCCTTATGAGTTGAGAACCGGAGAGCTGCTGCTTCAAATTTTATACTGTCTTTTCTTATAAGGTTTGCAAGACTGTCGAGTTTTGAGATGGCTCTTGAAGCCTGATCAGCTTTTATTTTTGGTCTGACAAGGATATGACGGGTATTTGCCATTTCTCCTTTCTTTTCAATAAGCTGAATTATATGGAATCCGAATTTCGTTTCTACAATTTTGGAAACAGTGTTTTTTGTAAGACTGAAGGCAGCATCTGCATAGGGCTTCTCAAGTTCTCCTCTTGTCAGGAAACCTATCTCTCCGCCATTTTTGGCTGATTCAACATCTTCGGAATAAAGAATTGCAAGTACATTAAAACTCTTTCCGGCGAGAATCTGGCTCCGGATATCAAGAAGTTTCTGACGGGCTTCTGCTTTATTATCTTCATTATCAGGAGGATCTACCTGTATGAGACTTATTTCGTATCTGGCAGGTATAACTGGCAGGCTGTCTTTTGGAATAGATGAGTAATACCTTTTTAATGCATTAGGTGTAATTGTAATATCCTTGGCAATAGAACCCTGAACTTCACGCACAATTTCCTGCTCAAGCATAGTTTTCTTAATATCTCTTTTTATCTCAATCATGCTCTTCTTGAAGAAAGTTACGAGAGCTTCTTCACTTCCCGCACGTCTGATGGCATCATTCATCCTCATATTAAGCTCGCCATCTACAGCGTCGTCGGCAACAATTATACTGTCAATTCTTGCCTGATCAAGGAACAACTTTGAAACGAGCATCTCCTGAAATACTCCGCACCTAAGCTCATCCATGCTGGTTTTGTTGCCGCCCCTTTTCAGGTCAGTAACTGTATTTTCAAGTTCGGAAAGATAGATTACTTCATTCCCGACTATTGCAGCTATTGATTCAATAAGTTTCTGAGCGTTAGCAGTCCCGATGCCTGCCAAAAGCATTACTGTAATACTCAGACAAAATCTTAGTTTTCTTTTCATCATTATTTTAATATCTTAAAACTGTTTTCTTTTAGTGCATCGTTATATATTCCGTTCTCAAGCGACTGAATGAACTCAAATCTTCTTGTATTCCAGATTATTCTCTTAATATCATCTTTGATATACTCATAAGGTGCAAGTGATGCTCTTAGCCGGTAATCCCTAATCTTCACAAGATAGACATAAGCGGAATCAGCGGTTTCAAAAAATGAATTTCTTTTAAGAAAATCCTCCTCATTTTCAATATCAGCCTGCAACTCCACTGAGAGTCTGTCCATTGTTACCCAATCTTCATTAAAATCATCAAATTTTTCAGCAAACTGGAAGCAATAGCTTTCAAGCTGCTGAAGATCATTCTGCACATCTGACCGGGCAAGTAGCCTGATCTTACTGATATCAGGGGTTTCAACCGGCAGTTTAATAAACAGAGCTTTGACAATATTGGATCCCAGTTTAAAACTGGTTTCATTATTGACATAATAATTTTCAATTTCAGTTTCGCTTATAGCAGTATCCATCTTCTCAAGCATCATTTGCTGCTGATACTGATATATTAACAGGTTTGCCCTTGTCTCTTCGAGTTGAGCAGCAATTTTATTCTTCAGCTCATCAGAAAGGTTAGCTTCAGCTTTCTGAAGAAGCAATTCCCTTTTAGCCCACTTATTGATATAGTTCTGAATCAGAGCAGCACTATCTGCCTCATTTACTCCGGGTTGTATCAGTCGGGGCATCTCATCGTAATACAATGCAATTTTACCAACCTCAGCTACCTGAATTCTTTTTCCTGCACTTTGCTTGCTATTACAGCCTGACAAAACAGAAACAGCAAATAGTAAAATGATTACTCTGTTCATTTTTTTAATATCTTCTTTACCTCTTCAAGTACCGAATTATCAATTTTAACGGCATATTTTTCTTTTAATTGTTCAGACCATTCTTTCTCAAGAAATTCCTGGTAGCCTGTAAGCATCTCACCCTGAACTTCAGCGAATTTTAAGGGTTTAGGTTCAATGACATTTTTTATGAAAATTATTGATGGAAAGCTATCCTGACTGACACTTTGGTAGCCCTCTTTCCAGTTTAGTTTATCTATTGACGTGTTATCGCCTTTGAAGAACACAGTATCAGCAATTGAGAGTATAGTCTTTGATTTTTTGTTGAATTTTTCGAGTAAGCGTCTATCCATATCAGGTTTTCCCGTTGCTTTTTTATAGGCTGCCGCCAGTTCTTTCTCTGCGCCATCTTTCTTCAGAGTATACATTCTGGCAGCAATTCCCTTCTTTGTGAGAAATTTATTTTTATTAGCTTCGTAATACCTTTGCAATCCCACAGAATCTTCATTAACCCTGTTCCAGACTTTTTTCCCCGAGATCTCGAACAGAAGTATTCCATCGTGAAATTCATTCATAAGATAACGGAAGTCAGGATACTTTTTTTCAAGCACCGAATTCTCATATGAAATAAGATGATCAGACAACCTTGTTTCAAGGGTTCGGCTTATAAATACCGATCCTCTTTTTTCTATATAGTTTGCAAATTCCCTTGTGCTGTAATTCTGATTAGCAAAAGAGTATAGATTACCTGCAGGCATCGTTGTCCGGTCATATTTCCTGAGGGCTTGAATAATCAGGGTATCAGTGTTCAGAAC
>JBBQZN010000051.1:0-29361 GCA_038207725.1 Bacteroidales bacterium | reverse complement strand
TTTAAATTAACTTTTGATTATCTAATTTTAATAATATGAGCATAAAGAAAAAGGTTCTGATTAAAGTTATTATCATAATTTCTTTTATTGGTATAATAATTGCATGTCAAAAAGAAATTGAAGATACTTATGTCGATAATGGCTCTGATATTATGGAGTCCAAATTATGGTACGAGAATCATTTCTCAACTAGCTTAAACTTTAAATCTACGGATCTAGTCAAAGGAAGCGCACTTGGAAAACCTGATTGGAATAGTGCTTTTAGTAGTAGACACAAAGATTCTAGAACAGTTGAGTCGCCATTAATTATTCAAGGGGAGTTTGGTTTCGCTACAGAGGATAGTTACAAAGCTTTCAAAGAGACTAGGGATAAGCGGTTCATGCTTTCGCGAACAACAATTGTAATCGAAAAGAAGGGAAATAATTTTATTGGTTTCCTAATGACGATTATCCCTGATAAGGATTATCAATTAGCAAATGATTTTAAGACAATATCTTCGTCATATAAAAAGTTGCAAAAAGGATTTAGTGGCAGTATTTTATACCATAACTTGAATGGAAGTTTTTCAAATGGGTGGGTTTTATTGGAAGGCAAGATAATTCAAACTATAAAACATAAAGATAATAATGAATTTCCAATACAATTAATATCTAAAGGTTGTTGGGCCTATTACTACGTTACCTGGGGCTGCACAGAGGCTCAGTCAGATAAAGGTATTGACGCATTAAATTGTAAGTATTATGAAACCTGGGATTATCTATATACCCTTTGTGATGGTGAAGGGGGTGGTGGAGGTTCTGGTGGCGGTGGTGCTACTGAAGCGATCTATTTAGGAGAACCAGATAAACCCTGTGATGGTAATCCTTTGTTTAACCTATCAATTGCGTCTCCAGGATCATCTGGAATAATGGGAGGAATGTTCGGTTGTGTAAGATCGGGTTCAGATTACAGATGTGTAGATAAAGATTATCACGGGGGAATTGATTTTGCATGTGATCCTGGTACTCCAGTTTATTCCATTAAAGGGGGAGTCGTCAATGACTTTGTAAATACCTATGAAGCCAATCAGGCTGGGGATGGTTCATCAGTAGGTGATTTAGGAAATTATGTTACTGTAAGATATACTAATATTGATGGCAATACAAAAGATGTAACATACGCACATTTAAATTTTGTATCATCTACAATGGAAATAGGTGACCCTGTTAATATGGGTGATGCAATAGGACTAAGTGGAAGAACGGGAAATGCCGTAACGGCTCCAGAAGCTCATGTGCACATTCAAATTTTTCAAGATGGTCAAAGAGTTGATCCTGCTGGTTATTTTGGGGCCACTATTTGGCCAAGTGGTGAAATAAGCGATCCATGTCCATCATATTAATGTTTTATTAATAAATTTATATCATGAAAAAGTCAATATTGTTTGTTATATTCCTGCTAATAGCCATAAATTTAAGATCACAATCAAGCTATGATTATATTGGCCGGGATGAATTCTATCTTCTGAAAACTGGTTCAGATGTGAAAAGCACACACAAGTTAAAGGCCTCAGAACTAAAGAGTAGTAAAGTAACTGAACAACTTTTTGGCATCGACTATAAAGAGAAAAAATACACTAATGTAATGTCTGATGAAAAATTTACTCGAGTTTCATATATGGATGGACTAAAAATAGAGATTCCAGAATATGAAAAGTCAGGTATTCAATTTCATATAACAAGTGATAAATATACAATGCTCTTGCAAAAGGGACAGACGATTAAAGTAGGGATGAAAGCAGATGAATTAAAAGATATATTCCCAAAGTCTTTTGCCAAAAGGAAAATTATTACTGAATGGGTAGGGAATGAAGGGAAGACGTCTTTTATAGTATATTTTTCAAGGATTAATAACAATAAACTTGAAATGGAGGACTCATGGATAATCTTTATTCTGAATAATGGACTCCTTGAACAAATTCTAACTGCCCACCCTTTGTAATATTTTACAAACTATTAAAACAATCCCTCATTAAGTCTGGGGGATTGTCTCAAGTACTTAAATAGTAAATTAGAGGTATGATTATCACATATTAACTTTTAGATAAATGTAAATAAAAGCTCACATCAAATTGAGTCAATAATTAATTTAATTTATGCTTATAGGAAATACAGGTTCATAGTAGTACACAAACCCTACCCGGTTCCTGAGGAAGATAGTTTTATCCCGCCTCGGGATGATTCAGCAGAAATAAAATATGAAACCAAGTGCACAAGCCAGACGTATTGACAGGGTCAACGCATTTAAATTTTAATAAAATATCCGGCATCATGCCCTATAAAAACCTGTCATTCCGAGCGTTAGCGAGGAATCTCATACTCCCTTTTCCGATCACTAAATCATTACTTTTAAGTCAAATCATTTCAGCCAGGTTCTATGAGCCTTTATTCCCCATCGTACAACTAACATTCAAACAACCCGGATTTGATTTTATTACTGTTTGACTGACACTCATATTTTTAGGATTCTCAACAAGAAGTTGTTATCCCACCCGGCTTTAAGTCTTTTTGTTCTGAGGCTCAGCTTTTTTGAGTCTTCTTGTTTAAGTAGGTTTAAGACTATTTTTCTTACGATTGCAAAATTTTGTGCGGAGTTCTTGTCACGCTTTCTCTGTTCATCTTCTCTGAAAGTCATATCTAAAATCCAATGCAGACTATTTTCAACACCCCAGTGCATACGTATATATTTATTAAAAGCTCTTGCTTCATCGTTTAAACTACTGATATAGAATCTTGTCTCCTTTGTTTTCTTTTCTTTAATCTCTCTTTCTGAGGTGATTTGAATGACAGATTTGAGATCACTCCACTTCTCTAAATCTTCAAGTAGCTGGATTTGATTGTAAACCTTACAGTTTCTGGTCTCAATTCTGCCATGTCCTTTTTCAACTATTTCATTCTCTGAGTCTGGCTTCATCTGCTTACACAGGTTTTCAACATCTTCTTTCAAATAGGTTTGATTCCCTTTTAATGCAAGAATGTAATTGGCTTGATTGTCAATAATGACTTTTGCTATATTCTTTTGTGTACCCATTGCATCAATAGTAACAATGCTTCCTTTTATATCAAGCATTTCGAGTAATTCAGGAATGGCTGTAATTTCATTGGATTTACCATCTACTTTACGCTGTCCAAGGACAAGCTGATTACTATTTGCCCATGCACTTACAATATGTATGGCTGACTTCTCGTGAAAGCTATCTTTTGAACCACGAATTGTCTTACCGTCAATCGCAATAACTTCTTTGTCAATATTACTGTCCCTCAAACTATTAACCCAACTGATAAATACCGTCTCGAATTTATCGGGCTTTAGCATTGAAAAGACCCTGTTAATTGTATCATGTGAAGGAATGCCATTGGGCAGATAAAGTATCTTTTTCAGAAAATCGGGAAACGCTGGGACGGAGTTCCGGTTCCCAAAGTCTCAATTAAAGAATTAAAACAAGAAACATTTGACTTTTTCCGTAAGAAGGCTTTGAAAAGCCAAAGGATTAATGAGGAAAGCCTGACTGACACGAATGAACAGCTTGCTTGAAAATCTACAATTGAAAGAAGGTGAATATCTGAAACGTGCTGCGATTCTGCTTTTTCATCCTTTTCCTGAAAATTTTGTAACAGGTTCATATATTAAAATTGGTTATTTCCAGTCTGATGATGAATTGATATTTCAAGACGCGATTCATGGAAATTTGTTTGAACAAATTGAGAAAACAATTGATTTGCTTTTCACCAAATACATTAAGGCAGAAATCAGCTATGAAGGCATTCACAGGGTGGAGAAATATGAATACCCTAAAGAAGCAATACGAGAAGCTTTACTGAATGCCATTGCACACAAGGACTACTCAGGTGGAGTTCCTATACAGATTAGTGTTTATAGAGATAAAATCATTTTTTGGAATGAAGGACAACTCCCTGAAAATTGGACAATTAAGAACTTATTGGTAAAACACGCATCAAGACCTTACAACCCTGACATTGCTATTGCTTTATTCCGAAGTGGCTACATTGAATCCTGGGGGCGTGGGACAATTAAAATCATAAAAGAATGTAAACAAGCAGGTCTCCCTGAACCTGTTTTTAGTTATGATTCGAGTGACATAACCGTGGAGTTCAGAAAAGATATCTATTTTGCTGAATATCTTGAATCACTTGGACTTAATGAGAGACAAGTTAAAGCTGTACTTTATGTCAAAGAAAAGAGAAAAATTACAAATCGTGACTACCAATCATTATACAGTGTGTCAAAAGCAACAGCTACTAGGGATTTGTCAGAATTAGAAGACAAACAATTACTATTGAATAAAGGAACGAAGGGATCTAGTGCTGTTTATGTTTTGTATAGACAATATGGAGATGCAATTGGAGCCGATTGGATTTAAAGATTTATGTTGGCTCAAAGTTGGCTCAAAGTTGGCTCAAAGTTGGCTCAATTGACTCATAATTGGCTCAAAGTTGGTTCAGATAGACGGTATTTGCAAGCACATTGCCAAAGCCGCACAAGCCGATTCTAAGCCAAAGCTTTGGCAAAGAGCTTGCAAACTCTAAGGGACGAATTTTAAAATTTTTCTCCAGCTAAAGCATATAAACCGATTGTAAAAAGACAATAATTAAATTTGCCCTACAGCTAACGCACTGGCAAATTCAATAAGCTTTTTAAGTCGCAATCATCCATATAATCATCAATTAAGCTTATTGCACTTGCCAGTCAACTGTAAACCGAGTATAAAATCCGGTCAGTGGATTTACTTTTAAACAAAACTATAAATCTGTAACAGTTTCAAATTTTTATTCGATAAATTTGGTAAGCAATACTGTATCAGAAAGATTTAATAATAAACCATCATCAACATCATGACTGATACCGTGACTAAAAACTGGTTGGTTAATATGTAACTGACGTGGCGAAAGCTTGAAAAAAATCAAATTAGTATAGCAAGACAAATTCGTAAACCGGGACAGTTTTAACGAGCCCAACAGCTAACACGGATGGTAGGTTTAATTGGCTTCGCTGAGCTCGGATCGGATTAGAATTCGGGTTGCTTCGCAAATGAAATTATGGTCGATCCTCGGTTGCCTTCCCGCTTCGCCTGTTCACTCGAGACGAATTCGTTATAACACGACAAAAGCTTCGCGGGACACGGTCGTCAGCCCGGACAGCTTGGTAATAAGCCCCAAAGTCTATGAGAGAGAGTTTAAAGCCACTTATTCAACCTTTAGTACCACGACCACTCCTGCTACCGAGACAAAGTCAATGGGGCTGCCGTCCGACGCGCTGTTGTCATAGCCTGCCCCGACAAAGGGTCGGGGGTTTTTGCATCGCCATCTTGACAATTTTATCATACCGTGACAACTTCTCGCCGTTTATTGGGACTATGCAAAAACTCATGCCAACCCTGACCCTTCGCTCCGCTCTGGGCAGGCTCCGACGGCAACCAATCCTAACCACCGGGCCGTTAGCACATATATTTGGGGCTGTGAGACTTAGCCCTCGCGCGACGGACAATTTGCCCTCCCGCCGTCTCAAGTAAGATCTGTTATTAAATTAACAACACTGCTTTCTACCGGAACTCTTCCATCGCGCGACGAAAAATACATGTGCTAACAGCAAAGACGGAAAGCCAGATATGTCCAAATTAAAAATATCGTATCTTTGGACAAACTTTATGCATTATGACTACAATTGAACTAAAAGATATCTTACATCATAAGATTGCAGCAATCAATGACAAATCTTTCCTTGCCGCAATGAATACCATTATTGATACTAAGTCAGAAAAACTTATCTTTAGAACCACGCCTGAACAGAAACTACGGATTAAAGAAGCACAGGAACAAATAGCAAGAGGAGAAGGGATATCAAATGATCAAGTTGTAGCAGAGATAGATAAATGGCTAAGCGAAAGATAGTTTGGTCACCTAACTCGAAGATTGACCTTTTAAAGATTCTTGAATATTTCTATATCCGCAATGGATCAAAGACATATAGCGTACATCTTAACTCAGAGATTCACAAAACAGTAAAACTTTTAAGCAATCATGCGTTTTTGGGACTTCAGTCAGATATCGAGATTGTTAGATCCATAGTTGAAGGTAACTATGCAATTTTATATCAAGTCGACAGTGAGACAATTACGATTAATGCAATTTGGGACTGCAGACAAAATCCAGATAAACTTTCCACTCCTAAATAACAACAGGACTGATTTAAAAATATCTTGACAGTTTTCTGCCTGAAAGACAGTTTTAAAATTAATACATGTGCTACGGATGGTAGTTTAATTAGCTTCGCTGAGCTCGGATCGGATTAGAATTCAGGTTGCTTCGCAAATGAAATTATGGTCGATCCTCGGTTGCCTTCCCGCTTCGCCTGTTCACTCGAGGCGAATTCGTTATAACATGACAAAGGCTTTGCGGTTCACGGTCGTCAGCCCGGACAACTTGGTAATCAGTCCCAAAGTCTATGAGAGAGTTTAAAGCCACTTATTCAACCTTCAGTACCTTGACTAATCCTGCTATCGGGATGTGCAAAAACACATGCCAACCATGACCCTTCTCTCCGCTCTGGGCAGGCTCCGACGGCAACTAATCCTAACAGCTTAAGGCCAAATTAATGCACTGAGATAGATTTGACTCATTACTAAAACAAGACAGTTACATTGTTGAATGATCAATTATTAATAGATTTGTAAAAACATTCTAAATGGACCAATCAGAGATTAAAAATATAATCATGAGTCACTTAAAAGGATTTGACCCGATTAAGGTTGGTATCTTTGGATCTCTCCATCTGATCTGCTGAATCTGCAGCTGCGTCAAATATTATTTTAAGCCTTTTTAATGCTTGAATATATGCTTTTTCGGTTTTAATAACTTTTACTTTCATGTCGATTAAATTTTATCAGCATTAATCATATCGTACTCTTCATGCTGACCAATATATTTCCACTCAAACTTCTAAACAAATAAATACGAAAGACTTAGTAAGCGAACAATTAATGCTTTATTTTGTTTAGCTACATACATTCTATCATTTTTGCATAACATAATGGAAAAATGAGACAATTTTAAAATTTTAATTAAACGAAATGAAAATTACTATGAAAAAATCAGGAAACAGATTAGGTGCTCTATTGATAGTTTTAACATTCCTTTTTGCCGGCTGCGAAAAAGATATTACAACTTCAAATTACACCTTGGATACATCTATGAAAGCTAATGTAAAAGCTTACTTTTATGCAGAACTTGACAAAACAAAACAGGGATTGGAATTTGCACCAAACGGGACTAAGGTATTCATTTCTATTCTCAACAGTTCCTTTAATGCAGGTGTCTCGGGAAACTGGAT
This sequence comes from Bacteroidales bacterium, assembly GCA_038207725.1. Taxonomy (GTDB): domain Bacteria; phylum Bacteroidota; class Bacteroidia; order Bacteroidales; family VadinHA17; genus LD21. Next base: position 21,974 of record JBBQZN010000051.1, on the reverse strand, counting down.
AGATTCAACCACAATCAACAATGGAACCATCCAGGTTAGTGTTCCTACCGTGAGTACTGGTGTGATCGTTACGATAAAGGCTGCAGAGTTTACCGCTGAGCAGGTGCAGAGTTTTGGTTCAGTCTCAGCAAAAATTTCTAAAAATTTCTCAGTAACAGCCACACAAACCATTTCGGTAATACCAGGTGAAAGCAAAACTAAAGAGATAACGTACAATAATGAGGATATCCTTGATAACTTCGTTGAAACTGTAACCTGTGCGTTTATAGTTAAAGCTGATATGGATGAGACTGTTGCCGGAAATGAAAATGTGCCTCAAGGTACCACAATAAACCTCTACACCTCTACCTGGGCAGGAACAGCCACTGTCGGGGCAGGAGGACTAATTTCAGCAAGAATTCCAAAAGGGGAGAATATCAGCATGAGATTTGAGGCAACAAAAAATCTTATTACGCCCCCGGCTAAGAAGTTCCTTTACAGCGGAACTATACCTTCACAATCTGTCAGCACTACATATGCTACAACCATAGCGATGTCAGGTGTTCAGAATGAAAATTAAGTATCAACTTCATTAGAAAAATAAGACTTCATGAAAAAATTAATCATAACATTTTCCATCTTCTTTATGGGATTAATTGTATTAGCACAGGATAGTCTCCTTGTAAACAAGCATGGGAATATTATACTTCCTCAAAAAGGAGAAATTGGAATTGGCCTCTCCGCCGATCCGTTCTTCTATTATATTGGGAACATGTTTAACGGGAATATTGATAATAGTCTTGATCTCAGTGATCAAACTGTCTATTTCCGATATTTTCTTAACAGTGACGCGGCATTAAGAATTGCATTAACAGTTAATACAACTAACAAGGTAGCTAACTACTATGTAATTGATGATGCTGCCCGCTTATCAAACCCTCTGAGTCAGCAACAGGTGGAGGATAGAGAAACAACCATGAGTCATTTTTATCAGGGCCGTGTCGGCTATGAAGGATTCCGTGGATACAAAAGGCTACGGGGTTTTTATGGCGCTGACCTTGGTTACTCTTATAAAAAGAGTAGTATAAAACGCGAGTATGGAAACCAGATGAATACTCAAAATCCCAGCCCAACTACAAACTGGGGAAATTTATCAGACAGGCCTCTGGAAATGAATGATGGAGCAGTAATGACTATTAGCCTGGGTGCTTTTACCGGAATTGAATACTACTTTGCACCCAAAATGTGCATTGGTACGGAGTTAGGATTAACTTATGGACATAGCTGGGGAACCCAGAGTTATACTAAAGGTGAAAATATGGTCTTATCTCAACATGTTGCATATAACCAGGCTTCAAGCCCGGGCAATAGTGGCAATAATATCAATACAACATTCCCTTATTACTATGGGAGTTTGTATCTGATGTTTCATTTTTAGTTTTTTTGAATTCCACCCGCCTGCATAAGAACTCACCAGGACTTATGCAGGTGGGTAGTCATTCCCCCCCAAAAAAGCTCTTTAAAGCCAGCGGGTTATTGGAAGCCCAATCTGAAAGGAACTAAGCGGTTCGATCTCTTCAATCAAAACACCCCATTTTTATACAAAACCTGGCCTAAAACTGGCGCATAAAAAAAGAAACACTTTAAATAGGTGATTATTTTAATGACGATTTCAAATCAAATGTCTTTTTGAAAATGCTCTTCCGGATCCTTGTTTGAGATATTTTTCAAAATAGTATGCTTTGTATTTATCTGTAAAAGCAACGAATGTAATTATTTCAACTGAAAGATAATTTTTTGTCGCGAGAACCTGTCCCTGATTATGACGTGTAACTCTCTCTTCAAGATTATTTGTACACCCCGTATAAATACTGCCGTCAGGGCTTTGCCCGCCGTAGCCCTCCATACAATAAGAATTAGTTAAACAACGAGACAGACAAAGTTAAATAAAAAAGCCCGCCGTCGCAAATGCTATGGCGGGCGAAGGTGGGCCCAGCTGGGCTCGAACCAGCGACCCCCTGATTATGAGTCAGGTGCTACTAACCAGCTGAGCTATGGGCCCAAAAACGGACTGCAATATTAGGTATTTGCGAGTAATTATGCAAGAACTTCAGAAAAAAGATATTTTTACTTTCCTTTTTTGAGATACGCCATCAGCACATTCACCGCCTCATCCATATCGTTACCGAATGTAAGAATACCGGCACGATCACCTGCCATAACTATTATCCTTTTTTCAAAAACATCGGGATCCTTAAAGAGATGAAGAATATCCTTTGCCAGGCCTATTGTACCGTAATCCTCTGATGGACTGGTTGTAGGAACCTTATAAATAAGTTCGTTCCAGAGTTCAATACTGTGAACATGTATAACTGCGTTTGCACCAGGATCGGCAGAATAGATTGCCGCATGTGTGAGTGATTCTGATGAAGCTTTAAGTGGTCCAACGCACTGAACAGCATTATCCTCAATATTGAAAGAGTTAACCTTTACATAATGTCCGGGTTCAAGTTCAGGGATCTCTCCTGTGGCAGAACCAGTAATTACAAACTGGTTTCCCCCCCGTAACCTCATACTTATGTTACCGAATCCTACTCCGTTTTCATAGGCCCCTATGAGGTCCATGTTAAACAGAATCTCCCTCCAGGAATTTATAATTTCATATTGCTCGTCGGAGATTACAGGCCCCGACTGGTTCCAGTGGCAATTGAATTTAACGGCACCTTGCATATTATTTGAATTTTTCTGTAAACAATTTTTTTATATCTTCTTCATTAGCCCTGCAGATTCCTTTTTCGGTTATTAACCCGCTTACAAGTCTTGCGGGTGTAATATCAAATGCGTAATTGGCGGCTATAGTGTTTTCCGGACAAATACGAACAGTTTGTACCTTACCGTCGCTAATCCCCGACATTGTTGTTACCTCCTCCGGGTCACGCTTTTCAACCTCAATCTCTTTCATCCCGTCGCTTATTGTGAAGTCAATTGTTGATGAAGGAAGGGCGCAGTAGAAAGGGATTTTATTATCAAAAGCTGCCAGCGCCTTAAGGTAAGTCCCGATTTTATTAGCAACATCACCGGTTTTCGTAGTACGGTCGCTCCCTGTAATAACAATGTCAACCATCCTTTGTTGCATAAGGTGCCCGCCGGTATTGTCAGGAATAAGAGTATAAGGTACTCCATATTCGCCCAGTTCCCATGCTGTAAGTTTTGCACCCTGGTTTCTGGGCCGTGTTTCATCTACCCATACATGAACCGGAATGCCCATATCATGAGCCAGATAGATCGGAGCTGTTGCGGTACCATAGTCGACACAGGCAAGCCATCCGGCATTGCAATGAGTAAGAATGTTTACCGGCTCCCCGTTTTTCTCCCTGCTTATTTTCTGAATCAGAGGGAGTCCGTGTTTTCCAATCTGCCGGCAGTTCTCCTTTTCCATTTCGCATATTCTCAGAGCAGCACTCCTCGATTTTTCAGCCAGATCAACGGGAGAAAGGGAAGGACTAAGCTGGTCCATAACATAATTAACTGCCCACGACAGGTTAACGGCAGTAGGACGGCAGGAGATCAGATAACGGGCAGCATTAAGCAGGTGATCTCTGATATTTGTGCTGTGATTTATTTCAAGTGTTGCGAGGTAGATGCCAAAAGCAGCTGTTGCACCAATCAGAGGAGCACCCCTTACCGTCATATCATCAATAGCATTATAGATATCATCGACAGAATGAAGATCTTTTATTTCAAAGGAGAATGGCAGTTTCTGCTGGTCGATAACTTTAACTACCGACGGATCTGATTCGTCGAGCCATATGCCCTGATAATTTTTATTTCCGACTAACATCTGTTATTCTTCCATTTCCTGTCAAATAACCCCCTTTCCTGTTTCCCCCAAGGGGGAAAAGCCTGCCCCGTTTCGGCGGGGGTTGGGAAGGGGTTATAACTATTCAACAATTATTATTTTATTCATGATTCCCGATACTCAAATAATTAACTATCAAAAATACGAAATAATAAATAAATCGTGTTGTTGTGTAGGGAATGGTCGCGACCATTCCCTACACAACAAAATTAGAATTATCGACCGGATTATTCGATGATTTTGATTTTTTTTATTAATTTATTATCTTCGAAAACTGGATTGAATTTTTAAATACTATTGACTATATGGTTAACAAAGAGGAGTTTAGAAAGAAAGTAATTATCACAGCCGGTCAGATATTCAGCCATTACGGGTTTAAGAAGACCACAATGGATGAGATAGCGAAAGGGCTGAAAATGGGGAAAAGTTCAGTTTATTACTATTTTGAGAGCAAGGAAGAGATCTTTGAAGCAGTGGTGCTTTATGAGGCCAATGTGCTTAGAAGTGAGCTTACTACGGCAATCAAGTCAGCTGATTCTCCCATCGAAAAGATGAGAAGTTATGTTTTTGTTCGCATGAAATCGTTCGAAAAACTTTCGAATTATTACAATGCCATTTTTGACACGAACCTTTATCATTTTGATTTCATCGAAACAATAAGGGAGAAATATGACCGTGAAGAGCTTGCCATTCTGCGGCTTATCTTATACCATGGTGCGCGGAAAAAAGTCTTTAATGTTGCTAATAGTGAGTATACTGCTCTTGCAATTCAGACCACGCTGAAGGGTCTTGAGGTTCCTCTATTCTGGAAGAAGAAAGAGATTGACATTGAAAGCCGCCTGAATGCGATTCTCGATGTTCTCTTTAACGGAATTGTAAAGAGGTAACTATTTCCTCTTTATTGCAAGTCTTTTATTTTGGGAGATACTCCAAATCAGACCTCCTATGCCCAAAAGTATAAACGGGATGCTTAGCAATTGCCCCATATTTAGTTTCATTGCAGCCTCAAAGGCGACCTGATCTTCTTTCAGGAACTCAATAAAGAACCTGGCTGTAAATACAAGGATACAGAGCAGACTTATGAGTAAGCCCTGAAGATGTTCTCCCTTTTTTGACCAGTAGATCCTGTAAAGCAGGACAAATATTGCCAGATAGGCGAGGGCTTCATAGATCTGGGTAGGATGTTTCGGAGCAACTTCATGATTTCTTAAAAAGACAAATCCCCACGGTACCGTTGTCTCAACTCCATAGATCTCCGAGTTCATAAGGTTTCCCATTCTTATAAAAAATCCTGAAAGGGCAACGACAATTGCTATCCTGTCGAGTACCCAGAAGTAGTCTCTCTTTTCTTTCTTTATAAACAGCCAGAGTGCAAGCAGAATTCCGATGGCTGCTCCATGACTCGCCAGTCCTCCATGCCATGTCATAAGGATCTCAAGCGGGTGCTTGAAATAATATTCAGGTTCATAGAATAGACAATGTCCCAGACGGGCACCAACAATAACACCAACAGCCATATATAATGTCAGTCTGTCAAGAACTGCATCACCAAGGTTTTCATTCCTGAACATCTTGTTCATTATAATGTATCCGAACAGAAATGATGAGGCGAAAAGAAGGCCGTACCATCTTACTGCAAAAGAACCTATCCGGAATATTTCGGGATTTACATCCCAGGGGATTACAAGAAAATGCATATTTATCGGATTAGCATGATTGCCAAAGGTAGAAAATATAATTATTGATCATAGCAAAACTCTTTTTGAAGGACATGGATTTAATACAATAACGGAATGATTCTTAAAAAATGATGTAAGTTTGCAGGTAATAAAGACAATTTAATTTATGAAGCGAAAGCTTATCGCCCTTTTTTTCCCGCTTACCCTGCTGCTGATAGCATATTCAGGCTGTGCAAAAATAAGTGCCCCTTCAGGAGGTCCGAAAGATAAGACTCCTCCCATTGTGCTTAAAAGTGTACCTGAAAATGGCACAGTGAACTTCAGGGGTAAGCGTTTCGAGGTAACATTTAATGAGTATGTGGCACTGGAAAAGATCAATGATAAATTCATGGTATCTCCTCCGATGAAAAAGAAGCCAAAAGTATACTTAAAGGGAAAGAGTGTTGTGACGGAATTTGAAGATATATTGCGCGATAGTACTACTTATACCTTTTATTATCAGGATGCTATACGTGATCTGAATGAAGCAAACATTTATGAAAACTTCCAGTTTGTGTTTTCTACAGGTCCGGTAATAGATTCTCTTTCAGTGACCGGGCACGTATATGAGTCGCCTGATCTTGAAGTGCCCGAAATGGCTCAGGTGTTAATGTATAAAGAGCTTGCCGATACAGCTGTTGAGAGGCAGATTCCTGATTACATAGCAATGGTAAATGTGGATGGTTATTTCAGGTTTGATAATGTCAGAGCCGGAAAATACAGGCTTTACGCCCTCGTTGACGGGGATAACAGCAGAAATTATAATCTCGCTGATGAAGATTTTGCATTCAGGGTTGAACCCATTGAGGTAACTCCTGAAAAAAGTTATATTGAAGTTCTTCCTGATACTGCAACAAAAAAACTTCAGCTGAAAAAGCCGGAGATTCCCCTTGACCGGAAATCTGAATACAACATCTTTCTATATAAGGCACTGTTAAAGAATCATTATCTCACTTCTTCATCACGTCCGGAGAAGTATAAGCTGGTATACACCCTCTCTCTTCCTCCCGGGGAAATGAAATTTGACTTTTCAATTCCGGGCACCGGAAGCGATAATTATTTCCTTGAACGAAGCCGGAACAATGATACATTAAAGGTATGGATTACCGACAGTATACTTTTTTCGCAGGCCCAGATTTTATCGCTCGTCACTTTTCCCTCAACCGACACTCTTGGCATAACCGGCTATAAAACTGATACTATTCCCTTAAGGTTTATTGCCCCGAGGGCTCCCAGAATTTCAAGGGCTAAAAAACCGGTACTGGATATGGAGTCTAACCTGAGCTATGGCAACCTTAAACCGGGCCAAAGGATTCTTTTTAGTTCCCCAACTCCTTTAAACACCCCGGATACTTCAGCAATAAGACTCTACGAAATAGTTGAAAAGAGCAGAAAGAAACTGGCCTATGAATTTTATCGCGATACCTCCAGTGCATCGCGTTATTATATGAGAGCCACTATTGTTCCGGGTAAAAGATACCAGTTGATTGCTGACTCTGCCTCTTTCACTGATATCTATAATCTAAATTCCGATTCAACGGGGTACACTTTTGCTGTCAAGGACCCTGAATCGTACAGCAAGCTAACTTTAAATATTACCAATTTTGAAGGCAACAGGATTATTCAGCTACTCGACAAATCGGAGAGACTGATCAGGCAGGTCCAGGTGAAAAAGCCGGGCAAAGTTGAATTCCCACTTCTGGAAGTAGGTACATACAGGATCAGGGCCATTAATGACCTTAATGGTGACGGGAAATGGACAACCGGAGATTTCATTTCACTGAGGCAGCCGGAATCTGTTACATACTATCCGACCGAGATTGAGCTGAGAACAAACCAATACGTTGATCAGGACTGGATTATGGGTCCTGAAAACCTCAAAGATCCAAAGCTTCAGGAGAAACCTAAAACCAGATAAGGTTTAAAAATCTATCAATTAAACTGATATAAATATTTAATCAGATTTTGATTATGAACGAAGTTGTAGCCGGTATTGATATTGGAGGCACCAACACAGTTATAGGACTGGTTGACAGATCTGGGAATGTTCTGGCTCAAAAAACTATTAAAACCACGGATTATCCTGAAATCAGGGAATTTATCGCGGCAATGGTGTCAAACATCCATAAACTTATGGGAAAGATAGCAGACCTTAAGCTTGCCGGAATAGGAATCGGAGCTCCTGATGCCAATTATAAAAGCGGTACAATAGAGCAGGCAACAAATCTCGCGTGGAAAGGAATAGTACCTTTTGTTAAATATGTGAAGGAAATAACAGATGTGCCGGTCGCAATTACAAATGATGCTAAGGCGGCAGCCATGGGCGAGATGATTTTTGGCGGGGCAAAAGGGATGAAGAATTTCATAATTCTGACACTTGGCACCGGACTCGGAAGCGGTATAGTAGTAAACGGAGAAGTTGTTTCGGGGCATTCAGGGTTTGCCGGAGAGATAGGGCAGACTATTGTTGTACCGGGAGGAAGAGATTGTGGTTGCGGACGGCAGGGTTGTTTGGAGACATACGCTTCAGCTTCGGGACTTGTAAGAACCGCTCTGAATTTATTAAGCGAGATGAATGAAGATAGTAGTCTGAGAGATATTCCACCATCAAAACTCAGCTCAAAGATAGTAGCAGAGGCCGCTCTGAAAAATGATCCTGTTGCACTTGCGGCAATGGATTATACTGCTGAGATGCTCGGATTAGGTATAGCAAACATTATTGTTTTTACAAGTCCTGAGGCAATATTCCTTTTCGGCGGTCTGGCCCAGGCAGGGGAAGCTCTTTTTGAGCCTGTAAGAGAGTATACTGATAAAAATGTAATGCCTGTTTTTAAGGGCACTTATAAGCTACTGCCGTCAGCAATTCCTGAAAGTAATGCAGCCGTTTTAGGAGCCGCAGCACTTGCGTGGAATGAGCTCAAGTAGCAGTTGGTTTAGGAAAAAATGGATTTTTCCTGTATTTTACGTTCTCTGAGTTCCGAAGTAAAACGCATTAATAAGATGAAGATTGCAGAAGTAAAAAAGTCATTATTGAAATCTGATTTTCCTGCTTTGAAAGATATTTCAGATGAGCTCGACACACAAGAAAGTCGTTTGGTAATTGACACTATGAACTGGGCTCAATTCGCATATAAACCCTCTGTTGAGTTGGCCATTGAATACAGCGATAGGGAAATATTCCTGAAGTACTGTATACGGGAAAACTATTTTAAGGCAGAGATGACAGAACCGAATCAGATGGTGTGTGAAGATTCGTGTGTTGAGTTTTTTGTATCTCCTGAAGACGATGGCATCTATTATAACATGGAATTTAACGGAATAGGCACATGCCTGCTTGGATCGGGGACAGAAAGAGCCAACGGAACCAGGGCGAATCCTGAAATAATTTCAAAAATAAGAAGGCTCTCTTCTGCCGGCAGCAAGCCAATTGGGGCGAAGTCTGGTATTTTTGAATGGACCATTACAATTGCTATTCCTTTTGATGTGTTTTTCAGGCATAAAATAAAAAATCTGAAGGGAAAATCCTTCAGGGCAAATTTTTACAAATGCGGGGATAAACTAACAGAACCTCATTATGTTACGTGGAGTCCTGTTGGTACTGCAAAGCCCGATTATCACCAGCCGGCCTATTTTGGGATACTGAAATTTGTCTAAAAAAATGAAGAGTCATGAGCAGAAAGTTTAACAAGGTTCAGAATGATCTTTCAGAAATTCTAATAAATAAAAATTTACAGGCATGAATATCAATGACAAAAAGTACAATGTATTTGCCCTTGTAAGGGAAATGATGGAGACTGCCGATGTCATTAAATCATTTGATCCGGAGGTTACAACTAAATTTGTAGCAGCGGTTAAATCTGCCCGCGGACTCTTTCTTACAGGAGAAGGAAGCAGCAGGATTTTCCCTGCAAAAAGAGCTATGACTGCCAATCTCAGAAAAGGCAGTAAACTGAATATTGTTACAGAAGGATGCACACAGGCAGAAGAGTATAATCTGAATGATTTTGCGCTTTTTGCAGCATCCAATTCAGGACAGACAAAAGAAGTTGTTCGCCTGATAACCGGTCTTAAAAAGAAGAATCATCAGGCGGTTTTTGGTCTCACAGCTAATCGCGGAACAAAGCTTGAAGAGATTGCAGGTTCTGTATGCGTTCTGAAATGCGGAAAAGAGAATTCTGTTGCTGCAACAAAATCAGTAGTGGAACAGGGGCTGTTTTACGATGCTCTTATCAGGAAGGTATCAGGAGAAAAGATGGAGGGACTTGCAAATCTTGCCAAACAGACACATGAAGCGCTTACTCTTTCAATTGACCCTGCTCTCACTGAAATAATCAAAAAGGCCACTGTAGTATATTTTGCAGGCAGAAATACCGGTGTTGCTGAGGAACTTGCACTGAAAACGAATGAGATTACAAGAAAGAAATCGGCTTTTCTTGAGGGAACACTTGCAGTACATGGCATAGAGGAGGTAATGGACAAAACGGAAGTAGTCATCTGGATCGATCCGTTTCCTGCAGAGCAGGAAAAATTCAATGAGTGTCTGGTGAAAGGTGTTGGATTAAATATAATAGCTGTATCGGCTCATAAGACAATCTTCCCGACAATTATTATCCCTGATGGTGGTGAATATGCTGAATATGTGCAGCTTGCAGCCGGATGGAACATTCTTGTTGAAACCGGAATTAATCTCGGTATCAACCTTGATAAGCCAATCCGCGCCCGTAAGGTAGGGAATGAGTATATTCCGGAATAGCCAATAAGAAAATCCTTATTAATCTTCTTCTTCTGCTCTGAAAATAAAAGGTAAGTGTTATATTTACATATCAAAACTATTTTCTAAATATATGGCGAAGAAAGAAGTTGCGGTTGGAATTGACATTGGTGGGACAAATACGGCTTTTGGCTTCGTTGACAGAGAAGGTAATATTCTGGGTGAAGGCAAGTTGAAGACTAATAAGTATGATGAGATAGAGGCTTTTGTTGCTGCGCTATATGAAAAAATAATGTTAACCGGTAAAAAGATCGGTAATGGTATTGAGCTGGTCGGTTTCGGAATAGGTGCCCCGATGGGGAATATCAATAAGGGAACAATTGAACACGCTGCCGGTCTTCCATGGAAAGGAATAGTTCCACTTGCTGAAATATTTAACACTCATACAACGCTTCCTGTAACAGTAACAAACGACGCAAATGCTGCAGCTGTAGGCGAAATGGTTTACGGAGGAGCAAAGGGGATGAAAAATTTTGTTGTAATAACCCTCGGCACCGGGCTCGGCAGCGGCTTTGTAATTAATGGGAAACTTGTTTATGGCCACGATGGTTTTGCAGGAGAGATAGGGCACACTGCTATTCGTCCGGGTGACTCAAACCGCGAGTGCGGATGCGGAAGAAAAGGGTGTCTTGAAACATATGTCTCTGCCACAGGACTGAAAAGGTCGCTTCTCAAAATTATGGCTGATAGCAATCGTCCCAGTGAACTTAGAAGCTATAGTTTTGATGAGCTTGATGCTGAAATAATACATAATGCCGCCAAACGCGGAGACTATCTTGCCAAGAGGGCTTTTACACACACGGGCCGTATGCTTGGATTTAAGCTTGCAGACGTTGTGGCACATACCAATCCGGAGGCAATATTTCTTTTTGGAGGATTAGCCCTGGCGAAGGATCTGATTTTTGGACCGGCAAAAGAATATATGGAGGAGAACCTCCTTGGTATTTACAAAGGGAAAGTTAAGCTTCTTGCATCAGAACTCAGCACACAGAATGCCGCTGTTCTTGGAGCCAGTTCTCTCGTCTGGTCTGCTAAGGAAGCATAATTTAAACCTAAAATAGTCAACTATGGCCAACTTCGGAGAAATCTTAAATCATATTCTGGGTGTTGTTTTTATAATCATTGTCTTTGCCCTGGCTTATGCATATCTGAAACCGCACCAGCTTCACAAAAGAAGGCTGTTTTCAACACTCTTTCTAAAAACAAGCTATCTCGCTTATCTGCTTATTCTTCTGGTTATAATATACTTTTCTGCACTTATTAAGGGTGGTCTTGAGGAGGTCTTTTTCGGGATGGAATTTTTTGCATTTCTGATAGTGCTTTTTGTCCCTACAATTGGGATATTTGCACGTAAATTAGGCCAATTCAGCAAGAAAAGGGAAGGGTATAATTACTTCTTCTCAATTGTTAATATTATTTCCATCATTGCTATTCTGCTTATGTTTTTCATTTAGTAAATTTTAAAACCTGAATATATGATCAAGGAACGCTTAATTGGTTACATTGAACAGAGTATCAGGCAGAACTGGGAAATTGAGGCTCTCTCAAACTACAAAGAGCCGGGTTATTCCTATAAAGCTATTGCCGGGAAGATCATCAAGCTTCACCTGCTCTTCAAAGGGTCAGGATTAAAAGAGGGTGATAAGGTTGCTCTTGTTGGACGAAATTCAGCTAATTGGTGTATAACTTATTTAGCAACTGTAACATACGGTGCTGTAATTGTTCCGGTTCTTCCCGATTTCAAACCTGAAGATCTGACGAACATCATAAACCACTCAGATTCACGTCTGCTTTTTGTAGATGATAAGATTTATGAGAGCCTTGAAATATCAAAGATGCCTGAACTTTCAGGAGTAATCTCCCTCGATGATTTCAGACTTGTCTTTTCATTAAATCAGAGTGTTAAAAAGACTTTTGCCAATGCTGATGACGACTATCTGAAAGCTTACCCCACTCTCACCCAGGAGGATGTAAAATTCTCTGACATTTCAAATGACAGTCTTGCAGTAATTAGCTATACATCAGGAACAACAGGCTTCTCCAAGGGGGTTATGATAACACATAACAGTCTGGCAGCAAACGTCAGATATGCTCAGAATAACATGCCTCTTAAGCCGGGAGATCCTCTTGTGTCTTTTCTACCTCTGGCACATACATACGGATGTGCTTTTGAATTTCTCTTTCCTTTTACTTATGGTTGTCATATAACAATTCTGACAAAAACGCCTTCGCCTCAAATTCTGGTTCAGGCCTTCAAGGAGATAAAGCCACGGCTTATTCTTTCAGTTCCTCTGGTTATAGAGAAGATATTCAAGAAACAACTGCTGCCGGTAATAAGCAAACCACACATGAAAATACTATTGGCAATTCCCGGGATTAACATTATTCTGCATAAGAAGATCCGGGAAAAGCTTACCGAGACTTTCGGTGGCCGTTTCAAAGAGATTGTCATTGGCGGAGCAGCATTTAACGCCGATGCTGAAAAATTCTTCAAAAAGATAGGATTCAGGTTTACAGTAGGTTATGGAATGACGGAATGCGGACCGCTTATCAGCTATTCTTCATGGGATACTACAAAGCTGGCTGCATCGGGACGTTCCGTTGATACACTGGAGGTTACAATTGATTCTCCTGATCCTCAGAACATCGTTGGTGAGATAATCCTTAGGGGTGAAAATGTTATGACAGGATATTACAAAAATGAAAAGGCTACAAAGGAGATGATCGACAGCAGGGGCTGGATGCATACCGGCGACCTTGGTGTAATTGATAAGGAAGGCAATATCTTTATTAAGGGAAGAAGCAAAAGTATAATCCTCGGACCATCAGGCAAAAACATTTATCCCGAAGAGGTAGAATCTGTTATAAACAATAAGGATTATGTCACTGAGTCGCTTGTAGTTTCAGAAGATAATAAACTTATCGGACTCATCTTCCCCGATTATGACATGATGAAGCGGGATAATATTACTGAGGAACAGCTTACGGGGATCCTTGATCATACAAGAAAAGAGGTAAATGAGAGGCTTCCTGAATTTATGGCAGTCAGCAAATTCAGAATCCATCCTGAGGAGTTTGTAAAAACCCCAAAGAGGAGCATTAAGAGATTTCTCTATACTAAAGAATAATTACCCTGAATTTTTTGCCCCCTTCCCCCTACCCCCTGACCCCTAAAGGGGAGATGGGGGCAAGAAGGCGGATAAAACAAGGACAACACTCACATAAATATGCAGTTATACGTTGTAATTGTTGCCGGAGGAAGCGGGAAAAGGATGGGAGCTGAGGTTCCCAAACAGTTTCTTGAACTGGCCGGAAGGCCGGTATTAATGCATACAATTGAAAGATTCAAAGCTTTCAACGAGGCAATTGAAATAATAACGGTCCTGCCAGAAAACCAGCTTCTCCATTGGCTCGACCTTCAGAAGAAATACTCATTTACTATACCTCAGACGCTCGTAAAGGGAGGATCACATCGCTTCTTTTCGGTAAGGAACGGACTCAAATTTGTTAATGTCCCCGGACTTGTTGCTATTCACGATGGTGTACGGCCATTTGTATCAATAGATACAATAAGACACTGTTTCGAAACAGCTGAAAAGTTCGGAAATGCAATTCCGACAATATCTCCGATTGACTCACTCCGAATACTCACAGAAAACGGAAGTACTCCTGTAAGCAGGATTAATGTAAAACAGATACAGACGCCACAGGTATTCAATGCAGATCTGATTAAAAAGGCATACCTTCAGGAATATAAGCAGGAATTTACCGACGACGCCACAGTGCTGGAGGCAACGGGTGAAAAAATAAATCTTGTAGAAGGAAACAGAGAGAATATTAAAATTACAAATCCTGAAGACCTTATTATTTCAAAAGCGCTTCTTCCGACAGTATCCTGATTATTTTCTTTCTCTTATTATTCTGCCCTGACTAATAAAAGAGACCCCTTGTCCGCTGGTAAAACCAACCATTACAGACTCTGACAATGGCTCGGTGACCAGAGAATCAGCATACCATTCCACAAGAAAATTTGCACCGATTCCACTCTTGTCACTTGCTGGAATATAATAGTTTACTGCCCCAAGAGGATTGATAATTGTATCATTTTTCAGAAAGGATGTTATAAGTTTTCCGTCATTGTCGAAGTATAAAACCTGACTGATTTTTATTGAACTTTTAAGGTCGGTATTATGAATCGAAATAAATGCACTCATATCATATGTCTGCCTCATGTCGGGGTTAGGAATGTTTGAATATACTGGTAAATATAAAACCTGACCGTGTACTTTCCGGGTGCTTTGATCTTCACTGATCCGCAATTTATTAATATCAAATTTCGTGTGTTCTGCCGGTATACTTATAAAGGGTTTCTGCTCCTTGCACGATGCCATTGTTAATATAAGAATGGCAATTACTATATTTAAAAAGGAAGACTTTATTTGCATGATTAAATAGTTTTTGTTCATACTTGCCTGACAAGACAAATATACAATTTATCCAGCGATTTCAGGTCATCAGCAAGGATATGGAGCTTATTGGCAGGGTAGGTGGGTTATGCCTTTTTTTCCTATCTTGCGTTACATTAAAAAATAAGTCATGAAAATCAGGACAATTCTTTTTGCTGCAGTATTATTAATATTATCCGGCTGTGCCGAACTTATGAATGTTCTTCAAACAGTTTCACCCCTTCCTCTGAGTGAAGAAGAGGTTGTAAACGGATTAAAGGAGGCTCTGATGACCGGGGCAAAAAACTCCGCTCAGAGGCTTGCCGCAGAAAATGGTTACTTTGGAGATGAGGCAATAAAAATTCTTCTTCCCGATGATGCAAAAATGATTATTGACAATATCTCAAAACTGCCCGGAGGCGATAAACTCGTTCAGGATGTGGTTTTAAGAATTAACAGGGCTGCGGAGGATGCCGCCAAAGAAGTAGCTCCCGTATTTGTAAACAGTGTTAAACAGATGACAATAAAGGATGCTTTCAATATTCTTAACGGTGCTGACAATGCTGCCACTTCTTACCTGAAATCGACAACATACAGTGAACTTTATGCATTATACAAACCGAAGATTCAGGCTTCGACGGAGAAGAAAATTGTAGGCAATATTTCCACAAAGGAATCGTGGGTGGCACTAACAGGAAAATGGAACTCCCTTGCGAATTCAGTTGCCGGACGTCTGGCAAGCCTTAAGCCGGTAAACAGCGATCTCGACGATTATCTCACTAACAGAGCACTCAGCGGTATGTTTATGAAAGTAGAAATAGAAGAGCTTAAAATAAGGAAAGAGACCTCAGCCAGAATTTCACCAATTCTTCAAAGAGTATTTGGCAGTCTCGATAACAAAACAAAATAAACCCGGAAAATCTTACGGATGTTCGATCGCGCAGTTTTTAATTTT
The DNA here is from genome assembly GCA_038207725.1 of Bacteroidales bacterium. Classification (GTDB taxonomy): domain Bacteria; phylum Bacteroidota; class Bacteroidia; order Bacteroidales; family VadinHA17; genus LD21. The sequence continues at coordinate 6,247 of JBBQZN010000051.1, read as the reverse complement.
AAGGGGCTTGAGGTAAGGGTGTCAGATCACGCAAATGATGGGATACTTGACATTCTTAATCATGCAGTGCAGGGTTCAGAAGGAGGGTTAAGATTTTCACTTCAGAATATAGCTCCCCGCATTGCTGCATACAAAGACAAAATCAGATTTGTTTCTCTTTACAGGAAAAACCAGGTAACCGGTACTGTCGGTTCATGTTTCAGGGTTTCGGGACAGGGAAACCTTTGTTTTCCGACATCATATCTCCGGTATCTTGCCTTTCAGTCGTCATACCAGTCAGAACCAAACTGGAGAAGGAAGAAGAAAGAGCAGATCAAACCCGAGAAAGACGATACCTTCAGGCAGAAGACACTTGAGATATTCGGTAAACCGCATCTTCTTGACATAGAAAATGTATTCGAGGGTGACAAGCATATAATGTATGCTTTTGTTGAAAGCATGAATGAACGCTCAAAAAATCTTGTTAATCAGGCCGGATACGAATATATAAGATCATTTCTGACTGTTGCGTTCAGCCGTTTCACTCCTGAAACAGACAGCCGGGTAGAGAAGCTCAGGGAAATAGATAAAAGCAAAATGGAGTCACTTCTTCTTGACTATTACCGCAATTACTCATTCTTCAGTTCGGAATACGCTTTCTTTGAAAACAGGTATTATGTTCTTAAGGAAGGAGAAGAAATAATCGCAGGAGTCAGTGCTATTCCTTCATCTTATAAAGTTTATGATGTGCCGGGAATATGGGGATGGGTAATGATCAATGTTCTGCCAAAGATGCCTTATTTCAGACGGCTCTTCAGACCGGGTGAATTCCATTACCTTGTTTTCGACGCTATTTATTGTAAACAGGGGAAAGAAAAACTCCTCGCAAATCTGTTTGAATCAGCCTGCGCATCGGAAGGATTTCATACCGGACTCACCTGGCTCGACGACAGAAGCAGACTATATGATGAGATCCGTACCGGCGTAAAAATGGGGGCCCTGAACAGGATGCTGAATGCCAAACCCGGACTTGTATATACCCGGTTTATAAATCTGACCGACGAGGAAAAGGATCGTTTTTACGATGCCCCGGCATATATTTCAGGTTTCGATTTTTCGTAATCCCTCTGCGGTTCTCTGTGTATTTTCACTCGGCGCTCCCCTGCGCTTAACATGAAATTGAGTATATTACCGTTCTGGCTGCTGTTCCTGATGGAAAACTTTTGATACAAAAATAAATTTATCTTTCCAGCAATCCGCCCAGAATAGAGCTTCCCTCTTTGCCTCTGTTACCACCCATTGGTGCCAGCGCCCGTATAAGTTTGCGAATAGGCATTGACTGCAGCCATACTTTTCCTGATCCGCGGAGTGTTGCGAGGAATAAGCCTTCTCCGCCGAATACCATCGATTTAAGACTTCCTGATGCCTCAATGTCAAAATTAATTAAGAGAATTGAAAAAACAGTATTTTTACAGTAACCCCTTTTTCAAAATAATGGAATGATAATATTTATAATAATTTGGTCACTCTGGTTTATATCTGAGGTTATATTGAATAGATTATTTCGTTCAGGGAGCAATGATAAAAAGAACCAGGATAGAGGCTCGCTCAGAATCATATGGGTTACAATTGGTATAGTAAACTCCCTTGGAATTATGTCTGCTATTTTATTAAAGTTCCCAATTAGCAGTAACCTGTTGATTCCATACCTTGGATTATTTATTATAACCAGTGGTATGATCTTAAGGTTTATATCAGTAGTGTCGCTTGGCAGATTCTTTACAGTTGATGTTACAATTCGTAATAATCACAAAATCAAAAAAGATGGAGTATATCGTTTAGTTCGTCATCCCTCTTATACTGGTTCATTAATTTCCTTTATAGGGTTAGGAATATCTCTGAATAATTGGATAAGTCTTATAATAATCAGCCTGCCCATTGTTTTTGTAATGATCCATCGGATAAAAATTGAAGAAAGAATATTAACTGGCCAGTTTGGGGCTGAATACATTGATTATATGAAAAAGTCATATCGATTAATACCCTGGGTTTATTGATTTATATGCTTCCAAATAATGACTCTGAGTGTCTGCGAGATTAAATTTCACATTCCTGGTGAGGTAAGTACTTTTTCAGAAAATAGCTATCTTTACAAAAAATAAAATATCATGAGTACAATTGAGCTAAGACATTATATAACCGAAAAGCTCTCCCATATTAATGATGAATCATTTCTTAAAGCCATCAAGACACTTGTAGAGTCAAAAGCAAATGAGGGGGTCTACAAACTTTCTGATTTCCAGAAAAAACGTGTCGAATTAGGCAGAGAACAATTGAGGAAAGGACAATTAATTTCCGATGATGATTTGCAAAAAGAGATTGACCAATGGTTAAACACAAAATAAAATGGTCGATTGAAGCCAGATTGGACCTGATAGATATCCTTGAATACTACATAATTAGAAATAAATCTGCTCTATACAGTAAAAAGCTAAATTCAAAAATTAATAGCAGCACTAAATTTATTATTAAAAACCCTCTTATTGGATTACAGACTCAAATAGTATCAGTTAGAGCATTTATAACAGGTGACTATCAAATAATCTACGAAATTGTTGACGACTTGATCATAATTATCATGATTTGGGACTGCCGTAGAGATCCCAATGACAAAATCCTTGACCAACGGGTAAAAAATTATCTCTAACCATAACTCGGACGGTCTTTGGTAATAAGCTTCCCGCCGAAGCGGGACAAGTAGTCACGGTTCTTGCTTCCTCTTCCCGGATTCCGTAATTTTAATATGGTGCTCAAATAAGTATTATTTATGAAACAAAACAGTATCATGTTGACAGAAAACCATAAGAGATCCTTATCATCAACATTAATTGTCGTCGAGCAGATGCTCGTTGATATGAAAAACCTTATGGTCGTTCCAAGTCAAACCTATTGTTTAGAGTTAAACAAAGACATTAGTTTTGCCATCGTCGAACAGAATCTTAAAGTTATTGAAGATGCATTGGCACAAATATATTTGTTGCAAGATAAATACAACACAGATAAATCTTTTCTTAGTCTTCAACGGGTCGTTAATGCAAAGAAATCAAAGATCTGGGAGACTCTGCACAACACCAAGTCAACGAGAATTAAAGGTTTCGGAGAGTTCCCACAAAAAGACGTCAAAGAATATGATAATGACATTGATAAATTAATTGCTATTGCCGAGAAAATAAAAATTAAATAAATAAAGCTTTGGAGATTTTTAATGTATCAGTATTGGAATTCCTCGTTTCATGAGGTAATACTTCTGTAGGGCAGATACAATTCTGTCTGTTTCGATGGCTATTACTAGTGATGAAGCAGATATTCGATGATTTGTGATATAGGAATATGAGAAAAACATTTTCCAATAGAGGCTTCTGATCCAATAAAAACAAAAAAAGCGCAAACAATAATATAATTACTGGATGCACTTTTTTTAATGTGGGTTGTACTGGAGTCGAACCAGTGACCCCTACCCTGTCAAGGTAATGCTCTAAACCAACTGAGCTAACAACCCGATGAGCTGCAAAAATAATAAAATATCCTGTTTTTCAAACAGTACATTTTATTACTTAAAGCAGATCAGTTACAGTTAAAGTTCGCGAATCTTGATATTCCTGAAAAATACAGGATATCCATGATCCTGAAGACCAATAAAGCCCTCTTTTGCGATACCTTCTTTCCAGCCCGGGAATGATTTGAATTTGCTTTTTAATACTGCTGCATCCCATTCGGGTGTCCATAGTGTATATTCAACAACCTTTACCCCGTTTTGTGTATGTGTTACTTTTCCGTTTTCACACTTAATAACTATTGTGTTCCACTCACCTGTAGCCTTAACTGCTTTAGGATCGGCTGCGATCATATCATAAAGTGAGCCGGCAAGGTGAGTTGCAAGTTTATTATCGGTTGCATCAACGTTGTCAAGAACCTGAATCTCAGGAGCTGCGTAATAAACAGGCTGTCCCGGGACTTCCCTTACATTGAAAAATATGCCGGAGTTAGCTGCCTTGGTTGCTTTCCAGTCGATTGATAGTTCAAAATTTTTGAATTTTTTAACTCCATAAACGACATCGCCGTTTGCACCTGATCCCGGATTTTTACCTTCGCCTGTGAATACCTTCATGGCATCTTCTTCAATAACCCAGTTTTTTGGCATTGCAGTTCCATTGCACTGACGCCATCCGGTGAAATCCTTACCATTGAATAACAGAACCCATCCGTCTTTTTTCTCTTTGGATGTGAGTGTGTTTACCTTCTGTCCGAAAGAAGGAAGAGCAATAAGCATTGCTGCTATGCACGATACAATAATGTTTCTTTTCATAATATTTTTTTCTTGGTTTCTTTTCCGATGCAAATTAGTAAAATAATTTACAATCTTCAAGAAGCAATACTAATAGATAAGCAAGCTTATACCATCTTCTGCTGGAGAGCCATCTTAACCAGGGCGGCAGTATTCTTTGCATTAAGCTTAAAAAGAAGATTCTTACGGTAGCTCTTAATTGTTTCTGATCCCAGAAAGAGTTTTTCAGCTATCTCCTGGTTGGTAAACCCTTCTGTAATAAGTCTAAGCAGGTCTGTCTCCCTGCGTGTAAGATAAACGTGTTTATCTTCCTCTTTTTTCATTAGAATATCTACCTCATGACAAAGAAAAATCTTGCCGCTCATCACTGTTTCAACACCTTTGATGATCTCCTCAGGCATAGCATTTTTCAGTACATATCCTGAAGCTCCGTTTGCCATCATGTTATTTACACAGGTAAACTCACTGAAGCTGGTAAGTGCCAGTATTTTTATTTCAGGATAATCTTTGTGTATTGTTTTACACAGATCGATACCGCTTATATCAGGAAGGTTAATGTCAAGCAGGATAAGATCATACAGCGATGAGTTCAGTTTTTTTGTACAATCCTTTCCTGAACCTGCAATATCAGCATTGTTGCACATTTTATAATCTGAAAGCAATGTTTTCAATCCATCAGCAAGAACCGGATGATCGTCAACAATAAGAATTTTATACATAATTTTATCAGCTATTGAATTCTACATTAACCTCTGTACCTTTGCCGGGAGCTGTTATCAGTTCAAACTTTCCCCCAAGCGCCGTAACCCTGGAGCGGATATTCTTAAGGCCATTTCCGCCTTCGGCTTCAGCTACAGCGGCATCAAAGCCTTTTCCGTCATCTTCCACAATGACATGAACCCTTGTATCGTCGAGTATCAGCTGGACAATAATATTATGCGCCTCCGAATGACGAAGAGAATTATTTACCAGTTCATTTACAATACGATAAGTGGCTATCTCTGTTTTCTCATCAGGACGCCGGTCAATGCCAAAGAAGTGATACCCTACCTTATCAGTGCTACGGCAGAAGTCAGCCAGAGCTGCATTAAGGCCATATTTCATAAGCGATTCTGGCATCAGGTTGTGAGCCACCCTTCGTAATTCTTTTATTGAAGTATCGAGCAATTCTATTGCTGAATTAAGTGAAGCCACATTTTCTTCAGGGATAGTCAGGTTTCCTTTCATGGTTGCTATTTTAAGTTTTGCCACCGATAACATTCCTCCGAGTCCGTCGTGAAGGTCCCTTGAGAGACGTGCCCTCTCCGAAGTTTCACCCTCGAGAAGCGACTGTGTGGCAGTGATCTGTTTTTCCTGTTCTAATTCTTTGATCCTTTGAGCAGAGAGAAGCTGTCGTTGTTTCTGGTTTTTATAAAAGAAATAACCGGTACCTGCTCCTCCGGCAAGAAGTACCAGCAGCGATAACAGAAGAATGTTGTTTGTTTTCTTCCGGGCTTTCAGAGTAGCTATCTCGAGTTCTTTTTTTTCAATGTTATATTTTGCATCTACTTCGGCAATCTTATCGGCCCATTCCTGCGTAAGGTCGGCCTCTTTCATCCTGATCTGTTCCTGGGAATAGAAAAGTGCCTCTTCAGGAATGTTGAGCCATATAGCCGAACGTTTAAGCATGTCGTATAACAGGCGCATATCGAGACGATTGGAGGTATCTGCTACCTGCAGAGCCTCTTTTCCCAGATTGAGTGCATCTGCATAACGCCCCGATTCAATAAGGTAATCACCCTCCTGGCGGTAAGCCTCCATCATCCCTCTCACATTATTGTTCTCCTTATAAATATTTATTGCCGTATGGGTATATTCAAGTGCCGTCTCCTTATTTCCTGTCTGATAATAACAATACCCTGCCCTTAACAGTGCTGCAGCGTA
>JBBQZN010000050.1:0-31163 GCA_038207725.1 Bacteroidales bacterium | reverse complement strand
TCCTGAATCAGCAGGACTGCCGTCATCAGCGGTGCCATCCCATATCAGGGTAGCCTCGGGTCCTGCAAGAAAATTTTCTGAAATTTTCTTTATATAACTTCCGTTTTCATCAAAAACTGTTACAGTTATTACATTGCCGTTCCCCTGAAGATTCATTTTTATAATCAGAAAATCGTCATTTCCATCGTTATCAGGACTTATCCTTGAAGAAGAGAAAACTACACCCTGGTTTATTAAAGGAACATCGATAAAAACCGAGTTTGGCGATCCCGGTGTTCCCCAGCCTGAACTTTCCGATGCCGAATGCCAGTTCTGTGAAAACAATGAATTACCGGAGGGATCTGTTTTCTCCAGTGCAACACCTTCCTTACTGTTTAGCAGTGAGTAATGCATCTTCTGATCATAAATCATTTCATCAATCTTATCCAGTTGTCTGTTAAACAGTACCAGATGTCCTTTGTCATCAGACATCGAGGGCAATGATACTATTTCAAAAATGAATTCCGGACCGGCTTCCGGAAATCTGTCAAGAATTCGCTGCCGGTCGGTCGTAACTGCATAGTAACTGCCAGGAAGAATACACCTTTTTTCTGCACTCAGCTGGTATGTTCCTGAAGTATCACCTGTATCGTCGTCAATCGAAACAAAAAGCAACCTCGATGCATCAATAACATTTTCTGAACTATTATAAAGCTCAATATAATCAGGGTCACCTGGCAGAGGATTAAACAAGATCTCATTAAAAAGCAGATCTCCTGATTCTGCCACTTCTGCAAGACCAAAACTAAATTTACTGATCCCAATTCTGTTGCCCGAAAAATCTGAAATGCTTTCAGACACCCGCATCTCATAGATAATTCCTCTTTGCAAGGGAACTCCGGGAACCATTAAATAATTTCTGAATAAAGGATCAGATGAAAACTGATTTTTCAAATCTGAAGGCTTACTACTTAACTCTGCATCAGTAATTTTCAGATCAAAAACAGGTTCTGTGAAATAAATAACAATACTTAAGCTGTCTTTTGCAAAAATATTCTGAATTCCTGCAAAAGAGTTGTCAGGATTGTAAGCGGAAACAGAATTTTTCTTGCCTGGAGTTCCTCCCTTCGGGGAAACAGATTCAGTCCAGTTCTCCCTGTAATAGAAAGGAAAATTATTATCAACCATCTCAAGCGACCACCCTCCTTCCGATTTCATCCTATTTTTATACCAGTCCGACGAATACTCAATTCCATGAATAAGATCTCCTGAAGTATCAGCAATGCAAACCAGTTTACCCCCGTCAGTAAGTGTAAAAAACTGAGGCATTCCAATTACCCTGCCCAAAGGACTAAAAAAGGAAGTATCAGCCTGCGAGCACAAAATTCTATACTGAAGAGGGGGAATTATTACATCGGGAAAAAAAGACTTCTGATCAATGGAGGTGAGTTTCCATCCTTTCAGACTGAAAGGGTATATAGATCTGTTATAAATTTCAATATACTCTTTCCCCGGAAGATTAACTTCGGGAATAGGATCTGCCATTAACTCAGAGATTATTATGTCGCCCCTTTCTGCCCAGACAGGAGTAAACACAATAACAGTATCATTAAGACAATTTGCATAAACATCACATATTCTATTTATTTTCAATTCATTTACCACTTTATTTTTGAACGGTTCATCAAATGTTATCCGGTATTTCAGTGCAGAAATTTTCAGGCACGATGAGGCATAATTTCCGGACCCATTAATGCTGAAATTTTTTACATCCTCGAATCCGGTATCCGGATCTTCACTCAGGGTTATATCTGCTGACTTGTTACCTGAAATACGGAAATCAGTAACAGACGGAGCAAATAAATCTGAATAAAATATACCCTCCAGAGAAATATCATCTATCCATAGCAGCCTGTCGCGTGTAGAAGAATATTTATAGTTAATAACAAGCCATCCGGGATTGAACAACTCGTTATCATAAGCAGATGAAGACCCTAAGTCAGTTCCATCTTTAAAGGAAGTTGTCATCGACCATTTACCGGCTTCTGATCGTTCAACAACAATTTTAACAGGCGTATTAATCCCAACCATTGTTTGCCAGTTGACACCGGAACTAATAAGCGGAATTAGAACATTCCCCTTAACTTTCCAGAGCCTGAGTGTATCATCGGAACCTGTAAGGTTGACACCTGCCGCATATCCATTTGCAGTTCCATTAACCGCCATTGTTGCCGGATCTGAATCAGACATCAGAAAGACTGACCAGTTATTCAGTGAAGAGGGGTCATAACCATGCCGTATCAGAAAAGTCCATCGGGTAGTTCCTTCTGACAGATGCAGGTTTGTGATCCTGATCCCCGCCCTGTCATTTCCTGATTCAGGATTATCGAAAGTATGATGCAGCGACTTTTGCCCGCTAACAGGTAGCAAAAGATCAGCACTCCATCGGTTCGACGGGAAAAAGACCCATTTTGAAAGGTCACCGTTTTCAAAATTTTCTAATATCTGGCCATATGCCATAACAGGCATAAACAGTGCCAGCAAAATAACTTTTTTCATGCAGCGCGACGAATTAAAAAAAAAGCTAATTTTGACCGATTTTTATTCCGGAAGTAAATTTAATTAATTACATATATAATTCCAAAAAAATCTATGAAAACAGCAGTTGTTGGAGCCACAGGAATGGTAGGCCGCACAATGATCAAAGTTCTTGAAGAAAGAAACTTCCCTATTTCAGAATTAATCCCTGCCGCATCAGAAAAATCAGTAGGCAAAGAGATTATGTTCAAGGGTAAGGCTGTTAAGATAGTAAGTGTGCAGGATGCTGTTGATGCAAAACCTGAATTTGCAATATTCTCTGCAGGCGCCTCAGCATCGAGGGACTGGGCTCCGGTATTTGCGAAAAACGGGACAGTTGTAATTGATAATTCATCATTCTGGAGAATGTATCCCGAGGTGCCCCTGGTTGTTCCCGAAATAAACAGTCATGTCATAAAAAAAGGCGACAGAATAATTGCCAACCCAAACTGTTCCACAATTCAGATGGTAATGGCACTTGCTCCTCTTCACAGAAAATATAAGATAAAAAGACTCGTTGTTGCCACATATCAGTCAGTTACCGGAACCGGGGTGAAAGCTGTGGCACAGATGGAAAATGAACGCGCAGGTATCAGTGGCGAAATGGCTTATGCTCACCCGATTGATAAAAACTGCTTCCCTCACGGAGGCTCATTTCAAGCCGACGGCTATACCACCGAGGAACAGAAACTGATTGACGAAACCAGGAAAATTCTTGAAGATCAGACTATCCAGGTGACAGCAACAGTTGTAAGAATTCCTGTTGTAGGAGGACATTCAGAAGCAGTAAACATTGAATTTGAAAAAGATTTTGATATAGCAGACGTCAGGTCGCTTTTAAGTAATTTCCCGGGCCTTGTTGTTTATGATAATCCGTCTGAAAACATTTATCCTATGCCTATTCAGGCATTTAACCGCGATGAGGTTTTTGTTGGAAGAATAAGGAGAGACCTTTCAAGAGAGAAGTGCTTAAACCTCTGGGTTGTGTCGGATAATATAAGAAAAGGTGCGGCCACGAATGCAGTTCAGATTGCTGAGTATATGGCTGCTAATAAACTATATTAGATTCCTGCCGGGGGCACCTCATACAGAAATTCGTTGGGATACCTTTTTATATGGATCTTTTTAACTTCCTCATAAAGTAACCTGCGAAGTTCCTCAGAATTATCCTTTGTTTTTGCCGAGATGAAAACTGTATTGTGATTTTTATCGGAGGCCATCCAGGTTTTCCTGAGATCTTCCAGAGAATAGTTCTCCCTTAAAACAGGAGTAAGATCATCTTCGTCCTTTACCGTATATGAAAAGGCATCAATCTTATTAAATACAATAATCATTGGTTTATCTACCGAATCAAGTTCCTTAAGTGTCTCTTCAACTACCTTAATCTGCTCCTCAAATCCTTGATGTGAGATATCCACAATATGTACCAGAAGATCTGATTCTCGCACCTCATCGAGTGTCGACTTAAACGATTCAACCAGATCGTGCGGAAGTTTCCTGATAAACCCTACTGTATCCGATAAGAGAAAAGGAAGGTTTCCGATAACAACTTTCCGTACAGTAGTGTCTAAGGTCGCAAACAGTTTGTTTTCAGCAAAAACATCCGATTTGCTTAGCATATTCATTATTGTTGACTTACCTACATTTGTGTAGCCAACGAGAGCAACGCGGACCATCTTACCCCGGTTTTTGCGCTGAGTGGCCATTTGCGTGTCGATCTTCTTCAGCTGTAGTTTGAGAAGAGAAATTTTATCCCTTATAATCCTCCTGTCTGTTTCAATCTCAGTTTCACCGGGACCTCTTAATCCGATACCCCCTCTTTGTCTTTCAAGGTGAGTCCACATTCCGGTAAGCCTTGGCAGAAGATACTGATATTGTGCCAGTTCAACCTGTGTACGTGCATGAGAAGTACGTGCACGATGTGCAAAAATATCAAGAATAAGATTTGTCCTGTCAAGAATACGGCAACTGAGTGCTTTTTCAATATTTCTCAGCTGGCTGGGCGAAAGCTCATCATCGAATATAGCAATATCAACATTGTTTTCCTGAATGAAAAGAGATATTTCTTCAATCTTTCCGGTACCCACAAAGGTTTTTGGATTGGGAGTATCCATTTTCTGAACAAAACGACGCAGGGGTATGGCTCCGGCCGTTTCTGTCAGAAAAGCAAGTTCATTGAGATAATCATTAACCTCATGCTCATCCTGCCCGGATTTAACAATACCAATAAGGACTGCCTTTTCAAGCTCTTTTCCGGTTTCAATCATCTGCCGTTTTGTGTAATTTATCAAATAACAGAGACGGACAAATTGCCCGTCTCACATTATTTGATGTTATGTGAATCATGTTAATATATGAACCGTCTGTTATTCTGAATAGCACCTCTGATAGCCATTTTCAAAGATTCGGAACATCTGATAACCATTTCAATGTCAGACGGGAATGGAACCGGACCTATCTTGGTTCTCTGAAGCAGGGCTGGTGTAAGAGCCTGTGTATCTCCCAGAGCGCGGGATGATACATGCTCAAAACCTGACTGAGCGCCAATCGGATCTTTCTTGAGTACTTTGTTCGGATTCATCTGAACCACCTCTACATCGCCGTCGATACGGCATGCCTTTGTCTGAACCGACTCAACAAGAGCACACTGAAGAGTTTTATATTTTTTAAGTTTAATGTCGTTTCCAAGGGTGTCTCTCATTACATTGCCCTTTTTATCGAGAACATATGTAAATCCATCTTCAACATCCCTTTTAATAACTGAATCCTTCTGTGCTGTCTGGTCGGGACTTATAGCGATATTTTTTACATTAACATTAACAAAATAATCGTACTGGGTATTTGCATTCAGGTTTTGTGTATGGTATTCAACCCACTCTGAGTTTAATGAAGGCAGGTCAAGGGCAAGCATATCCTGTTCAAATTCTTTCGGGAATTTCAGAATTGAGCTGTTTTGTATTGAAACAAATACCCGGCTCATGCCCAGATATTTTGCCTCCTGTATTTTACTGTCGATGCCCTCATAATCTCCCACATAGTTTTTGGCCCTGATGAATTCAGCAAAAGCCTGCCGGTAGTTTTCTTTCAGGTTCGTCTTCATCAGTTCTGCGCCATGCCCGTAATAGAAATCAGCTGCTTTCTTTTTTGCATTTACCATTTCAGGTACATAATCAACATATGGAATATCGTATGATCTTCCGTTGGCGCTGAGCGGAGTTACTGTTCTTACAAGTGCCTGGCGGTCATTTAATGATTTATAAACCAGATAAATCTCGTCCCAGTTATTTGGTCTGTTTTCCATTTTAAGGAAACGAACTCTCTCGTTATCCTGCTCACTTGCAACCTTGTATGATTGTACAAGGATATCAATCTGCTTCACATCTTTTGGATCTTTACGCAGTTGCTTCACAGCTTTATCAATTGCTGCATCGTAATTGCCTTTCTGCAGTTGTTTCTTTGATGATCCGCATCCCGACATGATGATTGCCAGAATAAATATAAATGGTACAATTCTTCTCATAACAGAGTTTTTAATAAAATTTTGCTGATAAAGATAAGAAAAACATTCAATATTATAAATAACACAATCACCTCTGATGCTGATCATTAAAGTACTACAATGTAAAGCTCAGCCCGATATTATATCTTACTCTTACCGGCTGACCCCTCTGCAATCCCGGACTCCACTTTGGAGAGGCCTGAATAGCTTTAACAGCTTCAGTATCTATAAGGGGGTCAATACCTTTAATAATATTTACAGTAGTAACAGATCCATCGGGTTCCACTATAAAAGTTAGAAAAACTTTTCCCTGAATTTTATTATCAATAGCCAGCTGAGGATAGTTTGTTCTTTTCTGAACCCACTCCCTGAATTTGTTTATATCTCCACCTTTAAATGAAGGCATTACCTCGACTAGAAAAAATGGTTCATCAGTCGTAGTACCGTTTTCACCTGAAAGAAGTTCGTCTCCTATACCGTTGCCTGAAATTGCCATAGGTTCTGTGTCTGACTGAATTAACGCCTGATCAAAAGTTGAAAGCTGTGTATCAACATTAAGTACGCTGTCAACAATAACCGGAGGAACATATTTAAAATTTTCCTGTACCTGTGAAGATGCTGGAGGCGGTGGTGGCGGGGGAACAAAATAGTCTTCCTGAGGAGGCTCAAGGTTTTCCATCTGAACAGAAACAAAAGTGGAGCCACCCCGATGAACCTTTCCTGTACCCGGTTTGATAAGAAACGGTATTACTACCGAGGAAGTAACCAGAATTGTTGCGAAAATTATCCCTGCAAAAAGTACAGAATTGTATCTTTTACGAAGCTGATAGGCACCATATTCCCTGTTTCTCCTTTCAAAAAGGAGATCATCAAAGTCCATCGTTTTTCTGAGATTATCGTACATTCTAACGGATTGGGTGCGGCAAAAGTACAAAATAGTGTCTTTTTGCCAAAACTATATTTTTTGAATAGTTAAATATTCATAAAGAAAATGAAACTTAAACATAATTAAGCATTAACTCAATAAGCATGCTCTATATTTTATTATTTTCAATTTTTTCTTACATTTGCCATCGATCACCGGGGGATTAGCTCAGTTGGCTAGAGCGTTTGACTGGCAGTCAAAAGGTCAGGAGTTCGATTCTCCTATTCTCCACCCTCGCCCTCCGAATCCGCCAACCGGCGGAAAAGGAGGGCTTTTTTATTTTCTGAAGAATCGCCCTCCTTGCTTTATCGTAGTTGGCTTTTTTGTTACAACAACTTTAATTTACTACCTTGGTCCATTACCTTTAACCATAAAAGTATGAGATACAGAAAACTTGGCAGGACTAACTGGGAAATCAGTGAGATAGGTTACGGTATGTGGGGCATGGGCGGATGGACCGGATCGGATGATGAACAATCCTTCCGGTCGCTTCAGCTTTCAGTGGACCTTGGGTGCAATTTTTTCGACACTGCCTGGGGTTATGGAAAAGGGAAAAGCGAAAGCATTCTTGGCGAACTTGTCAGGGCAAACAAATCAAAAAAACTCTACACAGCTACAAAGATCCCTCCAAAAAATTTCAAATGGCCCAGCAAACGTGAATACACTCTAAATGATTGTTTCCCTCCTGATCATATTCAGGAATATGTGGAAAAAAGTCTCAAAAATGCCGGGCTTGATTCATATGACCTGATGCAGTTTCATACATGGGAAGATAAATGGCTTGAAGACGAAAGAGGAATTCAGAAGCTCATCGACCTTAAACAACAGGGGCTGATTCATGCAATCGGAATAAGCATGAACCGATGGGAACCATGGAATGGGGTAAAGGCTGTGAAAAGCGGATTAATAGACACCGTTCAGGTAATTTACAATATTTTCGATCAGAATCCTAAAGACGAACTTTTTCCGGCCTGCAGAGAAATGAATGCAGGAGTGATTGCCAGGGTTCCTTTTGATGAGGGTTCCTTAACCGGAACACTTACTAAAGATAGCAAATGGCCGGAGGGAGACTGGAGAAACACATATTTTGTCCCGGAAAACCTGATTCCGAGTGTTGAGCATGCTGATAAACTTAAACCTCTCGTTCCTGCAGGTGCAACAATGTCAGAAATGGCACTCCGGTTTATTCTCGGTGAACAAACTGTAAGTACAATAATTCCGGGAATGAGAAAACCCGATCATGCAATATCGAACATGAAAACCAGCGATGACGGGTTGCTGAGCCCTGAGCTTATGAAAAAACTTGAGAAGCATCGCTGGGACCGCACACCCTGCAAGTGGTCACAATAAAACTTTTTTTATCAACCTAATAATTATGTCTGCAAAACTATGAACCAGGAACACCAGCATTATAATCTGGTAAACAAGCTTAAACCGGGGAAAATTATTCTTCCGGTTATTATAGGGCTTGCTGTGGTTGGCTGGTTCATCGTAAAAGATATTGATAAAGACGTACTCAGCAAGCTGGTTTTTTCATGGAGAGCCATATTCTGGTTGCTTGTAGCATGGCTATGTATGATATGCAGGGACCTTGGTTATATAATCCGAATCCGCATATTATCTGATAAGGATCTCACATGGAAACAGGCTTTCAGGGTAATTATGCTATGGGAATTTACATCTGCAATAACTCCATCAACAGTAGGTGGTACGGCTGTTGCAGTAGTTTTCCTTCATAAAGAGGGAATAAGTGTCGGAAGAAGTACCTCCGTTGTGCTTGCAACTTCCTTTCTTGACGAGCTTTATTTTGTAATTATGCTTCCACTGATACTTCTCATAGTTGGTAAAAGTGCTCTGTTTACTACAGCACTTCAGGGGACAGGAATCTCATTTCTCAATGAACTTGCACTGTTTACCGGTATCGGTTATTCCATAATTCTTTTATGGGTGCTGCTGGTTGGATATGGACTTTTTGTCAATCCGGCAGGAATCAGTAAAATAATTATTAAAGTCTTCTCCCTTCCGCTTTTAAGAAGATGGAAAGGATCAGCGATAAATGCCGGAAATGATATTGTTGACAGTTCACATGAGCTTAAGAATAAACCATTTTCTTTCTGGATTAAAGCTATGACAGCCACCTTTCTGTCATGGACAGCCAGATATTGGGTTGTAAATGCGATTATTGTGGCATTTTTTACATTAAACGATCACTTTCTTATTTTTGCGCGGCAGCTTGTTACATGGATAATGATGATAATTAGTCCTTCCCCGGGAGGCAGCGGATTTGCTGAACTGATCCTCGGGCGGTATATCTCAGATCAGATTCCGGCAGATCCGGCAATTGCCGGAAGTATTGCCCTTGCCATTGCTATCATCTGGAGAATAATCAGTTATTACCCTTATCTTGTTATCGGTGCAATGATTGTGCCTGGATGGATTGAACGAAAATTTGTTAAACCCTTAATCAAAAAGAGATAGTTTTTTCCTACCTTCGGATTTCAGAATGCAGCCTGTTACTTTAAATATATGAGTGAGGAGATTTTAAAGGCATTAATGGAACTTTTTGCTTTGATTGTGAAGCAGGATGGAGGCATACTCATGAACGAACGTGAGTACGTATCTTCTTTCCTTAACAAGCAGCTTACAAGGGAGAGTGTTGATGAGTACCTTGCTTTTTTTGATGAGTATGCTGGACCGGCTCCCGAGAAATCATTCAAGAAAGAACCAACAGCTCCTTCAGTAAAAGACTCTGTTAAGATTCTCGGAATTTGTAAGAAAATTAACAGAACTCTTAATCAGGAGCAAAAGGTTGTTGTGCTTGTGAGACTCTATGAACTTGTAAATGCTGACAAACAGTTTACTCCGCAGCGAATGAATATCATAAACACAGTTGCTGAAGTTTTCAGGATTGTACCTGATGAATTTACGGCAACTGAGCAATTTGTGATGAATGATAATCCGGAGAAACTTAAAAACCCTGCAATTCTTGTGCTTAGTCCGGAAAATAAAGAATGTGATTTATGCAATAAAATGATTGTCGGCTATCCCGATACTACAATCTTAATCCTTCGCGTTGCAAGTGTCGACCTGTATTTCATTAAATATATTTCAAACGATCAACTCTACCTGAACGGATTACCCATCAGGTCGGGCAACGTCTACACATTTGCAAAAGGAGGTTCAATCAAATCACAACAGGGATACTCAATCTATTACAGTGACATCAGTTCCAAATTCCTGTCCGATATAATCATACACAAAATATCCTTTAATGTAGAAAACCTCACATATAAATTCAGTGAGGGACATGCAGCAGTGGATAATCTCAGTTTTTCAATTGAAGAAGGAAAACTGGCAGGTATACTTGGGGCCAGCGGTTCAGGAAAAACTACTCTGCTAAATCTTATGAGCGGCATTCAGGAGCCAACATCAGGATGTGTGAGGATAAACGGGTTTGATATCATTAAGGACAAAAATGTTCTTGAGGGGGTATTTGGCTATGTTCCACAGGACGACCTGCTTATTGAAGATCTGACAGTATTTGAAAATTTATACTATGCCGCCTGTCAGTGTTTCAATAATAAGACGGATGCCGAAATCCGAGCCCTGGTCGATAAAACACTATCAAACCTCGGACTTGTTGAAAAAAGAGGCCTGAAGGTTGGATCCCCTTTCAATAAGGTAATCAGCGGGGGACAGCGTAAAAGACTGAATATAGCACTCGAACTTATCCGCGAACCACAGGTACTGTTTCTTGATGAACCTACATCCGGGCTTTCTTCCCGCGATTCAGAAAACCTGATGGACCTTCTCAGGGACCTTACACTTAAAGGGAAACTCGTCTTTATAGTAATTCACCAGCCCTCATCGGAAATATTTAAAATGTTCGATAAGGTAATAATTATGGATCAGGGCGGACACATGGCCTATTTCGGCAATCCTGTTGATTCTGTTATCTACTTTAAAACGCTTGATGCACAGATTAATTCGAAGCAGGGAGAATGCCCCTCATGCGGAAATGTTAATCCGGAAACAATTTTCAATATAATTGAAACACAGGTTGTCGATGAGTTCGGGAAATATACCGAAAAACGTAAAGTGAAACCTTCGGAATGGGCCGCTTCTTACATATCCAATCACCCCTCAGCTCAGATTCCGGATGTAAAGGAACCTCCTCATAAAAACCTTCAGAGACCCGGCTTATTAAGGCAGTTCCAGATATATTTTTCACGAGACCTGAAAAGCAAGATAGCAAACAGGCAATATGTTATTCTTACTCTTCTCGAAGCACCAATACTGGGTTTTGTACTATCCTTTATAATCAGATATATTCCTGACCCTGATTCTGATATTTATATTTTTGCCGAGAATGAAAATATTCCCATTTATATTTTCATGAGTCTTATCGTTGCTCTTTTTCTTGGGTTAACAATAAGTGCGGAAGAGATCTTCCGTGACAGAAAAATTCTTAAAAGAGAACAATTTCTGAACCTGAGCCGTACCAGCTATCTTTTTTCTAAAATTGCGATCCTGATTATAATTTCTGCTTTACAGGCAGGACTGTTCATTATGATAGCGAATCCTATACTCGGCATAAAAGGGATGTATTTCCATTACTGGCTGGCACTTTTCAGTACTGCTTTCTGTGCAAATATGCTGGGACTTAATATCTCAGCCTCATTTAATTCAGCTATAACAATTTATATTGTCATACCTCTGTTGATTATTCCAATGATGGTGTTAAGCGGAGCCATGTTTTCATTTGACAAGTTGAACAGAAAAATCGGGAATGTTGATAAAGTGCCACTAATAGCTGAAATAATGCCAACAAGATGGACGTATGAAGCATTGATTGTGAGCCAGTTTAAGGACAACAGATACAGCAGGCAGATATATAATAAAGAAGGAGAAACATTTTTCAGTCTTCAGAAAAAGATAAGTGAAGCAGAATATAATAAAGTACACAGGATAAAAGTACTCAGAGAGGCTCTCGACACCACACTTTTTGAATATCGCAAAAATCCTAAAAATATCGGGGTCAATTCAAATCCGCTACTAAAGAAATCGCCACAAGTATATACGAAACTCGATCTTTTAAGAAATGAGCTGGCCAAATTGGCTAAAGTTTACAATGTTGGTGAATTCGTATACCAGCAAAGTCTTTTACCTGATAAATTCAACCAGGAGGTTGCAGACTCTCTTACAAAATACTTCGACAGGGTATATAAAACCTTCAGCAGGATTTCTAATAATGCGAGCGACAAAAAAGATATGTTTATGACAATATCTTCAAATGACAAACTTTTGAAAAAACTTGAAAATGATTACTATAACTATAAGCTGGAGGAGATAGTTACAAAACCTTACGAGCGAAAAAAAATCCTGGAGTATGGGAATTCCCTGGTGCAGAATACCGAACCTATATATCTTGATCCTTATAAAAATGGATTTCTGAATTTCAGAACACATTTTTACGCCCCTTCAAAATACATCTTTGGCATTAAAACAGATACTTTTACCTTTAATATTACAATAGTTTTGCTTAGTACGGTAATCCTTTACCTAACCCTTTATATCAACCTTCTTGGAAGAGTAGTGAGATTTTTTGAGAATTTAAAATTCCGATAATTAATTTTAATTCGTTGGTAACCAGTTTTTTTTGTATTTTTGCTCTAACATATTATATCATCCTGTATGAAAGGAAGAATATTTATATTACTGCTTTTGCTAATTACCGGCTTTTCATGCAGGAATTCATCCAGCAAAGCAGATCAGTTTGTATTTCCTGAAGCTGACTCGGTACCTGTATCAGAAGCAGAGAAACTTAGTCCTGAAGCCATAGCTGATATTTCTAAAAATATTTCATCACCGGTTGAGATCGCTAACCTTCTTCAAACGCTCGAAGTTCCTTTCTCTCCAAATTATCTCGCTTCCTCAATCGATGCAAATAAACAGAGCACAAACTTTGATAAGGCCCTGAAAATGGGTATTCTTGGGGCCGATCTCGGATACCTCAATATGTATGAGAAAACGGGTTCTTCTCTTGACATTCTATCATCAATCAGAAAACTGTCAGAAGACATTAAGGTTGGTCAGTTCTTTGATTTTGAAACAATAAAAAGACTATCCCAGAATTATTCTAATCTTGATTCATTGCTTTTCCTTTCAATAGATTCTTACACGCAGATCGATAATTACCTTCGGGAGAATGACAGAGGACAACTTTCCGCCCTCATCATCATCGGAGTATGGATTGAGGCCCAGTATCTTGCAACGCAGGTTGTAACACAATATCCTGACCATATGCTGATGGACAGAATCGGGGAACAAAAGATAATCCTGAACGACTTGCTTTTACTTCTCGTCCCTTATTGCAATCTTGGACCGGAATACAGCCAATTGTGCTCCAATCTGCAGACTCTTAAAGAGAACTACAGTGATGTTAAAATTACTTACACTCAGGGAGACCCTATAAGTGTTGAAAAAGACGGAGGTCTTGTTATTACTCAGACTGAAACCAGCGTAGTTGAAATGACAAGGGAACAGCTTGATGTAATTATTGAGACTACAAAGAATATCAGGAACAGGCTAATTTTAAATAATTAGTATGAAAAAACATTTATGTACATTTTTATTTTTACTTTTCATCGGGCTTGTCTCCTTCGGGCAGTCAACAGACCCTCTTGTAAGTAATTGCGTGATGAACGCAGGAAACAATGCAAAATACATGAAAGACTTCAGGATACAATTGGGAAAATCTGCCGCACAGGTGGAGCTCAGATTCAAAGCCAATATGTCGCTCTGGAAAAATACCAAGTATCGCTTTACAATGTGTAATTCCCAGGACTCAAAAGGACAGTTGATTATGAGTATCAAAGATGATGGGCAAAAACAGATTCTCTCTTCATTCGACTCGAAAACCGGAAAGACTTATCCTTATGTAGACTTCATCTGCCAGAAAAGCGGTATATATCAACTCAATTTTGATTTTTCAGGCGGTCAGCAAGGATCAGGAGTAGGAGTCGTATCGGTGATAAAATAAGCCTACGTATAGAGATACCAGACCTGAATTATCAATACCAGAAGAATCAGCAGAGAAAATAGCACTTCAGGAAACAGCTTACCCTTTGCAAATACAAAATAGTGAGCCAGAAAATAACTGGAAGGAATTGTTACGACCCAGAATATCTCCATTGATACTGAAGGAACTGCAAGATAGAGTACTACAGATAATAAAAAAGTCCAGAACAGAATTGAAAATGTCTTTCTCGACTTTATTTTTTTATTGCTGATTACCAGGAACAGGTAAATCGCAGAGATAATAACCTCAATGCCTGCAGAAATAAGGGTCACGACCGATAACCTTGAGAATTCATAATCAGCTGAAAAGCTAAAAAGATTTTTTTCTGTCAGAGTAATCAATTCCTGCAAGTCATTTCCTGTAACATAATAGAATCCAAATGTGATTATATATGGTGTCAGTAGTCCCAGAACTGAAATAAATATTTCAATAAGGCTGCCTGTCCTTAGAATTGCAATGCCTATCAGTACAAGAACTCCAAACCATATAAGGTTAGCATAAAACAGGCTGCCTGTACTAATCAAAAGGGCAGCATCAAAGAAATTATATGCAACTCCCGGCTTCCTGTATCCATCCATTATTCTGTTAAGGGCAAGCATCAGAAAGACAGCTGCAGGCAGTACCGGATTCAGAAGCTGATTCTGAGGGATAAACGCTGAAAAAAGAATAAAAAACAATGCCGGAAGGAATGTCCTCTCATTGATAAAGAAAATTACTGTATTGAGATGTACCAGAAGAAGAGCCAAAAGAACTACCAGTGCAAAGGAAAAGAGGACACCTAATAAAGAACTATGCCCTATTGCCAGTTTAAGCAAACCATAAAGGGGCATTGGATCTTCCTCGTAGTTGAAGGTGGGTGGAGATTGTGGATGTAAAATAGCGCCTGCCCATAACAATAGCAATGTAATAACTATTAAGAGGATTACTCCCGGTCCTGTTCCTTTAAAAATACGTAAAAGCATCAGCTATAAATCAAATCCGATATCGTTTCTGTAGTATATTCCATCGAAATTAATAAGACCTGCACTCCTGTAAGATTTGGCCAGTGCTTCTTCCTTCGTTTTTCCAAATGAGCTCACCGCCATTACTCTTCCTCCTGCTGTAACTACATGTTCGCCAATCTTTTTGGTTCCTGCATGAAAAACCACACTTTCCTTAACCTGATCAAGTCCGTTTACCAGCTTCCCTTTCTGATAATCTCCCGGATAACCTCCTGAAACAAGCATCACAGTTGTCACAAAATTTTCGTCAGTCTCAATTGTTCTTCCTTCAAGGTCTCCTTTTGCTACTCCCTCAATGAGATCAAAAAGATCTGATTTTATCCTCGGTATTAAAACCTCAGATTCAGGATCTCCGAGTCGTGCATTATATTCAATTACAAAAGGATTACCCTCAACATTTATAAGTCCGAAGAATATAAAACCCTTATATATAATCCCATCTTCTGCAAGGCCTTTCATTGTTGGATTAATAACTCTGCTTATTACTTTGTCGATAAAAACCTTGTCTGCAAAAGGCACAGGAGAAACAGCACCCATTCCTCCGGTATTCAGCCCGGTATCACCAGTTCCGATACGTTTATAATCCTTAGCCTCCGGAAGCAGCTTATAAGAATTGCCATCAGTTATGACAAATACAGAAAGTTCAATGCCACTCAGAAACTGCTCTATTACAACCTTATTCCCTGCGTCTCCAAACTTACCGCCAAGGATTGCCCCTACCTCTTTTACTGCCTCTTCAATATCATCTATTATAAGTACCCCTTTGCCTGCAGCCAGCCCGTCGGCTTTAATAACATAAGGAGACTTCATTGTCTCAAGATACCCCCTTACCTCGTTTATATTAGCTATATTAAAACTTCTGTATGATGCAGTTGGGATATTATAGCGGGTAAGGAAATCCTTTGCAAAATCCTTACTTCCTTCAAGCTGTGCCGCCATTTTACATGGCCCTATAACCGGGATATTCTTTAAATAAGCATCCTCAAGAAAATAATCATGAATACCCTCAACCAATGGTGCTTCAGGACCTACAATAACAATATCAATTTTATTTTCTCTTACTGCATTCTTTACTTCCGGAAAATTTAATGGATCGATATCCAGATTGGTACCGCAATCCTGCGTCCCTGCATTACCCGGCCCGGTAAAGATCCGGCTTACTTTTTGACTTTTAGAAAGTTTCCAGGCCAGAGCATGCTCCCTGCCGCCTGATCCCAATATTAAAATATTCATTTACAGGAATTTATTTAACCATTCAAAAATAATACTTCAAGCCTCATCCGGGCTCGTTTGTCTGACAATATTTCGAAAATGTCTGCATAACAGAATTAACGTATGTCCTGGAAACCGGGATATCAGTAACGGCCTGATTATCAAACTCCAGTTTTAATCCGTCCTTATCTCTGCTAATTACTTTAACTTTCTCAAAATTAACAATATAGGAACGATGACACCTTATAATTTCAGTTCCTGAAAAATTATCCTCCATTTTTTTCAGAGTGTCACGCAGCAAATATTTGGAAATTTTTCCCTTGTTAAGATAGCATATACTAACATAGTTTTCAGCCGATTCGAGATAAAAAAGATTCTCCTTTTTTATAGAAAATTTAAGAACCCCCTTATCATCATAGAAAGGAATCATTTCTCTGGCACTTCCATGCAATGTTTGTGTTTCAGCAAGCCGCTCTATCTGTTCTTTTTTATCCTGCCAGGAAAAATAAAGCCATAAAATTGAGTATGGGAACAACAGTACAAGCGCAGTATTCCATGAAGAGATCTTCACGAGATCTGTGAATTCCCGGGTATCATTGAGAAGAAATTTCTCAAAAAGGGCGTAAAAAAGTGCCATTAGAAGGATTTCTCCAAATATCCATATCAGGTATTTACCAAGACTGATAGAATGTCTCCTGCTGAACCTGTACATAATTATCCGGCTGATAACAACAACAAGGACTCCGTTGAGAATTACAAGGCTCGAAAACGTAAAGAACTCAAGTCTGGTTAAATCAAACCACTTATCAGACCCGAACGGAGCATATATATTTATAAAGACTAATGCAAAGAAAGAAGTAAAAAGTACCAGCCGGAGAATGTTTTGCTTTTCATTCAGGTAGGGAGGAATTGGTTTTTGGAAATCAATTATCATAATTACTTTTTACCTGCTGTAAATTTAGTTAATTTCTTACTTCAATTCCATTCAGAGTCTTCGTGATGCCAAATTAACACCAGAATTCTGTCCCATATACTGGTTTTACATCCCTCATTTCAGTTTTTAATCACTACCTGCCGGCACCTGACACATAAATTTGCAATGCGGATTTCTCTCACCTTAATTTGTAATAAAAAAATCGGAACATAACCTTCATGGAGTACACAAAAACATTTAATAACCTTAAATCGCTCTTCAACAGTGAAGAGAAAATGATAGAAATTCCTGATTCTGAAATCAGAATACATAATATTGACTTTTCTTCAGATGAACCTGAGATTGTATTTTCACAAACCAGTGATATTATGTTCACCGAAAACAGGAGTTTCTCATATCCTGTATTTGCTCCGCGTGACAGAAAAAGCAATAAAGTGATTCTCCTTCTCCACGGACTAAATGAAAGAAGCTGGATTAAGTACCTTGTTTGGGCTTTCTACCTGGCTGAAAATACAGGAAGCTATGTTATTCTCTTCCCAATATCTTTTCATATAAACAGATCACCGGCATCATGGAAAGATCCGAGAGCTATGATCCCAATTATGAAAGAGAGGAATTCCAATTCAGAAGAATTAGAGATGTCGAGTTTTGCAAATGTTGCACTCAGCAACCGGCTTACTGAAGATCCGCTGAGATTCTTCAATTCAGGGTACCAAACATCAACTGATATTGTGAAACTGCTTTCGGCAGTAAGAGACGGGAAGCACTCTGTTATACCCCAAACTTCAAAAATAAACATTTTTGCATATTCAATCGGAGCATTCCTGGGCGAAATAATAATGATGGGGAACCCAGGCAAGCTTTTTACGGAATCAAAACTATTTATTTTCTGCGGAGGTTCTGTCTTCAGTAATATGCAGGGTACCTCAAAACTGATTATGGACAGTCTTGCTTTCAGGAAGGTCTACTCTTACTATCTCAATGATTTTGAACATTCTTTAACAGGCAAAAGTCAGATTGTTGAATTTTTCAGGTCAAGTCAGATCGGAATGGCATTCAGGTCAATGATTGATATTGAAAGGCTGAAATCCTTCAGGGAAAACATTCTAAAGAGTCTGAGAAACCAGGTTTATACTGTCTCAATGCTTCAGGACAGAGTTATCCCTTCAAGGGGAGTGGTATCTACACTCTCCGGGATTTTGAATAAGAAGAGTGTTGAAATCTGGGATTTTCCCTACCCCTACACTCACGAAAACCCATTCCCGATTTTTGATAATCAGATGTCAGGTAAAGTTGATCTTTGGTTTGAAAAGGTCTTCTCAAAAGCTTCTGCCTATCTGGCCTAGAGTAGCTCTCCTTAAAAATAATTAACAGGGCGCTAAGAAATTAGTGCTGAAATTGTATCCTGAGCTAACAGCATATTCAATAAACTCATCAATTATTTCAAGACAACAGGCCGCAGGCTTATCATGCAGAACAATAATTGATCCCGGACGGATTTTCTTTTTCAGGATTTTCAGGGTATTCTCAGCACCGAAGCTTGCATCAAAATCGTAAGGAATAAGATCCCAGAAAACTATCTTATATTGTCTTTTGAGTAAGTTGTACTGACTTAATCTTATTTTCCCGAATGGCGGACGCATCAGAACTGATGAGGTGTGCTTCTCTGCAAGCTTAAACTCTTCCTCATATTCTTTGAGACCGGTTTTCCAACCAATAAGATGATTATATCCATGATTGCCAACAACATGCCCTCCTTGAATTATAAGTTTAACTAGCTCCGGATAATTCTCAGCGGCCTTGCCACTGCAGAAAAAGATGGCTTTTACTGAGAATTTATCCAGGATTTTCAGAAGCCGGGACGTAGTATCCGGATGAGGTCCGTCATCAAAGGTCAGACATAGAACCTTTTCATCTGTCTTTAACCTGAAGATAGCCTCAGGATAAAGCCAGCCTGCAAAAAAGCCCGGTCTGAAAAGCCTCATATTAACTATTTAGCTGAATAAAGCTTGCTGTAATAATTATTTATTTCAGGTTCAATTACTTCTGTAAGAGAGGACAGTTTAAGCATCACCGACATATTATAAATATCAAGTAAGGCCTGCATATTTATGCCTGTTGAATATTCGAGACCAAATCTTTCTTCTGCTGTGAGAGTAAGTGTATAATCGAGATATCCTTTTGAATAAGAAATAATATCCTTAAGAAGTATCTCCCCTTCCTCCGTTTCACCTGCCCTGATCAGAATTTCGCCAAGGCCGATTGTAAAAAAGTCGTGGGGCATTTTTTCCGGTGGCACTATATTAAGTCCTTTGTGTGCAACCTCAATTGCCCTTGTTGTATCTCCTGTGAGCAATAACTCTTTTCCCAGATTTGCGAATAGCCTTCTGAAATTACTGAACATCCGTCGGTTATTTTCATCAAGATAGACATCCGGATCTTCTGCATTGCCCCAGGTGAACTTATTCATGAGGTTATCATACATAACAATAGGATCAATCATTCCAAATTCACCCTGCTCTGACACTCTTGTCTTAATGGGCGAAACCCGGTATGCGAGTCCTTCCTGAACAAAATATTTCTCAAGTCCTTTGTACTGACTCGAAGGAACTGTTGTAGAATAATAAATAGGTCTCTCCCATTTATTCGTCGACAGAAGATCCATAATAGCAAGGTCTCCCTTGAATGCATCCTTGTCGGTATATTCCCATATCATCGGAGATATCATTCTGTCTCTGAAATACTCTTTTACGGTGCCATTTTTCAGCACTTTGGCAGTATCTACATCAATTATAAATTTATTTGCCGGCAGATAATTCAGGAAGTCTCCTCTACCGCTCAAATCAACCATATACTTTTTGTCATCGTATCCTGCAAACTCCACAACCGACTTAAGATCAACCGGTTTGTCAATTTTGTTATTTACAGGCAGCTGGTTTCTTACTCCTTCAACATATTTTTCATACTTAAGGCTCAAAGGGAGAGGATCAGAATCAAAAGCCTTCTGCCTCATCATTTCAATATACCATCCGGCCTGTATATAACTCAGGTTAGCAACTCTTACGTCAGTCCTTACCTGTTCAACATCCTGAACGTACCATACAGGGAAGGAGTCATTGTCTCCGTATGTGAAAAGCACGCTGTTAGGAGCACACGATTTCAGGTAATTGGCGCCTATATCTCTTGCTGTATAACGGTCAGAGCGATCGTGATCATCCCAGTTCTGAGCAGCCATAAGAACAGGAGCGGCGGCAGTAAGCAAAACAAGAGTAGTGGCAGCAGCTCCTTTTTCTCCCATGAACTTTTGAAGCTTCTCATAAAAAAACATGAACCCAATGCCTATCCATATAGCAAAAGCATAAAATGAACCGGCATATGCATAATCACGTTCTCTTGGCTGATTTGGATACTGATTCAGGTAGAAAATGATAGCTAGTCCGGTCATAATAAAAAATGCCATCACAAGCCAGAATCCTTTGTTATCCTTTTTGTATTGCCAGTAGAGGCCGGCCAGGCCGATAAGAAGCGGGAGGAAATAATATTTATTACGGCCTGGATTATCTTTTAGCTCGCGGGGCAGGTTATCAGATGAACCAAGACGGGCATTGTCGATAAACCCTATTCCGCTGATCCAGTTCCCATGAATAGCATTCCCGTTCCCCTGAATATCATTTTGACGTCCGGCGAAATTCCACATAAAATACCTAAGGTACATAAAACCTACCTGATATCTGAAAAAATAACGGAGGTTTTCCCCGAATGTAGGACAAACCATTGTCTCTTTATTTGATCCTGAACCGACGGTATATCTTCTTCCCACAACTTTTCCCCAATATTTGTAAGCACTTTCATGATCAGGATCAGAACTGTACATTCTTGGAAAAACAGTCTCGAACTGCTTGCTGTAAGTATATTCAGCTTGATAATAAGGCTTGTATTTCCCGTCCGTCTTGTTGTATCCTGCGATAGCCTTTTTTACATCGGTTACAGGAGCACTGTAATAGTTCCCGTAAAACTTAGGCGAACTGCCATACTGCTTCATATTAATATAGTATGACAGAGAGAATATATCAGACGGATCATTCTGGTTCATCGGCGGACGGGCAGTAGACCTGATCATGATCATGGCATATGAAGAATAACCTATCATAACAACCGTCAGAGACGTAACAACATAATTCAGAATAATCTTTTTATACTTCAGTGAAAAGTGAATTCCGAATCCCAGCAGCCCAAACAAAAGAGCCATATAAAAAAGGAGTCCGCTGTTGTAAGGCAATCCGAAAATATTTACAAAAAGAAGTTCAACCCATCCTGCAACATGCGGGATTCCCGGAATAAGTACAAAGACCATAGTTCCAAGCAAGAGCATGGAAAATACAAGTGTAACCAGCACTCCTTTGGTTGTCAACTCATATTTTTTAAAATAGAAAACAAAAACAAGAACAGGTATTATAAGCAGATTCAGCCGGTGAATACCAAGTCCAAGGCCCATGATATAGGCTATGAGAATTATCCATCGTCCTGCATAAGGTTTTTCCTCTTCTTCCTCCCACTTCAGCATACCCCAGAAAACCAGGGCAGTAACGAGTGATGAAACCGCATAAAGTTCGCCTTCAACGGCAGAAAACCAGAATGTGTCGGAGAAAGTATAGGCAAGTGCACCAAGTATTCCGCTTCCTATTATTGCAGGTATATGTTTTTGTTCTAGCTGTTTATCATTCATGAAAACCCGGCGCACAAGATGAGTGATAGTCCAGAAAAGGAACATTATTGCAAAAGCACTGCACAGGGCAGAAAGTGCATTTATCATCAATGCAGCCTTTGAGGTATCGCCGAAGGCAAAAAGAGTA
Organism: Bacteroidales bacterium; assembly: GCA_038207725.1. Lineage (GTDB taxonomy): Bacteria > Bacteroidota > Bacteroidia > Bacteroidales > VadinHA17 > LD21. The sequence goes on along the minus strand of JBBQZN010000050.1, from coordinate 9,102 downwards.
GCAACCCTTCCTACCATTAGGAATAGCGGAGCTCCCGGAGGATGACCAACCTGAAGTTTAAACGCTGAAAGAATAAATTCCCCGCAATCCCAGAAGCTTACTGTTGGTTCAAGAGTAAGAAGGTAAACAATAGCTGAGATCACAAAAAGAAACCACCCTGCAATATTATTAAGGCGGCGGTAATTGCCCGGGATTGATTCCATAAAGGATTGTTTTTGATTAATTTTAAGAAAACAAAGAACGCAAAAAAAAATTATATGCGCTCATTTACAATTCTATTTAACATGATTTTAACTTGACAATAAAAGCGTACTTTTGACTAAATCCTGTAATAAAATGAGATATCGGGCACTTACTATTATTCTCCTTATCACTTCCCTTTCATCATTGCACGGACAGTCAGATGAAAAAACTGGAGATACTTCAGATAGTCTCTCACTGCGTATAAAAACAATAAGTTTTGTAAAGAATAATGAATATTTTAATCCGGTAACTGAAGGTTATACACTGATCGGGGCGTTTCTTCAGCCTGAACTTGTCTATTCTCCTACTGATAAGATAACCGTATCAGCCGGAGTACATCTTCTTAAATACTCAGGCATCGGTAAGTTTTCGCAGGTCAGACCTGTCTTATCCACATCACTGAAACTCTCAGAAAAAACAACTCTTACAATCGGTTCACTGAGTGGCAGTGACAAGCACAGGCTTTTTGATCCCCATTTTGACAGTGAACATATCTACAATTCTAATCTGGAAGAGGGTTTTCAGCTTATAAGAACCAGTGAACACATTTTTACTGATACATGGCTAAACTGGGAAAACTATATTTTCAAGGGAGATTCCGACAGGGAAGTATTCACATTCGGGGAATCATTCAGATATACTTCCTCAAAGGTCGGTGATATAATGGAGTTTGAGATCCCGGTGCAGGTTCAGTTCAAACATTTCGGCGGACAGATAAGCAATTACCCTGAGCCGGTAGAGACCTTTTTCAATTTTGCTGCCGGGCTGAGAGCAAATATTGACCTTGCAGGCAAAAAATACGGGCAGGCAGGAATAGAATATCTCCGGTTTCTAAACAATGAATTTAACGGAGAATCGCAATCCGGGATTTCATTTGGATATGCATCGTGGACAAGATTTCACTACACCTATAAGTCATTATATATAGGTATGGCATACTGGAGAGCTCATAATTACTTCGCTCCCAACGGAAACTATATTTACGGATGTGTTTCGGATTATCAGACAGGTATTGTTATTCCTGACCGCAAAATAATTACCAACTTCGTATACCTGACTATTCTTCCGGAAAGTTATCTTGAATTGTTTCTGGGCCTTGAAACCTATTATGATGTTGATATAAAGAGGCTCGATAATGCAATTGCGCTCCACCTTAATTTTGACAAACTTATCCGGCTTGCTATTTTAAAGCATTGAAACTATATCAATAAGGAATTTTGTTTTCCATTGCACCCCACTTTTCGAAGATCTCCTTAGCACCGGAGTCATTGATGTTTAAAAATGTAATTTTTCTTTTTGCAGGTTCAAGCATAAGCTCGTCATATATGAGTTTATCACTGAAACCTGCTTCTTCAGCATCAATCCTGTCGCAGCCGTAAACAACTTTTCTTATTCCTGCCCAGTAGATTGCCCCAAGGCACATCGGGCATGGTTCGCAGGAAGTGTAAAGAATACACTTATTAAGATCATGAGTTTTAAGATATGCAGCAGCAGCTCTTATAGCGAGTACTTCAGCATGGGCGGTTGGGTCATTATTCATGACAACCCGGTTGCCTGCCTCTGCAATTATTTTACCGTTAAGTGTAATTACGGCACCAAATGGGCCTCCCCCCGCTTCAATTCCTTCCCCTGCAATTTCAACAGCCCTGTGGAGCTGCAACTTTTCATTTTCCATTCCTATGTTTTAAATTCCCATAAAAAAAAGATACTGTACATTTGAGCCTGTGCTTGAAAATCAATGGGCTATCCAAACTATTTCAAACCATAAAATTAAGCTACTTTTCCTTAAGATTAAGAAATTATATTCAATATTCTTTTTTTTTAGGAAATATATTGTATTTTTGCAGTCCCCAAATTATGGGGTAATTGCATTAATTAGAAGTGTATCAATTAAAAAAATAAGTACAAGTGAACACCTTAAGCTATAAAACAGTATCAGCAAATAAGGCTACCGTTGATAAAGAGTGGGTAATTATTGATGCTGAAGGCAAGATTCTTGGAAGACTTGCATCGGTTGTGGCCTCCATGTTAAGAGGAAAACACAAAACTAACTTCACTCCACATGTGGATTGCGGTGACAATGTTATCGTTATTAATGCTGATAAAATTACTTTGTCGGGTACAAAGATGGCAGATAAGGTATACATCAGGCATACAGGTTACCCTGGCGGACAGAGGTTTACTACTGCTGAGGCTTTGCTTAAGAAAAAACCTATCGGCTTGGTTGAGAAGGCTGTAAAAGGCATGTTGCCAAAAAACAGGCTTGGTGCTGAACTTTACAGGAATCTTCATGTATATGCAGGGCCAGAGCACAACCACGAAGCTCAGAAACCAAAGAAATTTGAACTTTAAAAAATATTAAGCAACCTATATGGAAACAATCAATGCTCTTGGAAGAAGGAAAGCAGCTGTAGCCAGAGTCTATTTAAGCGACGGTAAAGGCAAAATCACTGTCAACGGAAGAGATTACAAAGAATATTTTGGAGCAGAAACACTTCAGTATGTTGTTACACAGCCTCTTGTTAAGCTGAATGTAACTGACAAATATGATATTAACTGCAACCTCGATGGTGGTGGTGTGAAAGGTCAGGCTGAAGCAATTCGTCTTGGAATCACCAGGGCTCTGATAATGATTGATGCTGAATGCAAGCCTGCTCTTAAAGCTGAAGGTTTCGTAACCCGCGATCCGCGTGAGGTTGAAAGAAAGAAACCAGGCCAGCCAAAAGCACGTAAGAGATTCCAGTTCAGTAAGCGTTAGAATTTTAATAAGTCAGTCGATATAGATGCAAGTTTAGTATCTAAATTGTGGAGACTTCCCTCACGGGAGCTACTTTGCAATTGATTGAAGGAATGTAAACTTAAATTAATCAGAAATGCCAAGAACAAATTTTAAAGAACTACTTGACGCAGGTGTACATTTTGGTCACCTAAAGAGAAAATGGAATCCTGCAATGGCTCCTTACATCTTCATGGAGCGTAACGGAATTCACATCATTGACCTTGAAAAGACTGTCGTAAAAATCGACGAGGCTGCTTCAGCAATGAAACATATTGCAAAATCAGGAAAAAAAGTACTGTTTGTTGCAACAAAAAAACAGGCAAAAGAAATTGTTGCCGAAAAAGTTAAGGCAGTTAATATGCCGTATGTTACAGAACGCTGGCCCGGAGGTATGCTTACCAATTTCCCGACCATACGTAAAGCTGTAAAAAAGATGTCGTCAATTGACAAAATGGCCACTGACGGAACATTCATGAACCTTTCGAAACGAGAGAGACTTCAGGTTACCAGACAGAGAGCCAAACTTGAGAAAACATTAGGAAGTATCATAGATCTTACCAGACTCCCTTCTGCTCTTTTCATCGTTGATGTCTGCAAAGAACACATCGCTGTAAAAGAAGCAAAAAGGCTTGGTATTCCTGTATTTGCAATGGTTGATACAAATTCCGATCCTTCTGATATTGAATTCGTAATCCCCGCTAATGATGATGCATCCAAGTCAATATCTCTCATTATAGGAATTTTATGCCAGGCTATTGAAGAGGGCCTTGGTGAAAGGAAGATCGAAAAAGATAAAGAACCTCAGACAAAAGACAAGAAGATAATGAGGAAGGAACTTGAAACCAAAGATATTCCTGCTGCAATTATCGAAGCAATTGTTGAAGAAGATGAGGAAGAAGAAATCGATGAGGATGATGATGTAGCCGATGATGATGATGATATTGTCACAGCAGTCGACGAAACAGAAGAAGCATAATAAATACGACGTTTTTTAACTAAAAATATAAGTAGATGGCTGAAATTAATGCTGCTGATGTAGCTAAATTAAGAAGAGTCACTTTAGCCGGAATGATGGACTGCAAGAAAGCTCTTGAAGAATCAGGCGGCGACTTTGACAAAGCAATTGAGATAATAAGGAAAAAAGGACAGGCGGTTGCAAATAAACGTGCCGACAGAGATGCCACAGAAGGTGTAGTATTCTCAAAAGTAAATCCCGACGGAAAAATGGGAGCTATTATTGTCCTTAACAGTGAAACTGATTTTGTCGCCAAAAATGCAGATTTTATTGCATTTGCCACCAAAATTCTTGATCTCGCACTCGCTAAAAACCCGTCAAATCTTCAGGATCTTTTATCTCTGCCGCTTGAAGGTGGTACTGTTTCTTCAAAAATCATTGAATATTTGGGTATCATTGGTGAAAAAGTAGAACTATCATACTATGAAAAGATAGAAGCTGCACACGTTCAGGCATATATTCATCCGGGAAGCAAACTTGCAACACTCGTTGGTTTTACAAAAGACGGCGCAGATGTACAGGTTTATAAGGATATTGCTATGCAGATTGCAGCAATGAACCCTGTTGCAGTTGATAAAGATTTCGTTTCTGAAAAGGTTATTGCCCAGGAAATAGAAATAGGTAAAGAGCAGGCAAGGCTCGATGGAAAACCTGAGAACATGCTTGAAAAAATAGCTCAGGGTAAACTTGCAAAATTTTTCAAAGAGAGTACGCTTTTAAATCAGGACTTTGTTAAAGACAATAAGGTTACTGTAAAACAGTATCTTCAGTCGGCAAACAAAGAACTCACAGTAACAACATTTAAAAGGGTAAGTCTAAATCTTTAGCACGTAAGTTCATATTTCATATTCAGGTGGCACTCCAGAGTGCCACTTTTTTTTTGCCCGTCCTCTCCTGTCCTTTCAGCAGGTCTCTGATTTTTTTAAAACGCTATATCATAGCATTAGTTTAATTCAATTTGTTAATTATATTTGTTAATACAATTAATAATGAAATTTAATTTTACATAACAATCAAAAACCCAACCGATGAAAGAACAATCTAATAGTAGTTTAAAGATGGGAATGACTCTGATGTTAATGATCTTTTTCATTTTCGGATTCATTACCAATTTCAACATTGCTCTGAAAGATCAGGTTCAGGAAACCTTTCAGTTGAGCAACTTCATGGCAAACCTTGTCAATGGAGTATTCTTTTTCGCATATTTTGTATTTTCATTCCTGTGCGGAAAAATTATTAAGAAAACAGGCTATAAAATGGGAGTAATAATCGGACTGCTGCTTATAGGATTAGGCAGCTTCTTATTCTATCCCGCAGTAGCTGTTCCTTCTTATGCTCTTTTCCTTGTTGCTGTTTTTGTAATGGCAACCGGAGTAGTTTTCCTTCAGACAGCTGCAAATCCTTATGTTGCAGCACTTGGTTCAGAAGAAACTGCCTCATCAAGGCTTAACCTGGCACAGGCATTAAACGGACTGGCTACAACAGTGGCTCCTTTTATTGTAGGGATTCTCGTACTTACCCCTGCAGCAATCGCAATGGGCCCGACAGCAGTACAGGTTCCATTCCTTATTATTGGTTCAGTCGTATTGTTGATTGCTGTTGCTATCTTCTTCATGAAACTGCCTGAAATAATAGGCGGCGAGGAAGTTGAAGGCAGGAAGAGCATCTGGAAACACACCCATGTATTACTTGGGGCTCTGGCTATTTTCTTTTATGTTGGCGCTGAAGTAGGTATTTCAACAGCTATTGTTCCCTACCTTAAGCAGAGCGGAATGATGATTGGAGAAGCTGCCAAATTAGCTGCCATGTACTGGGGCGGTGCGATGGTTGGCCGTTTCCTGGGTTCCATTAATCTTAGTGCAATGGAAAGCCAGAAGAAATTCATGTATTCAGGTGCTGTAATCGTTTTAGCATTTTTCGTTGGATGGCTTGTAACAAGCAGCCAGATCATAGAAGGTAAGTTTGTATTTACCTCTGCTCCTGTTAACGGTCTTATATTCTTAGGAATTGCTGTTGTGAACTTCCTGGCGATGCACTTCTCAAAAGGGAAAACAAACGTTGCTCTTGGTATATTCGGTCTGATAGCAGCAGCCCTGGTATTTTCTGCAACTGTTCTTGATGCCGAAGTTGGTATCTGGGCGCTTCTGTCAATAGGTTTCTTCAACTCTATCATGTTCCCGAACATCTTTGCTCTTGGAGTAAAAGATCTCGACAAATTTGAGATGCCAATGGCTTCAGGAATTATCAATACAATGATAGTGGGTGGTTCTGTAATTCCACTGTTAATGGGATATCTTACCGACACAGTTATTACCAATGGCGTTCGTGTCGCCTTGATCGTACCGGTTATATGCTATGTTTATATTGTTTTCTTTGCATTTAAGGGTAGCAAAATCAGATAGAGAGTATTAAATATAAAATATAGAGAGATGAAAAGGGTATCAATTGGAATTGATATTGGTGGTACCAATACCGCAATCGGAGTTGTTGACAGTGATGGTAATGTGTTGTATGAAAGAAAACCACAGATGCCAACTCCGCAGAAAATGGAAAATCCCGGTATGACTCAGGCTGTATCTGATAAACTGCTTGGAAAGTATATCAGCGACCTCACTGTGGAAATCAAAAATGCTATTGAGGTGGTTAAACAAATCAATCCCCAGATCGAAGTTATGGGTATTGGAATCGGTGCACCAAATGCCAACTATTACACCGGAACTATTGAACATGCTCCTAATCTTCCGTTTATCGGGGTTATCAATTTTGCTACACTTATGCATAATAATTTTCCTGAATTGAAATATGTGAAATTGACAAATGATGCCAATGCAGCAGCTCTTGGGGAAATGATATACGGTGGCGGAAAAGGAATGAAAAACTTTGCAATGATGACGCTCGGCACAGGGCTTGGAAGCGGACTCATAGTAAATGGTGACCTGGTTTATGGTTCTGATGGTTTTGCAGGCGAATGCGGACACGTAACAGTTGTTCCTAATGGACGTCTCTGTGGTTGCGGAGGTCATGGCCATTTCGAAGCCTACTGCTCTGCAACAGGCATCAAACGTACAGTTTATGAACTCCTTGCACAATATAATGATTCAGAAAGCCCTCTTTCGAAGATTCCAATGAGCGAAATGACGTCAAAAATTGTTTTTGATGCGGCTGAAAAAGGAGATCGCATTGCTAAGGAGGTTTTTCAGGTAACAGGTGAAATTCTGGGACGTACACTGGCAGATACTGTTCATTATCTTAGCCCTGAAGCAATATTCCTTTTCGGAGGAGCAGCTGCTGCAGGCGACTATATCTTTAAACCTGCAAAAGAGAGCATGGAACGCCACCTTATGCCTGTCTTCAGGAATAAAGTAAAGCTCCTTCCTTCACAACTGAAAGAGAGTTCTGCAGCAATCCTTGGATCAAGTGCTCTTGTGTGGAAAGAGATTGAGAAAAACATTTAGAAGATCATCTCCAATAATAGAGAATATCTAGTTTATAACATCCCTGGTCAATAGAATCTGACCGGGGATTTTTTATAGTGGTAAAGAGGCTGTATGAAAAGTCCTTCGAGTCCTTCGCACTCAGACGGGTGCTCTTCTCTGCGGCTCTCTGCGAAAAACTCTGCGCTCTTTGCGGTTAAATGTTTTACTTTTGACACAGCCTCTACGATTATTGTATATCATTTTCTTTATTTCCTGTGGATTTACTAATTTCGTTGCACCAAAAACCTGATCATAATGCAATACTCAAGAATTTTGCTCAAACTAAGCGGAGAATCCCTTGCCGGAAAAGGAAACAGTGGGATAAGCGATCAGGTATTAGATGACTATGCCAGACAAGTTATTGAGGTCGCTAAAGAGGGATGTGAAACTGCAGTGGTAATCGGTGGTGGCAACATCTTCAGGGGGCTCAGCGGTACAGAGTCGGGTTTTGACAGGGTTAAGGGCGATCAGATGGGAATGCTTGCAACTGTAATAAACAGTCTGGCCCTTGAAAGTGCCATTACCCGCCTGGGAGGAAAAGCCAAAGTATTTACATCAATCAGAATGGAACCTGTAGGAGAGCTTTACAACAGGGACAAAGTACTTGAAGCAATGAAGAATAAGACCGTATGCATACTTGCCGGAGGAACAGGCAATCCGTTTTTCACAACTGATACTGCTGCTGCACTCAGAGCGGTTGAAATAGGGGCTGACGTTCTGTTGAAAGGCACCCGGGTTGATGGTGTATATACTGCCGATCCGGAAAAAGACCCTAAAGCAATAAAATTTGACACAGTCTCTTTCGAAGACGTAATCGCTAAGAGACTGAAAGTTATGGACTCTACAGCCTTTACAATGTGCCGCGATAACAATATGCCTCTTATAGTTTTTAATATGGATAAAGCAGGTAACCTGAAGAAGCTTATTCTGGGCGAAAAGACCGGAACTATTGTTACAAACTAAAGAGGTATTGAATTTCGGGCTATTTTACTATTTTTGTTAAAGAAGTTTAAATACAACACAAAGAGGATACTTATCAAATTACAAACAGCTAATATTCAAAATATGAACGAGGATATTGAACTTATCATTGAAGAGACAAGCGACAGAATGCAAAAGGCCCTTGAACATCTTGAGCATGAACTTGCACGTCTCAGGGCCGGCAGATCAAATCCTGCACTACTTGACGGCATAACTGTAGACTATTACGGGGTTAATTCACCGCTTTCTCAGGTTTCCAACATAAATACCCCCGACCCAAAGACAATTCTTGTTCAGCCATGGGAAAAAAATATGCTCGGGACAATTGAAAAAGCAATTATGGCTGCCAATATAGGACTGACTCCTGTTAACAATGGCGAGGTTATCAGAATGAATGTCCCCCCTCTTACTGAAGAGAGAAGGCACCAGCTTGTTAAACAGGTGAGAAATGAGGGCGAAACTGCCAAAATCAGTATTCGCACTGCACGTAAATGGGCAAATGATGAACTTAAGGCTCTTCTTAAAGATGGCCTTCCGGAAGATATGGAGAAAGATGCCGTTGAGAAAGTTCAGGAAATGACTCACGATTTCAACACAAAGATAGACAA
>JBBQZN010000049.1:0-31585 GCA_038207725.1 Bacteroidales bacterium | reverse complement strand
AAAAGAATTATTCTTCAGATTAAAAGGGTTTGATGATGATTTCTGGATGTATTCTGAAGATGTTGATCTCTGTAAACGAGTCAGAAATCTACAGTTGGAAGTGGCATTCTGCAATGATATAACGATTGAACATAATCATGGAGGAAGTTCAAGGATTAATCTCAAAACGGCATCGCTGACAAAGACAGAAGTTCATATTTCGAGGCATCTGTATATTAGCAAACACAAAACAGGGCTTACTAGATTTATAATGCAGTTTTTCCTCATTGTAAATAATCTGATAACTACCGGAATCATGGCAATAATCGGACTTATTTTTTTCTTTGTCCCAAAAGTATTTGCAAGAACTTTGATCTTCATCCGGTTAAGCAGTTATTATTTCTCTGTCCTGTTGAAACTGTCGTGGATCAGTCCCCGTTCGGTTAATTATTCAAGGTAGTGACACGCCATGGCTTATCCCTGAGTTTTAATATGTTAAAAAACATTAATTAACAAATTGTTCCTGACCGTCTTTAGAATTTCTATGGAATTATATTATAATATTTGTGCCCCTGATAAAATTTGAATATTCAGATTTGAAAAGGATTTGTAACTGTTAATAATATTGAAACTTTAGAAATATGAAGAAAATCCTTTTTTCTCTACTGGTTATGTTAATACCGGGATTCTTTTTTTCTCCAGCTTCTTCAGGACAGGCAGGGAGTGAAACTGTTGAAACAAAAAGAGGAGGAGCACTGAATCTTTTCATTGATTGCAGGTCGTGCGACATGAACTATACCAGGCAGGAGATCCCCTATGTTAATTATGTAAGGGATACTCGTGAGGCCCAGGTCTATCTTCTTGTCACAAATCAGCCTGCAGGTAGCGGGGGACAGCAGTATACCCTCACCTATGAAGGCCTCGGAAAATTTAAAGGGATGAATGATACTCTCATTTATACAAGTAACCCGGATGAATCAAATACTCAGATCAGGGAGAATAAAACCAATTTAATGAAGATGGGTTTGATGCGATTCGTTGCCAGGACAAGTGTATTTAACGAGGTTGTGATATCAAATAACTCTGATGTTGAAAAGGTTGAAGCAATTGATAAGTGGAATAATTGGGTCTTTGAACTTCAGACCAGTCCGCGTTTCAATGCAGAAGAGTCATACAACAGATTGTTTTTTTCTAATTCAGTTAATATTTCCAAGATAACTCCTGACATTAAACTTGAAGTCGAGTTTGACATGAATAACAACAGGCAGAAGTTTATTAAAGATGGAAATGAAACTGTTTATTTGAGAACGGAAAGGTCAATTGATAATCTATTTGTAAAAAGTTTAAATGAACACTGGTCGGCAGGATTATTGTGGGATCTGGCGGCATCCACCAATGAAAATTATAAATTCGCCACGGAGTTTATGCCATCAGTTGAATATGATATTTTCCCTTATTCAGAGGCCACTCACAGGCAGTTCAGATTTCTTTACAGTGTTGGTTACCAGTATAGTAATTATATCGATTCAACTATATTGAATAAGACCAGCGAGGGTCTTTTCAAGCATGAGTTAAGGATGGCTTATCAGATTCAGAAAAAATGGGGATCAGCCAACATATCCCTCACAGGGTCAAATTATTTTCACGATTTTTCAAAAAATAAAATTGAGCTTTTTGGATTCATGCGTCTTAGAATTGTAAAAGGATTATCATTGTCAGTGAATGGAGGTGTTGCCTATATCAACGATCAGCTGAACCTGGCCAAAGGAGATCTGTCTGAAGCAGAAAGGCTTCTCAGGCTTAAGGAGCAGGCAACCAGTTTCAGTATTCAGGGAGGAGTAAGTCTTACATATACTTTCGGATCAATTTATAACAATGTTGTAAATCCGCGGTTTGGTAACGGCGGCGGCGGTGGCGGCGGTGGCGGCGGAATGTATTAGAATAAAATATTCATGAATTTTACGGTAGAGTCACGTCATGGCATGACCCTATATATTTTATATCTTTATCGGTCATTATTTAAGAATAATATGATAAAGATCGGATATGCACGAACGGTTCCGCTATAAAACAAAAGAAGATCTAATATCAAAAGCCTCATCGCTGGGGTACGAATTACCTTTCAGCGACGATGTGTCTCCACTATTAAGCTCATTACTGATAGAGAGTTTTACAGTTTCGAACCGTATGGTGGTTCAACCAATGGAGGGCTATGACTCAACGTCTGACGGTTCACCATCCTCGCTAACAAGGAGAAGATATTTGCGATATGCTTCTGGCGGAAGCGGTATGATCTGGTATGAGGCAGTTGCTGTTTCACGCGACGGGCGCTCGAATCCGAATCAGCTCTGGCTGAATGGTAAAAATATTTCAGATTTTGCCTCCCTGAATAAAGAGGTAAAGCTAACAGCCGGTAAATTTGGAATAAAGCCGATGCTGGTAGTTCAACTTACACATTCAGGAAGATACAGTAAACCTGAAGACAAACCCGAACCAAAGGCCGGGGCACTCAATTCAATTCTTGATAAAACGCTTCCTTACATTTTGTCAGATTCCGACCTGAAACGTATTCAGGATGACTATGTTTTTGCTGCAAAGCAGGCATTTGAGGCTGGTTTTGATGCAATCGACCTGAAGGCTTGTCATGGCTATCTTCTGATTGATCTTCTGGCTGCCAGGGAAAGAAATGGAATCTATGGAGGAATTGAACCTGGTTTGCGTTTCCGTTTTTTACTTGAAACAATTGACAGGATCCGGAAGGAAGTTCCGGGGGTTATTTTAACAACACGACTTAATATATCAGACAGATATACAGGAGGTTTCGGTGTTGACAGGGATAATAATCCTGATTTCACGGAGCCTCTCCTTCTGGTTGAAGAGCTGAAATCAAGGGGGATTAAGATGATTAACATAAGCATGGGAAGTCCTTATTATAATCCACATGTAACGCGTCCTTATGATAATCCATTGCCGGGTCAGTCTCTGCCTGACGAGCATCCGCTGGAAGGGGTTATTAAGATGATAAATGGCACTTCAGTTTTTCAGAGAAAATACCCCGACCTGATATTTGTAGGATCGGCTTATTCATATCTCAGGGAGTTTGCCCCAAATGTCGGAGCTGCAGTTATTAAGAGCGGAGACGTATCAATGGTTGGTTTCGGCAGAGGCTCCTTTGCCTACCCTGATCTTGCACTCGATCTCATCGCCAAAGGAAAAGCTGATCCTAAAAAAGTATGCATTGCCTGCTCAGGTTGTACGCGTCTTATCAGGAACCATCACCCGGGAGGATGTGTTATCAGGGACAGGGAGATCTATGGCGCGGAATTGAAAAAACTAATTGCTGATGGAAAGTGAAATTGCAAGAATCGGTGATTATTCATTGACCTGTTACCGTACCAATACACTTGTTATTGGAAGCGGAGCAGCAGCACTGAATGCAGCTGTTAATCTTCATAACTTAGGGCAAAAGGATATTCTTATTGCTAGCTCATTATGGGGAGGGGGAACTTCAAATAATTCCGGATCAGATAAGCAAACATATTATAAACTCTCTTTGTGCGGAGATGAACCAGACTCAGTTGGTTCTATGGCTCAAGATCTTTTCAACGGACATTGCATGCATGGTGATATTGCCCTTTGCGAAGCCCAGGGATCCATCAGGGCATTTATGAATCTTGTCAGTCTGGGTGTTGAGTTTCCTCAGGATAAATATGGAGCATGGGCAGGCTACAAAACTGACCACGATCAGAAGGGGAGGGCAACATCTGCAGGTCCTTATACCTCAAAAAGGATGTTTCAGGTGCTCGCAGCGGAAATAAAGAGAAAGAAGATCCCTGTTCTGGATAAGCATCAGTGTGTTGCGCTGCTTACAGATAAAGATGGGAGTAAAACAATCGGCGCACTGGCAATCGATATTTCTGAAAGCGATCCGTTAAAAGCATTTGTACTGTTTAACTCGGTAAATGTGGTTCTCGGAACCGGTGGGCCGGGTGGTATTTATGAGACCTCCGTCTATCCCTTTTCTCAGCAGGGATCGATCGGAATGGCTTTCAGGGCCGGGGCTACCGGACAAAACCTTACTGAATCGCAGTTTGGCATTGCTTCAATGAAATTCAGGTGGAACCTTTCCGGAAGCTATCAGCAGGCAATTCCCAGATATATATCTACCGATCAGAACGGAGGTGATGAAAGGGAGTTCCTGAATGATTATTTCCCGGATATTAAAATCCTTTCAAAAGCAATTTTTCTTAAGGGTTACCAGTGGCCTTTTGACCCAAGAAAGATAGAAGGTTATGGATCATCTCTCATTGACATTCTGGTACACAGAGAGATTAACGATAAAGGGAGGAAGGTTTACCTAGATTATAAGCAGAATCCGTCAGGCAAAAATGGTGAAGAGTTTTCTCTGAACAATCTTGATCCGGAAGTGGAAACCTATCTGAGGAATTCAGCAGCGCTTAAGGAGACACCCTATGAAAGGTTACTTTCCATTAATCCACCAGCCGTTTCTCTCTATTTCGAACATGGTATTGATCTGAAAAAGGACATTATGCAGATTGCCGTCTGTGCACAGCATAATAACGGCGGTCTGAAAGGTAATATATGGTGGGAATCAGATCTTAGGCATCTCTTCCCTGTTGGCGAAGTTAATGGTACACACGGCGTATACAGACCGGGAGGGTCGGCCTTGAATTCAGGCCAGGTCGGTAGCTTGCGGGCAGCTCAGTATATAAAAAAAATGTACCGGGAGTCTCCTTCAAAGAATGACGAATTTCTATCAGAAGGGGGAGATACAATTAAATCGATACTCGATAATGCTTCAAAATGGCTTAAGACAGGTGAGCCAAAAGAACTTTCACATTCTCTTTCCGTGTTGAAAAAGCGTATGTCAGAATCAGGAGGAATTATCAGGGATAAACAAAATGTTTTAGTTGCTGCCGCTGAGGCAGGTGATATGCTGAAAGAGATTACCGGCAAAATTGGCGCAACCACTGTTGAACTGCTTTCCGAAGCTTTTCTGCTTATGAATCATTGTCTTACCCATTACATCTACCTTGAAGCTATCAAGCATTATCTTGAAGAGGGAGGAAGGAGTCGCGGTTCATATTTAGTGACGGACGGATCTGCCAATATTCAGACACCTGAACTTGCTTTGTATGACCGTGAGATTGAAAAGTCGGTACTCGAGATCGGTTTTAAAGATGGAAAAATCAGAAAAAAGATAGTTCCGGTACGACCCGTTCCTGTTCAGGATCTGTGGTTTGAAAAGGTCTGGAAAGAATATCTTGAAGATAATTATACCGATTGTTGACAAAGTCGGGCAAATTACTACCTTTAAAACGAAATTTACTGTAAACCTGATTATACTCTTTACGTATGAATGATAAACCTGTAGCAGTTATTACAGGTGCCAGCAGAGGGATTGGCAGGTCGGTTGCAATAGCTCTTGCATCTGAAGGTTATGATATCGCAGCTATTGCCAGATCAGTCGACAGCGAAGGAATGGAGAAAGTTGGCCCCGAAGTTGAGAAGAATGGGGGCCAGTTTTTCCCGGTAGGTTTCGATATTTCCTGTACAGGATGTCAGAAAGAGGTTGTTTCCAATATACTTCAGAGATACGGACGAATAGATCTTCTTGTTAATAATGCAGGAGTTGCTCCTCTTCAGCGTAACGATATTCTCGATATGTCCGAAGAGAGTTACGAAAGGGTTATGAATGTAAACCTGAAGGGGCCGGTTTTCTTTGCGCAGAAAATTGCGAAGGAGATGATCTGGCTCAAGCCTCAGATTGACAATTACAGGCCGGTTATTGTTTTTATAACATCAGTATCGGCGGTTCGCTCCTCAACAAACAGGACAGAATATTGTATTTCAAAAGCCGGACTCAGCATGGCTACCACCGTTTTTGCCGACAGGCTTTCGCGTGAAGGAATAATGGTATATGAAGTTCGTCCGGGCATTATTGAAACAGATATGACTGCCAGAATCAAGGATAAGTACGATAAACTTATAGCTGAAGGACTTGTGCCACAAAAGCGCTGGGGTGTTCCTTCCGATATAGGTAAAGCTGTGGCTTCTCTTGCGCGTGGTGACTGGAATTTTTCTACCGGTATGGTGTTCGAGATCAGCGGCGGTCTCAACATACAGAAATTATAATTCTTGCTGATTTTTTTACCCTTTTATTTTAAAAACATTCAAGTAAAGATGAACAAAAGATCTTTAAATCTTGTTTAGTTATTAAATTAAAAATTAAACATTATGAAAAGAATATTATTACTATCAGCTTTAACAGTACTATCTCTGGTAAATGTCAGTGCTCAGCAGAAGCTCAATGCCGATGCTGAAAAGACGAAATTATTATGGTTGGGAGAGAAGGTGACCGGCCAGCACAACGGAACAATTAACCTCAAATCGGGATGGCTCAACTGGCAGGATAATAAAGTTGTGTCAGGCGAATTCAACATTGATATGGCATCAATTAAAGATGCCGACGCAAGTGAAAGACTTGAGGGACACCTTAAATCAGATGACTTTTTCGGAGTAGAGAAGTTTCCGACAGCAAAACTTGTGATTACCGGAAGCACTCCTTTCGATAAGGGTACCGGAGTAGTAAATGGAAAGCTTACTATTAAGGATGTAACAAATCCTGTTGAGTTTAAAGCAACAATGCAGAAAAAAGAAGACGGTGTCTGGTTTTATGCCAATATCGTCCTCGACAGAACAAAATACAATGTTCGCTACGGATCAGGTTCATTCTTTGATAACCTGGGCGACAAAACAATCTACGACGAATTCAAACTGAAGGTGAATCTCCTTGTTAAATAAAGGAGTTATAATATATATTTGATTAAAATGGCTGGACCAAACGTAAGAACATCTTACCGCAGAGAGCGCTGAGTTTTTCGCAGAGGCCTTCGCCAAGCTCAGGCTGACGCAGCGAAGGACTCTGCGGAGCCAAAGGTTTCTGCTTTAAGAAGTACTTTTGAGTCAGCCTCTTTATTTCGTATAATGTATTACTTCAGTTTTGGAGCAATTTTTTCACTTACAAATGCATAATAGGTGATAAAAGCGAAACAAATAAGGGGAACAACATAGGAATAATTTATACTTCCGCTTATGTCTGAAACTTTCCCCTGAAGGAAAGTAACTACAGCACCTCCCAGTATTGCCATAATTAGTCCTGAGCCTCCGATTTTGGTATCGTCTCCAAGTCCCACAACAGCTTGCCCGAAAATGGTTGGGAACATGAGTGACATGAATCCTGATATTGCCACCAGGGCAATTACGCCTATCATTCCACTTCCAAATATCACCAGAAGAGTGCTCAGAATTGCCATTACAGATGAAAAAGCAAGAAGAGACGATGGCTTGAAGTATTTCATAAGGAAAGTGAAGACAAACCTGGATGATGCGAACAGAATGAGTGACGCTACATAATATGTGGCTGCTATCTGCTCGGGTGTTTTACCTGCCGGCAGTACAATTTTTTCAAGATTAAGAGAACTCATTGCATATCTGATTGTAAACGACCAAACACCGATTTGAGCACCTACATAAAAGAATTGTGCAATAACTCCCATTACGTAGTTTTTGTTTTTGAGCAACCTTGACAGAGTAGGTTTTAAGTCAATTGAAGAACCGGCATCCGACCCCCTGGGCATTTTAATAATGAATATTATGAGCCATAAAATAAGCAGAAGTATGCCAACGGAAACGTATGTCATGGTGACAGCATTCAGTTCGATAGTCTGTATTTTTTGCAAGTCAGCAGTTGTCATGGCGGCTCTTTCGGCAGCCGATGCGGTATTGAGTTCGGCAAGGATAAAGATCTGACTTAAAACTACTCCCAGTATTGATCCCAGGGGATTGAATGACTGTGCCAGGTTGAGTCTTCTTGTACCGGTAGCCGGATCGCCCATCGAAATTATGTATGGATTAGAGGCGGTTTCGAGGATGGAAAGTCCTCCAAACAGGATCCAGAGAGCACCAAGAAAGTGGAAATAGTTACCGGTCATTTTTGCCGGGAAAAATAACAGACACCCAAGGATGTAGAGCCCTAATCCAAGGAGTACACCGGATTTGTATGAAAAACGTTTAATATAAATCGCAGCCGGTAAGGCAAAAATAAAGTATCCCAGACCATAGCATGAGATCTGAATAAGTGAGGTCCTGGCATCGGTCATGCTCATTATTCTTTTAAATGCAGCCAGCAAAGTATCAGTCATATTATTGGCCAATCCCCAGAGAAGAAAAAGTGAGGTTATTAGAACGAAGGGAACCAGATTTCCCGGGGCGATCAACTTTTCTTTTATGTTAACAGAATTCATACAAGAGTAAATTAATTAATTACTTCTATCAAATCGGGAGGTAAATGTGGTAAAAAAAAGTCAATCCTGATCAGAAACAGGAAAAAATGTGTGATTTAGTAAAGAAGTGAATTTTCAGACCCTGGCAATCTGACTTTTCATTGTCTGAATAGCTGTTCCTGCCTGTTCTCCAATGTTTTTCCAGGAACACTCTATTGCCATACGTCCCTGGTATTTTACATCCTTCAGTGCTTTGAAATAGGGCGTAAAATCTTCATTGCTTACGCCGGGGGCTGTTCTTCCAACCTTTTCAGCAATATGGGTATGGTAAAGGAGATGTCCGTATTTTCTGATATTCTCAGGGCTCTCATTTTCCATCAGCATATGATAGATATCTGCCAGCAGTCTGAAGTTTTTATGATCTACTTCCTGAACTATTTCCCCACCTTCGGCAACAGAGGTTACGAAGTTGCATTCCTTTGTATTAAGTGGTTCAAGAGATAATACTACATCATACTTTTTAGCTATGGGAGCCAGCTGGCTGCAAAGCGAGATAAACTGTTTTCTTGCCTCTTCTCTTGAAAATCCCTCCGGAATTGCCCTAGCGCCGCCGCTTCCGAACACGATAGTCTTCATTCCTGCCATCTGAGCTCTTTTGAATGATGTCTCTCCAAATTTCAGAATTTCAGCATGCATCGGAGCAGGACCAACACATTTAAGCGTGCCGGGAAGGAATGAGTTACTGGCTTCAACGGGAAGCTTTGACTCTTTGACAAGTGCGAGTTTCATAGCAAATGCTGCATCATCTTCGGTGGGTATAAGGAATCCTCTGGCGTTTTCCTCAACAAATGAATAGCCTGCAGCAGCCAGGATAGCACTGTTTGCCACGGAAGTTGAGATTCCGATCCTGTCGAGGAACTTCTTAGCTTCTCCGCTCAGGGCTAAAGCATCAAATGGGTTGAAAATCAATGCAGAACTGGCAATTGCGGTATAACGAATAAAGTTACGTCTTGAAGTTTTCATATGCGTTTTATCAAATTAGTTATGAGACCGGTCTTCCTTTTTTTATTCATGTTCAATACTTTCTTTTATCAGATTAATAATTTTTTTCCACTTGTGTTCATCCATTCTGGCTCCAACAATCTCAATAACGTGACCGGCAAGAACTGATCCAAACAGACCGCATTTTTCAAGTGAAAATCCATTGGCGTATCCGTAAAGAAATCCGGAAGCGTATAGGTCGCCTGCCCCTGTAGTATCGATACTCTTAACCTGTAATGTTCCTACTTTTAGCACTTCCTCTCCTCGTTTAATCAGCGAGCCATCTTTACCAATTTTGATAACAGCAACTTCACATGATTCTGCTATTATGTCGAGTGCTTCAAAAGGAGAACCTCCTGTGAACGATTTAGATTCCTCTTCGTTTGCAAAGACGATATCAATATACTTATCAATTATTTCCTTGAAGTCATCTAATTTAGCATCGACAACATTATAACTGGCAAGATCAAGAGCTATTTTCATATTGTGCTTCTTAGCCAGCTTACAGGCTCTTTCTACCAGTGGTTTATTAAATATCAGGTAACCTTCCAGATATAGAATATCATAATTACTAAAAATATTTTCATTCAGATCATTGGCTTCAAGTTCAACAGCAGCGCCAAGATGGGTTGCGAACGTTCTTTCAGAATCAGTTGATATTAAAGCCACTGCTGTCCCGGTGACTGATTCACGACGTATCAGGTAAGTATTTAGAGAGGCAGATTTCATGTCATTCTCGAAGAAGTCACCTATTTCGTCTTTACCAACAGATCCTATAAAGCCTGTATCTACGCCAAGCATTGCCAGCCCGTGAATTGTATTGGCTGCAGACCCGCCTGATGCAAGGTTTCTTTTGAAATTGAGGGTTTCAGACTTAATAATTTTTGATTTTTCACTGTCAACCAACTGCATACTCCCTTTGGGCAATGAAAACTTTTCCAGGATAGAGTCATTGTCTATCAGAGTCATAACATCAACAAGAGCATTCCCAATTCCGAGTATTCGTTTCATTTATTTATTTTTTTTATAAAGATATTGCTTAATTCATTAAAAGCCCTTACTTTTGGCCTGCTAAAATATAGCGAGTTCATACAAAATTCCTTCCTCAGTAGCTCAGTTGGTTAGAGCAACGGACTGTTAATCCGTGGGTCGTAAGTTCGAGTCTTACCTGGGGAGCAAAAAAAAAGGGTGCGTGCACCCTTTTTAGTTTGTATTAAATTCCTTTTCCTTAGTATTTTGGAAGTGTATACCCGTTATGATACTCAGGTATAATTAATTTATTTGCTGTCGAAGTTCCAAACTGCTGTTTTGCGTTATCCCATTTTACCTTCTCGCCTGTGCGGAAAGCAATATTTCCCATCTGGGCAACCAATGCCACATCTCTTCCGATATTTATTCCGGCATTAAGATTTTGCGGAGTGTTGTTCTTTATGCAATCGAGCCAGTTTTTAGTATGAATATCCAAGCCAACTCCAACATTTTTCTGGACAGGAACTGCTTCAATTCTTTGTTTCTCAGGAATCACTTCCCATCCTTTACGGTCGAGAACCAGAGTTCCGTTTTCGCCAATATATGACATTCCGTGAGGTCTTGACCAGTTTCCCAATCCAATACCTATCGTATGTTCCCAAATCATTGTGAAATCCTTAAAGTCATAAACGGCGGTCATTGTATCGGGTGTTACCATTGCATCTTCAGGAAAGGCATATTTACCTCCGATAGCCATAACAGATTCCGGGATTGATTTTCCCATGCCATATAAGATATAATCAATAAGATGCACACCCCAGTCGGTCATTAGTCCGTTGCCATATTCCCAGAACCACCTCCATGTAAAATGAAAACGGTTTAAATTAAAGGGGATCTTTGGAGCGGGTCCGAGCCACAAGTCATAATTAACACCTTCAGGAACAGCAGAATCAGCAACTTTAGGTACGGCGCCTTTCCAGTCAACATATGACCATGCTTTACAGGTTCTTATGCGGCCCAGTTTACCAGATTTAACGTAATTAATTGCATCTACAAAATGAGGCTGACTTCTTTGCCATTGACCAACCTGCACAATTTTGCCGTGTTTCTGAACAGCTTTATGCATTATATTTATTTCGGCAATTGAATTACCCATGGGTTTTTCTACGTAAACATGCTTGCCTGCCTCAAGAGAATGAACGAACTGGAGACAGTGCCAGTGGTCGGGTGTGCCAATGATTACAATATCAATATCTTTGTTTTCCAGCATTTTGCGATAGTCGACATATAACTTCGGCATCGGGAATCCCAGCTTTACAAGGGCATCAGCCTGATTAGTAAGTATATTGCGATCAATATCACATAGTGCAACACACTCTACTTCAGGATTCTTAAGTAAAGATGTAAGATTAGCGAAGCCCTGGCTTCTTGCACCAATAAGACCTACCTGTATTTTATCGTTGGCTGAAATGCCTAATCTGGCTTTTGATAAAGTATCAAGTGATATAACACTGCCGGCAGCAACGACCGATGCAGTTTTGATAAAATCTCTTCTTGAGGAATTCATAATGATTAAAATTTTAAATGACAGGCAAGTTACCATATAAAATCAGAATGAACAGTCTGTCAACTATTAAAAAACCTTAAATTGTTGTTAATTGCAGTGTGCGGTTCGTTCAGCCCACTGCAATTTATCAATTATCACTGTGCAGGTTTGAAAATAAGATCAACAACATCTGCCTTTTTGAACATCTGACCTGAAATCTTTTTGATATCCTTAATAGTGAATGCTTTAAGGATGTTTTCATAGTTTGCAGGGTCGTTAGAATTAATACCATAAGTGTAGTAGCGGCTAAGGATACTTCCCCAGTAAGCATTGTGCATCTTACTTTCTTCCCTTGTTTTAAGAATATTGTTCACCGTTTTATCCAGGTTTTCCTGAGTAGGACCATTCTTAACAATATTGTCCAATTCCTTGTAAATAATATCTTTAAGAGCATTGGCCCGGGCAGGATCGCAATCAAAGGTGATCATTCCTTCACCGATTTGTGAAGGTTTTTTTGAAGCTGCCAGTGCAACACTTACTCCATATGTTCCACCTTCATCCTCCCTGACTTTTTCGGTATATATGAGATTCAGGATACCTTTGATAACTTCCAGTCCGAGATAGTTATAAGGAGTATATTTTATTTCCTGTGAAAAAGCAATGAATACTGTTGATTTAGGAATGGTAAGCGGCATGCTGATTTCTCTGGCAAGTTTTCCTTCAGGCATATCCACTTTCCTGTCAATCCAGGTTTCTATCCGGCCCGAAACAGGAAGTGAACCAATATATTTTTCAACCAATGGGATTACTGTCTCCTGCTCAATGTTACCGACAATAAAGAATGTGAACTCATCAGCATTTTTATACCTGTCGTTGTAAATCTTTTTAACATCATCAAGAGTTATAGCTGCAATCTTTTCTTTTGTCAGGAGAGGAGTTCTTGCATTATAGCCTGTGGTTATCAATGAGATAGAGTCGCTCTTAATTTTGTTTGGGTCTTTTTCCATGTTCCCAATAAGTGCAGTATATCTTCCAATTATTGCATCGTGGGCAACTTTGTCAAAACGGGGATTGGCGATGCGAAGATAGAGGAGTTGCATCATTGTCTCAAAATCTTTTGGAGTTGCTGAACCGCTAACTGATTCAGTGGTTTCACTCAATGTTAAACTTACAGATGCCTTTTTCCCGGCCAGCATTTTTTGTAATGCGATATTGTCAAATTCGCCGGCACCATACATTGGCACTACTGCGGAAAGAAGGTTTGCTGCCAGTACAAGATTGTCATCAAGTTTTGAGATACCTCCATTGCTGAATGCTGAAAGAATTACATTGTCTTTTTCGTAATCAGCTTTCCTGTAAACGACTTTTATATTATTCGCGAGAGTCCATTCTACGGCGCCAAATTGAGCAAGAGGGACTGTTTTGATAATTTTTGATCCTTTAAGATCAGCATTAATGAGAGAAGAACTCAGTGCTTTATCTTCATATGGAGCAATCTGTGCATTTTTAACTTTTGTAAGAATTGCAAGTGCCTCCGGTTCTGTAATGTGAATTATATCATTTCCCTCGGTGCCCTGAATTACTACTGTCCTGTTTTCATCGATCATCACTTCCTTGAATTTTGCTGAAATTTCCTCAGCTGTTATCCCATCGACAACTTTTTTAAGAAAATCGAAGTCAAAATCTATCGATGTAAGTGGCTCTCCATTAAGGAAATACTCCTGAATGCCGGCGACATAAGTATCATTGTCAATTTTGTCTTTCTGTTTGAAACGGTTTTCATAATCGGCAACCATTTTGGCTTTTGCCCTGTCGAGTTCCCCCTTTGTGAAGCCAAATCTTTTTGCCCTCTCAGCTTCTGTATAGATACCCTCCAGAGCAACTGCCTCTTCATTTTTGCGGGCTGCAGCACTTATAGAAAATGCGTCATAGCCTCTGGCATAATATCCTCCGAAGGAGACAGACCCGGATACAAAAGGAGGATTCGCCTTCTGCACCAGTTCATTGATTCTTGTGTTAATCATCGAGTTCATCAGGGAAACAACATGCATATTTCGCATATATGTCTTGTCCTTCGCAGCTGCAGGTACTGCTTTGTGCAGAGCAACAACAGAAACTGATGTCTGTGGAGCCTCCTTGTCCTGTGCAAGTACGTAGTATGTTTCCTTATGGTAAGGGACTTCCTCTATTTTTCTTGTGAGCGGGTTGTTAACTGCTTCAATTTTCGAAAAGAGAGATTTAATTTTCCCTTCAACTTCATCAACATTAATATCACCAACAACTGCTATTGCCTGGAGATCAGTGCGGTACCAGTCGTGGTAAAAACTTCTGAGTGTACTGTATGAGAATGTTTTAATCACATCGAGACTGCCTATTATGTCCCTTTCGGCATATTTTGATCCTTTCAGGATTACAGGAATAACCTCAAAAATCATTCGTCTGCTGGCTGTTTTACTTGTGCGGTATTCTTCGCTGATAACTCCTCTTTCCAGATCGATCTCTTTTTCTGAAAGAGTTATAAAGTCAGACCAGTCATTAAGGATAAGCAGGCAGGAGTCAACCAGACCCGGGGTATCAACAGGGACATCACTAAGGTTGTAGACTGTTTCATCAAAACCTGTGTAGGCATTTATATTTCTTCCGAAAGCCACACCATGTTTTTCCAGTCCGCTTATAATCCCTTTCTCAGGGAAATGGGTTGTTCCGTTAAAAGCCATGTGCTCAAGAAAATGGGCCAAACCGTTCTGGTCATTGTTCTCCAGAATTGCTCCTACATTCTGAATAATATAAAAGCTTGCCCTTTTCTCGGGTTCTTTATTTTTCCGGATGAAATATGTTAATCCGTTACTCAGTTTTCCGATTCTGATATCAGGATCAACAGGAGCTGGTCCGGTAAGGTCACTTTGTGCATAGATGCTGCCTTGAGTAATCAATACAGCAATTAGGATTAGTAAAAGCCTGAATGTTTTCATAGAAGTAAATTAAGATTTGTTAAATCAAAATAAAGTTAGCACATCATCAGCACTGCAGAGAGATGTCATGTAAAATTAAATAAATAAGGATTAATTATCAAGGACCTGATTAAAAAAGACCGTGGATTTCGGCATTTATTTTATCCATTACTTCACTGAGGTGGTCATTATTATTAGGAAAGTTATAATGGTCTGCCTCAATAATAAGAACCTTGCCAAGATTGTATGATTCCATCCAGGCCTCGTATCGCTCATTTAGTCTTTTGAGGTAATCGATCCTTATTGAACTTTCATACTCGCGGCCTCGTTTCTGGATCTGGTTAACAAGTGTAGGGACTGAAGCCCTGAGGTAAAGCAGCAGATCAGGAGGTTTAACAAGCGATGCCATAAGCTTGAAAAGGGTGGAGTAATTATCAAAATCGCGGGTCGACATTAATCCCATCGAATGAAGGTTTGGCGCAAATATGTAAGCGTCTTCGTAAATTGTCCGATCCTGAATTATTGTTTTGTCTGACTTTCTGATTTCGAGAATCTGGCTGAAACGGGAATTAAGAAAGTAGATCTGCAGGTTGAATGACCAGCGTTGCATATCCTCATAGAAATCGTTGAGATAAGGATTGTCGTCAACATCTTCATAATGAGCTGTCCATCCGTACTGTTTTGCCAGCAGACCGGCCAGGGTTGTTTTCCCCGATCCAATATTTCCCGCAATAGCTATATGCATAAGTCTAAAATTTATCAGTTTATAAAATTAGTAAAAAATGATTCAGGTTGTTAAAATAAGTGCCTAAAGAGTCCTTCTTTTTAATTGCCCCTAAATCCCCTGAAGGGGACTTATTGATTAACTGATTTTTAAGCCCCCTTTAGGGCTTGGGGGCGAAAAACAGAAGTATCAGAAATGAGTTTACATGTTGATGTTATCTCTTTTCTCACGACCTATTCTTGCAATACCATAAAGATCTTCAATATATTCCCGTGAATTCGACAAACGGGGTACCTTGTTTTGTCCTCCGAATTTATTTTTAGCCTTCATCCATTTATTAAAGGTACCCGGAGGTACAGAATGAACAACAGGCTTAACAAGGTTCAGATCTTTGTATCTCTTTGCCTCATAATCAGAATTAAGTGATTTAAGGTTTTCATCAAGAAGATTGATAAAGACATTAAGATCCGAAGGCGCTTTTTCGAATTCGATAATCCATTCATGAGATCCCTTCGATGAGATCTCCATGAATACCGGTCCTGCAGTATATTCTGCGATTGTTGCTCCGCTTGCTTTACATGCGGCATCAACTGCCTTATCAGCATTGTCAACTATAACTTCTTCACCGAAAACATTGATGAATTGTTTCGTTCTGCCTGTGATCCTGAACCTGAACGGAACGAGGGAGGTAAATTCAACTGTATCGCCCATCATATATCTCCAGAGGCCTCCGTTTGTTGATATTATTATTGCGTAGTTAACGCCCATTTCAACTTCAACGATTGTATAAACAGGAGCAGTGTCAGAGTTAATTTTATCGGCAGGGATAAATTCATAAAAGATCCCATAGTCAAGCATCAGAAGCATGTCACTTTTCTCCGGATCGTCCTGAATGCCGAAAAAGCCTTCTGAAGCATTATAGGTTTCCATGTAATGCATCTGATCACCGTCAATAAGTTTTCTGTATTGTTCCCGATAGGGCGTAAAGCTGATTCCACCGTGAAAGAACACCTCGAGGTTTGGCCATACGTCGAGAAGATTCGATTTCCCGGTATAGGCAAGAATCTGTTTAATCAGCACCAGGTACCACGATGGTACTCCCGAGATGTTGGTCACATTTTCATTTATCGTTGAACGTGTAATAAGATCAAGCTTTTCCTCAAAATCATCGAGAAGGGCAATTTTCTGTTTTGGGGTTCTGATTATTTCAACCCAGAAAGGAGCATTCTCAATAAGAATCGCAGAAAGGTCGCCATAGAGCGAGTCGTTACTGAACTGGTTCATTTTATGACTTCCGCCAAGAGTCAGGCTTTTACCTGAGAAGATCTTTGTTTCAGGCTGTTGCAAAGTATAGATAATCAGTATGTCCTTTGCAGCCCTGTAATGACAATCCTCAAGAGCTTCAGAACTCATTGGGATGAACTTGCTTTTTGTTGTGGTTGTCCCTGATGATTTTGCGAACCACTTTATCTCACCGGGCCACAGCAGGTTTGCCTCTCCTTTCCTTAATCTTTCCACATAAGGGACAAGATCCTCATAAGTCTGAACCGGCAGCCTCGACTGATACTCCTTAATTGATGTAATTGATCTGAAATCATATTTCTTCCCCCATTCAGTTGTTGCGGCCTTGGCAAGATTCTGATACAATATTTCCTGTTGTGTTTCAAATGGATACTTCTTAAACAGTTCAATCTGATCTATCCGTTTGACATTCAGCCAGTTTATTATGGATGGGATTATCGCCATTATGACTAAGATTTTATGCTTAAAGATAGGAAAAAACTTAGGGCAGAGCTTAAAATATTCAGCTGAAAACTTCTTTTAGCACTTCGAGTGATTTTACTTTCTTCAATCCTGGCAGATGTAGTGAATAATATTTTACAATTGTTTCAAGAACCTCATTCCTTAATATTCCGTTAAGTGCAATTTCACCGGCTGCATCATACGAGGAACTGAAAAAGGTTGCAAGAATTTCAGATATCTCTGCGCTTGCGAAGTTTCTGTGATTTGGTGGAACCGGGACAAAAATGCCATTTACTAGATCGAAAAATGTGTCTGATTCATCAGTTCTTAACCCGGGTTCAAAGCCAAGGTAACTACTCAGACCGGAAAGGAATGCTATATGGAAATTTGCATATCCCTCAGAGCTTTTATCAAAATATATTATAGACTCTTCAATAAAATCAAACAACTCTTCGTGGGGGCTCTCCTCCTTAAGTACAGATGTCAGGATCTCACCCAGAAATATAGCAACGCAGCTTTTTCTTATGTCGGAATGAATGTTGTACGGGGTAAAAGACACAGAAAACTCTTTCAGTGTCTGCATTTCACGGGTGCTTTTGTGATTCATCTCCAGATCAAGAATGAACATAGGCTGAAAAAGTATATTATGTTTGCCGGCTTTCCGGTTTCGGATTCCCCTTATCATAAATGACTGCCTGCCGAATTTGCGGGTATAGAGCTGCGCCACGATTCCTGAATCGTTGTATTTAATCTGGTGGAGAATAATCCCCCTGGTTTTCTCTAGCATATTCTGGATGAAAGATTCAAATATAAAATTATTATATTTACTGATCAATCAATACTCTTATGGCAGTATCGAATAATGAGGAGCTAGTTAAAAGAATTGCACGGCTTGCTAAGCAGAACCAGGAGCTTGAAGACCATATCAAGAAACTGGAGAAGCTTAACTATAAACTTTCACACGATCTTGAAAAATCGAAGGCACTGATTGAGAAGGCTTCCCCTGACGGAATAAAGGATGCAGGTGCCCCTGAGAAGAAAGAGCAGTCACTGAAATTCAATATGGCTAC
Source organism: Bacteroidales bacterium (assembly GCA_038207725.1). Classification (GTDB taxonomy): domain Bacteria; phylum Bacteroidota; class Bacteroidia; order Bacteroidales; family VadinHA17; genus LD21. The sequence continues at coordinate 13,256 of JBBQZN010000049.1, read as the reverse complement.
TGTCCTTTTTGCTGATATCCACGGATTTTCAAAACTTGTAGAGGGTATGAATTCATCTGTTGTTATGGATGAACTTGACGAAATACTATTTGAGTTTGATGCGATAGTAACAAGATTTAAGATTGAAAAAATAAAAACAATTGGTGATACATTCATGTGTGCCGGCGGTATACCTGTCAAAAATATTACCAATCCTGTTGATGTTGTGATGGCAGCAATGGAGATGAGAAATTTTCTTGAAAAGTTTGAAACAGAAAAGAGGGGAAGGGAAAACCGGATATGGGACCTGAAGATAGGAATCCATACCGGTCCTGTTACAGCTTCAATAACCGGGAAGAAGAAGGTTAATTACGATATTAAGGGAGATACAGTTAATACAGCCAGCAGGGTAGAGGCCGTTTCTGATAAAGGAATGATTCTTATTTCAGTCATGACCTATGAACTAGTAAAGGAGTTTTTTGACTGCGAATATTTTGGAAAACTACCTGTAAAATACAAGGGCGACTTACAGATGTACCGCGTTAAGGGGCTCAAAACCGAATTTTCTGCCGACGGAGCAGGAGTAATTCCAAATGATTCATTCAGAATACAATTCGGACTAATTCAATTTACCGATATCCAGGAGTTAATCCTCGACAAACTGGAGAATGAGTTACCCGATTATCTTTTCTATCACAATGTAAAGCATACAGTAGACGTAGTGACTGAGGTTGAGCTTATTGGCTGGGGTGAAGGTTGTTCTGATGAAGAGATACTTATGCTTAAAACTGCAGGATTGTTTCATGATGCAGGACATACAATTGCATATGATAATCATGAGTTTTACGGTACGCAGCTTGCCATGGAGATGTTGCCAAAGTACAATTACTCGCCCGAACAGATTGAACGGATCTGTTCAATCATAATGGCTACCAAATTACCTCCACGACCTACAAACCTTCTCGAAAATATTATCTGTGACTCTGATCTTGATTATCTTGGAAGAAGTGATTTTATTCCTGTTTCTAACACTCTCTATGAAGAACTTAAGGCACAGAATAAAATGGGTTCGCTGAATGACTGGAATAAAATTCAGGTAAAATTTATTTCAGGACATCAGTATTTTACCGAAACAGCCAGGAGCCTGAGGGAGGTGAACAAGCAACTTCAGATAGAGCGTATTCAGAGTCTGATAACGGAGTGACATGCCACGGCATATTCGATTTATGGCTTTATTATCAGCATTTTAGTAACCACAGACTGTGATCCGTCGCTGCTTGCACAGAATATAAGATAGACACCGGTTGAAACTCTTTCCCCGTTATAGGTTTTCAGATCCCATGTCGCCATTCCACCGTCTGAAGTTGTACTATATACAAGATTACCGCTGATATCCGTAATCCTTATGCTTGTCTCTGTCATTAGTCCGGTAATTGTAACATTGCCTGTATAATCTTCTCTCACTGGATTCGGAAATGAGTAGACTTTTGTAAATTTCTCTTCACCTTTTGTTGCGTCGCCCCTTACAGACTGAACGCCTCTGGCGGTTCCAAACCAGACCTCACCGGTTTTATTATCAATATCAAGACTAACAATAGTATTTGAAAGAAGCGGAGAGTTTGATTCGTTATAATTTCGAATCAGTTTAGTTCCTTCAGGTGATATAAGATATGCTCCTGAGCTTTTAGTTCCTAACCATTTTCTGTTTGCCCCGTCGACTTTAATATTTGTAATTGTTTCTGTAGCCAGAAGTACATCGGCAAGTCCTGAATCATCATTTCGCGATAATTTAATCCGGAATGCTTTAATGTCAGTATCAAATACTTTCTCGGGATTATAATATACCAGCGGGCCCTGATCAGTGCCTATCCAGATATTTCCTTCCATATCTTCTGCAAGCGAAAAAACGTTTGAAACAATAAGGTTTTCGTCATTTAATACCTGTATTTTTTTGCTTCTGTCATCACTAAAATCTTCAGGTGTATCATTTTCGTCTAATACATAAAGTCCATTTGTAACGGGAATCAAAATCCATTTTTGATTTTTAGATGTAATAATGAAATCGCCTACTCTGTTTTCATTTATATTCAGAGGATTCACAATCCAGGTTCCATCGGGTTTTAAGGCCTTGAGCGTGTTTGGGACCTGGTTCTGCGACATCCAGAGGTATTTGTTTTTATCATAGACCAATCCGCAGACTCTTACAAATGGATAACCCGGAATAATATTCTGAAGCGGGGAATTGAATTCAGTATATTGTTTTACAAGTACATTATCAGAATACTCCATTAAACCGCCGCCCCATGCAGATACAAACATATGCGAAGGATCATCAGGATCAGCTACCGCCCTCATTACATCCTGAATTGTAGTTGAGGTAATAATTGTCCAGGTATTGTTTTCAAATACGGAAACCTGCAAGGGTCTGTTTGTTTGTGTCCAGGCCTGATTAAGAACACCGTCGCAGATCATTGTTTTTCCATTGGAGGCGGTTAGCGAAATCACATTGTTAGAGCCGGGCCCGGGGAGTGAAAGAGCAGTGAAGTCTGTCATGCCAATTCCTCTTACCAGTCCTGATTTTAGATCTGCAATCCATATATTCCCGTTTTCAACAACTGCCTGTGAAGCAGAAGGTGAGCCCCAGGGGTAAGAAGTAATGCTCTTCTGAAGAGTACCGTTGATGCCATAATATCTGATTAACCCGGCTGCTGTAATTGTAAAACCATTCTGTGAGGGATCAAAAGATTTATTATAAACGCCGGGGATTGAGCTGAAAAGTGAGCTTGAGGAATCAATAACATAAACTGCATCGGCACCCGAATTTGTAACAGATAAATTTGCATAAAGCTTTGTTCCTGAATATACTACTGTTGTGTATTTACCGCTTGGATAAGGAAGGCTGGTTAACAGGTTCCAGTTGCCGAAATATGCAAGTCCCGGATTTGAAAGATCAGCATAATATATTCCGTTACCTGTGGCAGCGTATATTTTACTGCCTCCAATAGCCACATCCCAGACTTCTGTAACGGATGATCCGCTTCCGGGTTTCCATGTATCATTAATTTCCTTCTTGTCAAGGTCAATAACAACTATCCCGAAGCTGCATGAGAGATAGGCATATTTACCACTTATCCTTATGCGGTTAATCTCCTTTTTGCCTGAAATTGTTTTTCTGAAAATGTCAGGGATATTATAAATGATATTGTTTTTTACCAGATCGACATTCGTGCTTGTATAGGCTATTACAAGTGTTTTATATTCTTCTGACCACCCCAGATTGCTTATGCCTGTTTCTGTCAGTCCTTCAATTCTTGACAATTTCCTCAGTTCTGAATAATCTTTATTAAATATTAGAATGGATGATCCGGTTGAAGCAAATACCTCTCTGGCACTCACAGCCAGATTTTTTGCAGTATTGTAAACCAGATGATCGGTCCATGTTCCAACAGGAGTTTGCCCCTGCAGTGTTTTCATGAAGAGAAGAAAGCATAATATAAAAGTTACTCTTTTCATCAGAAAAGTAAACAGTTATTTTAATTATTTATTGTCTGTGTAACTGAGGCTGTTTAAAAACTCCCTGAGCTTTTCAAAAGCCCGCGACCGATGTGAAACTGTATTCTTTTCTTTAAGATCCATCTGAGCAAAAGTGATCTCTTTCCCCTCGGGAATAAAAACAGGATCATATCCAAATCCTTCTTTTCCTGACTTTTCTCTTGTAATTGATCCGTTTACAATTCCTTCAAACAAATACTCCCTGTTTTCAAGGATCAGGGCAATAACAGTTCTGAAACGGGCTTTCCTGTTACTTGTTTCGCTCATAAGCCCAATTAGTTTGGTAATGTTTGCTGATGGGTCTTTGCTCTCTCCTGCAAATCTGGCTGAATGAACCCCGGGTTCGCCGTTAAGAAATTCTACTTCGAGTCCGGTATCATCAGCAAAAACATTTTCACCTGTTAAACTGTGAACATACCGCGCCTTCGCTTTTGCATTGCCCTCAAGATCAGGTTCTTCTTCAGGTATATCTTCGTTTATCCCTAAGTCCTTAAGACTAACAAGTTTTATTTTATCGCCAAGAATACTGTTAATTTCCCTGACTTTATGTTCATTGTTTGATGCAAATATTAATCTCATAAAAAAGTCATTAAAACATGCAAAAATAGTCAAAAATGAGCTTTCCTTTTGACCAGACTGTTTTAAGTGCTACTTTTGGCTTTAATAAAGATTAAAAAAGCAAATATTTTCTTACGTGAGGTTTATTAATCTTATCGGCACGATACTGTTAACAGCTAACTTCACCATTGGCATGGCCATTGGGAAGGAAAATATTCCTGTTGGTGAAATTCTTCTTAAGGCTGTTGTTTTAGACAATGATTCAGTTATCGGAATAACAGATAGTTATGTTAATATACCGGCATTTACCGGAGGGAAGTTAATTATCGACCACAGGAACAGCAGTATTTCATTTGAACTGACCTCAGGAGAAGGAATAGAATATCAGTATTTTTTAGAAGGGTTCGACAGAGGGTGGACGCCTCGGAAGGCTTCAAATTATAAAGAATACACCAACCTTCCAGCCGGGAAATACCTCTTTCAGGCCCGTTATACTGTATCAGGCGATAAAACTATGGATATAATGCCATTACAGGTGAAAGTGCTCCCAATATGGTATACTTCATTAGCGGCAATTATTTTTTATTTTCTGCTCACCGGACTGATTATCAGGTTTATGTATGATCAGTTGAATCTTCGTTTTGCGCGCACCCAGTTTTCTCTTGAACAGATTATAAATACAAGGACAGAAGATCTGATAATTGAAAAGGAGAAGACTGAGGCATTGCTTGCAAATGTTCTTCCCAAAAATACTGCCAGTGAAATAATGGAAAAAGGGAAGGCAACCAAGATAAAATATAATTTTGTTACAGTTCTTTTTTCAGATATTCAGGGATTTACAAAAATTGCTGAGGAGATGAATCCCGAAGTGCTGATTGATGAACTTGATAAATTCTTTTTCTATTTCGATTCTGTTGTCGAGAAATTCAGCATTGAGAAAATCAAAACAATCGGAGACGCTTATATGTGTGCCGGGGGTATCCCTGAAAAGAACAGGACCAATCCCGTTGAAGTAATTCTGGCTGCTCTTGAGATGAAGGCGTATATGACACGGCTCAAGCAGACATCTGAGATAGAGGGAATGAAATACTGGGATATCAGAATAGGAATTCATACCGGTACCGTCGTTGCAGGGGTTGTTGGTCAGAAGAAACTCTCATATGATATCTGGGGCGACACTGTTAATACAGCCAGCAGGATGGAATCATCGGGTGAGGCAGGGAAAATAAACATTTCAGGAACAACATATGAATTTGTTAAAGATTTCTTCAAGTGTGAATACAGGGGAAAAATGCCTGTTAAGTACAAAGGAGAGCTTGAGATGTATTTTGTTGAGGGTATTGTTCCGGATTTATGCGATGAAAACGGAGGTCCTAACAGGAAGTTTATAGTTCGAATGCAATTGATTAAACTTCAGGATATTGAAGAGATGATCCTAAAAATGTTTGATGATGAGGCTCCCCCTAACCTTTATTTTCATAATTCTGCCATTGTCAGAAATATCTGCAACCAGGTTGAGCTCTTATCAGGAGCAGAGAATCTTTCCGAAGAGGATTTAATTAATCTCAAACTGGCATCGGTATTTCTTTTTACAGGCTATATTTCAGATTATGAAAAACCGATGGAAGCTTCAATAAGACTTGTTGAGGAGATACTTCCGGCATACGGATTCAATAATGACAATGCCGAATCGGTAAAGAAGATTATCAGGAATTCATACGCTGATATTCTGGAGTCACTTTCCGATAAAATTCTTCACGACGCCAGGTACGATTATCTTGGTCGTGTTGATTATATTAAACTTACTGAAAAGCTTTTACGGGAGCGAACTGAATTCGGAAAGCATGCTGATGCTGATACCTGGAAAGAGCAGCAGTTGCTGCAACTTCAAAACCACGATTTTGTTACACCCACAGCGAGGCTTCTGCGGAGTGTTCCGGCAGAAGATCAGATAAAGAGTCTTACCGTGAATTCAGAATAATCTGATTTCTGCTAAAAGTCACTAAAAGTTAATTTTTAAAAATGTATTTTTACCACATATAATTTTAACAGTATTTTTATGGAGAATCTCGACTGGAAATGTCTGCCTTTCGGTTATATCAAAACAGATTACAATATCAGGTGTTTTTATAAGGATGGCAAGTGGGGTGATTTAGAAATCTCATCATCGGAATATATTGACATTCATATAGCTGCAACCGGTTTGCATTACGGGCAGGAAGCTTTTGAAGGACTAAAGGCTTATATGGGCAAGGATGGAAAAATAAGGCTTTTCAGATGGGAGGAAAATGCAAAGCGAATGATATCATCAGCATTCGGTGTTAAAATGGCAGAGTTTCCCATTGCCAAATTCGGTGAAGCAATAACAAAAGTAGTGCAGATGAACAGGAAGTTTGTACCGCCATATGGTTCAGGGGCAACATTATATATCAGGCCTTTGCTTTATGGAAGCGGTGCAGAAGTTGGTGTAAAGCCTTCTTCAGAATATACTTTTATTGTTTTTGTCACACCCGTTGGCCCATATTTCAAGGGAGGAGTAAAGCCTGTTAATATGCTTATCTGCAGAGATGTAGACAGAGCAGCCCCACTGGGTACCGGAATATACAAGGTGGGTGGCAATTATGCTGCCAGCCTCAGAGCAATTATTGCTGCCCGCGATGCAGGATACTCAAATACAATTTTCCTTGACGCATGTGAGAAAAAGTATATTGATGAGTGTGGCCCTGCCAATTTCTTCGGGATAAAAGACAATAGCTATGTTACCCCCAAATCTGAATCTATACTCAATTCGATAACGAATATGAGTCTCATTGAGATAGCCAAAAGTATAGGAATGAAAACAGAGAGGAGGCAAGTCGCTGTTGAGGAGCTTGTTGAATTCAGCGAAGCAGGAGCATGCGGAACGGCTGCCGTTATAAGTCCTATTGCCACTATTTTTGATCCGGGTACCGGAAGAGTTTATAAATATGGTTCAGACGGAAATCCGGGTGAAAAGACTATGAAATTGTACAATAAGCTTATTGCAATTCAGTGTGGTGATGAACCAGATCCTTTTGGGTGGGTTACGATTGTGGAGTAACAGTATAAATAACTAACTTTATATAAGGGTTGAAAAACAAAGAGAACGGATTATCGAAGACGAAGCTGCGAAGTTCTTATGTGACGCTTGTAATAAGTGTCTCGCTCGTTCTTTTTCTGCTTGGGGTATTGGGTTTTGTTCTTATTAATGCGCGCGAATTGTCGGATTATTTTCGCGAAAGCCTTTCCTTCTCAGTTTGGCTGGATGACGATGCCAAAGAAGCTGACATAAGAATGTTACAGAAAGATCTTGATGCAAAGAATTATGTCAAGTCAACCGAATATATTTCAAAGGAAGAGGCCGCAGCCAAGATGAAGGAAGACCTTGGTGAGGATTTTATCAACTTTCTGGGCGACAATCCTCTTCCACCTACTATTGACGTCTACCTTTTTGCACAGTTCACAAGTCCCGACAGTGTGGCAAAAATCGAAAAATATGTTCTTGGTTATCCTTTCGTAAACGAGATATATTACGAAGAATCATTGCTCTTTCTTATTAATGAAAATGTGAAGAAGATAAGCATCTTTCTTCTGGTGATTAGTAGTTTTCTCTTTCTTATAGCACTGACAATCATCAATAACACAATCAGGCTGTCAATTTATTCAAGAAGATTTCTGATCAGAACGATGCAGCTGGTAGGTGCAACAAAGTCGTTCATTCGAAAGCCATTCATCATACAGAGTGCCATACAGGGGTTTATTGCTGCTCTTCTGGCAATGTGTCTGCTCATGGGGCTGCTTTATATGATTGAAAAGGAGTTCTTCCTGCTGTTTACGTTTGAAAACACTAAGCTTTTAGTTTTGCTGGGTGTATTTATTATTGCAGCAGGGATTTTGATAAATATTATTTCTACCTTTTTTTCCGTTAACAGATATCTGAGTATTTCAGAAGACAAACTTTATTATTGATTATACTATGGCAACAAAAAACGAGAATAAAGAAAAAATGAATTTTGCTCTTGGCCGCGAGAATTATAAATTGCTTGCAATTGGATTTGTGATTATTGTTATTGGATTTCTGCTGATGCTTGGCGGGAAATCAGATTCCCCCGATAAATTCAGCGATGATATATTCAGTTTCAGAAGAATTACTCTGGCACCTATTGTTGTTCTGGCAGGTTTTATTTTTGAGATATGGGCCATTATGAAGAAGCCAAAAGACAAAGAAAGTGCCTAAAGTACTTAAAGTGCCTGGAATGCCTAAAGTTAAACTTCTTTTGAAATAACTCTAGGCACTCCAAACTTTAGATCACTTTAGGCACTTTTTGAACTACAGATAATTTTAAATTTTAGACATGAATTGGTTTGAAGCAATAGTTCTTGGTCTCATCCAGGGGCTAACAGAGTTTTTACCTGTAAGCAGTTCAGGGCATCTTGAAATCGTAAAGTCGTTGTTTGGCGTTGATCCTGAAGCAAGTTTTTATTTTACTGTAGCGGTACATGGAGCCACAGTCTTAAGTACTATTGCGGTTTTTTGGAAAGAAATTTTAAATCTTATAACCGGATCGCTTAAGTTTGAGATGAATGAAGAGACATCCTATACTCTTAAGATTATTCTTTCAATGATTCCTGTTGGAATTGCAGGTGTCCTGCTTAAAGATCCGATTGAAAATCTTTTTGACGGAAACCTTGTATTTATAGGGTTAATGCTTCTGATAACATCATTGCTGCTTGCGGTTGCACATTATGTGAAAAAGAGAGAAAGAACCATTGGTTATAAAGATGCCCTGATTATTGGTATAGCGCAGGCAATAGCAGTAATTCCCGGCATCTCAAGGTCAGGAGCCACAATTTCCACAGGTCTGCTTATAGGCAATAAAAAAGAGGATATTGCCAGGTTTTCGTTCCTGATGGTACTTATCCCGGTTCTTGGTGCAAACCTTCTTGAGATATTGTCGGGAGAAATGAATATGGCAAGTACAGAACCAATGATTATTTTGGCAGGGTTTATAGCCGCTTTTATCTCAGGATACTTCGCCTGCCGATGGATGATAACTCTTGTAAAGAAAAGTAAGCTTATATGGTTTTCATTATATTGCGCAATACTCGGATTAGTATCTATTTTCATTTTCTGAAATGGAGGAACCGCTGAGAAGTTTTTTTGAGGAGGGGCAGATATTGTTGTTCAATAAACCACTTTACTGGACATCTTTTGATCTGGTAGGAAAGGTGAGGAACATAATCCGTAAAACTCATAAGATAAAGAAGATTAAAGTTGGGCATGCCGGTACCCTTGATCCACTGGCAACAGGGCTAATGATAATATGTACAGGGAAGTTCACTAAAAAAATAGACAGCTTCAGGGATCTCGATAAAGAGTATGTTGCAACATTTCATGCCGGTGCTACAACACCATCCTTTGATCTTGAAACAGAGACCGATTCCACATATCCCACCGATCATATTACAGAAGATCTGATAAGGAAGAAACTTGCTGAATTTGTCGGAGAACAAAAACAGGTGCCCCCCATCTATTCTGCCAAACAGATTGACGGGAAAAGAGCCTATGAATTTGCCCGGAAGGGAATCGATAAAGAGCTTACTGCTGTTTCTGTTTTTTTCCGTGAGATTGAATTTCTCTCATTTTCAATGCCCGAGATCAGGATAAGAATAAAATGCAGTAAAGGAACATATATAAGATCATTTGCACGCGACCTGGGATTAGCACTCGAAAGCGGATGTTATCTCTCTGCTCTTGAGAGGACTGCGATAGGCGAATACCATGTAACAAAGGCTTTCGATCTTGAAAAATTTCAGGAATACTCTGAACAAATGCAACAAATTTGATATTACTACGTATAAAGGGCTTCTTAATTCACCATGATTATATAATATTTCTATGAAATTATCGCAATTCAGGTACAACTTGCCACAGGAGCTTATTGCTCTTTATCCTACAGAAAACAGAGACGAGTCGAGGTTACTTGTTGTCAACAGGAAAACAGGGGAGCTTCAACACAAAATATTTAAAGATATCACAGCTTACTTTAATGAAAATGATGTTCTTGTTTTTAATAATACCAAAGTTTTCCCGGCCCGTCTTTATGGAAATAAAGAGAAAACCGGAGCAGAGATTGAGGTGTTCCTTTTGCGCGAACTGAACAGGGAACAGAGACTCTGGGATGTACTTGTTGACCCGGCAAGAAAAATAAGAATAGGAAATAAACTGTATTTTGGAGAAGACGACCTTCTTGTTGCGGAAGTAATAGACAATACCACGTCACGAGGAAGGACTCTGCGATTTTTGTTTGATGGTACATATGAGGAGTTTAAACAGACACTTTATAGTCTTGGCGAGACGCCACTGCCTAAGTTTATAAACAGAAAAGTTGAGCCTGAAGACAGTGAGCGTTATCAGACAATCTTTGCAAAGCATGAAGGGGCAGTTGCCGCACCTACTGCAGGTTTGCACTTCAGTCGCGAGTTGCTTAAGAAACTCGAGATTATCGGCGTTGAATTTGCTGAAATCACGCTGCATGTAGGACTGGGGAATTTCCGCAGTGTTGATGTTGAGGATCTTACAAAGCATAAGGTTGATTCAGAGCGGATTCTGATAACTGATGAGTCGGTAAGCATTGTTAATAAGGCAAAAGACAACAAATATAAGATCTGTGCGGTAGGCACTACAGTTGTAAGAACACTTGAAAGTTCAGTATCTACAGATGGCTATCTTAAACCATTTGACGGCTGGACTAATAAATTTATTTTCCCTCCTTATGAATTCAAGGTGCCGGACATGATGATAAGTAATTTTCATCTGCCATACTCGACACTTTTGATGATGGTATCGGCCTTCGCTGGTTATGATCTGCTTTTTGAGGCATATAAAACTGCTGTTAAGGAGAAGTACCGGTTTGGTACTTATGGAGATGCGATGCTGATTATTTAAAAGGCGCAGGGCATAGGGCGAAGGGCGCAGGGCTCAGGGCAGAAGAGCGTAGTTTTCCACATAGATTTTTAGGGCAGATTTAGAGATGGAAATATTAGTCTCGTGAGATACCTGATATCGCTTGAATAGTCGACTGCAAGACCTCTAGCAATGATTTTTTCCCATTCATCAAAATTCAGTATGTATTTTTGAAATAATTTCTATCTTTAAAGGTTATTAAAGAGTTGCAGCAGTGCAACCTTGACAAGTTTTAAGTAGTCTTGATAGAGTATTTGAAAATATTCCGTTTTCCAGTTTGAAGACGGACTTGAAAACATATTAAACATTGGTCGATCTTTAAAAAAAAAGAGAAGAGGTCGGGCTTTGGTGTATTTGTCATAAGTGAAGGTTGAAGAAAGCGGAGAGCGTAGAGCGGAGAGAAGAAGAAAGCGGAGAGCGTAGAGCGTAGAGAGGAAGAAAGCGAAGAGCGTAGAGAGTAAAGCGTAGAGAGGAAGAAAGATGAAAGACAAAAGTAAAAAGATAAAAGTGTAGAGAGGAAGAAAGACAAAAGACAAATGGTTGAATTAGTAAGTGATAATAAAAAGATGATTTTGCGCGAGACTCTCTTCTGGGACGTTAACCAGGCAGAGCTTAATGCTCATACTTCAAAATCGCTTATTATCGAAAGGGTACTTACCCGTGGAAATATGGATGAGTTTAAACAACTGATCAGGTTTTATTCAATTCAGGAATTGACTCAGACAGTGCTGAAGATAGGATATATAGATGGCCGGTCACTTAATTTTATTGCTGAATATTTGAATCTTTCCAAAGAGAATTTTTTATGTTACAAAAAGAAGCTATCGAACCCCGAACATTGCAGCTTCTAAAGGTCTTACAGGCCGATAGCATGTTTGCCCAATTTCATCTGGCTGGTGGAACCGGGCTTGCTATACAGTTGGGTCACAGGTTATCAGTTGATCTGGATTTGTTTTCTTTAATTTCTTTCGATAGTGGTTTTTATCTGGAATATCTTGAGAAGAATTTTCATTTTGAACTTGATTACAGCGCAATAAGTACATTAAAAGGAAGCATTGACGGAGTTAAAGTTGATTTTATTGCTCACACATACAACCTGATCCTGCCGGTTTTAGAGACAGAACAGATCCGCATATATTCACTGGCTGATATAGCTGCAATGAAAGTGAATGCTATCGCCGGAAACGGGACCAGATCAAAAGATTTTGTAGATATGTACTTTTTGCTGGAAGTGTACTCTGTGCAACAGATGCTCGAATTTTATAAGAATAAATATAATGACCGTAATAACTTTCATGCTTTGAAGAGCTTAAACTACTTTGATGAAGTTGATTTATCAGACTGGCCGGTTTTAATTTCAAAAAGAAAATTCACCTGGAATACAGTTAAAACAACAATTGATAAACATTGCAAAGAGTATATGAAAATGCTTTAGTAAAGGCAAAAGGAAAAAGGCAAAAGGCAAAAGGAAAAAGGCAAAGTGCAAAAAGGGAAAAGACAAAAGTATAAGTTATAAGAAAGAGAATATATCAAAAAATAAGACTGCACGACTGCACGACCGCAAGACCGCAAGACCGCACGACCGCACGACCGCAAGACATTAAGATATTAAGATATTCAGACAACATAGGAGGTATAATATGAAAACGACACGAATCACATCTTCAGGAATATTCAGGAGAAGATGGCAGACAGGGAGGCGAAAATTTATCGCTCCTTCGGTAATCGTATTGTTTATAATGATTCTCATATCGGTATTTACCGGAGAGAAATCATACTCACAAGGTGTAGGGATCAGTGAAGTTTCGATAGTGCCTAATGGCTCGTCGGTACTTGAACTTAGGTCAACATTGCGCGGTTTTCTTGCGCCGCGAATGACAACTTCTGATAGAAATGCAATAGCATCTCCTGCACAAGGGTTGCTGGTTTATGATACTGACACAAAATCGTTCTGGTATTTTGATGCAGGCTGGAAAATCGTAAGAGGTTCTACAAATCTTGGTGGATCAAATCAGCTGCTTGGGATGGATGGTTTAGGAAGCGAGAATGAATATAAAACACTTATTAATGGTTCAAATATCCTGATAAATCATGCTGTTGGAAGTATTACAATTGGAACTGTTTTAACGCCTTCTTTTACAAGTCTGACTTTGACAAACCCGCTTACAGTTCCAAACGGAGG
>JBBQZN010000048.1:0-33020 GCA_038207725.1 Bacteroidales bacterium | reverse complement strand
TTGTTGGATATTGTATTGGTCTACAATTCCAATTAATTGATTATCAAGGTTTTATCCTAATAAAAGAACGTGTTATTATTAACAATTATCATATAAGTTATTAACATTCAAATAGTTAGTATTTTTTGTCATGTACTTAGGTAATTCATACAAAATTCAATTAAAATATGAAGAATACAATAGGGATTATTCTGTTGATAATTTGTTCATCGGTTGCAGCAATCAATAAACCTCCAACCGATCTCAAAGTAAATTATCTTACAAAACCACTTGGAATTGAAGGGATCCCTCTTTTCTCATGGGATACAATGGACAACCGGTTTGATTATAAAGAATGGATCGACCTTAACGCTATGGATATAGTACAACCTGATGCCGGAGTAATGGGGCTTACTGAAGCATGGTATGTGTCTCGCATGGCGCATCTTCAGGGACAATTATGCGCACCGCACAACTGGCACGATGCATTATTGACCGTTGCCAACGCGAGCCTGGCAGCCGGTATACCTAACCTGATAATGCTTGAAACTAACCAGACTTTCAATCCGCTCAGGACTGACCTGTTCAAGGAACCCCTGGTTATGAAAGACGGGTTTCTGGAACTTCCTGCAAAACCAGGATTTGGGGTGGAAATTATTGATGATGTGGAGAAACGTTTTCCTTTCATCCCCGGATGATATGATCGACCACGAATTTAATATATTCTTGATCCCTGCAATAAATGAAATTGCCGGCTTTTGAAAGTTTTAATCTGAACAAAATAAATATGCACTTCTATGAAACTATGTCATTTTCTAATTAAAACCGGTTTTAGTAATTTTTTAGTTCTCCTGGTTTTTTTATTCGCACACCCTGTAAAAGCACAGGAAACCAAAAATTGGTTTACTTTCAATCCTGGTAAAGATCCGGCACTTACTGAGATCAATATGGTTAACTGGCTGGAGAAGCCTGCAGGGAAGCACGGATTTGTACTGATGAAGGGAGATCAGCTTAAGTTTGAGGATGGAACTCCTGTTAAATTCTGGGGGACCAATCTTGCCGGGAATCTGCCTTTTATGAAGCCGGAAGATGCAACTAAATGGGCAGGTTTCCTTTCACGATTTGGATTTAACGGTGTCCGTTTTCATAAGTTTACATGGCGTGCTACCGATGGAATTCATTCAACAGTAATTACAAATGACAGATGGAAAAACTTCGACAATCTTTGTAATGAGCTTCGCAACAATGGAATATATTATGGCTGGTCGCACATTTACGGGCACAAAGTTCTGTCAGGCGACAGCAGCCGGGTATTAGCTTACCACGAAGTAGCAAACACTAAATTTCCATGGTCGCACCTTAATGGCACAACAGCTTCTCTTGTGAATTTTGCAGAAGATCTTCAGGAGTTAAACATTGAGCTTACTGTTAATATGCTCAATCACATTAATCCGCTCACAGGCCTGCGTTATGCTGATGATCCGGCCCTCAGTTTCGTTGAGTTTCAAAATGAGGATAATATTTTTTGGTCAGCTATCGAGGCAACACTAAAACAGACCCCAACATACAGGGCTTTACTTTGCAGAAAATTCAGCGACTGGCTGCTGCTGAAATACGGGTCAGACGTAAAACTTGTCGATGCCTGGAAGAATGAAGGATTTGGACCAGATGAAAGTTTGAAAGCAGGGAACATTTATCCTCAACCCAACCATGGGTTTTTTACAAGTGAGTATGAGCGGGCAGTAAAAGAAAAACGTCCTGTTAAACAACACATTCTCGATAAGGCGAATTTTCTCTACGATGAACAGATTAAGTTTTACAGGAAATTTGAGAAGGCTGTACGGCAAACCGGATACAAAGGCCCGATTATTGGCAGTTGCTGGCAGGCAGGTGCCGGACTATCACATTTATTGAATCTTAATGCTGATTATGAGGTAGGTATGATTGACCGTCACAACTATTTCGGTGGAGGGGCAGGCCATAACCTTGCTCCGGGTTCGTTCGATAATACTCCAATGGTTTCAAAAATCGGATCAGGTTTGTTTGGAACAGGTCTTCAGCAAGTAAGAGGAAGGCCATTTGCCTTTTCAGAATGGATGAGTCTGATTCCAAATGAATGGACTGCAGAAAGCGCTCCCCTTATTGCTGCCTATGGATTAGGGCTGCAGGGCTGGGATGCCTCTTATGTTTTCGCTACCGATATTCCGGATTACACATCAACAATTCAGAGTTCATCTGGTGGAATATATAATGCTACATCCCCGACTCAAATGGCTCTGTATCCTGCTCTGTCGCGTATGATCTACAGGAAAGATATTACAGAAGGTGAGGTAGTTGTAGACAGAATTGTCGATTTGAATTCACTCAAACAGGGAGGTTTTTCATTTAATGAGTCAGTTAAGCAAGACTACGATCGTAAAGAGATAGCAGGATCATTTCCAATGCAAATGATGGCAGCAGGTAAGGTGCTGATTACCTTTTCGGATGAAAACAAGACTTCCCTGCCAAAACCACTTATTAAATACCAGAAAGACAGTGTAATTGTTTCAACAACAGGTCAGCTCACATGGAGTGAGAAAGGGAAAGGCTATTTTACAATCAATACAGCTGGAACAAAAGGATTGGTTGGTTTTGCAGGAAACAAAACCTTTCGTCTTGGTTCGGTCACCATCTCAACAGAAAACGAGTTTTCTGTTATTCTAATTACAAGTCTCGAACCGGACAAAGATATTTCCCATTCGGGCAGGATACTGGTTACTACAATGGCGAGAACAAGGAATTCAGGTATGACCTACAATGCCGGTCACACCCAGCTTATTGAGAAAGGAGAGTCTCCTGTTCTTCTCGAACCGGTAAAGCTACTCCTGAATATTGACCGGAAACTAAAAGGTAAGGTAACTGTACTCGATCACAGCGGAAATAAAACTGAGCAGCTAGTAGAAGCATCCAAAAACGGATGGCTACTCGATGGAGAAAGGTATAAAACTATGTACTATCTTATTGAATATTAGAATTTAAAGATATGAAAAACAGACACATATTATTTACTATCAGTTTAATAGGGCTTTTATCCTTTTCAAATTGTACGATGTCGGCAAAGGAATCTGCTACAGACAATGATCTTGCAGGAAATACTGACCAGCCGGCTGAGAAACCCGGACTGCGGGTGAGAGACCGCTTTCTTTATACTGCAAAAAATGAAAAGATTATACTTAAGGGATTCAATGCTATGATTGTTTACTGGGATATTCATGGCGACATTAATTTCCCTGAAATAGAAAAAACAGGAGCAAATTGCTGCCGTATTTTCTGGAGTCTTGGAAATCCTGCCCCTAAACCTGAAGACCTCGATCTGGTGCTGGCCAATTGCATAAAAAACAAGATGATACCGATTATTTGTCTTTGGGATGCTACAGGCAAATGGGAAAACCTCCAGAAATGTGCCGATTATTGGTGCGCCCCTGAGATAACTCCGATTCTTAAGAAATATGAGAAGACTCTTATTGTTAATATTGCCAATGAACCTGGAAGCAAGGCAATGGGGAACGAGGTTTTTACTTCAACTTATGCCAGACTTGTAAAACAGCTCAGGAATGCCGGAATAAGGACTCCTCTGATCATCGATGCTGATAAGTGGGGCAGAAATGCCGATTCTGTTCTTGATACGGGTGAATCTCTTCTGGAGCAGGATCCGGAGCATAATCTGATATTCTCATGGCATCTGTGGGATCCTTCAAACTATGGTTCAGGAACAGTAGCCGAAATAGAGAGAATTATTACCAAAGCAGTTTCTAAAAAAATCTGTTTCATTGTTGGTGAATTTGGACCATGCGAACAGACTAATAATTGCGCAGGGACCGCTATCAACTGGGAAAAACTTATTGAGCTTTCTTTTAAAAACGAGATTGGTTACCTGCCATGGGTTTGGAGATGGACCGATGCCCACTCGTGTATAGATTTCAATAAGGCTCACTATGGCGACTGGGTTAATTCTCCATGGGGGGAAAGCGTATCGGTTACTAGTCCGTATAGCATAATGAATACTGCCGTACGTCCGGCTAAAATTAATTGAGAACCTTAATAAATCTGTGATACATGAAAACCAAAATTTTTATTATACTGATTTCATTCAGTACATCATTACCAATTTTCAGCCAGGCAAAAGTTTTTCCCGGAGCTGACCAAAAAACACCTTCGAGATCAGAATATTTTTCATGGATAAATAACACCAATGAAGGTGCTACTGAATCCCAAACGCTTATTAATCTTAATTTTTTCAAATGGCTGCAGAATGAGTATGGTATGACACTCGATATTTATGCATTTGATGCCGGCGCTATTGATGGCGCTAATTTCTACGGATCTGATAAATCCGCACGGTTCAAAAAACAGTTCCCGACAGGTTTTGGAAATGTAACACGAAAAGCAGCTGAATTGAATACACGTCTCGGAATCTGGGGCGGACCCGATGGATTCGGTGACACACCGGAGGAGGAAGCAGCGCGAACCGAGATGATGGTAAGCCTTTGCCGCGACTATAACTGGGCATTGTTTAAGCAGGATGCAGTATGTGGTCAGTTACGTCCGGAGAAATATGATGCATTTGACAAGATGATGACAGAATGCCGCAAATTCTCTCCCGACCTGATTTATCTCAATCACAGGCTGAATCTGGGAAAAGGGATAGTACATGCCACCACATCGTTGTTAGGAGGTGCCGAAACCTATATTGACGTTCACATGACAAACCAGGTAACAGCTCCTCATCACAGAGCTGCAGCTATCAGCAGGGAACTGCCCAAAGATATGAATCGTCTTACCGAAGACCATGGAGTTTGTTTATCTTCTTGTCTCGACTATTGGGAAGATGATCTGATTCTGCAGGCCTTCAACAGGAATCTGATTCTTGCACCTGAGATTTATGGAAACCCATGGTTGCTGGCTGATGCTGAATTTCCGAAACTCGCCCGTATTTTCAACCTCCATAAAAAATACAGGTCAATAATGGTGAATGGCTTTGTATTGCCTGAAAAAAATTATGGTCCGAATGCCGTAAGCAGGGGCGATGCTAAAACCAGGTTAATTACACTTCGTAACTTAACATGGTATCCGGTAAAATATAAGATTGCCATTGACCAGTCGATAGGATTGACTAATAAGAAAAAAACAAATGTGATAATGTACCATCCGTATGAACAGAATCTGGGTGAGTTCGATTACGGTAAAAGTGTTGAAATAGAAGTTCTTCCATTCAGGTCATGTCTGATAAAAGTAAATAATAATCCGGAAGACAAGGAATTATTGATCGATGGTGCAAAATATGAGGTTGTAAGGGATGTTCCCGGAAAACCAGTTATCGTGAAATTATTATCATTCCCGGGGGAGAGTTCAAGTGTCAAAGTAATAGAAGGTGTAAGAAAATTCTCTTCAGCATCAATCGATGGCAAAAGTGTTCCTGAACTAGTAAAAAAGCAAAGAGTTGCAGTGAAGTTTGAAGGTGATCCCTACAAAAATTCATACAACCGGAAATTAGGTAATTTAGATTCATGCAAGATGCCGGCAGATGCTGAAAGTATTTATGAAGCTACTTGTTTTGCAGCCGACAACAACGCACTCGAAGCCAGATCAGTTTTGCGTTCAGGCGAAACAAAAATACCCGAAGTTAAAGCAGCACGAGATGCGTTTTTCAACCAGAGTGTTTTTGTAGAGCGGGAATTATGGGATAAATATCTGTTCGATGGAAATGTAAAAAATGCATTTTCGCTGAACATGCGCTGGGGCAGTGTTGAATTGAGTGGTACAGTTTTCAGACTTGATATCGGAGCTTCAATTCATCTTGATTCCCTGATCATTAAATCATTTGATGGAAATTCGATACAACCACTTAAAGTAGATGAAGGTATCGACATCCTGGTTTCTTCAGATTTAAAGACATGGAAACCGGTAAAATCCCTTTCCGGAATAAAAATGGTTTGTGATTTAAGAAATATTGAATCGGTAAGATATGTAAAAATGTCTCCGGGAATGATGCGAATAACTGAAATTGAAGGCTATGCAAATGGCAGGTCACTTGATCGTAAAAACTGGAGAGCATCCAACCTGTTTCGTAATCTTGTAAGACGCAGCTATCCTGTAGACAGGGTTTTTTACCCCCAGAAAGCATGGTCGAATTCCTTCGTTTTGAATGAAATACCAAAAAACAGCTATTTGTGTATTGCTGTTAATGGCCAGTATGGAAATGAGGGTGTATTTGCAGGAGTTAAAATTGATGGAAAGTATTACGGCTGTCCTGACAGAAGTCCATCATTCACTAGCAATACATGGGAGCTTTCTGTAACAAAAACTGATAAGAATTACACCTATTATTTCCCTCTGACAGATAATATGAAAGATAAAAATATTGAAATTTTTGCTTTCCAGATGAATAAAACCAAAGTAACAATAACTGCGGAAGCATTTATTTCGGCTTATCCAATTCCTTTTATTGAGAAAACACTTGTTTTACAGTAATCGTTATGATAACCAGGCTATAAAAACTTTACAGTTATGAAAACAGATACTAAATTCAAAATTACCCCAAATATTTTTTTACTATGAAAAGGAGAACACTTCTGATTATTATTGCCGGTTTGAGCCTTTGCAGCGCAACCTTTGCTCAGCTCGATAGCCCTGTTTGGGGAACCGATATTTTGGGTTATCACAAAATTGTTACTGACCCGAAAGATGGTTCAATACTCCCGTGGTATTCACCGGAACCGGGAAAATCGTATGACTTTGTACTTGACGCAGTCTGGAATTTCTGGTTTGAAATGCGTTCTGATAAAAATGGACTCCCTTATTATATGAACCACCAGGTTTGGAGAGGCGATTTCAACGATCGAAGAGGAGTTGGTGGCGATCAGTTTGCCATGGCCCTCTCATCGTGGAACTTATATTACGCATATTCCGGAAATGAAGCAGTTAAAGAAGAAATGAAATTCATTGCCGATTATTATATCTCGCATTCGCTTTCTCCTGCCGATGCCAAATGGCCAAATATACCTTACCCATATAACTGTCTTATGTATTCAGGTAATTATGATGGCGATATGGTTATTGGTAAGAACTACACACAGCCCGATAAAGCCGGTTCATTTGGAATAGAGCTGATTCATCTTTACAAAATTATCGGCACAGCAGGTCATGGACAGACAGCAACAGGGATCTATCTCGAGACAGCTGTAAATATTGCTACTACGCTTGCAAAAAACACAGTTGCAGGTGATGAGTCAACCTCTCCGCTGCCATTTAAGGTGAATGCCATTACAGGCGAGCCTGGTATTTTGTCAAGCAACCGGGGTGATGGAACAGATAAAACTTCGAGTATTTACACCAGTAACTGGTCGGGGACAATGGAACTATTCCTTGAACTTATAAAGATGAATAAGGGTGATGTCGGTTTATATCAGCAGGCATTTGACAAAATATTAAAATGGATGAAAGATTATCCTTTGAAGAACAACAAATGGGGGCCGTTTTTTGAAGATATCCCGGGATGGAGCGATACCCAGATTAATGCCACTACTTTTGCCCAGTTCATGATGAATCACCAGGAATATTTCCCCTACTGGAAGAATGAGGTTAAGGGTATCTTCGCATGGGTTTACAAAGAACTTGGAAACAAGGAGTGGGAAAAATTCAATGTGATAGTCGTAAATGAACAAACTGCCTACCGGACACCAGGTAACAGCCATACTTCGCGCCAGGCCTCTGCTGAACTGCAATATGTTGCTCTAACCGGCGACCAGTCGTACCAGAAGAACGCAATAAATCAGCTCAACTGGGCAACTTATATGGTAGCCGACGATGGCAGGAACTGTTATCCGCACGATGAAATATGGATGACTGACAGCTATGGCGATTACGTAAGGCATTTTCTCCGGTCGATGGCCTTTAATCCTGAACTTGCGCCAGCTGATCAGAATAAGCTTATCAGTTCTACCTCTGTTATCCAGCTTATGGAGTATCAAAAAAGCCTGAACAGGTTCCTCGTTCCTGATGTGCCTGCGGCAAATTTAAAAAGCACACTTATACATTACGTAGCATTTGATAAAAGCTCTGTTGAAACAATCAGAATGACAGCTAAACCTTCATCTGTACGGGCAGGAAGAAAAGACATTACGGAATCGGAAGATACAAAGGCAGAAGGATGGAGCTGGAAACCTCTTCAAAAAGGTGGAGTACTCACAATTCGGCATACAAGCAGTAACAATATTGTTGTTATGGGAAATAATTAGAAAGGAACCGTTCAGGAAAGAACTTAAAAGCTTTTTACATAATTTTTAAGCTATACCTTATAGCCATAAGAACCGAGTTAAAACTCTTGTGAATATTTTTGATTGCAAAAATTGATTTGCAAATTGTATAGTAATAGATTTGTTTTTTCTTAATACCTTGGAGGAAAATAGAACTGACTAAGAGTTTTAGTTTTAAAAAGGGATACTTATTTGTTGTGAAAGAATTTATTCTTTATAGTGATCAGGAACTAATGCAGGAGATCAAGGCAGACAATATGATTGCCTTTGATATCCTGTATAAAAAGTATAGCAGACGACTTCTGAAATTTTCATTTTCAATTCTTAAATCCAGGGAAGAATCAGAGAATATACTTCAGGATGTTTTCCTTAATCTTTGGGAGAATCGCCACAAAGTTGAAAATGATTCATCTGTAAAGTATTATATTTTCACTATTGCGTATAACTCCTCTATTTCGCTTATACGGGAAAAAGCCAGAGAAACTAAATTCATTGATTTTTTGAAATTGCGACAGAACCTTGCACAGGAACCTGTAAATGTTGAGCTTGAGTTTAATGAGTTAAAGAATCGGATAGATCAGATTATCGATCATTTGCCTCAGCGGCAGAAAGAGGTATACAGGCTTCACAGGGATGAAGGTCTTAAATATCACGAAATTGCAGAAAAATTAAAAATCTCTGTGAACACTATTGAAAATCATATGTCGAGGGCTCTGAAAACTATTCGAAAAGAACTAGGTGGCTACTCTTTAATTGCGTCACTATACTATTTTCTATTTGTATAGTACATATATTCAAGGCATTATCTACGAATTGAAAAATATTTATTTTATTGAGTAGTGGTAAATGCTATTTACTGCGTCTTACATATAAGTAAAACATCAGGTATGTACCAGTTATGGCTGGGAAAAATGATATTGGTTTGTTAGTTAGAAGGTTAGAGTTAGGTAGTTAATAAGCGCTTCCGGTGTTTGCCGGAAGTGCTTATTACTTTTTTAAATTTTTGTAGATGGAGAAAGAACTATTAGAAAAGTATTGTAATAATCGTTGTACCGACGGTGAATTGGTAGCGGTAATGAATTGGTTTGAGCAGAAAGCTGCAACAAGTGAGGGGAAATCACTTTTATTAAGAATGTGGGAAGAATTATCTGATGAAGATAAAACCAATATAACTGACTATGATCTTATTCTCGACAGAATACATCATAAAGTAAATCTTTCACGGTCAAATAATCTTTTGCTGGTAGCTGATCAGGATCCGGTAAAATATAAAAAGAGAAAAGCCTTTTTAAACATCCTTACACGAATTGCTGCTGTTTTGATGCTTCCTGTTCTTGGATTAAGTATCTATTTGACATTTAAAAATATTAATATCATAAAAGACCAGTCTGATATTAATATGTCTTATAATGAGGTATTCTCTTCTGTTGATGCTATTACTAAGGTCACCCTGCCCGATGGTTCCGATGTGTGGTTGAATCATAGCAGTACATTAAAATACCCTGCTCTGTTTAAAGGTAAATCACGTACTGTTGAGCTCTCGGGGGAAGGATTTTTTGTGGTTACGAAAAATCCAAAGACCCCGTTTGTTGTAAAGACAGGAGGAATTGAAGTTCTGGCGCTGGGTACAACTTTTAACATTCTTGCTTATCCTGATGAAGACAAAGTTGAGACATCTCTAATTGAAGGTATTGTAAATTTACAGAGATTAAACCAATCAGGAAAGATAGTCTCCCTGGCAAAAATGAAACCGACCGATCTGGTGACTTATCATAAGGATAATGCCGGGGTAAGTACCAGAACTATAACGGATGACAGATATTTCTCCTGGAAGGAAGGGAAACTTATATTCAATGAAGAACCGATGGGTGAGGTTGTTAAAAAACTCAGCAGATGGTTCAATGTTGAATTCCAGATAAAAGATCCCAAACTTCTTGATCTCACATTTACAGGTACATTCAGTAATGAAACTCTTCCCCAGGTAATGGAGCTTTTTGCAATGATATCTCCTGTTAACTATTCAATCTCAAACAGAAATGAAAAAAGCGATGGTACTTTCTCAAAAAGAAAAATAGTCCTTAGTTACCGAAAAAATAATTCATTATTTAAAAACTAATTTATAAAATATACGCTTATGGAAAAAATCAGATAGTATAAAAAAGGCGGGAAAGTGTTTGCCCACGAACCCGCCAGACTAAGTGCCTGTTTTCTAGACAAAAACATTTATTAACCTAATCCATTCAAATCTATGAAAAAAAATCGAGATTATCATGATGGGAGTCTTTATGGATTCCTTTCAAAACGAACAATCAGAGTCATGAAACTAACCCTATTTCTGTCTTTTTTAACTTTTTTTCAGCTACTGGCAACGGAATCATATTCTCAGTTGACGAAGCTGAATCTGAAGCTGGAGAATGTTAAGATCTCAGATGCTCTGGCACAAATTGAAAATCAGAGTGAGTTTTATTTCCTCTACAGTCCAAAACTAATCAATGTTGAAAATACTGTTAGTATTGATGCACACAAAGAATCGATCAAGGAAATACTGACAGATATTTTTGGAGAGAAAGTTAAATTTGCTGTATATGATCGTCAGATTATTCTCGCTCCAAATGATAGATCTTCGCTCGAAGAAGCTCTTCAGCAGTTACCTGTCACAGGCACAATAACCGATGCTTCAACAGGAGAAGCTATGCCGGGTGTAAATATTCAGATCAAAGGAACAACCATTGGTACTATCTCCGATGTAAAAGGAAAGTATTCATTTACTGTAAGTGACAGAAGTTCAATACTTGTTTTTTCATTTATTGGTTATGTTACACAGGAATTACAATTAAATGGAAAATCAAGCCTTGATGTAGCACTTACTGCTGAAACGACGACTCTTGATGAAGTAGTTGTAATCGGTTACGGTCAGAGAGAAAAGAAAGATGTTACTACTTCAATCGCTGTTGTAGGAGCATCAGATATTGTAAAGACCAACTCAGGGCAAAGCGCTGAACTTTCCATGCAGGGAAAAATGACAGGTGTTTTGGTGTCAAGTGGTGGAGGTAATCCAAATTCCAGACCAAGCGTACAGATCAGAGGACTTAGCACGTGGGGTGTGTCTCAGCCTTTGTATGTTATTGATGGTGTTCCGATTTACGAGTTTGGCTATGGCGCCGACGGAAGCAATAATTCAGGATATGATGCAAATTATGTTGCACGTGTTAATACACTTAGGGGAACCCAGAATATTATGTCAACAATTAACCCCTCTGATATTGAGTCTATTTCTGTTTTAAAAGATGCATCTGCAGCTGCAATTTATGGTGTAAGAGCATCTAATGGTGTTATTCTTATCACAACCAAAAAAGGAGCTGCCGGGAGAGCAAAGGTTGAATTCAGTGCCAAATATGTGAGTCAGAGCATCCCAAAAAAGTATGATATGATCGGGGTGAATGATTATGTTGCACTGTATACCGAGGCCTATGCAAATAATCCTTTGTTAACTCTGAAACCATATCTTAATCCTTCCAATCCTTCATATCTTGGAAGTCTGCCAACACAGGACTGGCTGTCACCACTTTATGTTAACAATTCAGCCGGACAGGAATACAATATGACAGTTTCAGGTGGAAATGATAATTCGAACTATTATGTTGCTGTCGGCCATTATAAGAATGATGGTATTTATATCAATAACAATCTCGAGAGATATACTGTTTCATCGAACGTCAGTTCCAAAATCAGTAAATACATTAATGTCGGATTGAATTATCGTTTTTCATATCAGAAATCGCAGGATAATACTCCAAATAGTGTTAGATATGCTGCAGGAACTCCTCCCTGGCAGCCAATATATGGTGACGGCCCTAATGGCTATGCACCAGCTATTGATACAACATACACTTATACTCCTTCACCCCCTCCTGCAGATGCAATGCCCGATTACTGGCCCTGGAGCATGGGAGTTACCAAACTATACGGAGACCAGACCCATATAAATATTTATGGGATCGGCTCAACAGGTGACAATACATATACTAATCTCCGTAATCTTGGAAACGCCTTCGTAGAAATACACCCTTTCACCGGACTGACAATTAAAGGAGGTGTATCATTAGACTGGTATATGCAGAAAAATTATAGCTACACTTTTGGAGAGCAGGCAATATTTTCGATTACACCAAGCGATCCAAGAAAACCAGGCGACCATCATTCTCTGGGAAGCGTAGGCTTCAGAGATTCTTATAACCAGAACCTTGTGAAAAACCTGAGTGTAAATTATAACCGTACTTTTGGGAACCACAAGATCGACATTCTTTTAAATGCAGAATCACAGGACAATTACTTCTTTGTTGCCGGTTATGCAACTGAACAGCTTAACTCCAGAGTTCTTGAAAGGATTTCAGTGAAGGAAGCGCAAAGAGGCTTTACAAATGGTTCAAACGAAGTTCATAAATCTGCCATGCTTGGTTACCTGGCCAGATTATCTTATAACTATTCCTCGAAGTATTATCTTGATGCAACTTTAAGACGCGATGGAAGTTTCAGGTTTGCACCGGAGAACAGGTGGGGTAACTTCGCGGCATTTTCTGCCGCATGGCGTATCAGCGCAGAAGAATTCATGAAGAATATTTCCTGGATTAATGATATGAAGATCAGGGGAGGATGGGGCCAGCTTGGTAACCAGGAGATAAGACCATACATGTATTTATCTTCAGTTATTGATTATCCTCATTATTCTCTGGGAGGCAGTCCTCTTAATGGTGATGCCCGCGGAACTTATACATGGGGAGTTCGTCTGGGAGACTTTGCAAACCGTTCGATATCATGGGAGAAAACAACAGCAACCAATTTGGCCATAGATGCTGTATTGTTCAAAAATGTCACTGTCTCGATGGAGTACTATAACAAAACTACCGACGGATTATTGCAGACAACAAGTTTACCTCCAAGTATGGGTCTGTATGCAAACCCGGTTGCTAACATAGGTAAAGTAAAGAATAGCGGTTTTGAGTTTTCAGTTGGTTATCGTAAACAAATGGGTGATTTCTCATTTGGTGTAAATGCTAACATTACAACTGTTAATAATAAAGTAATTAGTTTATTTAACCACGACAGAATCGGAGGTAATTTTGGTATGATTGAAGAAGGTTATTCCATGAATTATCTATGGGGTTATAAAGTAGGTGGAATTATTCAGACCGCAGATGAAGCTCTGGCATATAATACAGCTGTAAAAGATAAAGATGCTATAGCTAATAAAAAATTCCCTGGTGACATGTGGTTCCAAAATATTCATGGTAACCCCGATAAGGATAATAAGTATTTCACTCCGACTCCAGATTCACTTCTGAACCCCGCTGACCAGACTTATCTTGGAAAGACTATACCTGGGTTCTTCTATGGAATCTCTTTCGATATGGCATATAAAGGTATAGATATGACAGCTAATTTTATAGGAGTTGGCGATGTACAGAAGTTTAATTCACAGCTTCAGCAGAATACCCAGATGTCTGGTGAAATTGGCCAGACTGTTGATATCTTAAAAAGATGGACTCCTACTAATCCTTCGACAAGTTTCCCAAGGGCTGCTGAAGGAGATCCGGGGGCAAATATCAGGTTCTCTGACAGATTTGTGGAAGACGCAGGATATTTAAGATTTGCCAACCTTCAGATTGGGTATACTCTTCCTTTCAGCAGAGAACAGATGCAATTTGCCGAGAGAATCAGGTTCTGGGTTGGAGGATCAAATTTATTCTGTATAACCAAATGGAAAGGGCTTGATCCTGAGAACGATGGAAATCCTATTCCAAGATCGTATATGTTTGGAATAAACGCTACTTTCTAAGATATTAATGATTATAAAAACTTATAAGAATATGAAAAAGTTTATATTTTTCTTTTCAATATTACTCATACTATTTGCAGGCATTCTGATCAATGGCTGTAATAAAAGTAATCTTGATATTATTGATCCCGATATAACTGAAGAAGATTATTTCAAAACAGAAGAGGACTTTTTCAGATCCATCATCGGAGCTTATGCAAAGATCACAGATATTTACTGGTTTAATAATAATGCAGCTTTACATGGAAGCTGGCTTTTACCAGGTGATGACATAACTGTTGGTGCCCTTGGCGGCCATGACGGAAATTATGGTTTCGATCAGTTTGTTAAGATTACACCTGGCACAGGTGCAATCAAAGATGTTTGGACAACTCTATATCAGATTATTAACAGGACAACTATTGTAATACTGAAGTGTGACGAGGCCCCGGCCGGTATTTTTGCTGACCCTGCCATGAAAGATAAAATTAAAGGGGAAGCCCTGTTCCTTAGGTCATGGTGTAATTACAAACTCTGGAATACTTATGGTACAGCTCCTTTGATTGCAACAAGGATAACTGATTTCGCTAAGGTAAAGACCCCAAATTCAAAGGAAACTGAATTGCTTGACCAGGCGGTTACCGACCTGACTCTTGCTGCAACTTTACTTCCTGTATCGTGGGATGCTGCCAACTCTGGAAGAGTAACATCAGAGAGCGCTAACGGCTTACTGGGTAAGTGTCTTGTATTCAGAGCATGCTGGAATAAAAAAGCAGATGCTGCAAAAGCTACAACTGATTATAATGCTGCCATTACTGCGTTTAACGCAATAACTACCAGGGTGTTGGTTCCGAATTTCAGCTACAATTTCGATGCTACAAAAGAAAACAACCAGGAATCATTATTTGAGTTTCAGGCAAGTTCTCAGGCTGGTTTCGAATGTATATGGCTAGGGAACGATTTTAATCAGTCTATTGGTGCAATGGATAATTATTTAGGTTATTATACCCAGCAATGGCAATGGTGGGGCAACAGCCCTTATGTACCTTCGAAAAAACTTATTGCAGCGTTCCAGACTGGCGATCCAAGAATAACTGAGACTTTTGTAGCCACAGCCGATCCAAATTATTATGGTTACCAGTGGGCAAAGTATATTAAACACGATATTCAAGGAGGATTCAACACTTCGATGAATAATCCAAGAATACTCAGGTATGCCGATATTCTCCTGCTTAAAGCTGAAGCTATTCTTAAAAGTGGTGGGACGAAATCAGAAGTAATCGGACTTGTAAATCAGATAAGAACCAGAGCCAGAGGTGCCGGTACTGTACCAGCCAATTTGAATACAGCCGAAACAAATGAATCAACAATTATGCAGTGGATTATGGATGAGAGATTCGTTGAACTTGCAGGCGATGACGATCATCGTTGGTTTGACCTTAAAAGATGGCATTATGCAGGGTACATCGATCTTAGTACATGGAATGGCGGAGATGGTGTAAATGGATTCAGCACATCGAGGCCGGCAATAGAATTCATGTTTGCAGATTTCCTGACCGCAACTGAGGGAAAACTCTGGTATCCTATTCCATCAGCCGAAATTAATGCAAATAACCTGGTGTTGCAGAATCCTGGTTATTAAAAGATAGTTTTTTGATAGGTAACTTAATTAAAACAGAGGCTATGACTTTTTATAGCCCCTGTTTTTAAATTTTAGTATATTTAGTTTAAGAATTTTACATTATGCAGATCAGTCTTTCAAAACGGATGCCACAAATAATACTGTTTGCGGTGCTTTTCTTCTCCGGAGTAAGTGCTCTTATATACCAGATTGTTTGGATCAGAAAATTCGGACTTGTCTTTGGGGTTGATGTTTTTACAATGGCTACTGTTTTATCTGCATTTATGGGGGGATTAGCCCTGGGTAGTTTGTTCTTCGGTCGCCTGGTCGATAAAATAAAAAGCCCCCTTCGTTTGTTCATGTTACTTGAATTTGGGATTGGATTATTTGCAGTTCTGTTCCCATACACTTTCCAGGTACTCATAAATCTGTACTCTCCGATAATTCAGAAATTCGGACTTTCAGCCTATTCGGGACAGATAGTGAAATTCATCTTCTCTTTTGTTTATCTACTCATACCTACAATTCTGATGGGAGGTACACTGCCGGTGATATTCAAGTATTTCATACGTCAATTACCAACACTGGGATGGAATGTAAGTAACCTATATGCTGTCAATAATTTAGGGGCAGTTATTGGGTGCTTCGTGTCGGGCTTTTTCCTGATTAAAACTTTTGGTCTTACAACCTCACTCTATATTGCTGCATCTATTAATATTCTTAATGCGATAGTTGTATATTTCGTATTTAAAAATTTATCCGGACAACCGGCAGACAATATTGTTGTTAAAGAAACTGCCAGTTCTTCGGGAGAGTATTCTAAAATATCCAAACCATTATTGCATTTAGTCCTATGGATTTTTGCAATAGAAGGATTTGCCACTCTTGCTTATGAGGTAATCTGGACAAGAATATTTATTGGTTTTTCTTTTGATAAGACTACATATTTTTCAAGTGTAATTGTACTTGGATTTGTATTTGGTCTTTCATTTGGCAGTTTTCTCATCTCAAAATGGGTCGATAAAAGAAAAAACCTGATCACTCTTCTGGCTATACTTGAAATACTGATAGGTGTTGTTTCGCTGGCGTTGCTGATGCTGTTCTCCAAATTGTCACTGTTACTTAATCTTGATCGCTCGGTATTTGATCCCTGGATGAAGATAATTGGAAAAGAGTATTTTATTTTCTTTCTTATCCTGGTCATTCCTGCAACACTTACAGGAATGGTCTACCCGATAGTGAGTAAAATTTATGCTGATAATATTAGTAAATTGGGTAACCGCATGGGTACCATCGGCTTTTTGGATACAATTGGTTCTGTTCTTGGCTCTTTTGCAGCTGGGTTTATTCTAATACCGTTGATTGGTGTAGTGATGTCATTCATTGCCATTGTATTGTTGAACATAATTCTGGGCATTCTTCTTATTTGTTTTGATCCTAAGTTGAAGATTAGGCTGAAAATAGCTGTATTATCAGTAACTGTTTTAGTGTCAGCCCTCTTGTTTTTGAAAGCACCTGGAAAAAAATACTTTTCATGGTGGGATAAAAGCAGATATGAACTATGGTCGAATTTTGTCGAAAAAGTTCTTTTTTATTACGAAGGGGTTGATGCAACAGTAACATTACGGCAATATCATACATTCATTGCATTGAACATAAACGGACATAATACTGCATATACTTCCGTTAAAGACCAGATAGTTAACAGGATGTTAGGGTACATACCATATATGGTCCATCCAATGCCAAAACGGGCAATGGTTATAGGTTTTGGTCTGGGATATACTGTTGAATCACTTATTCAGCCCGAAATTGACACTGTTGATGTAGCTGAAATTTGTTCTGGTGTAATTAAATCAGGACTGACATTGAATTGGTGGAATAATGCGGCTCTTACAAATCCAAAAGTGCATAGGTACCTTGAAGATGGAAGAGGATTCCTTTTTAAAACCAGTGCCAGATACGATATCATTACATCCAATGCGGTGCACCCACGTCTGAGTAATAACATATATACTCAGGACTTTTATGAGTTGTGTAAAAAACGGTTGAAACCTGGCGGAATTATGTGTCAGTGGGCGACTCCCAACTGGATTAATGAACTGGAGTTCAAAGCTCAGGTTAAAGCATTTGTTTCCGTTTATAAATACTGCCAGCTCTGGTATCTGAATGAATACTCTACAATTCTGATTGGATCTGATGAGCCGATTAGGATTGATTATCAGTTAATTTCAGAAAGATTCAGGAACACAAAGGTTAGGGACGATCTTAAAAATATTATGATGAATGAGCCTTATGAATTTGTTTCTCAGTTCTCCATGGAAAAGGAAGAATTGATGAAATATTGCAATGATGCTCCCTCAAATACAGACGACTTTCCAATAGTGGAATTCAGTAAGACTGTTAATATTGCTCCTGATACAAGCGCTTTAAAGTTTATTCTAGAGAGGCCTGATATTTACGAAAATATTGATTTTGGAGGGCAAATGCCTGATTCTGTCAGATCAGGATTATTAAAACAAATGGCCGATTTATCTCTGAACCGCAAAAGAATGGTGAAACAAACAATAGAAAGTGTTAAATTTCAGGTACGTGAGTATAAAAGGACAGGTAAAGCGCCTAAATTTTAGGTACTGTTACATATGTCATGAATAGCTATTTGCACTAACCTTTTATTTAGATAAGCAAAATCTAATATAATAACCTCGGAGGATGAAACTTAAAGAATACATTTACTATTTGCTTGGATTTATTCTTATCGGGGGCTACATATTCCTCTATTTTTACAGGTTTCTGAATATTCATCCGGATTCCCTGTCAATTCCTTTAAAGAATATGGTTAACACCCTTAATATTGGAAGAGAAGGATTGTTTTTTCTGAATAGTCTGATTTTTGTCCTTTTCCTTCTGTTTATTCCTTACAGAGGTAGAATCGAATGGAAATCAAAAGGAGCTTTCAGTGCGTTCATCGTAGCCCTGTTTGCCGAAATGTTCGGATTACCTTTGCTTTTCTATATTACCTCACCTTTTTTTGGGGGTGATGCAGTGCCTGTAACACTTCCTCTACTTGGAAAAGTTTACTTATTTAAACACTATTTTCTCCTGGGTTGGACCGGAACTGTAATTGGCTCCTATATCACTTTAATTGGGATGATCCTTGTATTTTTCGGATGGTACCAGATACATAAAGCCACAAGCCTTGTGTGTACAGGCTTATACAAGTATGTCAGGCATCCTCAGTATACTGGATTGTTTCTTATAATAACGGGCTGGATGCTGCATTGGGCAACCACTATAACAATTCTGATGTACCCAATCCTGTTGTTCATATATTATCGTCTGTCACTTGCAGAAGAGAAAAAAATCTTTGAGCAGTTTGGAGATGATTTTCTGGAGTATAAAAAGAAAACAAGGATGTTTTTTCCCCTTCCTTTATTCCTAAAAAAAAGGTGAATTCATGATTGCAAATCACCAATGTCCAAAGTAAAGGAGATTACCATCTGTGAGATCGTTTTGCCTGGTTCTTCGCTTTATTACTTATAACACGTATCTAAACCATTGGTATTAAACTAGAAGGAGATCCCCAAAGTTCTACATGAATGTGATAATTGAAGAGTTGTCAAAACAACTGGTATGCAAAAAAAATGGTAAAACCTCAGAATGACAGGCAATTGAGTGATTTTAGGGATAATTGGATAATCAGGAAGCAATAAATTTTAAATCAGGATATATAAAGTTAAATGTTTATACTAAATTAATGACTTATTGTAAGTTATTAAGAAATGAAACGAAGTGAAATTAATTCCCTGATTATAAGCTCTATAGAGTTTTTTGATAAAATGAATTTCAAACTTCCTCCATGGGCTTTCTGGAAACCAGAGGATTGGAGCGGAAAATACCCATTATGCAGCGAAGTTGTCGACAATATGCTTGGTTGGGATTTGACTGACTTTGGAAGTGGTGATTTTCATAAATGCGGATTAATCCTTTTTACAATCCGAAATGGCAATTTTAAAAAGGATAAGAAACCATATGCCGAAAAGGCAATGATAGTTGAGGAACTACAGGAGACACCTATGCATTTTCACTGGAAGAAAATGGAGGATATCATCAACCGTGGAGGAGGAAACCTTGTAATTGAATTATACAATTCTGATGCGAAAGAAGATTTTTCCGACCAACCTTTTAGTGTTAAAACTGATGGAGTAATTCGTAAACTCCATCCTGGTGACAGTCTTATCTTAACCCCGGGCGAAAGTATTTGCCTTGAACAGGGAGTCTATCACAGATTTTATGGTGAAAAGGGGAAAGGAAAAGTTTTTGTTGGAGAAGTCAGCGCTGTGAATGATGATACTGATGATAACCGTTTCTATCGGCCTGTTGGTAGATTCCCGGAAATAATTGAAGATGCGAAGCCGGTTCATCTTCTTACAACAGATTACAAAAACTTTTTATAGCTTTATGCATTTTCGAGTGGTGAAATGTTTAAGAAAACAGACCTGCGTAAATTTCCTGTCTCGAAAAAAGTATCTGAATATTTAGCATCAAATCCAGCATCAAAAGGGGATACAACAGGATGCGGAGATAACTTTGCAGGTGGTGTAATTGCCTCTCTCGCAATGCAGTTGAGATCTTATGAAACAGGGGAGTTAAATTTTAAAGAAGCAATTGCATGGGGAGTGGCATCAGGAGGGTTAGCCTGTTTCTACTTAGGTGGCACTTTTCTGGAAAACTCAGCAGGTGAAAAGCTGAAATTAGTTGAAGTATTTAAAAATGAATATAATAATCAGATTTCTTTAGATAATGGGGGCGTTAAGAAAAAAATTGTTCTGTTTGGTGCGGGTAAAATTGGCCGCTCATTCATAGGTCAGCTCTTCAGCAGAGGGGGATATGAAGTTGTGTTTATCAATCTTAATAAAACTGTAATTGATGAACTCAATAATCGCCGTAATTACGATGTGAAAATTAAAGGTGATAAAGAATTGACTATCAATATAAGGAATGTACGGGGTGTTTTTGCCGGAGATGAACAAAATGTGAATGACGAAATCTCCGGTGCAGGAATCATTGCCGTTTCCGTTGGATTGAATGGCTTAAACTTCCGAACAGGATGTTTACAGGAATGCTTTGAAAATTGATAACTCTTTGAAATTGAATTATCATAATTCCGGTAAACAATTTTCGTCACAAAAGAAATTTAATAACTAAAATGATATATAAGTATTTTTATTTTTAACACTGAATATTATGGAAACAAATCGCAGAAAATTTATTAAACAGACCACATTGGCAACAGCTGGTATTGGTCTGGCAAGTGCACTTCCTTTAAATAGCTGGGCTTACGGAAGAGCCCCGAGCGACAAAGTAAATATTGCACTTATCGGATGCAAGAGCCAGGGCTTCCATGATCTTAAATGCCACCTCGATTTGGGTGGTGTAAATTGTGTTGCACTTTGTGATGTCGATTCAAAAGTACTGAATGACAGGGCTGCTGAAATTAAGAAGACCTATAACCAGGAACCAAAGATATACAGCGATTTCAGAAAAATGCTCGAACAGAAAGACATAGATGCTGTAATAATTGGTACCCCCGATCATTGGCATTGTCTTATGCTTGTTGCTGCCTGCCAGGCAGGTAAGGATGTATATGTTGAGAAACCGATGGCAAATACGATAGCTGAATGTAATATAATGGTTAAAGCCGCCGCCTACTACAAAAGAGTTGTGCAGGTAGGTCAGCAGCAGCGTAGTGGATATGTATTCCAGGAATCAATGAAAATGATTAAAGATGGAACGATCGGGAAGCTCAGAAAAGTAAATATCTGGGGTAACTTCAATTATGGGACAGGAACTGCTATTGTTGCAGATAGTCCTGTACCAGAAGGTGTTGACTACGATATGTGGCTCGGACCAGCTCCATTGCGACCATTTAACAGGAGTCGTTTTCATGGTTCGTGGCGTCATTTCTGGGATTATGGAGGTGGCCTTATGTCCGACTGGGGTGTGCATCTGCTCGATATGGGTTTGTGGGCTGAAGATCTTGTTGAAGCCCCAGCTCAGACATTAACTTACGCCGCAAATTCCTCTTCAGAAAAAAAGATGCGCGAAACATTCGATACAATGACTGTCGTTTATCCGAAGAAAGATTATGTAATGAACTGGGATATGACAGCGGGAGTCCAGCAGGGTCCTTATGAAAAACTGTTCGGTTTGGCTTTTATTGGTGAAAACGGAACAATAGTAACAGACAGAAGTAGTTACCAGGTTTACCCTGAGTGGGATAACGCTAAAAAAGCAGGCAAAATTGAGGCTAAAGTCTTTAAGGAAGGAAAAGAATCACATCCCCAGCATGCAAAAAATTTCATCGACTGTGTTAAATCCAGAAATACCCCGGTATGCCCTCCTGAACTGGGAAGAGTTGCTGCGTTGCATGCTCATATTGCCAATATCGGAGCCAGAACCGGAGAAGCGGTTCTAAACTGGGACGATGCCAAAGGTGTTTTTACAAACAGCGAGAAAGCAAATCAGCTTATTAAGCCTGAGTATAGGGCTCCCTGGAAATTTCCGGTAATCTAATTTTCAAAAACACATCAGCCTTATGGTTACACGACGACATTTTATACAGACAGCCGGCACAGGAGCAGTTGCACTCGGGTTTGTCACGCCTCATTTATTTTCACCAGCTAAGAAAGGCGTTGATTCAAAATTTGAATATTGTCTTAATACTAGTACAATCAAAGGGCAGAATCTTAGCCTTCCCGATACTCTTAATATTGCATCCCGTGCCGGTTATAGCTATGTTGAATTATGGATAAGTGATATTAAAGGATATACCGGAAGTGGCAATTCAATTGCAAGCCTGAAAAAAATCCTCGATGATAATAAACTGAAAGTTGCAAATGCAATAGGTTTTGCTACCTGGATGGTAGATGAAGATGAGCAGCGAAAGAAAGGTTTTGCACAGATGGAGGAAGAAATGAATATACTTGCTCAATTAGGGTGCCCGCGTATTGCGGCACCTTCTTCAGGTGTTAAAAACGATAAACCACTCGATCTCATTAAGGCTGGGGAGAGGTACAGCCTCTTACTCGATCTGGGAAGAAAAACAGGAGTGATGCCTCAGCTGGAATTCTGGGGATCATCAAAAACGTTTTATAGCCTCGGCCAGGCTCTTATGATAATGGCAGCTGCTGATGATCCTGACTGCAGAGTTCTGGCTGATGTTTTCCATATGTACAAAGGGGGATCGGGTTTTAACGGACTTAAATTGTTGAATGGAAAAGTAATTGAAGTATTTCACATGAACGACTATGTGTCTTCAATCCCGCCCGACAGGCAGACAGATAAAGACAGGGTATATCCTGGTGACGGAGCAGCACCATTTGACAGCATTTTGAAAGACCTTTCGGAAATGGGTGGAACCAAAATTCTGTCTCTTGAACTCTTTAATCAGGAATACTATAAAAAAGATCCGCTCGATGTAGCAAAAACAGGGATTGAAAAAATGAGAACTCTTACTGACTCAGTTTAGTGGAGATTATTTTTCCATTAAAATGCCTATATGGCAGTATTGTGCTTTGCGGCATATAAAAAAACTGCTGTTATTTTATTAACAGCAGTTTCGGTATTCAGAAAATATTAAGTTTAACTCCAGAGTCTGTCATGCGATGCTTTGGCATCCCATTCAGTTGTAGGTTCGAACCATTTGCCGTCGCGGCCGAGATGTTTTTTACACTCTTCTTCGTTAAGTTCTATACCAAGTCCCGGCGCGTCAAGAGGAACATTCGCAAAACCGTTTGTAACCATTGGCTTGCTCCCTGTCATTTTTACCAGATTGGTATAATATGGAGTATCCGGATTATGGTGTTCAAGTGCAAGGAAGTTTTGAGTTGCTGCCGCGCAATGTACATTAGCCATCATGCATACCGGCGAACCGGCCATGTGCATTGCCATAGCAATATTGTTTTCTTCAGCATAATCACCGATTCTCTTTGTTTCGAGAAGACCTCCGGAAGTGCCAAGGTCAGGGTGAATAATGTCAACTGCGTTTGCATCGATAAGCGGTTTGAAACCACCTCTGAGACAATAGATATCTTCTCCTGTTAGTATAGGTGTTTCAAGCGCATTCGATAATTCCTTATTGTGCTCAACATCGAACCATGGAACCATATCTTCGAGCCATGCAAGTCTGTATTTTTCCATTGTACGACCGAAGCGGATAGCATTGTTAACATCAAAATGGCCAAAATGATCGGCACAAAGAGGGATCTCATAACCAACGGCATTTCTTACCTGCTCTACATATTCAGCGAGTCCGGCAAGTCCTTTTTCAGTTATTTGTACCTGAGTAAACGGATGAAGGGTATTTCCATAACCCATATATGTTCTAAGGTCATATTGTCCTGCGGCACCATCCCAGAATTTCGAGTTTACAATTGTTCCGGGCTGTTTTGCAACGACATGTATTCCAAGGTCCATTTTAAGCCAGGTAAACCCCTGTACTTCTACTCTTTTCTTCATTGTTTCAGCAAAAGCAGCAGGATTATCAGCTCCGGGAGTGTCAGCATATAGCCTGATCTTATCGCGGTATCTTCCTCCAAGAAGCTGCCATGCAGGTACATTATATGCTTTTCCTGTAAGATCCCATAGCGCCATCTCAACAGCACATACTCCGCCACCCTGACGGCCATGAGAACCATATTGTCTTATAATCTTCCAAAGCATTTCCACGTTGCATGGATTCAGTCCGAGAATCCTGCTTTTAAGCATAAGAGCATATCTTACATCTGCACCGTCACGAACTTCACCAAGTCCATAAATGCCCTGGTTGGTATCAATCCTGATTATATGCTTGCTCATAATTGTTGCATAGCGCATATCAGTGATCTTAAGCTCAGAAGGAGCTGATGATCTTTGGACATTCTGTGTTGTCTGTGCCATTGTGTCTTCCATCGACAGTTTCATTACACCCGTTAGTGCAATGCCTCCAAGGGCTGCCTTTTTAAGGAAATTACGACGGTCATTAGGAGTGGCCGGATTTGCTATCTCGGCTTTGATCACTTCCCTTTCAGTGTTTTCCTGTTTTCTTGTTTTTTCAGCAATTTGCTTTAGTATACTTTTCATCATTATTTTCTTCTAATTTATTTTTAACTCCGAACTCCGAACTCCGAACTCCGAACTTCGAACTTCTTATTAATAATTTCTATCTTTCAGGTAGGTATCCAGTTCCGCCTTGGTCATAGGAAGTTTGCCGGGATAATTATTCAACCAGTTGAGGAAGTCTTTTTTGATATCCTCACTCCACTGACTGTCGATCTGACCTGCGAGATATTTCTTTTCAATCAGACGCTGATGTCCGAATTCGTCACGAAGAGCTGTTACTTCAGAAGTAATAACAAGGTCTTCAACCAGATATGCCGGAATGAAAATAACTCCATATTTTTTTGCAAGAACAACATCGCCTGGAAGAACAGTTGCACGTCCAACGCGAATAGGCGCATTTATTGATGTAAGCATCATTTGCTGAATGTATGATGGGTCAGCACCTTTTATCCAGCCATTGAAGCCTTTTATTTCAGAGAGGCCTTCCTGGTCTCTTACTGATCCGTAAAAGATAACACCCCTCTGCGATTTTGCGTAAATTGAATTTCCGAGGTTATCACCAATCAGTGTTCCGTCGGCAATCTTTCCGTAAGCATCAGCAATATATACATCACCGTTAACGAGCATATCAATAGGCCATGAGTTTGTTCCTCCCTGCTGTGCGCGGTTTTCTGTCTTTCCCTGGGCTTTTACCTGTTTTTCCAGATCCGGTCTGAGCGGCATATACTGAGCTGTTACAGCCCTTCCTGTCATTGCCTGAGATGGATCAATTATTGTCCAGTCACCTTCATACTGGTTCATGTATCCTTTGTTTCTAAGAACTCCCCATGCTTCCTCAATTGAAATATTCCTGAGCCTTTCAAGAATTGCGTCAGAAACTTTTGGTCTGCCGTCAGCAAAACGTTCGCCTTTCCAGTCGGCTGTCATTGCTTTGATGTATTCAGGTGATGATCCTACATTCTGAGCATAAGTAAAAAGGCATCCAAAAAGAAGGGTTGCCATTAATAATATTTTTCTGTTCATGTCCTTTGGTTTTTTGGTTATTGTAAATATATATTCTTCCTTTCAGATCAAGTTGTTAAATAATATTAATAGAGTATCCGCATCGATGAAATATCATTCCTGCGGATACTCAATTAAATATGTATTATAAATATGTAAAAACACTAGTTTACATCCCACCAGCAACGTTTAGCAATCTCATTCTCTCTCGATACTGCTGCATCAAGTCCGATTACTGTAAGTGCACTGGATAGGTTTTCAAGGTTATTCGAACGTTCGTTTTCAACGTACGCATATTTCACAGGCATGATTACCAGTGAATTGTTAGATGGCATAACCAGATTCATCCTGCGTACATTAAACCATGATTCGGTTGGATTAAGGTAGAGGGAAACCCACATTTCCTCGGCAAGTCTCAGTTTTGCAGCAGCTCCTGTACCAAGAGGGTTGGCAGTGATAAAAGCAGTAATATCACCTGCAGTAATTTTCTGGGTTGCCTGAAGTCCGGTATGACCACTCAAAAATGTCATGCTTGCAGTAACTCCTGCAGCATAAGCAGCATCAGCAGTTGTGCCTGTTGTCCATGTTTTTAATGCAGCTTCTGCAATAAGATAGTTCATTTCAGCTGCACCAAGTATACAAATAGGCATATCCATTGTAAATAAGAATGGATTAGGACTTGTATATGTCCAGTGGTATGAAGCAAGTGAAGGAGCAGGGTTGGCGTTTGTTCCGTGAATCATTCCTTTAGCCTGTGTTACATCCCAGTTCCATTTTGTTACATCTCTCCAGTATGTCTGCATGTTGGAAGCAGTAACAGCGGTAATTGTATTGTTAAGGCGACCTCCGAAAATCACTTTCTGGCGTGGATCAGCCTTGGCTTTCATGAAATCTACAAAATATTCGCCAAGTTTCATATAACGCTCAGGATCTCCGGATGGAGAACCTTCAAAGAATGAACTGAACGGACTTTTTTCACTATTCATTCCGTCCTTTGTTTTAATAACCCAGTTGTCGGCATTGGCTGTTATAACACCACCTGCGATAGCTTTCTCAGCGTATGTTTTTGCCATAGCAGCATCGACGTCAGAAGCACGCATTGCAAGACGTAGCATCAATGAATAGGCAAATTTTTTCCATTTTGTCACATCTCCGCTATAAACGATGTCGCGGGCGGCTTTTGCATCGTTGCTTCCCTTCCAGTTGTAAGGTACCAAAGCAGCAGCAGTGCTCAATGCCTGAGCTTCAGCATCAAGTGTTTCCAGCATATATTTGTAGATATCCTGCTGTTTGTCATACTTAGGTTTAGTATTATTACTAATGTATGCAAGACCTGCCTCTTTTACTGGGATATCTCCGTAGAAGTCAGTAAGTCTCTGAATGATTGCAACTTTCATGATTCTGGTCATGGCAAGGTTGTTAACCTGATTTGGCGAATTGAGTTTTACAAGATAGTCCTCAAGTGCAATTGACATCTTAAGAGAACCTCCGTATACGCCCCATGGGGAGTCGTTAAGACCCTGATCAAACTGATACTGGCCACCCATCTGCATCAGGTTGGAATATGTTGCATAATATTTTACATAGCCGCCTTCTAGACGGGTTTGATTACCACCTACAGCACCTCGGCCATGATTTATCAGAATATTTGTGAACATCATAGACATATCTGAATTTTCAGGAACGAGAAGATACTTTGGATCATCGAGTCTTTTCAACTCATCTGTATTGCAGGCATAACCGCCAATTAAGAACAGAATGGTTACTGCAAAGATTTTAAATTTCATATTTTTCATGATAAAGCTAATTAGAAGTTAATGCTGAGATTCAGTGTGTAGGAGCGTGATGAAGGCAATGCACGGTTATTAATACCTGTTGCACCTCCGGTTGCGGGATCTCCATTAGGAAGCTTGTTGTATATATCAAAAAGGTTTCTTGCAACTGCTGAAATATTTATTGATTTCACTGGCAAAGATGTCAGTAATGAAGCAGGAATAGTATACCCAATCGATAACTGACGGAATTTTGCGTATGAACCATCAAAAATAACCATGTTACTAACTCTCTGGGCGAATCCAGTCCGATAGTAGTTTTCAAAATGTTTCACATGATATGGAATTTCATTTCCGGCAACTACAATTGCATCTGGCAGGTTTGCTGCCGGATTAGCATTGATAGTATAGCCAGGGGCTGAGGTAATATCTGTCCAGATCGGATCTGCAGCAGTTCCTGTATTATAAACACCCTGAAGGAATAATCCGCCATCACGGCCTGGAAGTGTCTGTACACTCTGACCTCTTTCAATCATTTCCTGTTCACCTTCAAATGCAACTTTTGCACCCCATTTGCCATCGATCATAGCTGAAAGGTTGATTCCTTTCCATGTAACAGAAGTTGTAAAGCTGGCTCCATTTGGATTGACACCATAACCCAGAAGAGTTTTCTGAGCATCACGTACAGGTCTCCATGACTGATGATTCTGACCACCATAATTAAATGTCCATGGTTCCCATGCAGGTTTGCCATCAACAATTTTCTGTGTATAACCAAACATTGCATAGGGTCTTGAACCTACAATCTGTTTAACATCAACACCACCACCTATACCAACTGACCCTGCGCCAACTTCAGATACACCGCCAAGATCAAGAATCTCACCTCTGTTATATGAGTAAGCAATATTCATTTCCCAGTTTATTTTTCCTGTGACAGGAACAAAAGTCAACATCAGTTCATGACCTTTATTGGATATAGCGCCGAGGTTAACAGTTGCACTTCCGTAGCCTGAAGTCTGCGGCAAAGTAACTCCGACAATATCATTTGTTGTCTTCTTGTCATAATACGCATAATCGATGCCGATCCTGTTCTTGAAGAATCTTAAATCAACTCCTGCTTCGTATTCACGTGTCTGATATGGAAGCAGGTTTGGATTTGCGATACTGCCGGGAAGACTGAGCGTTGGAGTACCCATGTATCCTGTTGCATCAAAACTGTAACCGATTTTTGTTGCATAAGCACCTGATCCTCCACCAACTTCAGCATAAGAAGCTCTGAGTTTACCAAAAGAAAACCATTCTGGTAATGTAAACTGATTCGAGAATAGGTAACTTAAACCAACACTTGGATAGAAAATACTGTTGTTGGCAGGTGCAAGTGTTGAGAAATAGTCATTACGGCCGGTTGCTGTCAGATATACCAGATCTTTGTATGATACTTCCGCACTTCCATACAGGGAGTTGATACCCGACTGACTGAAACCAAGACTGGAATATAACTGCCCGGCATTTGTTACAACATGATAGAAAGGGATCAGCAATTGATCACCCCTGATACCATCGCGATTGTATTTGCTTCTGGTAGAGCTTCCTCCTGCCATGGCATTTACGTTGAATTCCCCAAATTTCTTGTTAAAAACCAGCGAGTAATCCATGTTTATCTGTGCATCAATAGTTGTGTATTCTTCAACTTGACCTGTTCCTGCAACGTTTCCTCTGAGAAAACCGTATGCATCGATGTTTGTAACTTTCGTATTGTTCGATTCAATTCCTGCACGCCCGGTAGCAAATAACCATGACGTTATATCATATCTAATACTTCCTGAAGCGGAAATGCGGTCTCTCTGATCATTTTCAGAATCCTGGTATGCTGACCAATATGGATTCTGGTAGTAGTCGTTTGTACTGAATGGTAACATCCATCCGTCAGGTTTGGCACCCCATTTTGTTGTTTCGCCTTTCAGCCAGTTGATATCCCATGATGTTGGTATGAGAGAAAGCATCTGCATATAGCGACCCGGATTTGGTCTGTTTTTACTCTTTGATGTAGAATAGCTCAATCTCCCATCAACAGTAATTTTCTTTCC
Source organism: Bacteroidales bacterium (assembly GCA_038207725.1). Taxonomy (GTDB): domain Bacteria; phylum Bacteroidota; class Bacteroidia; order Bacteroidales; family VadinHA17; genus LD21. The sequence goes on along the minus strand of JBBQZN010000048.1, from coordinate 3,345 downwards.
GAATTTGCTGTTCATACTCAGGTTAACTGTCTGACGATTCATATTTGAATTAGGAATCGGAGATGTATAGCGCATATCAGAAAGCGATAGACGGAACTTCTGTGTCTCGTTTCCACCTGTAAATGAAAAGTCATTTGTCATAGTAGAACCGGTGCGCATGAAAGCATCCCAATGATCTTCTACATAACTGTAAGTGAGAGGCTTGGTAGGATCATCATTCCATGTGATTCCAAGATCTCTTCCATCATAACGGGGACCCCAGTTACGATGAACTTCCTGATTCCATGTTGTCTGATAAATATCACTGTTATCGCCGTTTGAGCCGGGATTACCATATAATTTCTGACGTCCTTTATATGGGTTTACGTAGTTTTCAAATCCAAAACTTCCATTGTAGCTGATTCCGATTCCCTGTTGTTTTGTTCCGCTTTTTGTGGTTATGATAATAACACCGTTTGACGCCCTGGAACCATAAAGTGCTGTTGCTGCTGCACCTTTCAGAACGCTCATCGTCTCAATGTCGTTAGGGTTAATTGTTGTAAGTGCATCTCCAAGGTCACGTCCGCCAATACTTGCCGAAGCACGTATAATAGGAACGCCATCAATAACATATAATGGGTTATTGTCACGGCTTATAGATGTATTACCACGAATAGTTACTTTTGAAGAACCTGCTGCACCGGTACCTGCGTTATTGATATCTACTCCGGCAATTTTACCCTGCAGTGTATTCATTACGTTGATGTCTGGAGCTTTACGAAATTCATCTCCTTTAATCTCTGTGGCAGAGTAACTTAGTGCCTTGGTTTGTCTTTTGATGCCAAGGGCAGTTACTACAACCTCATCCATTTGCGTCAGGCTTTCATCTAAAGCAATGTTTATCAGAGTCTGGCTTCCGACAGGCACATCCTGTGATGAATAGCCAATAAATGAAAACTGAAGTACAGCCTGATTGTCAGCAACCTGGATGGTGAATTTTCCATCAATGTCAGTACTGTTCCCAACTGTTGTTCCTTTTACCAGAACAGTTACTCCGGCAAGAGGGAGGTTGTCAGAAGCCCCGGTAACTCTTCCTGTTACTGTTTTTTGTGCGAGCACAGCCTGAGAGCCTGCAAAAAGCAGGAACACAAGCAACATTGTGATTTTTCTCATAATTTAAGAATTTTAAGTAAGGGTTGATTGTTAAAAAATAATAATTTATTAGTCAGAATTTATATTTGCTTAATTATCAGTTTGCTGCAATATAAAGCTAAAGGGGGAATCCCCCCCCCCCCTTTATTATCCGGAAATGTTATTATAGTGAAGGCTATTCATAAGATCACAGAAATACAATTATATTACGAAACTGATACATACAATATTAAGAAAAATATCTGTATGTATATGTTAAAAATGATTAAAAGAATTGAGTTGTTAAGTTTTCAATTGAAACCCCGTTGCTACCAGGTTTAGCCCAAAATTATTAATTATTAGACACCTGGTCTTTTGCAGCATGTAATTCCTTCATCATCTCGGGAACCAGTACAAAAGGATCATAAGGTTTTACTCTCCCTGCAAGCTTAAGTGTCTCAACAGGGATATAGCCGCGGTAGCCACTCTTCTTAATTATTTTCATTAGTCTCAGGTAATCTGTTTTTATTTCGCTGGTGTTACCCAAAACACTCTCTTTCATTTGCCAGTTCACTGCTATTGGAATAACAGCTTCAATGTCGGCATATGGATCAGCAACCTTAAAATTACCTGTGTCAAGGATAATTCCTGCCCATTTTGAATTTATCGCCTTAATAACTTTGAAACATTGGTCCGCAGTCTGAATCATATCGCCATGATTTTGAATGCCTATTATTACACCATGCTGTGCGCCGAAAGCTGCACACTCTTTATAGCATTCAATCATCCATACTGCGACTTCATCCCACTTGTTTTCATATCCTTTGGGAATTTCTCCGGCGAAAAGACGGATAACAGGGGCACCTAATTTTTCTGCAAACAGGATCCATTCCTTAGCCCGATTTACATCGGCGGCTCTTTCTGCTGGATCGGGTGATGCAAAATTGTTTCGTATGCCTGTTCCTGTGATGTCGATACCTAATCTGAAGGCTCTCCGTTTCAGTTCATAGGTATATTCATCTGAAGGCACCTCAGGATAAGTAGGTATATAATAAGCGGTAATATCAATACCTTCTATGTTTTGTCCGGCACACCAGTCGAGCAGATCGAACAGCGTAAATGCAGGCTTCTCAGGTGTTCCTTTTGCCATAAGAACATCGTTGAACGAAAAGGCATTGAGTGATAGTTTTATATATGATTCAGGAGTTTTTTTCACCTCTGTCTGAGCCAGTGATTTATTCTCATTCATAACTAGTAAAGAACATGTTACCAGTGCTAGCAGGAAAAACTTTTTTCCGGGTTCTCTGTTGGTTGGGTATTTTTTCATACTTCAGTTTATTAATAATGATTCATTTTATCTGATTATTTTTAATTGTAATCCAGAAATTTTATTAGTTCGAAGACGTGATCATTAACCTGTTTCATGTTTTCAAGAAGAGGTATGTACGGTTGATAATTGCTGTTCACAACCCCTTTGTTCGAGCTTTTTAAACATAAGAGTCAAATTCAGGATCGAAAACCATTTCAAGATCATATCGGTAGCCCTGCCAGCCGGCCATCTCATATTTTCCATCGAACTTTTTGAGATGATCTGATTTATAAGCTCCCATCGGATTGATATGGCAGACCCCTACCTGACATATTTAGTTCAATTACAAACCTTATTTTGTCATTGATTAGCTTTGTAAATTAAATGATTATTTTTGACTTCTGTTGGCTTGATTCGTTATCATGCACAGAAGGGGATACCTTGCTTCACGTAAATAGTTTATAAGACTTTCAATATTTATAAAAGTAAAAATTATCATTATGAAAAAATTAATTCTTCTACTGTTTACATTTATTCCGGTTCTGGCTCAGTGTCAGTCACTAGCAACTGAAACCCCGACTCAGGCAATGAAACTTGTATGGGCTGAGGAGTTTGATAAAAACGGTCTTCCCGATGAAACAAGGTGGAACTTTGAAATGGGGAAAGCCCGGGCAAATAACGAGCCTCAGTATCATACAAAAGAACTCAGAAACGTTCGCGTGGAAGATGGGAATCTTATTATTACAACTCATCTCGACATGGTTGACGGTGTTAAGAAATACACGTCAGCAAGAATTAATACCAAAGGAAAATTTGAATTCACTAAAGGACGAATGGAAGTAAGGGCAAAGCTTCCACAGGGCAGAGGTATGTGGCCTGCAATATGGACACTCGGTTTGACCGGTGGCTGGCCTGCCTGCGGTGAA
>JBBQZN010000047.1:0-33846 GCA_038207725.1 Bacteroidales bacterium | reverse complement strand
CCGGAAGGTGATGCAAGAGTAAATGTACTGTCAGGAGGAGAACGCAGAAGAGTGGCACTTTGCAGGCTTCTTTTGCAGCAGCCCGATGTTCTTCTTCTCGATGAGCCTACGAATCACCTTGATGCAGAGTCAGTTCAATGGCTTGAAACTACTCTTAAGCAATACCACGGAACCGTAATTTGCATAACTCACGACCGATATTTCCTTGATAATGTAGCAGGATGGATACTCGAGCTCGACCGCGGAGAAGGGATCCCGTGGAAAGGTAACTACTCCTCGTGGCTCGAACAGAAAGCAAAAAGACTGGAGTCTGAAGAAAAGGGTAATGTTAAAAGACGGAAAATCCTTGAGCGCGAACTTGAATGGGTCAGGATGTCTCCCAAGGCTCGTCATGCTAAATCAAAGGCCAGATTGGGAGCATATGAGAACCTTCTTAACCAGGATGTTAAGCAGAAGGAGGATAAGCTTGAAATATTTATTCCTAACGGGCCTCGTCTGGGCGATAAGGTAATTGAAGCAAAGTCTGTAACAAAATCTTTCGATAATAAACTGTTGTTTGAAGATCTGGAATTCAGCCTTCCTCCAAACGGTATAGTTGGTGTTATCGGGCCCAATGGTGCCGGAAAAACAACTCTCTTCAGAATGATAATGGGCCAGGAAGTTGCAGACAAAGGGAGCTTTAAAGTCGGGGAAACTGTTACTCTGGGATATGTCGATCAGGCACATGCCGGAATTGACCCGGCAAAGACCGTTTATGAAGTTATCTCCGGTGGCCAGCAGGATGTAATGGTAGGAAACCGCCCTGTGAATGCACGTGCATATGTGGCGCGGTTTAACTTCACCGGAGCCGACCAGGAGAAGAAGTGCGGGGTATTATCAGGAGGAGAAAGAAACAGACTCCACCTTGCACTTACACTTAAATCAGGTGCGAATGTTCTGCTTCTCGATGAACCGACAAACGATATTGATGTAAATACCCTGAGAGCTCTTGAAGAAGGTCTGGAGAACTTCGCAGGATGTGCTGTAATTATTTCTCACGACAGATGGTTCCTCGACAGGGTTACTACTCATATGATGGCTTTTGAAGGCAATTCGAAGGTGGTCTGGTTCGAAGGGAATTATTCTGATTATGAAGAAAATTATAAGAAGAGAGTATCCGATACAACTCCGGCCAGGATTAAATATAAGAAATTAATCTAAAAAGGTACAACGGTACCGCATCAGATCACACTCATCCGACATTCAATGCAGACGGGACCAGAATTGAGATCCATTCTGCAATGCTTTCGGAAGATGGCAAGTCTTTGAATATTTGTATAATTCCTGTACCGGAAGAGTGGCTGAAAAAGAAATACTGTTCTTATTTCAGAATGCCGATAGCTATACCAGCTACAGGAGATACACCTGAGAAATCGATATTAAGCCAGTTTTTGTACCTTGTAAAACCCTCTTCGTTGTTGTATTTACTAAGTTTGATATTCCCTCCTGCGAAGATATCAATAGCCAGAACTTTGAACAGAGGAATTTTCATTCCTATAACTGCACCTCCTGCATAGATATTCAGATGCTGAATTATCTGTTTATCAACCAGTTCAAATTTGCCTGGTTCCGTTTCCTCCATTTCCTGTTTATAACCGGTAATCTTCATATTTCTGTATTGAAACTGTGGCGCTGCATATAATCCAAGTGGTGCAGTTTTTCTTCCCGGATGACTGGCCAGAAGATAATTTCGCAACTGGATATTGAATCCACCTCCGGACATCACCTCCCCGTTATAAATCTGATACTGACGGGAATTTGAATCAAAATATGCAAAACTCTGGTTTGAAAAATAATAATTTGAAAGACCCTGTGTGGTTGAATATGTAGCCATTGCACTGAGGTTTACAGAAAACCTGGTGTTCATAATTCTTTCGTACGACAGGCAGAAAGTTCCTTCTAGGAGGCGAACCGGATCGAGCATAATTGCTGATTTATAAACAGGAAAGAACTCCGGTTCGGAAAGAGCAGCTTTTTCGCTTACTATTTCAGTTTGATTTTCAGACTGCGGAGCAAGCCTCTGGGATATCCTTAACATGGAATCCACTTCATTTAGTTTTTTTGTCATTTGCTGAGGGTCAAAATCGAGCTCTTTTACCCTGGCATTCAGTTCCGTAAGCCTTATATCAAGTTCTTTCGGTTTGGCCTCCCATAATTTCATTTTCGTGTCGAGAAGATCCAGTTTTGAATCGAGTAGCTGAAGCTTAATATCAAGCATCTGCGATTTTTGAGTGATGGAATCCTGAGAATAGGATTCAGAACTCAAAAGGATGGTCAGAAGGAACCAAATGATAACCATTGGCAAAGTTAATTTTGTTTTCATAGCATTTAAGTTTTTCTTGGATTTAGGTTGAAGATACAATAGTAAAAGGTTATCTGCGGGTCAATGAGGACGAGGGCACAAATACCTTGCCAGTTTTGAAATTACCATAATTTTCATTTCATTTGAGCAATTCTTAATCAGAAACTAATTCTGTTTTACATGGAACGAAAATCTTTTTATATGTTTTTGCTGACTATTTCAGTTCTAATTTTTCTTCAACAAAACACGATTGCCCAGGATAAAAACTGGACTCATTTCCGGGGCTCTTACCTGAACGGTATATCATCTGCAACAGCCATTCCTCTGGTATGGGATGAGGCAAATACCAAATGGAAAACAGAGATACACGGGAAGGGCTATTCTTCGCCTGTGGTTTACGACAACCAGATATGGTTGACAACAGGTACTGCTGACGGAAAGGAACTGTATGCTGTATGCGTTGATTTTCAGACAGGGAAAGTGTTGCATGATATTAAGGTTTTTAGCCCTGAAATCGTTCTGGGAAAACATTCAACCAATACTTATGCCAGCCCGACACCCTGCATCGAAAAGGGCTTTGTTTATGTTCACTATGGAAGTATGGGCACAGCCTGCATAAAAACAGTTGATGGGTCGGTTGTCTGGACCAGAACAGATCTGAAATGTAAACATGTTCAGGGGCCGGGATCGTCACCGGTGATATATAAAAGCCTTCTTATCCTCCATTATGAAGGGACTGATGTGAGGTTTATTATTGCACTGGATAAAAAAACAGGTAAAGAGGTTTGGCGCACCGATCGTCCTGTTGAGCCCTACAAGGCCTTACCAAATATTGGAACGAAAGCGTATGTTACACCATTGATTATTAAGGTAAAAGGTCGCGATATGCTAATCTCCAATGGCTCTGCCGTTTGCTGTGCATATGATCCAAACACGGGTGAAGAAATCTGGCAGGTTGTTAGAGGAGCAGAGTCGACGGTGCCTATGCCGGTTGCCGAAAATGGTATCGTATATTTTTACACGGGCTTTATGGTCGATGCAGAATCATCAAACTTTACGGAGATGCTTGCTGTTAATCCCGATGGAAAAGGTGATATTAGATCAAGCAATGTTCTCTGGAGGAAGCGGGATGACCAGACTCAGACCCAGATGCTGACACCGGTAATTAAAGATGGTTTGATATATACTGCTAGCACCCGGAATATGCTGATGTGTATTGACGCAAAGACAGGGGAAGAGATCTGGTCGGAAAGACAGAGAACCAATTTCAATGCTTCGCCGGTTTATGTGGATGGCCTGGTCTGGTTTTTTTCAGTAAAGGGCGACGTAATAGCATTAAAGGCCGGAAGAAAATACGAAGTTGTTGCACAGAATATGATGGATTCAGGGATATGGGGAACGCCGGCAATTATTAGAAACTGTGTTATTCTCAGGACAGAGAAATTCCTTTACAGGATAGGAGAATAGCGGCATCACGGCCAAAAGGTACAAAGGTAAATGGATTAAAGATTGATGAAGTGGAGATTTGGAGAAAGGGAGAGAGGGAGAACGAAAAAACAGCCATAGTTCTATCTTCGTTTGAATAAAGGAAAAAAAGATATACTTTTGCGACTGAATTTATGGCCTCATAGTTCAATGGATAGAATGGAGGTTTCCTAAACCTTAGATTCAGGTTCGATTCCTGGTGAGGCTACTTTAAAGACCCCTTATGTGATTGTTCATAAGTGGTCTTTTTTCATTACGTAAACAGATGAACAGTAAATAAATGTATTGCTAATATTATATATATGGAGTTTCTTTGCCACAGAATGAATTATTCATAAGAAAAAGAATCTTTTTATTTATATTGCACGTATTACATTCCAGACTTAATATGAAGCGGAAAAGTTCAATCTCATTCTTAACCTTAAGAAACACGTGGATAGCTGTGGGGGTGCTTCTAATTAGCCTTTCGTTAACATGTGCTGCTGTTTATTATGCATATCTGAACTCAAAGGATAACGCTCAGAGTGTTTTCAAATATACTTGTAACGATATATCAACCAGATTAGAAGAAAGGTTCAAGGCACATGTACAACTTTTACGAAGCAGTGCTGCTCTCTTTGCAGCATCCGATTCGGTAGACAGAAAAGAATGGAAGATATTCAATGAGACTGAAAAGATAAGGAGAACCTTACAAGGTATTCAGGGAGTCGGATATTCTGTACTAATTCCTAAAAGCCAGTTGAAAAAGCATATTCAATCCCTTAGAAACAGTGATTTCCCTGAATATACTATTTTTCCGGCAGGTGACAGGGAAATTTATACTTCAGTAATTTATATTGAACCATCTACTGGCAGAAACCTTCGTGCCTTAGGCTATGATATGTTTTCTGAACCTGTCAGGAGAAGAGCTATGGAAATATCGAGAGACTCGGACGTTGCTATGCTAACAGGCAAGGTAATTCTTGTACAGGAAACAAACCAGGATGTTCAGGCAGGAGTTTTGATGTATATTCCTGTTTATAAAAATGGAATGCAAGCAAGAACTGCTCCAGAGCGAAAAGCTGCCATAAAGGGCTGGGTTTTTAGTCCTTACAGGATGGATGATTTAATGAAAGGAGTTTTAGGAAATTGGGACCTTGCAAATGAGAATAGAATTCATTTACAAATTTATGATGAAAGCATTATTTCTGATTCTACCTTGTTATTTGACAGCCAAAGAAATGAAAAGACATTAAACAAGGGTAAACAAAATTTGTTTATTCAGATTCCGGTTGAATTTAAAGGCAAAAGGTGGACTCTCCAATTTGAATCATTTAACCGGAACTTATTAATCTGGCATGGCGACACCTTGATCTTGTTAATCTGTGGAATTACAATTAGTCTATTGTTATACTTCCTGACATTAGGATATATTAGCATATTGCGCCGGGCAAAACAAATCCAAAAATTAAATAAAGAACTTGAAAAGCTAAACTTCGACAAAAACCTTTTTATCTCAATACTTGGGCATGATTTAAAAAACCCATTTAATAGTCTGCTTGGATTATCCGGGTTGTTAATTGAAGATCTAAATACACTTCGTGTCGAAGAAATTGAGGATAAGATAATTAGTATTAACAAGACTGCACAAAAAACTTATAATTTGCTTGAAGACATTTTGTTGTGGGCAGGAAGCCAGCAAGGCAATATCGCTTTCAAACCACAATCCCTGAAACTTGATGGTATATGTAAGAATTGTATTGAGCTTTTTAAGCAAAACTCTGACTTAAAAAATATTTCAATCAATTGTGTTAAAATAGGTGAGCAGGAAGTTTTTGCAGACCAGGATATGCTTAACACTATACTCAGGAATCTTATTTCCAATGCATTAAAGTTTACTGAAAATGGAGGTGCAATAAATATTTATACCGAAGAAACCCCAACCAATATAACAATATCAGTATCCGATACCGGAATCGGGATAGCTTATGAGAATATGGTTAAACTATTCGATATGTCATGTGTTTTTACAACCAGGGGCACAGCCAAAGAGTCAGGTTCGGGACTTGGATTACTGATCTGTAAAGAGTTTGTTGAAAAGCATGGAGGGAAAATCTGGGTAGAGAGTGAAGTAGGAAAGGGAAGTATATTTAAATTTACATTGCCATTAAAAGAATAAGAAATGTCAGACAATAATAGAAACATAATCATATGACGGAGAGATAGATTTTATCTGATAATCTGCCTCAAATCGTTGATTAATTTCATGTCCCGGAGTTTGATTCTTCTTCTTTCCTGAAAAAAATTATCTTTGAATCTTAAATTTTAAATGTAATGAACTGGATAGATGCTGCAATTGTCGTAATTCTTATATTGTCGATGGTTATGGGATTCATTCATGGCCTGGTTAAAGAGGTGGCATCACTGGCTGCCCTGATACTTGGTATCTGGGGAGCAATAAAATTTTCGGGCTTCACTGCCGAAAAACTTTACGACTATTTTGATATGACAGGTCAGTATGTCGGGGTAATTGCTTTCGTTATAACTTTCGGAATCATAGTGGTTATAATTCACTTTATAGGCATAATTGCCGATAAGATTGTTGATGCTGTCTCACTTGGATTTGTTAACAGACTGCTGGGTATAGCTTTCGGATTATTGAAATCAGTTCTGATTATGAGTGTCTTTTTTTCTGTTATGAATGCTGTTAATGAAAGAAAACCATTCCTCCCGGAAGATAAGATTCAATCATCATTGTTCTATAATCCTATTTCTGATATAGCCCCGGCAATGTTCCCGATAATTGGCGAGGGTGGTTTTTACCGGAGCTTCGACCAGTTTAAAAAGAAGCCCGAAGAGCTTACTATCTGACACTCTTTGTTATATTTGCATTTCCCAAAAAAGAGGTATATGAATTTTGTTGATGAACTGAAATGGAGAGGTATGATACACGATATCATGCCCGGGACTGAGGAGTTGCTTAAGAAAGAGATCACAAGCGGATATATAGGATTTGATCCGACTGCCGATTCGCTGCATATTGGACACATGGTTCAGGTTATGCTGCTTATGCATTTCCAGCGTGCCGGACATACTCCCGTAGCTCTCGTTGGGGGAGCAACCGGAATGATAGGCGATCCATCGGGAAAATCGGAGGAACGAAATCTCCTCGACGAGGATTCACTTAGAAAAAACCAGGAGGCAATAAAGGTTCAGCTTGCCAAATTTCTCGATTTCCAGTCTGATAAGGCAAATAGGGCAATCATGGTGAATAACTACGACTGGATGAAGGAGTACTCATTTCTCGGTTTCATCAGGGATATCGGGAAGCATATTACTGTTAACTATATGATGTCGAAAGACTCAGTAAAAAAGCGGATTGGATCTGAATCAAAAGACGGAATGTCGTTTACCGAGTTTTCTTATCAGCTGGTTCAGGGGACAGATTTTCTGCACCTTTATAATAACTACAATTGCAAGCTTCAGATGGGCGGATCTGACCAGTGGGGAAATATAGTTACCGGTACAGAGCTTATCAGAAGGAAAGCCGGTGGCGAAGCCTTTGCACTTACCTGCCCGCTTATAACTAAAGCCGACGGTTCAAAATTCGGAAAGACTGAATCGGGTAATGTATGGCTCGATCCGGCTAAGACAACTCCATATCAGTTTTACCAGTTCTGGCTTAATGTTTCTGATGAAGATGCTTCAAAATACATTAAAATATTTACAGTACTTGGTCAGGATGAGATAGAATGTATTATAAATGAGCACAACAAGGCACCGCATGAAAGACTTCTGCAGAGGCGTCTTGCTGAAGAGGTGACAGTTATGGTACATTCGCGCAGCGATTATGAGGGTGCCGTTGAGGCATCACAGATCCTTTTCGGTAAGGGAACAACTGAGTCACTTAAAAAGATGAACGAGAGTACGTTTCTTTCAGTTTTTGAAGGTGTTCCGGTGTTTGATGTAAACAGTAAGATTCTGGCTGACGGGGTTACAATTGCTGATCTTTGTGCCGAACATTCACAGGTTTTCGCTTCAAAAGGAGAACTGAGACGACTTGTTGTGGGAGGAGGCCTCAGCCTTAACAAGATAAAAATTGAAAACCCCGATCTTGTAATCGGGACTGACTATCTTCTTAACGGTAAATACCTTCTTGTTCAAAAAGGGAAGAAAAATTACTACCTCATCAGGGTAAGTTAATCTACCTTCTGAGGTCTGCAGCAATTATCGAAACATCATCAAAGGTTGAAGGGTTATCATCAGGTAATCCAAGCTCCTTAATCATTGCCCGGATATTGCCTTCTACCGGATCAGTATTCAATATGTTTTTGATTATGACAGCCGTGCCGATATCTTTCCCGTCGTCACCCTTTAATTCCGAAAGGCCATCGGTGTAACAGACAATCTTTGAATAGTTAACAATCACCAGTTCTGACTTTTCCACATGTGGGATCTCGTCGAGCATTCCCAATCCAACACAACACGCATTCAGATGTCTGACTTCGCCTGTAACTGTATCATAGAGTACAGGAGGGTTGTGTGCGGCGTTGACATACTCAAGAACCCCGCTTTCATGGTCATACCGGCCGACAAAAAAGGTGATAAACTTTTCCCCGGCAGCGTTGACAGCCACAATAGTATTGAGTTTTGTTATAAGCAAATCAAGTTTTATATCCTGTGTAAACAAAGCTCTTAGACTAGCCTGAAAATTTGACATCAGTATGGCTGCAGAAATTCCTTTCCCTGAAACATCAGCAATGCAAAAGCCGGTTTTGGTATCAGAGAGCTTAATACAGTCGTAATAATCGCCTCCCACTTCATAATGAGGAAAGTAGAATCCATTGGCAATCATTTTACTGTTCTTCGGCATATGGCTGTTGTCGGGGATAAGCATCTGCTGCATTCTTGCAGCGAGTTCCATCTCTTTCTTGAAAGCCTCCTGGCGTAGGCTTTCGTTAAACAAGCGTATATTTTCAATAGCAACGATTATGATACTCGAAATTGTCTGGATGAAGTTCAGATGCTTCAAGACAGGACTCATCCCTTCACCTTCCTCCTCAATATCACCTATGAATACAAAAGCGAGGTGAACATTGTTATTATAAACGGGTACTATTATATCAACACCTTCAAATCCATGTTCCGGTCCGGTAAAAGTGATCTCCGAAATATTATTAAGCCTTGATTCCACATCGATTTTCTCAAAACTTTCAGGAAAGCCGGCATTTAAGATACACTCCCAGGTCTCTGATCGTTTATAAATCAGGATCTTGTCGATACCAAGGTTGGTGCGAAGGATGTGTTCATATTTGGATAAAAGTTCCTCAGTAGGCAGGTTGGCATTGATCGACATGGTAATGTCGAGCAGTGCATCAAGCTTAAACTTTGATATTTTCAGTCTGTCAAGAGGAGACTTTTTTACTTCCATGCTATTTTAAGATTTTACTCTCTCAACATATGTCCTTCCCTGTATGTCTATTTTGATCTTGTCGCCGGTATTAACGAAAAGGGGTACCATAATAACCTCGCCATTCTGCACCTTTGCCTGCTTTAGGGTGTTTGTTGCTGTATCCCCGCGTAAGCCGGGCTCGGAATAGACTACCTCCATACTTACGAACTGTGGCAGGTCGACAGCGAGTATTGTTTCGGTATCTGCATGAACTACAACTTCAACACTGGCTCCTTCGAGAAGGAACACAAAATTATCAATAAGATCTTCGTTAACATGAATCTGCTCATATGTTTCAAGATGCATGAAATAATAGCCCATATCATCTTTGTAGAGATATTGATAAGGCCTTCTTTCAACTCTTGCCAGATTCACTTTTGTTCCTGAAGAGAAGGTATTATCAATTACCCGCCCGTTTTTCAGACTTTTCAGTTTTGTGCGCACAAAAGCTGGTCCTTTACCGGGTTTTACATGCTGAAACTGTACAATTGTATAAAGGTCATTGTTGTATTCAATGACTAAACCATTCCTGAAATCTGCAGTACTTGCCATAAATTTTAAAGTTATTCTATGTGTTAAATTAGTTATTTTTTTCTTATTTCCAGCGGATACATTAAGCCTTCGTAATTTGTAAGTTCAACTGTAAATCCACCTACAAATATATCAAATCGGATCTTAATAGGTAAATAATTTTTGTCGGCCGAAAACCAGAATGAGACATCCTCCTCGGTTTTAAAAAGACGACCTGCTTCTGTTACCGGGTTAAACTTAAGACATTTAATCCTTCCCACCTTTGTCTTAACTTCCTCTTTGCCAATATACTTAAGTCTTATTGGGTAAAGTTCATCAGTGAACCAGGTCATTAAAGTTAACATATCACCGGGTTTAAGTTCTTTCTCAAAAGGAAGAACATTATTCCTGAACCAGTAGAAGCACGAGAGAATGTCGTGAATGCCTTTCTGAGTGACATGAATTCCTGAAAGGTCGCTGGTGAGAACAGCCGAGTCGCGTCTTATCTTGTGATCAAAAAGGACAACATTATATTTCCTGTATCGTCCTTCGCGGATATTTCTGATTGATTGTACAGGAAGTTCGGTAAGCGGATCGATGTAACATTCATAAACATCAAGTACTTTGAAGAGCGCATCAGCAACGCCTGTAGTTCTGGCAACCATTTTTGAATGCCATACCTCTTTTCCCCCGAAAGTATCGCTTGTCAGCTCAAGTGAGGCTGTACCTCCTGTAATTACACCATAATGTATTGTATAGTTGATTTTTTCCCCTGGTTTATAAGAGAGCGGCTGACCCTGAGCCAGAGAAAAAGCCGTTAACACAAGTGCAAGTATGCCAGAAATTTTTTTCATTTTTCTCTTTTTTGTCTGCCTGAATAAGATCGTTCAGTTACCCGGTATGTTTTTTTTCGACAGTGTAGTTATGAAGTCCTTCAGATAAAAAGGTTCGAAATATGCAACATCTTCAAAGTGTTTACTTTTTAAAGCCTCATATACCGGCTCATGCATATATGATGCCGAAACTGAAAAATTAGCATCAAAACGGACATTTTCCCGTTTAATGATGCCTTTGCATTTTTCTGCCCCGTCACCAAAAGCGATTATTTTTCTGTTTTCCGGAATGTTGGAAAAAGTTACTTCAGTAATTATTTCAGCCGAAACAGGCTTTATTATGTTGCCGGAAAAATCATATAAGGCATAATAAACCTCCATACGCCTTGCATCGAGCATGGGACATAAAATTGCAGTCTCATCACCGGAAGATGCCTCTATCAGAATTTGCCGCATTCCCCTGAACATAGAAGTCAGAGTGTCGACGCCGATAAGAGGGATGGAGGCTGCGTACGCGATTCCCTTCGCAACAGACACTCCTATTCGCAGGCCCGTATATGAGCCGGGTCCTTTGCTTACTGCCACTGCTTCAAGATCAGATGCCCTGATGGAGTTCTCCGTTAAAAGTTCCTGAATAAAAACTGTCAACTGAGAGGCATGGCTTTTCTGCTCATTGGTTTCTCTCAATGAAATTACCCCGGCACTATTACATAATGCCACTGAGCAAAGATTTGTTGCTGTCTCAAGACAAATTACCATACTTTGCAGGTGTGGCAGGAAAATTATTTCTCTTTAAAGAGGTCTGCTTTCTTGACAATTTCAATTAGTGTGCTGTCTGATAATTTTTTGCTTATTGCACTGAAAGGAGCAGAAATGATTTTGTCATTTTCGGCAAGTCCTGAAAGAATCTCTATAAAACTGTTATCCTGAATACCTGTTTTTACGTCTTTTGCGAGGGCATAAGTACCGTCAGTAGTAAAGACAATTGTTCTTATATCCTCATCGGCAACTGTTACCGTAGTTTTTGTTGTATCGTTTCGGGTAGTTACCGATTGAATAGGCACTGTAAGTATATTGCTTTTTGATTCGGTCTGGATATCGACCGATACTGACATTCCCGGTCTGAAAGGGTTTTTGTCGCCAGCGTCAACGAGTTTCTGGTATGACTCCGGAAGGACAAGAATCTTAACATCGAAGTTGGTTATCTGATCGGCTGAGAGCCCTGTTGTCTTTGCTGAATTGGCTATTTCGGTAACGATGCCCTTGAATTTCTGATCGAGATAAGCATCAACTTCTATGAGTGCAGTATCGCCCATATTAACCCTTACAATATCATTCTCGTTAACCTGAACCTGTGCTTCCATTCTTGAAAGATCGGCAATACGCATCATGTCTGTTCCAGTCATCATGCTGGTACCGACAACTCTTTCTCCAAGCTCCACCAAAAGCATTGAAATTGTTCCGCTCATCGGTGCATAGATTGAAGTTTTGAGGAGCATTTCGTTTGTCTCTTTCAGTGAAGCCTCTGCACTTATTACAGAATATTTGGCTGCGTCAACCTCAGCCTTAGCTACTGAATATGAAGCCTGAGCCTGCTCAAATTCAGATTTCGACACTGTTTGTTCTTCAAAGAGCTGTTTGCTTCTCTTATATGAAAGGTCTGCCTGCTGAAACTGAGCCTCAGACTGGGCCAAACGAGCCCTTGATGAGCTGATTGCAGCCACAGATCTGTCTCTCTGAGAAATATATGTGTCAGGTTTTATGCGAAGCAGCAGTTGTCCTTTTACTACCTGATCACCCTCTTTAACTGTGAGTTCTACGATTTCACCGGAAACGTCGGGAGTAATTTTTACCTCTTTTTCAGGCTGCACTTTACCATTTGCAGTTATAGTCTCAACAATAACACGCTTTTCAGCAACTTCAACGGCAACTTTCACTGTTAATGCTTTTCCGAACCAGCCCTGTTTCTTCCCTATTACTGCAAAAATTATAAGTACCAGTACTGCAGGGAGTAAAAATTTTAATATTTTATTGCTTTTCATGATCTTGATCTTAAAATGATTTTGGTAATTAATTATTTATCAGGTTGAGGGGAATTCCCTTATAGAAGTCGAGGACCTTTGTCTTGAAAATAAATTCATATTTCGATTGAGCCATATCAGACTGGGCATTCAGAAGTTGTGTTTTGGAGGCATTATAATCTACTGAAGTTACCATACCAACATTAAACTTCTGCTCGGTATATCTGAACGATTCCTGAGTTGAGGCAACTGCCTTTAAGCTGGCATTATACTTCTTCATGGCAGCTACCGCATCAGTATAAGCCTTCTGTATATTTTTATAAAGAGTCTTTTTAGTTCCCTCAAGAGCATACTCACTATTCTCGGAAGCAAGACGTGAGTTGGCTATGTTTTTATTCACCTGCCAGCCGTTAAGAATGGGAACATTAAGAGAGAAGCCAATACCATAGTTTATATTATCATTTACCTGGTCGCCGAATGAGTATTTGCCATATACAGGCTGAAAGGTAACGGGGTCAAGACCCATTAACTTCTTTCTGATATCGGAATATCCTGTGCTGAATGAGTTATTCATAGAGAGTCGCGGACTTCTGCCACCTTTTGCAATTTTAATGTCATATTCACTTGCCAGAAGTTTGAACTCCGAACTCTTGATTTCTGGACGTGATCCGACAGCAATTTCATATATCTGATTTATATTTCCGGATACCAGCGTATTGGTATCAAGTCCAATATTTGGAACAAATACTTCAAATCCATCAGGAGTTTTAAGTTCCAGAAGCTGAGTAATATTCAGGACAGATGTTTCGAGTTGATTTTTTATGTTTATCAACTGTAGTTCCTCATTCGCAGCCTGCGCTTCAATCTGAAGAAGATTTCCTCGGGCAACGCTTCCTGCATCAACAAGTTTCTTCGTCTTCTCTATCTGTTGCAAGGTAATTCCAAGTTGATTTTCAGTTGCAGACACCAGTTCTTTATTAAGAAGGATCTGAAGATAATCCATTGCAACTGTAAGTGCAATATTGTCTCTGAAACTATTCAGGTCTTCCTGGCTTGAAAGAAGATCATAATTGGTTCTTTTTATTGAATTATAATTAATTAAGCCATTAAAAAGATTAAGATTTGCCCCAACATAAAAGTTATTTGACTGCACTGTTTGATTGTCAGTATACTGGTAGGTTGTCTGGTCAAGGGCGCGTCCAAACGAATAATTATGAGTAGCCGAACCGTTTACTGAGGGCAGAAGTTTCAGCTTCGACAGCTCAAGGGCATTCTTTTGATATTCAGTCTGAATCATCTGCTGTTTGATCTGAATATTGTTTTCAATAGCATGTTTGATACAGTCTTCCAACGACCATACTTTCGGCTGAGAATAGCCTGCTGTGCTGAAAACAATCAGGGAAGCAAATATTAGTAACAAAAATTTTTTCATTTTCATTTTATTGTTTTAAATGATCATTCACCTCTAAAAACGTGAGATAATTTGCATGTGTTATTGTCTTTAACATTATTATTTTCAGTGCAGACCAACTCAAATTTTTAGTTTACGAAGATAAATAATATCTCCAAGAGAATAAATTTTTTCTTAAAAGAGTTGATCAGATATGTATTTGGGGAGAATTTTCATAAATATTTTGGCAGGAAATGCTAAAATATCTACCTTGTGCGCTTCATTTAAAAACTATGAATATGCTACATTATAAAGAATTAGGTTTGGTAAATTCGAGGGAGTTGTTTCAGAAAGCTGTTAAAGGCGGATATGCTGTTCCTGCTTTTAATTTCAATAACCTTGAGCAGTTGCAGGCAATTATAAGTGCCTGTGTTGAAACAAAATCACCTGTTATTCTTCAGGTCTCCAAAGGTGCGCGCAAATATGCGAATCAGACTTTGCTTCAATATCTCGCGAAAGGAGCTGTTGAATATTCGAAAGAACTTGGCTATGCAATTCCTATTGTCTTGCATCTTGATCATGGTGATACATTCGAAACATGCAAATCATGTATCGAAATGGGATTCTCCTCAGTAATGATCGACGGGTCGCATTTTCCATATGAGGAAAATGTAAGGTTAACAAAGCAAGTTGTTGACTATGCTCACCAGTTTGATGTTACCGTTGAAGGCGAACTGGGTGTTTTAGCCGGTATTGAAGATGAAGTTTCTTCAGATCACACATCATATACAAGACCTGAAGAGGTTGAAGACTTTGTTAAAAAGACGGGTGTAGATTCCCTGGCTATTTCAATCGGAACCTCGCACGGAGCTTTCAAATTTAAAGTTACCCCGGGCCAGCTTCCTCCCCCTCTCCGTTTCGATATTCTCGAAGAGTGCGAAAGACGCATTCCCGGCTTCCCGATTGTTCTTCATGGCGCATCTTCAGTACCTCAGGATATTGTAGCTGAGATTAATAAGTATGGCGGGAAGATGGAAAACACAGTTGGTATATCTGAAGATCAGTTGCGCAGAGCTGCAAAATCAGCAGTTTGCAAGATCAATATCGACAGCGATGGCCGTCTGGCAATGACAGCTGCTATCCGTAAGGTATTTGTTGAAAAGCCGGGCGAATTCGATCCTCGTAATTACCTCGGACCAGCTCGCGACAAACTTAAGGAACTATATAAGCACAAAGTAGAAAGTGTGCTTGGAAGTGCCGGGAAAGCATAAAAGTTGTGAATACTATAAATAACAGACAGCCAGTCAAATAGTGACTGGCTGTTTTTTTTATGTTAAAAACTATTTTTTTGCTTTAATTACTTGATTAGCTGTTTTTTTAAATTAGTGTCGTATTTGAAAATGGCTGAAGTGAGACGCAATATTACAAAGGAAGAGAGACTGAGGAGAACCAACAGGCTGTCACTGATGCTCAATAACAGGGAGATGAGGGCATTGGGGATCTATTGCAATCGCTACAGGATAAAGAATAAATCAGAATTTCTTCGTGAGACAATAATGAAAGCTATTCTTAAAAGGTTCGAGGAGGAGCATCCCACTCTCTGGGAAGAAAACGAACCATCACTATTTAATCAGAATGTTACACAATAACATTTGGATTGTATCTTCGTTTTTCTAATTTTACAAATTAAGGCCGGCA
Source organism: Bacteroidales bacterium (assembly GCA_038207725.1). Taxonomy (GTDB): domain Bacteria; phylum Bacteroidota; class Bacteroidia; order Bacteroidales; family VadinHA17; genus LD21. The sequence goes on along the minus strand of JBBQZN010000047.1, from coordinate 18,137 downwards.
TTATGAAGAGGGGAATCTTCATGTTGCCGGCAAAATGAATATCGGAATGTGGATGGAAAGCCTATAATGCATTATGATATACCAGGATAGATTGTTAAAGGAGCCTTCTAAAAGAACACCATGGATAATTCTGGAGCCTGGCAGAATTTTTATTATGGGCAGGTCAATACCCGAAAATCCGGGTGATTTCTACAGGCCTGTTCTGGATTGGATTGCGGCATATTCAAAACATTCGTCTGAAAAAACTACAATTGATCTAGGCTTCGAATATATAAATACAACCTCCACAAAATGGATCTATACCATTCTCAAGGAGTTGTCGGAGATGAAAGACCTTGCAAATAATGCCAGCATTACATGGTATTGTGAAATGGGAGATGAAGACATGGGAGAGCTTGGTTTTATTTTGCGTTCGCTTGTGGATTGTCCTTTTGTTGTTGTTGAGGTTGATGAGATGAACAGGGAAAGCTATTCCAGGTTTTTAACAAGGGTAGTCTGAACTTTTTTGACTTCTGAACCATCAAAATTGTATTCAGTAGGTCACATTCCAAAAAAAATCCTAATTTTGCTGCTCGTTTTATATTTTCTGACCCATGGTGTAATTGGCAACACGTTAGATTTTGGTTCTAAAGAGTTCAGGTTCGAAACCTGATGGGTCAACAAAAAGGGATTTGTGTAAGCAGATCCCTTTTTTTTTGAAGGGGAGATGAGGAGAATGGGAGATTAGAATTAAAAACTTTTCATTATTTCAATAACCCTGGGAACAAAAATTATGGCCCCGATAATGGCAGAAATGAGGGCCGAAATGAAAACTGCAGCAGCAGCATAATCCTTTATATCCCTTATCTTTTCGTTTTTATCCAGATCGGTTATATCAGATAGTTTTTCGATTGATGTGTTAATCAACTCGGCAGTAAAGACCATCCCGATCAGTATTGTAATAAAGAGCCATTCGGTAAGGGTGATTTTCAGTAGAATTCCGAGAGCTATTGCTGCAATTGCAACTGTCAGATGAATTCTGGCATTGTGCTCTTTTTTAATTAGGAGAAAGAGTCCTCTGAAGGCATATCTAAAACTTCTTAAGCGGTCACGGAGAGAAAATTTCGATGAACTCATCCTTTAATCTTTGGTGCATCTGACACTGAAACCATTATTTTTTGAAGCGAGGCCCATCCTCACAATTTCGTCGCCGAAATAGAGACTCATATACCATTCTTTGTTATTCCCTTCAGTTGTTGATGACCAGATGGCATTATAATTTAATTGTGCGGTAAAAGATCCCTCAAAGTATCTGATACCGGCACCTACAGCTCTGAATCCACTGCTGTTTTCAGCTCCCATGTTCGGAGCCAGCCATATTTCTGTTCCTTTTTCCTTAAGTTTCCCTCCTGCTGTTAAGGTATCTCCCAGGAATTCTCTCAGCAAATCCCATTCTTCCCTCGACGGAACATGCCAGCCAACGGGACAAAGTTTCGCGGAATCAATTGCATAGCCGTTATAAAGGGCCCCGAACTTCTCTTTGTAGTTTGTTTCTTCGTTATCATACCAGCAGAATGCGGGCGTTGTACGAGTTCTCCACGCTGACCCTGACTCAACAATTGGAATTTCAGTGCCATCATTAAATCTGCTTGTGCGGAGATTCTCTGCCATAAAAATCCGGGTCCCAATCTTTACTGTTTTGTAAGTATTGCCATCAATATCTGTAACAGGATCAGGAGGCCTTTCTTCTTTGGAACAACAGGTGATCAGGAAGATCAGGGTAACTGTAAGTAAAATGTATGAAAAACGCCTTTTATTCATTTTGTAATTATTCTGCATTAAATTAATGTATAACGCAGCAGAAATAAAGCAGTTCAGGGTTTAACGATTTCTGACAAAAATCTGTCTGTCTCTTTTTCGACACCCTGCCAGTCCTTTGATCTTATATATGATGCAATTACATGCGCCCCGGTTTCCGGAAATGCCATCTTCCTTTTAAGCTCCGCCTGAGTTCCGAGTTCATCGAACATCTTCAGCATTGCAGGTACAGATACAGTATGGTCCTGTTCCTCCTCATTTTTATAATAGTAAGCCAGGAATACCGGACATTTTATTTTAGCGAAATTTTTAGGTTTCATCGTGTTGGCCACAAGATTCTGCAAGGCAACAAGCGCCTCAATACGATAAGTCAAAGACCAGTAATTTGAATGTTCAGGACTATCTGACTTATTCCTGCTTACAAAGCCTCCTGTAAATTTACCTGCTATCTGTTTACCCCATGGTTTGTTTAATATTATAGCTGTTCCGTCGTAGAGGCTGACGCAGGGCGAGTATAAAATTATGGCCCTGATTTCCGGATGTTTCGAGGCCAGAAACAGAGTGAGGGCACCTCCTGCCGATGTTCCAATAACAATAAGCTCATCGCCCAGTTTTTCTGCAATTGAAAGCGCCTTTTCAGCCGAGGCAAAATAGTTGTCTGCCGTCAGGCTTACCATTGTGCTGTCGCCGTTATCTATTCCGTGTTCAGCCAAACGCGACAGGTAAAGATTTGCATTGTATTTTTTTGCCAGATTTTTATGTACAGGATCTCCCTCAGCCTGACTCGCCGAGAAACCATGCAGATAGAGAAATGCAATTTTGGTTTTTTCTTTCCTCGCAGTGTCAGCCCATACAATTCTGGCCTGATTATCGGGTTTAATGCCTTTTACTGCCATTTCCTCAGCATTTATCTGATTTTCAAGTTGAGTCAGTGAAGCAGGAAGAGTTATTAATGGAGGATTAAAATCAGGCTTTGAAGGAGCTGGTCCTACATTGTAAATAATCAGCAGTAAAAGAATAACTATTGCAAACCACTTCAGGAACTTTTTCATAATTCTCGTTTATGTTCGATAAAAGTATGAAAATTAGAGAACTAATGCAAACGCAAATCCTGAGACAATTAGTTTACAGGAACCGGATTCTTCAGAAATTCCACCCTTTTCCTTATTGATTCAACATATTCCTGAGAAGCCCCAGGCCTGCTTGTTTTTTTGATGTTTGTGAGGTACAAGTCATAATAGTACAGGGCTTTTTGGACATCTTTCAATTGCTCGTCATACAGATTGGCAACAATAATGTACAAATTGGGATCACTTGAAGTTTTAATGGCTGTGAGATACGAACTAATGGCATCCTGATATTTTCCTGCCCCTTTCTGTGATTCTGCAAGCATAATTGTTGCAATTCCCATCTGCCCGACAGAAGGGGATAGTATTTTCGTCACCCTTTTATAATAGTAGATGCTATTATTAAACTGCGACTGATGGTAATAATTATGGCCAATCAAACTGGCAGTTTCATAATCGTCAGAGTCTTTTGCATAGGCGAGTAAAAGGTATTTTACAGCCTCTTTTGGCTGTAGGTTATTCTGATAACCGATGCCGGCTCTTTTAAGATAGAGTACCGAGGAGTCGCCTGTGCTCAGGATTTTGAGATAATCGTTTAAAGCTCTTTTATTATTGTTGGTTGCAAAATACAAACTTGCCCTCCTGGCATACAGATCCATATCGTCGGGTTCTGTCGAAATTGCTTTGGAAAGGATTTTAACAGCAGTATCAACCTTGTTTTCAGTTGTGAAAATATAAGCAAGGTTTTTCATTGCGCTCACGTTCCTGTTGTTAAGTTCCAGCGATTTACTGAACACTTCTTTTGCCGTTATAAGGTCCCCGCTTTTTAGTGTTGCAAATCCAATTTTGTCGAGAAAGAAATAGTTTGAAGCATCCTGCTTGTAAAACTTTTTGTAAATTTTTATGGCTTCATCATAGTTTTCCTCCTGCATAAGGATGCTCGTAAGATAGTGGGAATAAGCCCAGTTCATTGAATCGGCTTCGCTTAACTTTAACAGGTATGGCTTGGCAAGGGCTGGTTTCCCCTTTGTGTAAAAGCCTTTTGCAACCATGAAGGAGTACCTGTTATTGGCTGGTGATATTCAGAGGCTTTTGAAAAACAGCTGAATGAATTTTCTTCCGACATCAGGTTCTGCAAAGCGAGCCCCATTTTATACCAGATCTCTGAATTCAGAGAGTCAGTTTTCAGGATTTGCCTGCAGGTGTCAATGACCTTATAGTTTTCACCCCTGATTATCAGAAGATCAATTTTCGAAAACTCATGTAAGTTCTGTGCCTGAACGTTCAGTAAGACTAATATAAAGAACAGTCCGGTTAAAGCTAATGACCTTTTCATGTTGAGCAATTTATTCATTATTAATCAGATACTTGATTTTAATGTTGCTTTATCGGGAAAATCCGACGGCGAATAAATATATAACGAATAAATTAGTTATCCAAGGGTTCTTCTTACTTTGTTAAGAGTATACTAAATGGAGGATTGTTGAGAGTGTTGTTTAAATGTAAACGTTCAGACCATATCCTCTACGAGGAAAGGAGTATTGCTGGGCATATTTGCTACAATACCTCAACCACTACGCGGTAATACAAATCTAGTCATCTATTGGGTTGTGGGTACGAAAATACCTCAGCTGCAAAGACGTAATAGAAATAAAATTATCATTTCGGACCTGGTTGCCAAATTGTATCAATCACAATTCAGTGCAAATGCGTTTTGAAGTTATATCAATTAAATATTATGATACCTGACACCTCCTTTTGCTCGCAGAGCATTTGGTATTGTAGCAAATTCGGAAACAAGAATTCTCTATACCTCGTAGAGGTTATGGAAAACTAAAATCCAGTTGCTTTCAACCAATGCAAGGATAAATCAGGCCATGCGGATTCAGTTCCCCGGCCAACAGCCAGTCCATATCCATGTCCGCCCTTTTGAAATATATGCATCTCTGCAATAACCCCGTTTTTCTGCAGGGCTTCATAATATACAATACTGTTTCTTACAGGCACTGTTTTGTCGTCGCTTGAGTGAACAATGAAGGTTGGAGGAGTTTTTGAGTTTATCTGAAGTTCATTTGAAAAGCGTTTTATCTGATCGTCAGCCGGATTATCTCCAATAAGGTTTTTTCTTGATCCGGCATGGGTAAATGAAGCATCAAAAGAGATCACGGGATAAAGGAGAAGCGAAAAATCGGGACGAGCAGAGGTTGTGTCACCCGATTCGTAAACCTTTTCTGCATAATGAGTTGAAAGGGTTGAGGCCAGATGCCCGCCTGCCGAAAATCCAATTACCCCTACCTTCGATGGATTTATTTTCCACTCTGTTGCATTTCTTCGTATTAGTCTCATTGCTTCCTGTGCATCCTGTAGCGGACCAACTTTTTTATCTTTCATAATTAAGTCGGAAGGAAGTCTGTACTTCAGAATTATTCCGGCAATGCCATTTTCATTGAGCCATCTGGCAATTGCAAATCCTTCATGACTGAATGCGAGTACACCGTAACCACCACCCGGGCATATCAATACTGCCTTGCCATTTGATTTATCGGCTGGTGGGAGAAAAACATAAATGACAGGATCAGTTACCTTCTCAAATCTTGAAGGAAATCCATTCTCCTCAGTGGCTTTTTCAGCATAGGTATCGCTGGCTATTGATTCGGGAATCCCTTTTGGCCAGACTTTAAGTACTTTATTCTGAGCACTTAGTACTGTGACAACAAGCAGAAAGAGTATCAGTGAGGATAGAAGTTTTTTCATTTTCATTTTTTTGGATTATAGTTAAGGATCTGACCATCAGCTTCAAGTTTTGCTTTAATGTCATCATACGAAAGATCGTGAATTTTCTTCCTTTTCTCAATAGCCATTGCGGCAACAGTTGCAGCACTCTCTCCAAGAATCATGAAAACGGGCTCCATTCTTATTGATCCGAAAGCTATATGTGAACTTGAAACAGCTACCGGCACGAGAAGGTTTTTGCATTCATTTGCTTTTGGCATTATTGAGCCGAGGTCGATCTGATAAGGGCGATCGGCTTTTACCCCCAGGTCGCCTTCATTCTGTACAAAACCTTCCGGAGTAACATATCTCTGCACATTATGGGAGTCCATTGTGTATGAGCCCATTCCAATTGGCCTGGGAACATCTCTTTTTCCCAGAACATCGTTTTCAGTCATCACATACTCACCAACCATCCTTCGGGCTTCCCTGACATAAATGTTGTAGGGCCAGTTACTGTTATCGGCAAACTCGTCTTTTGCATAACCCCATTCATTCATTTTTTCCCTCACTTCAGCAGGTATTCTTTTATCTGTGGTCATGAAATAAAGTAATCCCTTCTGATAGAGGATGTGCTCATTTATAATAACTTTTCGTCTCTCATATGTGGCTTCGGGATAATCCCAGTTCATCCCTATGTTATCGAAACTCATGGGGCCGTGATTATTTACGTCAGTCTTAAGATTCGGAATGGGATCGTATTTATTGAAAAACTCATTCCACCGTGTTGCAGAAACCCTTGCAAGAAGTTCATATTGAGTACTATCGTATCCATCAGGTCTTGTTATAGGCACCCTATTATCCGGATGTCGGGTAAGGCAGAGGCGGAAGCAGTATGCCTGAATTTTATTATCACCCGATCCGTATTCTCCGGGGGGCTCGGGTGAAATACGCGGAAGGAGTCCGCTTGTCGGATCACCGGCGATCTTATAAGGATCGACCTTGTCTTTGAAATAATGACCATGATGAAAAACGCCTGTTTGTACGCCGTTCCATTTTTCGTTATAAACAGACATGGCTTCACGGCCGACAACGAAATTCACGCCGGCAGTTGCCATAAGGTCGCCTTCATAGGTAGCATCGATGAACATCTTCCCCTCATAAACATTTCCGCTGAGAGTTACGAATGAAACGATATTCCTGTTATTCTTTACAATTCCCGAGTCACGGTTAATCCATTCATCCCTGTAAACAGGTATTTTGTTGTCAGCGATCATTTTTTCGAAGGCTGCCTCTGCTGCATGGGGTTCAAAGATCCACATGGTTCGGTTTTCTCCGTCGAGGGCAGGATTGCCCTGTCCTTTATTCCCGTATTCCGACTGTTTTTGCCAGTTCCAGGCTTCAGGTTGCATATAGTGATTATAAAGAGCCTGGTAAAACTCCCTTGCAAGTCCGCCGATAACCTCTTTATTGCCGGTATCGGTAAATCCTAATCCTGATGAAGTTAATCCGCCCAGATGTTTGTCGGGCGATACAATAATCACTGATTTTCCCATTCGCTTGGCCTGTACGGCAGCTGTAACTGCTGCTGATGTGCCACCATAAATGATAATATCAGCCTTGAAAGTTTTATTGCCGGCTTCCGACTGACACGATGTGAAAATCAGCAAGGCTGAAAAGAACAGATAAATAATTGATTTCATTTCGTTTATATTAGTGTAATGTTGTTTAATCCCTGAATTAGTTTAATGATACCCGATTTTGCTTCTATTGCTTTTCCGTTGAGTAAAACTACAAAATCTCCTTTAAGAGGTAATACAAAATCGCACTCCATATTTGAAGGAATTGTTATCCGGAATTCCCTGATGTCATCGTTTAATTTATAGTTTGCCTCAATATTCCCTTTTATTGTCGGAACAGATATTGAGCTATTTCTGAGTGAACCAAACTGAGGCTTTATAACTGCTTTTGAATAACCGGGTTCTGAGGGTTCAATACCCCATATAAATCGCGGAATAATATTTGCCGGTGCAGCTCCCCAGGCGTGATTCCAGTCGGAATTGGGTTTGTATTTCATGTCCCAGGCTTCGAGGGCGATTGTTGACCCCGATTTTATCATATTCCACCAGCTCCTGTCATTTGTTGAAGTCAGAAGTGATAATGCATAATCTGCCTCGCCGGCTCTGAAGAGACCTTCCATAAGATACTGTGCTCCGTAAACACTGCATGCCATTCCCCGCGATTTAATAAAATCTGTTACAGCTTTTTTATTCTCAACGGGAACGAGACCAAAAGCGAGTGCTGTCATATTTGCATGAAGTGAAGAGTGTTCTGATGTCTCGCCATCGGTAAATATCCCTGTTTCTTTGTTTAATAATTTAGCTAAAATGGATTTCTTAACCTTAAGGGCTTCATTACTATAGAAATGAGAATCATCTGTTTTTCCAAGAAAGCCAGCCAGTTGTGACATTAAAACAAGATTGTTGTAATAGAAGGCATTAACCATTGTATTTATCTCAACCATCTCATAACCATCGCGTTCACCTTCGGGGGTGACTAGTTTCCATCCCGTATCTTTCTGTGCAGGTGGCCAGTCGACTATATCTCTCAGCCGCTCTTTTTTGTTACTGAAACCAATGGATTCCATAATCTCATCGGTGCATTTTTTTGAACTTATAAGTCCGTCTTCGCGGGCAAGCGACGTAAGTGTTTTGTATTTAAGTTCATCATAAAACTCTTTTACCGACTCAGGGTTACCTGTAAACATGTAGTCGTTGTAGAACATTGGAACAGTTTGCAAAATCCACTCGGTAGGCCAGGTGGGATGATCAATAAAATACTCATTTGTCATGCGTGCTATTGAATATTCGCGGTCGGTATAGTAATGGCCCAGCTGATTTATATAAGCATCAGCTTCATAAGGGATCCGTTCGCGGTCGCCGTCGACATATATCCCTGCGAATGAAGTAACTTTCATGCTGTATTTGCAGATCTCCCAGACCTTATTGAGGATGGTATCGGAGCAGGTAAAAGAACTGGCCTTATCATCAAAAAAGTACCATAAGGCCTTCTGATTTATATTTTCAGCTTTGATATCAATATTGCAGTTTTCAATCTCACAATATCTGAATGGGGTTACTATTCCCAGTGAATCGGGCAGAAGAACTGCAGCTCCGGTGGTATTTCTCTTGTCAGCAGCAAGAATGGTCTGATATAGTGATCGGCCTTTTTTAACAGCCAGTTTTACTTTCTGATAGCGGATTGTCCCACCCGGGGTTCTGTCGATTTTTCCTGCTTCAGATAGTTTCTCTCCAAGGTGAACAATAAGTGTATCATTTACACTTGTTGACAGGTCGAGGAGAAGAGTTCCGAATGCATCTTTACCGAAATCGGCGAAGTAGCTTTCGTCACTTTTTCTGAGGAATTTTGCCGGCGCGATCAGATTTGTCTGGAAACGATTGGAAGTGGTAGAATATCTGCTTACAGTGCCAGTTTGAAATGACTGAACAGAGGAATAGGATGAGGGAAACCCTTTTTCATTCCAGATCTTTACTTTCCAGAAGTATCTGCTGTTTGGCTTTAACATGATACCCGACTCCACTTCTGTTGAAATTTTCCCGTAGATTTTTCCGCTGTTCCAGATATCAGCATTGTCTTTTTTCAGAATCTCTTCAGACGAGGCGATAAGGATCTGATAAGCTTTCTGAGTGAGAGCGGTTGACGGGAGGATCCAGCTGAATTCAGGTTTAAGGTCCATGATTCTTACTCCGGCCGGCTCTCTGATGAACTCAACCATAAGTCCCGAGGGAGTTTTTTTTTCAGGGATTACTGAACCCGAAATAATTGCTGCCAGAAGAAACAGAAATATTTTTTTTATCATAGAGGAGGAAGTTTGAACATGTTGTTTACTCTCATAATTTTTAATTCATGCGGGCGGAAGACAACCACGTCATCAGCCATTGCATTTACTGCTTCAGCGGTAGAAGGATTAAGCCACTGCCTTGACCCTGTTGCCTGAACCTTAATTTTCGTTTTTACCTCACTGTTCTTCTCATTGAAAAGTATATAGAAATGGTCATTTCCTTTTACAACATGCCGGTATCTGATATTCTCAGAAGCCACAGAGAGTATCAGGTCAGGTGTAGCTACATTGTCAACTGCCTTTATAAACTCATCGGGCGATTTGTATAATATTGTTCCTCTGAAAGTTGCAGAATACTTCGAGTCAGATCTTACAATCAGGCGTCCTTTTGATGCAAGTTTTTTGAGCGACCTTTTTGCTTCCGGAGGCAGATAGGAGAGAGAGTCGAGGATTACTACCTTGTAATTCATTCCGGCAATATGCACCCCTTTGGAATCTACCTTTGCATCCTCCCACAGGTGTCTCATTTCAAGGTAGTTGAAATCGCGCTGATGCTGGAAGCATATCTTTGCTGATTTATCGGGCAGCCATGTTGCCTCACCAAGAATAGCAATATCAGAAACATGTTTTGAATCGGTATTCAGCCAGCTTAACCTCCTGCAGGCATCGGCATAGGATTTATACCCATTCCACCATTTTGAATTTGGACCTACATCTGGCGGTCTTTCATCAAGCCTTGGACCACGAACCGAATAATAGTAGGCATGAGGAATCAGGAAATTCTGACCTCTTACGAAACACCAGTTGGCCAGCCACTCCATTTCATCATAAGTAAGATTATGGCCATAAGCCCCGTATAGTTCATTGGCGTTTCGTCTGAAACCAAGATGAATCATTGATGACGAAGCGCACTTGGCCATAGTTGAATGCTGCCCCGCAAGTGCAGTCGGACCGGGTTCAACATACCTCCAGACAAGATCCTGTCCGGGAATCTGAAAATATCTTTCAGCTCCTATGTCCATTGAGCTTGCAGGATGGCCCATGAGGGCAATTCCGTGATCTTTACACCAGTTTCCCAGACGCTTGTAGTAGTTCTCCTCAAGACAAATGTTTATTGCGCGATTGTAATCATCACGGTGTTTTTCCGATTCGGGTGAGTCCTTATACCACAGGTCGGCAAGAAATGGTTTTATGTCGTAGCCGAGGATGCTATTGATCTGATTGAAAAGGGAAGCATTTCCGGGCTGAACACCTCTTGCTCCGCCTCTTCCGAGGGGAGATGGTTCATCGGTGAATATGCCTAGAATGGTTGTTCCGAAGTATTTACCAAATTCACTGGCATATTTATCATATACAAGTTCCATGAAACTTGTAACGGCATCAGGATTAAGTATATCTCCTGCCGCTGGCGATTCTTCCCTGAGTCTGCCGCTGCCTCCTTCACCAATATAGTGGAGGCCTCTTATTACACCTCCTGAAGGCTGATCTGTTATTGCAACGCGACTGCCATCGGGACGTGTGACTGTTGTTATAAGATTATTACCTTCATCGAGCTTCAGGTTTTCACCGGGTTTGAGGTCAATTTTTGCGAGTCCGCGTGCAGCATGGGCCGGATTTCGTGCAACAACCTGTCCGGATGAGGAACCGGAGGGATACATACCCTCGTCATACAGAACAACATACATCTTTCTTTTCGCGGCTTCACTTATGGCCACATTCATTGAATGTATCATCCCGGGAGAGAGCCATTTTACATTTTCAGGCAGTCCGATACGTGGGTGAATCACAAATCCATATACCCCATGTGCCTCAAAATCAGAAATCTGTCTTATAATTTCAGCATCTTTCAGTGTGTCATTCCAGAACCAGAATGGCATAACTGAGAACTCGCGGGGAGGATTTATAAATTCTTTTGGGGTCTCCTGTGATATTGCTTTCCCAAACAGACAAAAAGCAAGAGATGAAATGAGAATTGTTTCTTTTAAAAGGCGGTTCATACCCAAATTATTATATCGATTTTTTTGTTTGCCCCGACCCTAAAGGGAGCAAAAAAACCGACGGTTTAAATTAGTACTTCTTAGATATAAAGATATTAATTTTTAAGGATGCAAGGCACATGCCGGACCGCAAGACATCACGACATTATTTTCCCGGGAACCAGGGAAAGAAAGAGCTTGTTTTTTCGATATATTCCTTGTACTCGGGTTTTTGTTCTTTAAGGCTTTTTTCTAGAAGGGCAACACCTGACACTTTGATAATCAGGGCAGTCATGAGCAGAGATCCCAGAACAGGAATGTAACTGCCGGCTGAAACAGAGATTAGTGCGTAGCCCCACCATACTGCCGAGTCGCCGAAATAGTTCGGGTGACGTGTAAATTTCCAGAAGCCTGTATCCAGCACTTTGCCCTTATTGGAAGGGTCAGACTTAAATTTTGCCAGCTGGTAGTCTCCGCCGGCTTCGAAGCAGAATCCGATTACCCATATAGCTATTCCTGCATAGTCGAGTATTCCAAGCTGACTATCGGAACCTGAATGCTGAGCTCCCAGAAGAGGTACTGAAATGAGCCACATAAGTATACCCTGCAGAAGAAATGTCTGGAAGAAACTTACCCACCAGTATCTTGTTTCCCCATATTTTTTCCTGAATTCGCGATAGCGGAAATCTTCACCTTTGCCAATGTTTCTGAAAGCCAGGTATATTGAAAGACGCAGACCCCAAATTGCAACAAGAATCATTAGAATTATTTTTCTTGAACTCAAGCCTTCTGCATTGAGAAAGTAGAAAGCGGCTGTGAGTACGAAACCGAAACCCCAGAAGAGGTCAACGATACTGACATTTTTTATAATAACGCTTATTATCCATAGAGTTGTCATTAAAATCATAATGACAAGCAGTGCCTGGAGCCAGATTTGTAAGAATGTCATTTCAATAACAGATTTGGCTTAGAGTAATGCAACAGCCGCCGCACCTATACCGGCATTTGCGCCAATAATGGGTGAAATATTAACAACTGAAACCGGTTTCATGCCGGTAAGTGATTCCATTTTTTCTGAATACCATGTGGCAGCATCGCTGTTATTTGCATGAAGAACAACGTAGTTCCAGATTGGTTTCTCCCTGACAATCTTTGAAATATGTCCCATCACTTTCTCCATGTTTGCCTTCTGGTTGAAAGCCTTGTCAAATACTATTGCTTTTCCCGATTCGTCGATAGAAACAATAGGATTTATATTCAGTATTCTTGCTATAAGCCCTTTTGCGGCAGAAAGCCGACCACCCCTGATAAGATATTTAATGTCGCGTACACTCACAAAAATCTTCAGGTCGTTCCTCCATTTTTCTGTCATATTCACTATCTGTTCATGCGAATAGCCATCTTCGATTGCCCTAGCTGCCCTGAGAACCAGAAGGCCAAGTCCACCGGAAAGATTTCTTGAATTTATCACTGAAATTGGCTTGCCGAATTCTTTACTTATTGCCAGTGCGGCCTTCTGGCTACTGTTGAATGTACCGCTTAGCTTGTCGCTCAGGTGAATTGCTATAACAGAATCATAGTGAGATGCCAGATGAGAATACAGATTGACAAATGACTTCTCATTTACCTGGGATGACTTTGGATAGTCTTTGTTTTCTTCAAGCAGAGTATAAAACTGTTCAGGCTGAATAGTTACCTTATCGAGATAATGATTCTCCCCGAAATTGATATTTATCGGAAGCATGTTTATCTGATAATTGTCAATCAGATCCTGCGAAAGATCACATGTTGAGTCGGTTACAATAGCAATTTTCCATTTTCTGTTGTAAACCACCTCGCTCTGTCTGACCATATCGTCGGCTTTCTGGAAGGCAAGGGTTCCGGTATTTCTTAATTCATTGAACAGTTCAGCAGGAGTATCTGTATGAACATGAAGGCGTCGCATCCTGTCAGAACCGGCAATTACAATAGAGTTACCAAATTTTTCAAGGGTGTTAAGGAGTTGTTTGCTATCGATTGAACTATTCTTGATAAGTGCTTCAGTACAGAATCTGAAATCGGGTTTTTCGGGAATTGACTCTTCAATTTTTTCGAATACTCCGGTTTCGGCTTTTACCTGAACAAGCTCTTTAAGGTTATTATTCCCGATAAAGTTTGTTATTCCTTCAACAAAAAAGACAAATCCTTTTGCCCCGGCATCAACTACATTTGCCTTTGCAAGAACAGCAAGTTTTGTTTTTGTCTCCTGAAGAGAGATATTAAGAATTCTGATTGAGCTGAGGAACATCTGGTTGAAATCAGTAAAGGTGAATCTGTTTTCATAGATCCATTCAGCCCAGTCGCGGATTACTGTGAGCATTGTTCCTTCAACAGGATTGGCTACAGCCTCATAAATATATCTTACAGATTTTTTTAAGCTCTCGGCGAACTGATTTACTGTTATTGTTTTGAAATTCCCGGTTTCGAGACTCATTCCATAGAGGAACTGAGCAAAGATGATCCCTGAATTGCCTCGGGCATTTACGAGGGTAAATTCAGCTATTCTGTCGGCTGTAATCTTATATGAACGGTGGGGGTGAAGTGAATCGATAACAGCCCTTATTGTGGAAGCAAGATTGGTTCCGGTATCTCCGTCGTTTACGGGAAATACATTGATCTTATTTAGTTCTACCTGATGCTCAATAACGTTTCTGGCTCCGGCTAAAAAAGTATAATAAAGCCTTCGGCCATCCATTTCACTCAGCGGTACCGGGGTCGTTAGATTCATATGTAGTTAGCTTACAAATGTTTTGCAAAGGTAAGTATAATTATATAAATGACTGTTAAAGTCATTATTAGTCAATAAAACATAAAAAAGATGAAATTGTTCTTTTGGAGAAGCAAATTCGTCTCCAGGTCACTTCCAAAACCGCTCGCTTATGCAGAATTTTTAAAATCCTTTTGCACTCTGATGCCAACTTAAGCACAGTGTTTTAACAAGATAAAGAATACTACAAAAATTATTATTGTGGACAAACAACCACCTCCTAATTTTTTTGCGCCATAGCCAGCAATGATTGTTCTGAAAAAATTGTTCATGCGGATTTAAATTTATATTTGATTAAAGTTAAATTTATGAATTATGCAGGCACTTTTCTCGATTTTTCTATTTCCCAAAAACGATGTTGAGCAATTGCTTTCACAAAATCTTCCCTGCTTACTTATAATTATCTGACATAATCTTTTAGCATTAACATCAACTTCTGACGTGTGAAGAAGATGCGACTCTTAACTGTACCGATTTTTAATCCAAGTTCATCAGAAATCTCTTTGTATTTATAACCTTCAATATGCATTCTGAAAGGAATCCTGAACTCATCACTGAGTGAGTTAATTGCCTTCTCAATTTCACCTTCCGAATAATGTGATTCAGGTGATATAAGCCCTTTGTCGTGAGGTTGATTTATGTAATACAGATCCTTTGTACCGTCTATTATTGTATTTTCTTTAACATTTCTTCTGTAATTATTTATAAAGGTGTTCTTCATAATTGTAAAAACCCATGCTTTAAGATTTGTATAATCAACGAATTTATCTTTATATGTGAATGCTTTAAGATATGTGTCCTGTAACAGGTCAAGTGCTGTATCACGATTTGAAGTGAGGCTCAATGCAAATCTCTGAAGATTGTTCTTCATTTCGATGAGGCTATTATTAAAATCGTACTGTGTCATAGTCTTGGTATTGTTGAAACAAATTTCCTGATTTTAAATTTCCATCTTGCATTAGTGCATCACTATTTCAATCTTACTTTTGTTTTTTTTGCCGCTAACAAAATTAATTAGACTCAACACAAGACGTGTTATATTAATCGTGAAAAATGTTACAGTATTACCATGTGATATCGAAAAAAAATTCGCAATAGAAGCATAAAGATTCACTTGCCGATAAAAAGGAAGTGGAGTAGGTTTTATCATTTCATTTAAACAGTATGAATTTTTCTCCAATACCAACAATATTCTTTTATTTTTTAGCCTTTTCTAATTCCTTTACCGGCTTTGTTTCCAAAGCGGCCAACAAGCGCTTTGTTTTCAGCTCTTCAAATTTAGCGCCTATCTCCGTTTGCTCTTTTTCATCCAAAAGTTTTTCCGCTTCGGGAAATAACTCCTCCTCTTCTTCTGTTAAATGATGATCAAGGATTTCTTCAAAAACCTTGAATTTAATAATCCAACGCTGATTGTCTTTCGGAAAATCGGCCAGGTCAAGTAATGCCTGGTTAAGAATGACATGCTCTTCCTGCGATTCGAGCGACTCGTCCTTGATTTTTTCTTTGGTGTGCAACTTGCTCAAAAACAAGTCTTCTTCAAGTTCGTGATGCACATCGAGGTGCTTTTTGAGAAAAATAAATTTGGTATTGTCTTTTTTAACTTCCTTAACTAACTTACGCATCTCCTCATGATGGTCAGCAAGTGCTTTTGTGATTGTTTTCATGTTTTTAAATTTTAGGTTACCGTTTACGTGTATGATATAGCTGTTTAAATTGTTTTTGGTTGAATAAAAATTAAGGTGAGAAAATCTTTTGTGATTATTAAGTGCTTCTCACCCTAATGTGTATCGTTAGCTGTTAACGATTTTGATTATTGCTTGAATTTCTGTCCTGGTTAGAACCATTGTTCTGGTTGTCGCCATGATTTCTATCATGAATTTATTTCCGTATTGGTTTTTTTGGAGTTATCATTTTTCCATCTATGTCCATCATGTCACCTTCTTTCATCGTCATTGTAGTGCCGTCTTTCATTTTGTATTTACCATTGGTCATAAAGATAGTTCCGTTTTTCATGGTCATGTCTTTCTGCATTGGTGTTGTTTTGCCTCCTTTAAACATTACCATCTTTCCGTTCTGCATCATTATATGGTCTGATTTCATCCCGGGTTGCCTTTCGTTGTTTTGCAGTACCATTGTATCGTTACGGTTTTGTTCAGAATTCATCATTTTGTTATTGTCTTGCATGTTTTTGTGTTGCATTCGGTTGATGTTTTGTTGATTGTTGTTTTGTTGATTGTTGTTTTGTTGATTGTTGTTTAAGTTCTTGTTTTGCTGCGTTTCGTTTTGATAATTCAATTCTTGTTGAGTTTTAACTTGATTTGAATTTCGATTTGTGGTACCTTCTTGAGCGTTTGCAGAATAAGACAGAGCTGCAACTGCGGCTATCATTATTGATAGCGTGATTTTTTTACTTTTCATCTCTGATTGTTTTTAAATGGTGGTTAATAATTTATAAGGCAAAATTACTTTGGCTCAACACAAGACGTGTTACACAATTTGTTTAAAATCTTACATGATTTACATCTTTAGAAAAAGCATAAAGTTTAATCGATACGGTCGGAGTGGGTTCTAAAATGTGTGAATAATATAACGGAATCTTAAAGTTATATAACTATTCCGGAATAAATAGAATCACATTTATATGGTGAAACTTTATGAATATTTAAAATTCAAAAAATGAACATAATAGAATTTAAATGCAACTGGAATGATCTGAAACGGAAGATGTTATATTTTTCAAATATGGGTTTTTATCTGTGTAAATAACTGAAATAGTTTTAACATGAAAGCATTTTATTGCAAATGAAAGCTATATTAATAATGAATCCCTCTTCGGGGAAAATGAAGAGACTAATGCCTCCTATTCTAAAATGGACTTTAAAAAAATTAGGAGGTAGAATTGAAGCATTATTCAAACCTAAAACAACAGAATTTGATGTTATTGAAGAAGTAAAAAAGAAATGTGATAAAGAGAAGATAGAATTAGTTATAGAATTCACAAAATATCCAAAACATGCAATAAAATTAGCTAAAGATGCAGTTAATAAATACGATTTAATTATTGCAGCTGGTGGCGATGGAACAATAAATGAAGTAGTTAATGGTATGGCCAATTCAAAGGCCACTCTGTTAATTATTCCATTTGGGAGCACGAATGTTTTAGCTTTAGAGTTGGGAATCCCTGATGATCCAAAAAAAGCAGTTGAATTAATTACAAATGGGGAAAAGATAAAAATTGATTTAGGTTACGCTGAAACAAATAAGGAGTCGAGATATTTTTCAATGATGTTAGATGTAGGCCCTTTTGTGCGTATTCCTGTGATTTCGGACACTCAATCCTGACTAAAGCGGACACTCAGTCCTGATGAAAACGGACACTTTTTTTATCATTCATTTTCGTCCATTTAATTCTTCAAATTTAATCATTTTTGTATTTCTTTCTCATCGTGTCCCCATCAAGTTCTATTCTGTGTGAACTATGAACCAATCTGTCGAGGATTGCGTCTGCAATTGTAGGGTCTCCAATTATGTCATACCATTTATTTACAGGTAATTGTGAAGTAATCAATGTTGATCTTTTGCCATGCCGGTCTTCAAGTATTTCAAGAAGTATTAATCGATGAAGATTATCGAGTGGTTTTAGACCAAAATCATCAATGATTAATAAATCCTGACTTTCTATTTTGCCTATTTCTTTAATATAACTTCCATCGGCTTTTGCTATTTTCAGCTCGTCAAAGAGTTTTCCACAGTTGCGATATAGAACTTTATGCCCCTGCTGACATGCCTGATGGCCTAATGCAGAAGAGAGATAACTTTTCCCAAGACCAGTGGACCCTGTAATGAGCAGATTCTGTTTCTTTGCTATCCAGTCGCCGGAAGATAGTCTTAACATAATGGTTTTGTCCAGATTTCTT
>JBBQZN010000046.1:0-35389 GCA_038207725.1 Bacteroidales bacterium | reverse complement strand
CATAGCCTTCGATATAAGCTTCCTCACGTTACTTAGCGGTTGTTCTGTAAATTCTACGCCTGATGACTGCCCTTTAACAGTTGTCTGGTTTCCGGACTTAGCACCTTCAATATCATCCGTTACAATCCTGCCGTTTGGACCAGAGCCCTGTATGATACTGAAGTTAATTCCTTTCGCTTCAGCGAGTTTTCTTGCTCTCGGAGAGATCCTTATCTTCCCTGTGTCAGTTAAGGTTCTTACCGCCTCTACAGCCTCTACCGCCTCTACAGCCTCTACCGCTTCTACAGCCTCTACAGCTTCTATGGCCTCTACAGCCTCTAAAGCCTTTACAGCCTTCTCATGCTGATTCGGATTGTAAGATTCAGTTTCCTCCCCGGCCTTTCCAATAACAGCTACATTAACAAGAACAGGTACTTCCGCATTATCACCATAAAATATATCAAGCAGGATTCCCGATTCAGGTGACTCAAGATCAAATGCTGCTTTATCGGTTTCGTAAGAAAACAGGATGTCGCCTGAAGAGACGCTTTCTCCCTTTTTCTTAAACCATTTGCTTATGATACAGGTCTCTACTGATTGTCCCTGCTTAGGCATTATTACTGCAACTGCCATGATATTATATTATTTGGTTATTGGGTTAATTTGTTGTTGATACTTGTTATAATAAGTTGTTTAAAGTAAAAGATTGAAAAATCAGATATGTCTAATTATCAATGAATACAAAAATAAATTAATTAACTTGTATTTACAAGTAAAAATTAATATATTTACAAAATAGTTCGGAGTCCAGAGTGCGAAGTTCGGAGTTCGGAGTTAAACATGATTTATGGTAAGCAACAGAACCATACCGCAATACAGGAAGTTGTTTGAGATTCTCAGGAAGCATATTCTGGATGGTGTTTATGTTGAGGGTGATCTGCTGCCTTCTGAAAATGAGTTGTGTAGTTTATATGGTATGACAAGGCCAACAGTTCGTCAGGCACTCGGGACACTTGCAAATGAAGGCTATATCAAAAAACATCAGGGTAAGGGCAGTATCGTTCACCGGCTTCCACGTGAGATAGGCATTCTTTCAGTGTCGGGAACAACTTCGGCAGTAGGCGATCGTAATCTTAAAACCAAAATCATAGTAAAGCCTGTTATAATACCATGGCCTGACGATTTTATGTTTGTTTTGTCGGAACTTGAAAAAGAGTCGGGCTGTGTATACATTGAGAGATTACGGCTCCTTGATAATGTTCCTATATTTTATGATATCAGCTATATAGCAAACATTAATCTTCCCAGGATAGCATCCCGTCAGTTTGAAAACAGATCGCTCTTCCAGGTTTTAAGAGATGTTTACAACATCGAGATAAAATCGGGAGACCAGAGGATTAAGGCAATTCCGGCATCAGCCAGGATAGGAAAATTTTTGAAAATAAAAAAAGATCAGCCTGTACTTCACCTAGAAAGGAAGATGGAAACCAATGTGCAGGGACTATTTCTATATTCATCTATATTCTGCAATACAGAAAAATATTCTATTTTCGGTAGGTTTTAAAATTAGCGGTAATATGAAAAGACGGGATATGATAAAAACTGCAGGTGCTCTTGCAGTTACTCCTTTGTTCCTGCCCGGAGCATTCACGGAAATAGGAACGGCTGTTCGAATTGGTGACGGTAATCAGAAGGTTAGCAGATTTGGTGACAGTCGCGACTGGTTTTTCGGGAAGAGATATGGAATGTTTGTCCATTGGGGACTTTATTCAATTCCCGGGTGGCATGAGCAGCATCAGTGGAGAGCACGTGTTCCCAGAGATCAGTACGTGAAACTTGCAGATGAATGGAATCCTAAAAAGTTTAATCCCGAACAGTGGCTTGACCTGATGCAGGAAGCCGGAATGGAATATATTACAATCACCACCAAGCACCATGACGGGTTTTGTCTCTGGGATACGAAGCAGACCAGATTTAACACAATGAATACTCCTTATAGGCAGGATATTATCGGTAAACTGTCTGATGCATGCCATAAACGCAATGTTCCTCTATGCCTCTATTATTCAATTGCCGACTGGAACCATCCTAACTATCCTAACCAGGGCAGACACCACGAGCTTGCCGGTCCTGAGAAGGGTGATCAGCCTGACTGGAATAGATATATGGAGTTTCTGAAAGCACAGGTCAGTGAACTATGCAGCAACTATGGAAAGATTGCTGGCTTCTGGTGGGATATGAATGTTCCTCTTTATAAGGATCCTTCAGTTAACGCTATGATCAGAAAACTTCAGCCTTCGGCAGTAATAAATAATCGAGGTTTTGATGATGGTGACTTTGGAACACCTGAACGTGATTTTGACACTGCTGCAGCCGAGGCAAAAACTCTCGACCGGCCAACAGAGGCTTGCCAGTCGGTTGGAATGGAGAGCTGGGGATATAAAAAAGATGAGGATTATTACACCGACTTGCATCTTATCCGCAGTATTGACAGATATCTTTCGCGCGATGCCAATTATCTGCTTAACGTCGGACCCACAGGTGAAGGCCTGATTCCTGAAGAGTCATCAGCAATTCTCAGACGCATTGGAAAATGGCATTCATCTGTAAAAGAGTCATTTGAAAAGACAGAAGTTACATCAAAAATTCTTGCTGATAAAGATGCAATAGTGATGGTAAAAGGAAAAACAGTTTATGTTCATTTTAATAAAGGTATTCCCGGCAACGGGTTTAAAATGAAGCCTATAGCTGTTCTTCCGGAAACAGCAGTATTGCTTAATGATGGAAGAAAGATTGATTGTGTTGTAAATCTTTGTCCAAGTGATCATCTTGAACAGAAGCCTTACCTTAGACTGAGAAATCTTCCCTCCAATGATATGGCTGATACTATAATGATTGTAAAACTTGAGTTTAAAAATGCCTTGTTATAAAAGAAAAAGTATTAATTTTAAGGGTGCGATTTTTTTAGTGGCATCTGACATTTCTTAATTGTGCCTGAAAAATCAATCCGGAAATCTATGATTAGTTATTAGTAATACTAAACTCAAATAAATTTTTAACCTATGAAAGATCAAAAAACTCAATGGTCAAGGCGTCGTTTCCTTGGGTCAACAGCGCTGGGTGTTGCCGGTATGGCAGTATTGCCTGGTCTCGTTTCATCATGTAAAACAGCTCCTGTCAGCACAGACCTTACTCTCGGAGTAATAGGCATGGGCCGCCAGGCAATGTTTTTAATGAATGGTTTTCTTCAGATCCCCGGTGTGAAGGTTGTTGCCGGTTGTGATGTTTATGGCATCAAGAGAAAACGTTTTGAGAAGAAAGTAACTGACTTCTATGCAAAAGCAGGCAAAGAAGTTAAAGTTGTGACTTATGAGAAATACGAAGATCTTCTCGCCAGAACAGATATAAATGCTGTTGTTATTGCTGTTCCTGACCATTCACATGCAAGAATTGCAATTGCAGCATGCAAGGCAGGAAAAGATGTGTATCTCGAAAAACCTATGACGTTTACAATTAAGGAAGGACAGGAACTCAGAAAAGTTGTTCGTGAAAATAACAGAATCCTCGGAATAGGAAGTCAGCAGAGATCTTCTCCTGAATTCCAGCATGCAGTTAAACTTGTACAGGAAGGAGCACTTGGAAAAATAACCAAGGTAAATGCTTATGTTGGTGCTCCTCCGAAACCTTATGATCTTCCTGCTGAACCAATTCCTGCTGATCTTAACTGGGATCTGTGGCTCGGTTCACTTCCAATGGCAATCCCTTTCAATAACCAACTCGATCCTCCTATATCACTCGATCCTCCAAAGGATGAGGAGATCTGGGGTGCGTGGAGATGGTACTCAGAAATGGGTGGCGGCTTCACAACCGACTGGGGTGCTCATATGTTCGATATTGCACAGTGGGGACTAGGAATGGATAAAAATGGTCCGGTTGAGATTTCACCTATTGGCGACGGAACTGAATTCATGTCATTTACATATGCCAATGGTGCCGTTATGACATCTGAACCATTTGATGAGAAAATGACAAAAGGCGTCAAATTCTGGGGTGAGACCGGCTGGATAGAGGTGGCACGCGGATATTTCAAGGCATCAGATCCGAAATTTGATCCCCCTGCAACTGCTACTGCACAGGACGGTCCATATGAAACAAGAATTCCGCATCAGCTGAACTTCGTTGAATCGGTGAAAGCACGTGTCGATCCTGTTGTTCCGGTTGAAGTTGGTCACAGCAGCTGTACTGTTTGTACACTTGGTAATATCGCATGTGCTCTGAAAAGGACAATCAAATGGAATCCACAGACAGAAACATTTGTTGATGATACTGACGGAGCAGCCACAAAGCTTATGCATTATGAATACAGGGCTGGATATAAACTTGTATAAATTTTATTATAGTAATATTAACCTCCTTCCAAGCCTTCCCCCACGGGGGAAGGCTTTTATCATTTCCCCCGTGGGGGAAACAGAAAAGGGGGTTTAATTATTCGATTTATAAATAAGGTATCTGTTTAATTTTTTTTATATGAACTTTATTAAGGTATTGATATTCATTAGTTTCACAGGATTATTTCTTGCCGGGTGCAGTCATAATAACTCTGATCCCTTAGTTCTATCGGCACCTGCAGGTGATCGTTACACATCAATTGACATGAACGGAGTTACTGTTATCCCTAACGGAAGATTACTTACACCAGCCGGGAAGAATATACTGGTGGCTCCGCACCCCTTCGGACTGGCACTAAGCAATAACGGAATGATAGCCGTTACTGCCAATTCAGGAACAAGCCCGATCTCAATATCTATTATCAGTAATTTATACTCTTCTCCTGAGGTAATGCAGGTTCCTCCCGGAACTTCAAGCGATGACGGGGTGCTCGAATCTGTCTTTATGGGTCTGGCAATATCACCCGGAAACGATGTGGTATATGTATCAGGCGGACAGGGAAATACAATATTTGTATTCGACCTCATTACGGGAAATAAGCTCGATTCAATTGATTGCTCTGTATCTGTTGATGGCACCAGATCTGATGATGGTTATATAGGTGATCTTACCATCTCGGCTGATGGTAACTATCTCTATGCTGTAGATCAGATGAATTTCAGTTTGGTAATTGCCGACACCCGCGTTATGAAAGTAATGAAATATGTTCCTGTTGGAAGATATCCTTTCGGTGTCGTTCTTTCAAAAGACGAGAAGAAAGTATATGTTGCCAATGTTGGCATGTTCCAGTATAGTAAGATCGGAAATATAGAAGAGAGTAAAGACTACAATAAGGCGCTGGCCTTTCCGGCATTTGGCTACAATACCGAGGAGGCGAAAAACGGGATTGAGACTGACACAATGGTAATTCCCGGACTGGGCGATCCTAACAGCGATAAGGCTTTTTCTGTCTGGGCTGTTTCACTTGACAACATGAATGACCCAAAGGTTGTTGCCAGAATAAAAACCGGAAACCTTGTTGGACAGATGGTTGAGGGAATTCCTGCTGTTGGCGGGTCAAGCCCGAATTCACTGGCTGTAACGGAAAACTACCTTTTTATAAGTAACGGCAATAATGACAATATTACTGTTATTGATGTAAGATCAGATTCAATAGTTTGTGACATTGCACTTAAACCCGATGAGACAGTTAAGCATTTCCGCGGAGTCATTCCATTTGGACTTGCAGTATCTCCCGACGGAAAACAACTATTTGTAGCTGAGGCAGGTATAAATGCTGTGGCTGTTGTAGACATAGCTTCATTCAGGGTAAAAGGGCATATTCCTACAGCATGGTTTCCTTCCAAACTTAAGGTTAGCCCTGATGGCAAAAAGCTGATAGTCACAAATGCAAAAGGATATGGCAGCGGACCAAACGGAGGTATGAATTTCAAAGAAGGAGCAGAGGGTACATATATTGGAAACCTTATGAGAGGAGTGCTTTCTGTAATTGATATTCCAACAGACGCTGACCTTAAAATAATGACAAAGAAAGTCATTGAAAATAATTTCCTTATTGAGTCTTCTGGAAAAGTAATGAAAAACAGGAAAGATAATCCTGTGCCCTTGTTTGGAGGTCAGAAGGAATCACCTGTTAAACATATAGTGTTTATTTCCAAGGAGAATCGCACTTATGATGAGGTTTTCGGACAGCTTGAAAAAGCTAATGGTGATAGCTCAATTGCAAGATATGGCCATAATGTTTCATTCACTAACCGGAATAAAAGTCTGAAAGTTGATGATGCCACAGTTATGGCGAATCACCTTAAGCTTGCCTCAGAATTTGCAATTGCAGATAATTTTTACGTCGATTCTGATGTCTCCGCCGATGGTCACAGATGGCTGGTAAATACCTATCCCAACGAATGGGTAGAGACAACAACACCTGCAAGTTATGGAGGTAACAGGAGTTACAATCCTGCTTCCAGGGCTCCGGGAAGTCTTGCGATGAACGGGGCTGCGGGTGCAATCTATCCTGAGGATTATAATGAGTCAGGGTCGATGTGGGATCATCTCGAAAGAAACAAAATTGAATTCTATAATTTTGGTTTCAGCGTTATGTTTGAACCCGCGTTTTATGAAGATTCCTATAAATATACAGGAATTAAGCAATTTGCAAATTTTCCTGTGCCGACACCTATATTTACCAGGAGTTCGAAGAAGTATCCTACATATAATATGTCAATACCTGATCAGTTTAGGGTCAGTCAGTTTATAGAAGAGTTTGAAGAGAAATGGATGGGAGAGGGGAAGATGATGCCGCAGCTGATGACAGTAATTCTCCCAAATGACCATGGTGCCGGTGAGCGACCTGAAGCAGGTTATCCGTTCAGGGAGAGCTATATGCTTGATAATGATCTGGCTGTTGGACGAATAGTTGAGTATTTGTCAAATACACCATACTGGAAGGACATGGCAATTGTAATAACAGAGGATGATGCTCAGAATGGTGTTGACCATGTGGACGCTCACCGCAGTATACTTATGGTAATTTCACCATGGGCAAAGAAAGATTATGTCGGAAAGGTTCATTATAGTTTCGGAAGTATTTTCAAGACTTTCTGGAATATCCTCGGACTTCCGTATCTGAATCAATATGATGCAGGGGCAACTGATCTTTCTGATCTGTTTTCAGATAAGCCTGATTATAAAACATATAAGGCTCTCGCGCCGGATCTGAGAATTTTTGATCCGCAGAAAGCACTCACTCCGCTTGATGAAAACTTTGACTGGAAAGCATTGGGTGAATCACCTGTACTGGATGATCCTAAGGAGATGGTTAATGATCAGAAAGAGAAGCCTGTTTACAGGCTGGAGGATCAGAAAAAGAAATAACTGTAGGGACACGTTGTGACGTGTCCTTATGAAATAAAAAAGGCTGTACATTTCTGTAACAGCCTTTCTGGTAATAGTTCGAGTAAGATTAATCTACTCTTTTTACTTTTATGGCGACCGGTCCTTTTTCTCTCTGCTCAATTTCAAATTCAACTTTCTGGCCTGCCTCAAGATCGGTATGGGAAACCTCTAAACCTGATCGGTGGATAAAGATATCCTTGTCATCTTCTGTCTGAAGGAATCCGTAACCTTTTACTCTGTCATACCATTTAACAGTACCTTTCATAGTGTTAGATGTTAAGTTAACTATCTGTAGTTATCTCTTCTGTTTCCACCACCACCACTTCCGCCTCTGCGGTCACCACCACCACCGTCACCACCACGGAAATTAGTTCTTCTGTCAGTTCTTTCGATTGACTCGTTAACGATAATGTTTCTACCGCTAACTTCAGCTCCGTTCAATTCCTCGATAGCTTTTTTAGCTTCAGCATCAGTTGGCATCTCAACGAAACCAAATCCTTTGCTTTTTCCAGAGTACTTGTCAATAATGATTTTTGCGGATGTTACTTCGCCATACTCTTCAAAGATCTCTTTTAATTCTGCTTCACTCATTTTAAAATGAAGACTTCCTACGTAAATGTTCATAATTCAAATATTAAAGTATTTATAAAACAGGGACAAAGGTCATACTTATTTTTCAAAACAAAAAATAAATAGCCATAATATATTGTATTTAAATAGCTTTTTGGCATTTAGGTTCTAAAAAGGTCATGAAAATCGTATTAAATACTCACATTATTTATCATCTGTTAAACAGATCATATCAGGAAATTGTTCAGGAGATCTCCCTGTCTTTCTACGCTTTAAGCTCCACGCTCAACGCTCAAGTCTCTATTTCCTGTTTCTGATATAAATATGTTTAATATTGTTCTGCCCCGATTCCCTTTCATCTATTTCAAAATCAAGCGATCTGATAAGAGGTGTCAGTTTGGGGAATCCAAAGTTTCTGGGGTCAAAATCAGGTTGTTTTTTGAGTATTAAATTTCCCACATCACCGAGATAGGCCCAGCCGTTCTCATCAGCAATATCAGTTATTGATGTGGCAATAAGTCGCTTAACTGCTTTTACTGCTTCCTGCGGATCAGTTTCCTCCGGTTTCTCTGACTTTTTCTTTTTGACAACAGGTTTTCCCCTCTTTTTAATCTCTGGCGCTGTCTCAGTCTGAGCGTTTGCCGACCTTAATATTTCAAGATAGATGAATTTGTCACAGGCAACAATGAAAGGATAAGGCGTTTTCCGCTCACCGATGCCGATAACCTTCATGCCTGCTTCCCTGAGTCTTGTTGCCAGTCGTGTAAAATCACTGTCACTTGACACAATGCAAAAACCATCTACTTTACCTGAATAGAGTATATCCATTGCATCGATTATCAATGCTGAATCGGTAGAGTTTTTGCCTTTCGTGTATCCATACTGCTGAATAGGAGTGATGGCATTCTCAAGAAGAACAGATTTCCATCCGGCTATTGTCGGTCTTGTCCAGTCGCCATAGATCCTTTTGAAAGTAGGAGTGCCGTATTTTGCTATCTCCTCAATCATTCCCTTGACGTTGCTGTAGGGTATGTTGTCTGCATCTATCAGAACTGCCAGTCGTAAATCATTTAAAGTTTGCATAAAATGCTTTTTGATAATTTATGCAATTTACGCCTTTTAACCGGAAATACGGGTTTGCTGACAAAGATTGCTTTCCCTGACTACTTAACTGGCACCGTCTTCAACACCTGTTAGAGCGTTCAATTGTGTATTCATGGTTCCTGTATTTATTTTCTTTTGCCAGTCATTTCAAGAATATCGAGTCTGAGCAATGTAGTCCGGGCCGTAACTTCTTCATCATAACTGAATTCCCTGTTTCCGGCATAATGTTTCATTATTTCATTTAGTCCCTCAGTTTTAAGACTATTATCGCTTATTACCGATATGTTTCCGTATCCGACAATGCTGCTGAAACTCATACCCCAGTCGCAACCCTTTTCTCCTCCGTAAATCTGGTGATCAGTGTCCATCTCAAAACAGACAAAGTTGTTTTTTCTTATCATCTCAATTTTCCTCCCTTCATTGGCACAATGGAACCACAGAATACCCTTTCCATCTTCACTGTATCCGAAATTCATTGTAACAATGTACGGCATGTTGTTATCGGCAAAAGCCACACGGCAAACATCAGATTTACTTATAATCTCCCTTAACATTTCCGGTTCGGTCAGCTCTCTGTCTTTTCTTCTCATTTTTTATTTTTTATTTGCATAATACGCTTATAAACAGGACAGTCAGGGTGGTGAGATCCGGGAAGATACCCTGTACTCATAAGAAACTCATTTACTATCTCCCCGCCGGTAAACTTAAATGTCTTTTTGAAAAGCTTCGTCCACTCTTCTTTTGTGAAATTGTTTTCAGCATGTTTATCAAGCCATTTCTTAAAAGAACCATTTCCACTTTTAATTCTGAGCAGGATTTTTGCGTTTGCGATTGCTGCATTTATTTTAAGTCTGTTTCTTATAATCCCTTCGTCATTCATAAGTCTGCTAAAATCATCTTCAGAGTATCCCGCGACTTTTTCAATATTAAAGTTATCAAATGCCCTCCTGAAATTATCCTGTTTTTTGAGTATAAGAATCCAGTTCAACCCTGCCTGATTGATTTCGAACATCAGTCTTTCAAATAGTTCGTTGTCATTCTCAATTGGAAATCCGTAATGATTATCGTGATAATCCTTATGAATCTTCATTGTTTCACCGGAAATTGTATTAATGTATTCACAGTATGTCATGGTTCTAAGTGTGTTCAGTAATTATTTTCTCTAAAAATAAAGAAATTTGTTAACTTTGCTTCTACACTTTTAAAGGTAAAATTAAAACTAATCAAAATAAGTTGATATGGGAAAAGGCGATAAAAAATCAAGACGAGGAAAAATAATTCTGGGATCATACGGCAAAAAACGTCCAAGAAAAGACAGCTACAAACCTGCAGTTAAGCTTGAGAAAGTAGTTAAGGTGAAAGAGGTTAAGGAGGCAAAACCGGTAAAGGAAAAGAAAGAGATAAAAGAGGTTAAGGAAGTCAAAGCAGTTGAAGTTAAGGCAGTTGAAGTCAAGGCAGCTGAAGTCAAGGCAACTGAAGTCAAAGTTCCTAAAGTAGTTAAAGAGAAGAAGGAAGTTGCAGAAGTGAAGGCTGTGAAAGAGCCAAAAGCAAAAAAAGAGAAAAAGAGTTAATAATTAAAATGGAAATTCGTGGCGAGGGGTTCTTACTCAGACCCTGGTTCAAAACTGATGCAGCTCAACTTGCATTAGTTGCGAATCATTGGGGTATTGCCATAATTTCCTATTTCCTATTTCCTATTGCCTATAGCCTATTGCCTATAGCCTATTGCCTATTGCCTTACAATCAGCCAGTTATAATCCTCCGGGTCAATAAGCGCATTTATAATTACCGGTTCATTTACCGATAGTGCCTCAATTATGGCCTTTTTCAATCTCTCGTCCGAATCAGCAGTAATGACTTTTATCCCCAGAAATGTGTCAGAGCCAAACAGATCTCCATGATATAGCATGGTTCCGTATGGTGAAATGTTTTTCCATGACTGCTTTACCTTGATAAGAT
The DNA here is from genome assembly GCA_038207725.1 of Bacteroidales bacterium. Lineage (GTDB taxonomy): Bacteria > Bacteroidota > Bacteroidia > Bacteroidales > VadinHA17 > LD21. The sequence goes on along the minus strand of JBBQZN010000046.1, from coordinate 24,433 downwards.
TAAGTTCACCATCAGAAAAAACCACAGTTATTATTGGCAGGTTATATCTTTTTGCTGTAATAATTTCACCTGCCATCATAAGAAATCCGCCATCGCCTGTTATGCATACAACTGTTGAATCGCGATCATTTAACTGGGCTGCAAGTGCTGCAGGTATTCCAAATCCCATACCCGACCAGCCATTTGTCATTATCAGGTTTTTCTTTCCGTGAGAATTCCAGAATTGTCCCAGAACATGAAGATGTGAGCCCACATCAGCCGTAACTATAGTGTTTTCAGGAAGTTCCTCCTGAAGTATCTTAAGAGCTGCAGCAGGACCGAAATGATTTGTGAACCCGTTGAAAACTGAGTTCATCTCATCGCGTACACCCTGTATGACTGAAGCGTTAAATACCAGATTATCTTTTTGCAGGTTCCTGAGAATCTTAAACCACTCATCGGGAGGACCGGTATACTGTATAAGCATTCCTTTGCTAAGACGATCGGTTACCTCAGTATCAAAATGAAGTACCTGAATATCGGGTATCCACGATTCGTAATTAAATTCAACAGGATCATAACCAAGCCCAATTACCAGATCGCATTCAGAGTATACATCTTCAAGGTAATCACTTAATGAGTGGAAAAGAACACCGGCATAACAAGGATGAGTTTCCGGTATCAGGCCTTTTGCCATGGGAGTTATTACAACCGGAATATGGTACTCTTCTAGGAAGGATCTTATTTCATCCTTAAGTCCAAGTCGGGCAGCTGTTAAACCTATTGCAAGGACTGGTTGCCGCGATTTCTCGAGCAAATCAAGTATTCTGTGTATATCATTATTAAAAACTTTCAGTTCAGGTTCATATCCGGTGCTAATAAAAGTATCAGCTTCTTTTTCAGCAATGCCGGCCGGTAATCCGATGTGAACCGGACCCGGATAAGACGACTGGCATATTCCTAAAGCAGAACTGATAACTTCAGATACATTTTTCTCATTTATCCTGAATGTTGCTTTTGTTAAAGGTTCGAATAGTTTCTGATGATCAATGTTCATCTGGGTGGTCCTGTTAATCATCAGGTCACTCATCTCGCTTGTGAAAACAATCACCGGCGATCTGTCGAGAAGAGCCCCGCCAACCCCTGTTGAGATATTCGTTGCTCCCGGTCCGAAAGTTGAGTGACAGATGCCGGGAACGCCTGTCAGCCTTGCAGTTACATCTGCCATAATACCTGCAGTAGATTCGTTGGAGGTAAGAATAAACTCGATTCCGGCTGACCTGAATGCTTCCATATAAGGAATAGATGGTCCGCCGGGGATGCCGAAAACATATCTTACTCCATTATTAAATAACTGATCTGCAATATATTCTGCTATTGTCATGAGCGACATGTTGAATAACTTACAAAACTATTAAATAAATTGGTCACCTGTTGTTAATAATATATTCTATTTCTCTTTTTTTTCTGATCTTTGACATCAAATTTTTCATCGTTGTATACTAAAAGCAATACAATTTTCTGGGCAATTATAGCTTGCCTGCTCTGGTCAACAGCCTATGCAGGTATTAAGATCGGGTTACAATACGATACGCCCTTCCGTTTTGCAGGTGCCAGGTTTATCATTGCCGGACTGATGATTCTTCCTTTTACAATAAAACCGGCAGCATATTTTAAAATGATCAGGGATCACTGGAAAGTTGTTGCCTGGGTTACCTTTCTTCAGATTCTTTTCAATTACTCGCTTTTCTATCATGGACTTGCACTTGTGCCCGGTGCTCTGGGAGCAGTTATTGTTGGATCTCAGCCACTTGTAACAGCGGTTGTGGCATCAGTTATGCATGATGGCGACAAGCTTAACAGGAAGAAGATTCTAACTATAGTCTTCGGCATTTCCGGAGTTATTCTGATAAGTGCCGGCCGGCAGGCTTTTAAATTCGGAACGCTGATGGAGCTTTTGGGAGTATTCATGATACTGATTGCAAATATAGGAACTGCCGTTAGCAACGTTGTTGTTTCACTTAAGGGCAAGGGCTTGAATCCGCTAGTGCTTAGTTCAGCTTCAATTTTCACAGGAGGGGTGATTTTTTATTTTGCATCAATACCGATTGAAGGACCTCTGAAGTTCACATTTCCAACTGAATACTGGATATCACTAATATGGCTTGCTTTTATGGCAGCCGCAGCATTCTCATTATGGTTTAAACTGCTGCAGAGGCCCGGGGTGAAAGTGTCGGAATTAAATCTGTGGAAGTTTATTATCCCGGTTGTTGGCGCTATTCTGAGCTGGCTTCTTATTCCTGATGAACATCCTGAATGGCTGACCTTTACCGGGATGATAATTATAACTCTTTCATTGATAATGTTTTATAGAAGTACAAACGGATCTGCTTCCAAAAACGAACCAATATCGGGCTGAAATGATTAAGAGACTAAAAGCACTTGGGTTTTTCGCGATTTTCTGGCTTTTGTTTTTCGTCACTGCCAGGCTGATCTTCATAGTATCACAATTCAGTAACTCATTCCAGAACAAGACAGGTGAAATATTTGGAGCATTTACCCACGGCGCAGCTCTCGATATTTCAACTACTGGATATTATCTTCTGCTTCCTGTGCTGCTTGCAATTTCCGGAGTCTGGTTTTCAGGTAACTGGTACAGATATTTTATCAGATTTTATGCGTGGTTTCTGATAATCTTTTCCTCAATAATTGTCGTTTCAGATGCTAACCTTTATTCATACTGGGGTTTCCGGATGGATTATACTCCGATGCTCTATCTCAAGACTCCCGGTGAAGCAATGGCCTCTGTCACTACATTGAAAGCGATTTTCTTTTTTATTTCGATTATAATTCTATCATCAGTTTTTATCTTCCTCTATAACAGGTTTGTTGACAGGAAGTTTTCGGGATTTGAAAGAGTCAGATACTGGTGGGCCGGTGCACTCTCATTTATGATTCTTTGGGGAGTACTTGTAATTCCTATAAGAGGGGGCTTTGGTGTAGCACCTATTAATGCGGGATCGGTATATTTCAGTAAAAATATGTTCCTTAACCACTCTGCAGTAAACGCTGTCTGGAATGTAGGGACATCCGCATTTACGCAGAAACCGGTAAAGAATCCATATCTCTTCGGATCAAAAGAGGAGGCTGTGGCTCTTGTTGATTCACTTACAATAAAACGAGGTTCTCCTGCCGTGTTTGTTAATAAAACGAAACCAAATGTCCTGATAATTGTTCTGGAGAGTTTCAGCGGTTATCTGATTGGTCCGCTCGGGGGAGATTCACTTGCTACTCCTAATTTTAACAGGTATGCCGGTGAAGGTATTCTGTTTTCTAATTTCTATGCCTCAGGTAACAGGACCGACAAGGCTATGCCGGCAATTCTTAACGGTTATCCTGCACAGCCAGCTCAATCGATAATAAAAGAACCAAAGAAAAGCCAGTCGCTGCCAAGCCTTGTGAAGATACTGATTGGTGAAGGTTATAAAAGTTCTTTCTGGTACGGAGGCGAGATAAATTTTGCAAACTTCAACTCATTTGTAATAGGTTCCGGCTTCGACGAGATAGTTACAAAAGACAATTTCGATCCTGTTAACTATAATTCAAAATGGGGAGTTCATGATCATGTACTTTTTAATGTACTGAAAGATTCAATGCAAACTATGAACGAGCCATTTCTAAAGGTCGTTCTTACTCTCTCGAGTCATGAACCTTTTGATGTTCCTGCTGAGCCTTTCTTTGAGGGTTCTGATGTTTATACAAAATATAAAAACTCAATATATTATGCTGATAAAGCCCTGGGTAATTTTCTCGACTGGGCCAAAACTACAGAATGGTGGAAAAACACTCTGGTAATACTAGTTGCAGACCATTGCTGCCGGATATCGGCAGATGTTCCGGTTTATTCGATGGATATTTTTAAAATCCCCATGCTATGGCTTGGAGGCGCTCTGAGTCAGAAACCCGTAACAATTGGGAAGACCGGCGGTCAGGTTGATATCCCTTTGACTCTGATGAATCAGCTGGGGCTGGGAGGTGACTTTAGTTTTGGAAAAGATCTTTTGTCTGACGAGTCCGGATCATGGGCCTTTTACACATATAATGAAGGATTTGGATTTATAAGCGACAGTTCTGCAGTAATTTACGACCATAAACTTAAAAAGAGTATTCTGATGGAAGGCATTGATCCGGCTTATGCGGAAAAACAGGGCAAGGCATATCTGCAGGTACTCTTTGATGATTATCTGAAAAGGTAAGTATGGAAAAGAAAAACAAAATCCGGATTCCCAGGGCAGTGATAATGCTTGGACTTGTAAGCCTCTTCACTGACGCTGCATCGGAAATGATATATCCGCTTATTCCGGTTTATGTCGCCGCCCTCGGGTCGGGTGCTATAATTCTTGGTATAATAGAAGGTGTTTCCGAAACGACATCATCTCTTCTGAAACTACTCAGCGGAATGTTATCCGATAAAATCGGAAAGCGCAAGCTTCTCGTTCTTATTGGCTATTCTGTTTCATCTCTTATCAGACCACTGACAGGAATTGTGAGTACTGCATGGGAGATAGTTATTGTCAGGATGTTCGATAGGGTGGGGAAGGGCATCAGAACTGCACCTCGTGATGCACTTATTGCAGCATCAGTTCATGAAAGTATAAGGGGTAAATCGTACGGTTTTCACAGGGCTATGGATCATACAGGAGCAGTTATAGGTCCCTTGCTTGCGATAATAACACTGCTTCTGATTTTTTCTTTTTCAGGCATTTCTGATTCGCTTACTGCACTTCGTTGGACATTTCTCCTTTCTATAATACCCGGCATAATCGCTGTGACTGTAGTTATATTATTTGTTAAAGAATCGGCCCCCAAAAACCGGAATACGGGGCCATTATCATTTTCATTAAAAAGCTTTGACAGTAACTTCAAAAACTATTTAATGATCGTGGTACTCTTTACTCTCGGAAACTCTTCAGATGCATTCATGCTTTTCAGGATTGAGGAGGCAATAAGCGGCAGTGGAGCAGTTGTAAATATTGTTTCAGGCATTCCTTTTCTGCAAAATATTGTAACGAATTTCGGGGATGAGGCACAGCAGGCTAAGGTCATCAATATATTATTCCTGCCGCTTATCTGGTCTTTCTTTCATATACTAAAAGCATTGTTTTCGACACCTTTGGGATCACTCTCCGACAGGATAGGCAGGAAAAAAGTGATTAATGCCGGATGGATAATATATGCACTTGTATATTTTTCATTTGCAATGCTTGTTTACCTGTCTCCTGACATGCAGGTGCTTGCTACCTTTGTTCTGTTTGCTGTTTATGCACTCTATTATGCATTTACCGAAGGAGCCGAAAAAGCTTTTGTTGCTGATCTTGTTGGGGAGGATAAACGGGGAACAGCTTTTGGGCTTTTCAGTTTTTCGGTTGGATTGGGAGCGCTGCCGGCGAGTATAATATTTGGTTTTCTGTACAGCTATTTTGACAAACTTATTCCCGGTTACGGTGGCACTGTGGCATTCGGATTTGGTGGAACCATGGCACTTATCTCTGTTCTTCTGCTGGCTAAAAAAGTAAAAGAGCCCTTGCGAGGCTCTCTTTAATTATTGATTTTCTACATTTAGTACCGCTTCTTATCTTTTTTGCCGAATTTACTATCGCGGCTGTAGTCTTTTTTTCTGCTCTCTGATCTGCCTGAGCTTTCAGATCTTCCTCTGCTTTCAGATCTTCCGCTGCTTCTGTTTTCCGGCCTTCTGTCAGACCATTTTGCCGGTCTTCTTGAAGGATAATCACCTTTCGGCTGGTCAGTTTTTGCCTGAGCAATCTCAACCGCTACCCTGCGGTTCATGTAGGTTACGTCATTTATGGCAGCAATCAGTTCCTGAGTATATTCCGATTCTACTTCAAAGAATGAGAATGTCTTGAGAAGGTCAATTTTCCCAAGCGGAATTTTTCTTCCGGTGGTATGGGTATTGACAAGATCAATAAGCTGTTCCGGATAAAATCCATCTGTTTTTCCCAGATTTATAAACAGCCTTGTATAATTGCCGGTAAATTGCTGATCTCTTGAATCTCTGGAGTCTCTGGAGTCTCTGGAGTCTCTTGATTCACGTCTGCCTGATCTTCCGAAGCTATTCTCTTTATCAGAAACAGGAGAAATAATGTCTTCTCCTGAACGGTAATCGTCGAGGAACCTGTCAAATTCAAGTGTAACTACCCTTCTCAATAGTTCCTCCCGGTCGAGGCCTGCCAGTTTCTCTTTTATTTCAGGAAGAAGCTTTTCAATCTCCTGATGTTCTGTTGCTGAACCTTCAAGCTTATTTACCCAGTTAAAAAGCTGCTTGCTGCAGATCTCACTACCTGTTGGAATTGGAATTGATTTGAATGTCTTTTTGACTTTCCTTTCAATCTGCTGGAGAATATGTTTTTCCCTAAGGTGTACAAGTGAGATTGAGATCCCTGTTTTTCCTGCTCTTCCTGTGCGGCCACTACGGTGTGTATATACTTCTATGTCGTCAGGAAGGCTGTAGTTGATAACATGTGTGAGATCGTCAACATCAAGTCCACGTGCTGCAACATCAGTTGCTACAAGCAGTTGCAGGTTTCTTAGCCTGAATTTCTGCATAACTGCATCGCGCTGGGCCTGTGAAAGATCGCCATGAAGTGCGTCGGCATTATAGCCATCATTTATAAGTTTTGAGGCAACTTCCTGTGTTTCCACCCTTGTACGGCAGAAAACGATACCATAGATATCAGGTTCAAAGTCTGCAATTCTTTTGAGGACTTTATATTTATCCTTTGCATGAACAAGGTAGTAAGCATGGCTAACATTGTCAGCTGATGAATTCTTTGCACCGATAGTTACTTCGATCGGTTTGTTCATATATTTTCTTGCGATTGTAGCAATCTCTGATGACATTGTAGCAGAAAATAGCAGAGTCCTCCTTCCGGTAGGTACCTCTTCAAGAATCTCGTTAATACTGTCAAGAAAACCCATGTTAAGCATCTCGTCCGCTTCATCGAGTACAACGGTATGTACATTAGATAGCTTTGCTGCACCTCTTCCAATCAGATCAATTAATCTTCCCGGCGTTGCAACAATAATATGTACCCCTTTTTTCAGACCGCGTATCTGATTATCAATGCTGGCACCACCATAAACAGCCTGAATTTTCAGCTTTCCGGTGAATTTCGCATAGTCGGTGAGGTCACCTGTTATCTGCATGCAGAGTTCGCGTGTAGGGCAAAGAATCAATGCTTGTGTGCTCATCATTTCTGTATCCGTTGCCTGAACAAGCGGTAGTCCGAATGCTGCTGTTTTACCTGTGCCCGTCTGTGCCAGTGCGATAATATCGCCTGAATCGCCCAGCATAAGAGGTATTACTTTCTCCTGTACCGGCATAGGTTGTTCAAATCCCAGTTCCTGAATAGCCTTCAGAATCCCGGGAGTAAATCCCATCTCTTCAAAATTTATCATTATTTATTTTTATGATGTGATCCCCGGAGCGGTGGATTTTCTTAATCCCGGTCGAAATGAACTCAAATGCTGACCGGGTAAAACCGCTTATAACTCTTCCTGGAGTCACCTTGTTAATTAGGGCGCAAAGATAATCAAAATATTTTAATAAAAAATCGATATTATAGTACTAAATAACAAGTATTTACGTAAATTTGTAAATATGGACATTAAGCCTGTTATAATATATGCTGAACAGGATGCACCCCGGTTGAGGTACATCGCCTCACTGATTCTTGGTGACATTCTCGGGCTTGCCTGGGATGTAACAACTGATAAACGCAAGCTGGGAAAACATCCGGTTATTAATTATTCAGACGAGACTATAACAGGCTCCTTTAAAATTTCACCATCGACAATTCTTTTTGAGAAGGGTGTTGAGCCCCGGGAAATAACTGTTAGTGAATGGAAGTCACTGCCATTATTTTTTGAAGGGAAACCCGGATCCGATTTTCCGTTCGACATTTTTGCTGCATCCTTTTATCTTGTAACGAGATATGAAGAATACCTCGAATTCACGCCTGACAAACACGGCCGATTCAGAGCTTCTGATTCGCTGGCTTTCAAAAATGGCTTCCTGGGGATTCCGGTAATTGATTTATGGACTAAGGAGATGTCGAAGGCAATGCTCAAAAAGCTCCCGATGCTTACATATCGTAGGAATGAATTCAGGTCTCTTATAACTATTGATTCTGATGAGGCTTTCGAAAACACAGGGTCTGGTCTGTTCCGTTCAATAAGTGATATTTTCCGGGAAAAGAAAAACAAAAAATCAAGCACAGCTGACGGAGACAGACGCAACGGAAATGAAAAAGATCCCTATGATGTATTCGGATATATAACTGAAAAACTAAGCCCGGTTGTAAATGATTCTCTATTCTTTTTTCCGGTAGGTGATAATTCAGAATTTGACAAGAATCCCTCGTGGAAGAATGACAAATACAGATCACTTATTAAAAGTATTTCCCGGAAATTTCCTACAGGTCTTCATCCCTCTTTTAAGGCAGCTGTTAAACCTGCCATGCTTATCGCGGAACATGATAGACTCGGCTTGATAACTGAAAAGATAATTGAATTAAATCGTTTTCATTTCTGCAGACTATTTTTTCCTTCGTCGTACCGGACACTTCTGGCTGCTGGAATAACTTTTGACTATTCAATGGGTTACCCTGAGGAGCCTGGTTTCCGCGCAGGTATTGCAAGGCCTTTCAATTTTTACGATCTTACCGATGACCTTCATACCAAGCTCAGAATTTTTCCGTTTCAGGTAATGGATCAGACACTTTTTGAATATAAGCAACTCAATTGTGAGGAAGCAAAAGAGACTATAAACAAACTTATTAATGAAACAAAAAAAGCTGGCGGCTTGTTTGTTAGTATATGGCATAATACTTCGTTGCTTGAGAGTCCTGATTTTAAAGTAAAACGGGAACTTTTTGAATCGGTAGTCAAAAAGATAAATGTATGATAGTATACTATAAGAATAATGAAATAGACAGAGAGCAATGGGACTATTGCATAAGGAATACTCCCGGTGCAAAACCATACGGCTATTCCTGGTATCTCGATCTTATGGCCCCCGGTTGGGAAGCCCTTGTTGATGATGATTATGATTCGGTATTTCCTTTGCCAAGCCATAAGAGGTTTGGTATTCAGTATATTTCAACTCCTCCTTTTATACAGCAGCTTGGTGCCTTTTCGCCCGATAAACCTGCTGCCAAATCATTAAAAGAATTTCTTCAGTATATGCCTGATCTTTATCGGTATATAGATTTGAGTGTCTCCCAGGACATCTCATTTAGCGGATATAAAATTACTGAAAAATTCAACAGTGAACTTGATCTTTCAAAACAGTATGGAAAGTTACGAAGTTCATTTTCGCCACATTGCCAGAGAACAATTGATGCTTTTACAAAGAAAAAGCATGAAATTGCTGATGACATTACTTCTGATGAGTTGCTTGATCTCCATTTTAAAAATGACAGAAAGGGTTTTCATAGTATTAAGCCGATAGAATATCAGCGGCTTAAAAATCTCATGAATTTCTGCTTGAAAAATAAAAAAGGAAGAATTCTCGGGGTAAGGGCATCGAGGAAGAAAATTTTGTTTGGCGTTTTTATTATAGGTACATATAGAAGGGAAACACTGGTATTTATGGTCAATTCACCTGAGGGCATAACAAAAAAGTCTGCATATCTTGTTTTAAATAGTATTATAAAAGAGCATTCATCATCAAAAACAGTGCTTGATTTTGGTGGCGCTTCCATTCCTGCACTTGATTCATTTACAGAATCATTCGGATGTGCAAGTATTCCTTTTTACAGGATAGTGCAGAACAAACTTTTCCTGCCTGTAAGGTTAATGAAGATTTAAGTGATTTTACTCTCGTTTTTTCTATTTACCTTCGTATCCGATTTTGATAGTTATAACTTAAAACTTCTTTATATGACAATAGTCTTATTAGCAATCGCAGTACTGGTTCTTGGATTTTTCGGAGCAAGCGGAAATACTCCACTTCGACCTTACCATAAACTACTAAAAGCAGCAGGGGCAATTATGCTGATTATTGGCATTTCAATGGCCTCTGTTGTTCAGGTGGAACCTGGCCAGGTAGGGGTTCAGAAGCTTTTTGGTAAAGTAAATGATAATATTCTTGAAAGCGGATTGAATGTTATTAATCCATTGGTTCAGGTGGTTATGTTCGATGTGAGAACAGAAAACTATACAATGTCGGGTGTAAATGATGAAGGCATGAAACAGGGTGATGATGCGATCCGTGTATTATCGGCTGACGGACTTGAAGTTATTGTTGACCTCACCGTTTTATATAAGGTCATACCTGCTGAAGCCCCCAGAATTCTGAAGGAGGTTGGGATAGATTACAGAAATGTACTCGTACGCCCGATTTGCAGAACAAAAATCAGGGATAATGCGGTTTATTATGATGCCGTTTCATTGTATTCAACAAAGCGGGATGAGTTTCAGGATCGCATATTTTCGACCCTTGAGTCAAATTTTAAGGAACGTGGACTAATGCTTGAACAGCTTCTTGTCAGAAATCTTACTCTTCCTGAATCAGTTAAAGCAACTATTGAATCAAAAATAAATGCAGAACAGGATGCGCAAAAAATGACATTCGTTCTTCAGAAAGCAAGGCAGGAAGCTGAAAGGATGAGAGTTGAGGCTCAGGGTATTGCCGACTATCAGAAAATACTCAGTACAGGCCTTAGCGATAAGCTATTGCAGTATGAGATGATCAAAGCTATTTCCACATCTCCAAATTCCAAACTTATTTTCATGACAAACGGGAAGAATCTTCCAGTAATGGTTGATACAAAATAAACCTATGCAGAATTGATCCGGGGTTATTCCCGGGTTTTACTTTTTTATTATTTCAGGTGAGATCTAAATAAATTACTAATAATGTGCTTGTTGTATTCTATTGCAAAAGCTCCATTTCCTCATCGCTCTCAACCTCGAAGAGCTTCCCGTTGTCGCATTTAATTGTACGGGCTGAAAATTTCTTTAGCAGGGTGTAATTATGTGTTGCAACAACAACGGCTCTGCCTGTTTTACTTATATCAGTAAGAAGTTTTATTATTCCTTCAGAAGTTTCAGGATCGAGGTTCCCTGTTGGCTCGTCTGCAAGAATAATTTCAGGGTCATTCAGAAGTGCCCTTCCGATAACAACTCGCTGCTGCTCACCGCCTGAGAGCTGATGAGGCATCTTATATCCCTTGAGATTAAGACCTACCTTTTCAAGTACTTCGCCAATCCTGGTCTCAATCTCTTTCTTGCTTTTCCAGCCTGTTGCTTTAAGAACAAATTCAAGATTCTCATTAACCGACCTGTCTGTCAGAAGCTGGAAATCCTGAAATACAATCCCGATTTTCCTCCTCAGATAAGGGATTTCCCTTTTTTTAAGTTTTGAAAGATTGTAACCTGCCACCAACCCGCTTCCATCCCTGAGAGGTATTTGGGCATTAAGTGTTTTTATAAGACTCGATTTTCCGCTTCCTACTCTGCCAACCAGATATACAAATTCTCCCTTTCCCACAGAAAGATTAACATTGGAGAGAACCAGATGATCCTGCTGCCATATTGTACACTCTGTCAGTTCAATAATTACGTCGAGGGGAAGAATTTCGTGCATTTTCAGGTCAATTATTGTGCAAATTAAGGAAAGAATTGATAATTAACATTTATATGTTAATAAAAACAGTAATAAAGCTCCCCTGCCGGCGTTTAATAGTTGTAATTTTACAACTGACTAGAAATAAGGGAGAATGCTATATATGACATACAATCAATATCTTACAGGATTAGGGCCTGTTTTGATCCGTATGTTCGCTTTATTAAACCCTGCTCCAAAAAAATAAGTTATGAACAGAAATTCAATGATGCATCAGAAATTCCTTATAACCTTCAGGCACTTTCAGAAATCAATACGCACATATTTGTTATCGGTGTTTATGCTATTCCTGATATCGGTATGTGATATTTTTTCACAAATGCCTTTTACGGAAAAAGACATCACCTCTGATTATAACAGGGGCATGGAGCTATTTGAGAAAGAGAAATATCCGGCTGCTATAAGGCTTCTCGATAAGTTTGCCAATGATCCTGAAGAAACAAACAGTGTCCTTAAGTCTGATGCTGAATATCATAGTGCCATTGCCTCAATAAATATATTCAGTCCTGATGCAGAGTATAAGATGCTTATGTATATTTCAACCCATCCTGAAAGCCCGCGGATAAATGAAGCCCGACTTGCTTTAGGGGCTAATTTCTATCAGAATAAAAACTACAGGAAAGCTGCCAGCTGGTATGCAGCAGTTAACAGACAGGAACTGGAGTCAGTAAAGCTTGCAGAGTATTTTTTCAGGTATGGCCATTCACTCTACCTTACTGGCGACAAACCCAGGGCTCTGCTTATGTTCTCTGAAATTAAGGATATAGACACTGAATATACTCCCCCGGCGACTTACTATTTTGCCCAGATTGCCTATGAGCAGCAGATGTATAAGACTGCCATGGAGGGGTTTATGAAGCTAAGGGAAGATGAGACATTCGGAGAAATAGTACCTTTCTATATTGTTCAGATCCTTTATCTTCAGAAAGATTATGACGGAATACTGGCTATCGCCCCCGAGCTTCTTAAATCGGCAGGAAAAGAAAGAGCAATTGAACTGTACAGGTTTATTGGGGATGCTTATTATAACAAATCAAATTATAAAGAGGCTCTGCCATATCTCGAAAAATACTCAGCGGGCGCTAAGATGAGTGAGCGTGAAGATAAATATCAGTTGGGATATTGTTATTATAAAACGGGCGAAACAGATAAAGCAATAAAACTATTCCTTGAAATAGGTGCCAGAAGCGATCTGCTTAGTCAGAATATCTGGAACCTTCTCGGTGACTGCTATCTTAAGAAGGCAGACAAAAAGCGTGCACAGCTGGCGTTTGGCGAAGCTTCCAAGTTGAATTACGACAAAGGAATTAAGGAGGAATCACTTTTCAATTATGCAAAGCTGACATACGAACTTGGTTATTCACCATTCGGAGAGGCAATTGCTTCATTTCAGGAGTATATCGACCTCTATCCCGGTTCAGAAAGAATTCAGGAAGCCTATGATTATCTGGTAGCCACCTTCCTTCAGGTTAAAAACTATAAGTCGGCACTGGCAGCACTTGATAAAATTCCGAAGAAAGAAAGACGCCTCGAGGAAGCTTACCAGAGAGTCGCCTTCTTCAGAGGTCTTGAATTATTTAAGAATATGGAGATTGAGGCCTCTATCGATCTGTTCGATAAGTCACTCAAATATGAAATGTATAACAGAACCCTGCGTTCACGTGCAATATACTGGAGGGGGGAAGCATGGTACAGACTGGCACATTATGATAAGGCAAAGGCTGATTATGAAACATTTATGGGAATTCCCGGATCAACGCTTCTTGCTGAGTATAACATGGTGAGATATAACCTTGGATATACTCTTTTCAACCTTAAGGATTATCCAAATGCTCTTAACCATTTCAAGACATTTGAATCGGGGGTAACAAACGTAAGACCAGAGGTTCTGTCTGATGCAAAAAACCGTATCGCTGACTGTTACTACATAGCCACCAACTATACAGCTGCCATCTTATATTACGACAAGGTAATTGAATTCGGCAAGCTTGATGCCGATTATGCGATGTTCCAGAAAGCCTTTTCACTTGGTTTAATAAATAACAGCATCGGAAAAGCAGATATTCTTACTCAGCTTATTGCAAAGTTCCCGGCCTCATCATTTGTACCAAATGCAATTTTTGAAAGGGGAAGAGCTTACCTTGTTGTTGAGGATTACAAACGGGGTGAAGCTGATTTTAATACAGTTATTTCAGATTACCAGACAAGTCCTTATGTTCCGAGAGCAATCGTGCAACTGGGATTACTTTACTATAACCTTGGTGAAAATGACAAAGCAATAGCTCAGTATAAAAAGGTAATTGAGAATTATAAGTCAACACCTGAGGCCAGATATGCAGTTACCGGATTAAGAAATACTTATGTTGATAAAAATGACGTTGAAACATATTTTGCATACATAAAAACACTTGAAGGTTATGGCGATGTAAATATGGCTCAGAAGGATTCGATGCTATATAACTCCGGTGAAAACCTTTATATAACTGCAAAATATGATCAGGCTGCCGGGGTATTTAAAAACTATCTTACAGAGTTTCCAAACGGAAGTTTCAGACTTAATTCTCAGTTCTATCTCGCCGAGTGTCTTAAATCAGCAGGTAATAAAGATGAAGCTCTTAAAATGTACACCGCTGTTGCTGATGTGCCCAATAACCAGTTCCTTGAACAGTCATTAATTGCCGCCGCTTCAATACTTTATGAGAAAGAAGATTATGTAGCTTCTCTTAGATTCTATGAAAAGCTGGAGCTCTCAGCAGGGAGTAATGAAACCCGTCTTCTTGCACTTAAGTGGCAGTTACGGTCAGCCTATCAGACCGGGGATGCAGCTAAAACCATAATTGCAGCAGGTAAAATAAACAAATCTTCAAACATCCCTGAAGAACTTGTCAGAGAGGCTACATTCATGAATGCTAAAGCTCAATATAGTCTCAATAATTATGAAGAAGCACTTGCCGATTTCAGAAAAGTTGGAAAAGAAGTAACGAGTATCGAGGGAGCCGAATCAAAATACCGGGTTGCGGAACTACTTTATAAAAAGAACCTTAGCGGAGAATCTGAAAAGGTAATTTCTGAATTCGTCGATAAAAATACACCGCATCAGTTCTGGATGGCCAGAGTGTTCCTGCTTCTGGCTGATATAAGCATTAAGAAAGGGGATCTGTTACAGGCGAGAGCAACTCTTCAGACCCTTATGGATTTTTATGTAACTGATGGCGATGGTATAAGGGATGAGGTGAAAGCCAAACTCGATACTTTGAATATTGAAAAATCAGATGGTGCTGCAACAGTGAAGGCTGATACAACAGTAAGAACCAATTGATTAAGGTAATCTGAAATAGACTAGTCATGACAAATAGAATATTAATAATATCGTTTCTGCTGATCTCAGTTATTTTGCCTGCAACAGCACAGGGAAAAAAAGAATCTGACTTGAAACGCGAGGTAACACTATACAATCCGTATAAGCCATCTCTTCCTGAATCAAAAAAGAAAAGCTACCTGCCCGATATGAGCGATACCCTGAAGGTAAAGCCTGATTTCAGATATGAGGTGAATGCCGATCCTTTCCTTCCAAAGTATACGATAAGTCCCATAAAAGCTGCTTCCCTGGAGCCGGATCCGCTTCCGAAACTTTACAAAAGCTATGTCAATCTGGGAATGGGTAATTATATAACTCCGCTGGCTGAAATAAGCATTACAAATGAGCGATCAAAAAAAGGATCGATAGGTTTCTACGGCAGGCATTTATCTTCGAACGGTAAGGTTGAACTTCAGAACGGTGAGAAGGTATTTGCTGGCTATATGGATAATGACGTCTCACTGTTCGGAAGAAAAGCCTTTAAAAAGAATCTGTTTGAGGCTTCGCTTGATCTGGCTCAGAAGACACGGTACGCATATGGCTATGACACAAGTAATCATGGTTATATTGCTGAGAAGAAAGATATCAGGATGCCTTATTACAATGCCGGATGGAAAGGATCTCTATCCTCACTGAAGCTTGATTCCTCAGATTTATCGTATGATTTTGATCTTTCATATGACTTCTTTTACAATGATAAAAATCTTTATCAGCATGCTTTTGGATTTGAAGGATTAATGGCTAAAACTTACAAGGGATTCTATGCCGGTTCAGGCATAGGCTTTAATCTGTATGAGGATGCCCCGAATATCCGATATCAGGGAAAATATGTAGCATCGGTAAACCCGTTTATTGAGAAAAGATCACAACAGTGGAATTTCAGACTGGGGTTTCAGGCATTGCTCGATAGAAATCTGTTCCCAGATGCGGAATTCCATCTGTATCCTGATTTGAAATTCGGTTTCAGCGTTGTCCCTTCTTATATTAATTTCTTTGCCGGTCTTTCCGGAAGACTTGAAGAAAATACACCTCTTAAAGCTATAAATGAAAATCCTTTTATCAGACCCTTCGGTACTCTTTTTGCACTTCCGAATACCGATCACGAACTCGTTGTTTCAACTGGATTAAAGGGGAATAATGGTATTGGCGGCCAGTATCTTGTATCTGCTTCATATTCACTTATAAGTGATATGATTTTCTACTCCAATGTCTCCTTTCCCGGTAATCTTTCTGATCCTGATTTGGGCAATCATTTTTTTCCTGTTACCGATGATGTTGAGTTACTTGCAATAAGGGGTGAAATGAGCAGCAGGCTAAGTGATAAACTGACATTCGAAGGTGAGGCAGGTTTTTACAAATATACCCTTGCTGCGAACGATTTTGCATGGAATAAACCATCATGGAACAGCAGGGCCGGACTAAAGTATAATCTGAGAGATAAGATCATTGCCGGCATGGAGATTAGCGCTGAGGGAAAGAGAAGACTTCTGGTTATAGGAATTCCGGGACAGGTATTTGTATCATCTCCCTATATGAATATAAACCTCAGTGCTGAGTACCGTTATTCAAAGATCTTGTCATTCTGGACTAAATTCAATAACATAGCCTTTACAAGGTACTATGAGTGGGCCTATTATCCTTCTCAGAGATTCCTCTGCATGGTAGGGTTTACATATAGTTTGTAAACCAGCTTTAATGATATATATCGTGCAAAATAAAGATTTTTGAACAGCCTCTATCAGAAAAAAAAAGTTGTAGGAGAAAATACTACTCAAAAGGCTGAAATTCTTAATAAAATGTGCATTATTATTTCTAGTATTATTAGAGAAAAACCGTTTTATTTGAGTATATTTGCAGTATTAATTAATTATCATTATATCAGTAATTTATAACGGAAAAAGTGAAGTTGATTCTGATTGTTGATCCGGGTTTATGAAATTCTCTGATTTCATCTGTTAAGTTTCAGATTTTTTAATTGAAAACTGGTAACACGGACTCATTTTTTTGTTATAAAGCGATGTTAATAGGCAATGTATTTTTAAGATGTTTTTATAAAATTAAAAGGAATGACTGATAACGAAAAAAAGTTGCAGGACAGTATTGATTACGGAGCGGATAATATTCAGGTTCTTGAGGGTCTTGAAGCTGTACGGAAGAGACCTGCAATGTACATTGGTGACATTGGTGTAAAAGGGTTGCACCATCTGGTTTACGAGGTGGTTGATAACTCAATTGATGAGGCTCTTGCAGGTTACTGTTCCAGAATTGAAGTTACAATACATGAAAATGGCTCGGTTACTGTAACTGACGACGGCAGAGGTATCCCAACAGGCATAATGGAGAAGGAGAAGAAGTCGGCCCTTGAGGTTGTAATGACTGTTCTTCATGCAGGAGGTAAGTTCGATAAAGACTCATATAAAGTTTCCGGCGGTCTTCATGGAGTCGGTGTATCCTGCGTAAACGCTCTTTCTGAGCATCTCAAGGTAGTGATAATGAGAGAGGGTAATATCTATCAGCAGGAATATGAAAAAGGGAAACCTGTTACCAAAGTAGATGTTATCGGAAAAACTGACAAATCAGGAACCGCCGTCACTTTCAAGCCAGATGGTACAATTTTCCAGACAACAGAATATAACTTCGAGATCCTTGCAGCACGCTTACGTGAACTCGCATTTCTTAATAAGAACATAATCCTTACAATCAGGGATATGCGTGAGATTCTTGAGGGTGTGGATGGTGCTGATCCTGCCCCCCGTTATGAAGAATTTAGATCTGAAGAGGGACTTAAGGAATTTGTCGAATATCTCGATGCAAACAGGGAACGTATAATTGATAAGGTTATTCATATTACCTGGGATAAGTCGGAAATCCCGGTAGAGATAGCTCTTCAGTATAACAATTCATTTTCTGAAAACGTACATTCCTACGTAAATAATATAAACACAATAGAGGGTGGAACTCACCTGGCAGGTTTCAGAAGGGGACTAACCCGCACACTTAAAAAATACGCTGAAGATTCAGGTGCCACTTCGAAGCTTAAATTCGATATAAACGGTGACGATTTCCGCGAAGGATTAACCGCGATAATCTCTGTTAAAGTTCAGGAACCCCAGTTTGAAGGTCAGACAAAAACAAAACTTGGAAACTCTGAGGTAATGGGTGCTGTAGATCAGGCTGTTAGTCAGATGCTTACAAATTATCTTGAAGAGAATCCCAAAGATGCCAGAGTAATTGTTCAGAAGGTTATTCTTGCTGCTACAGCTCGTCATGCTGCACGTAAAGCACGTGAACTTGTTCAGAGGAAAAACGTTCTTTCAGGCTCAGGGCTGCCCGGAAAACTGGCCGACTGTGCCGACAGGGATCCTGCAAACTGTGAGATCTATCTCGTAGAGGGTGATTCTGCAGGCGGAACAGCAAAACAGGGTCGCGACCGCCGCTTTCAGGCTATTCTTCCTTTAAGAGGTAAGATCCTGAATGTGGAAAAAGCAATGCAGCACCGAATCTATGAGAGCGAAGAGATAAAAAATATTTTTACAGCTCTGGGTGTAAATATCGGAACCGACGAAGACAGCAAGGCGCTGAATATTTCCGGATTGAGATATCATAAAGTGATAATCATGACTGATGCTGACGTTGATGGTTCACATATTACTACCCTTATAATGACATTCTTCTTCAGATATATGATGGATCTTATCAAGGGAGGTAATATCTATATTGCCACACCACCTCTCTATCTTGTCAAAAAAGGTAAACAGGAGCGTTATTGCTGGACAGAAGAGGAACGCGAACTTGCAGTCATCGAAATGGGTCAGGGAAAAGAGTCATCAGTTGGTATTCAGAGGTATAAGGGTCTCGGTGAAATGAACGCCGAGCAGCTCTGGTCAACAACAATGAATCCTGAAACCCGTACTCTTCGTCAGGTTACAATTGAAAGTGCTGCTGAAGCTGATCATATATTCTCAATGCTTATGGGTGACGAGGTTCCTCCAAGAAGGGAATTTATTGAGACTCATGCCAAATATGCCAAGATAGACGTGTAATCTCTGAATATGACCAGATTTATTGCTGCCTGTTTTCTTCTGCTTTTTTCAGCAGGATTAACTGCTCAGGAGCCTGAAAAGGTTTTGTCATCAATCTTCGATGAGGCACTCAGTGACCAGACAGCATGGAAGCATCTGGAATATATCTGTAAAAATGCCGGCGGCAGGATATGCGGATCGCCTGCTGCTGAAAAAGCTGTTCAGTATACCCGCGAAGCGCTGATAAAAGCAGGTGCCGATACTGTGTGGCTTCAGATAGTTTCTGTTCCGGCCTGGCAACGAGGAAAAGAAAAATGTACTATATCAACTCCCGCTGCAGGAAAGGAAGAACTTACAATTGCAGCTCTTGGAATGTCAGTAGGAACAACTGAAAAAGGAATTACCACAGGTGTATTGGAAGTGCATGATTTTGACGAGATTAAGGCTTTAGGAGCAGGAAGGGTTAAAGGGAAGATTGTCTTCTTTAACAGGCCGGCCGATAATAAACAAATTAACTCCTTCGCAGCTTATGGGGGAGCGGTAAATCAGCGCACAGCAGGTGCATCAGAAGCAGCAAAATATGGAGCCGTTGCCGTGATAGTCAGATCGGCAACTCCTGCTCTTGATGATTTTCCTCACACAGGTGTTACACGTTATGAAGATGGCATTGCAAAGATTCCTGCCGTAGCTGTCTCAACTCTCGATGCAGAACTTCTCAGTAAAAGACTTAAAGAGTACCCTGAACTTACACTTAATATTGTTTCAACATGTCAGACTTTACCTGACACCTGGTCATATAATGTTATTGGCGAAATACGTGGCTCAGAGAAGCCTGGTGAATATTTTACAGTCGGGGGGCATCTCGATTCATGGGACATTTGCGAAGGGGCTCATGATGACGCAGGGGGCTGTGTACAGGCAATTGAAATGATACGTATCTACAAAAAGCTTGGCATTAAACCAAAAAGATCGGTAAGGGCTGTTATGTTCATGAATGAAGAGATCTCAGGTACAGGTGGAAGAGCCTATGCCGATGAAGCAAAGAAGAATGGAGAGATCCACTACGCAGCACTTGAATCAGACCGCGGCGTTATGAGTCCAAGAGGATTCGGTTTTGATGCAGATGGCGAAAAACTGAGCAAACTCCAGAGTCTTTCAAAATATTTTTTACAATTCAATATCAGAGATTTCGACAAGGGCGGCGGCGGATCCGATATCGCACCTTTAAAAGCCATGGGTGCTTTGCAGATTGGTTATATGCCCGACACACAGCGATATTTCTCATATCACCATTCAGCAAACGATACTTTCGAGGAAGTCAACTTCAGAGAGTTCCAGATGGGCTCTGCATCTATTGCTTCATTAATATATCTTATTGATCTTCTGGATTATTAAACACTGATCTAAACCCCGAAAAGCTTCCTCCGTATCTCAACCGCATTATCCCCGCACACTTCGCTGCAGCAGAAACATCTTATACACTTACTGTCGGTGAGGACAATATGTTTCTTGTCTGAGGGAAGAGGTTTAATGGCTTCAACAGGACAAATATTTACGCATTTCTGACAGCCGGTGCAGTTATCATGGATAAAAACTGGCCTCCGTTCCAGCTTTTTCAGGGCCGGAATTCTTTTCATTACAAATTGAAAGGAGATATTGTTATTTGAGGATATCGGAATTTTGTTGAATCCCTTTTTAATTATTGTAGCAATCTCTGGTCCGTCATAAATAATTTCACTTTCAGCGCTCAGCCACTTCTTTCTCGATAATGCAGTTCTTGAAGTAGGTATTATCATGGGATCATATCCGGCTATACGGGTGGCAATTATATCAAGCGCGAGTGGGTTTGTAGAACCGATAAGTAGTCCTATTTCAGTTGGAAAACCTCTGCCCGGTCCGGGACCCTCCATTCCCATTATGGCATCCATGAAAAAATAATCGGGGGTAAGTGCCTCATTCAGATCAACAAGAAATTCACCAAATCCGTTTCTCTCCTGATGCATTGCATGCTGCTTCGCCTTGCTGAATCCCGGTACCAGTCCCAGTGTATTTTTGATAGCTCCTGTGAAGTAAACAAGTTCATGATTTTTAAACTTAGGAAGTGAAATTATCAGATCAACATCATCGACTATTCCGGCAATCTTTATTTTCCCCTTATTCAGTTTCTTTTCTCTTGTATTCTTCGTGAAATCAACCCATACAGCACCTGTTAATTCGCATACCTTGCTGATGCCCGATTTTTCACCTCTGAACTTTGCTGTGTGAACTGCAGGTGAGTCGCCGACAAAAACAGTGGCTCCGTTCGTCTGAAGAAACCTTATCATAGCTTCAACAACAACTGGATGTGTACTTATGCACTTTGCCGGATCGTTGTCTGTTAATATATTTGGCTTTACCAAAACCCTTTTTCCCTGTAATTCAGGTCCTCCGGTGACTTTATAAATGTCGGCGATGTGATTGTAAACTTCATGCACATCATAAACAGTGCATTTTCTTATAGCTACTTTCTCGTTCATTTATTTATTATTATCCCCTTTAAGAATTCTTCAATATTATTTATCAGATATTTTGAGCTGCCCGTATAATTATTGACAATGATGCTGAAAGCCAGGTTCCTGCCTGAAAGCGTCTTAAAGTATCCGGCATAACTTCTTACTCTGGTCATTGATCCGCTTTTTGCTTTCAGGTTCGATTCAAAAAGTGGATCTTTAAAATAGTTCTTCAGCGTACCCTCTTTACCAGCCTCGGGAAGGGAATTAAAGTATATGTCAAAATTGTTGCTGCGGCTTTTCATATAGATCAGAAGGTTAACATGCTCCCTAGCATTTATTGAATTAAGCGGTGATAACCCGCTGCCATCATCTATGAACATTCCGGTTGTTGAGATCATTGACTTATTCAGAAACTCCATTATAACTTCAATGCCGGCATCTGTAGTCCCGCTGTTTCTCATTTTCTTTCCCATCTCTTTAACAAGATGTTCAGCATAAAGGTTAACGCTCTCGTGATTAAGTACTTCTATGATATAGGATAGGGGAGGAGAGCTTATTTCTGCAATAGCAAATAATTCTTCATTTGGTTTTTGTTCTTCAAGTCTGAATGTACCGGGTTCTCCTGAAATTTTTATTCCTTCTTTTTCAAGTCTTTGATTTATAATATTTGCCAGAAGCATGGGCGGATCTGTAATTGATGCTTTCAGAATAAAATCCTCCCTGTTGACAGGCACTGTACCTTCAATCCATCCCGTATTACTGTATGGTGCTGAATATACATACCCCTTGTCAACTGATCCTGATCCTGTAAGATGATTATGAAAAATGATTCTGGTTTCTTCAGGAACTATTCTGATTATTAACGGTTTGAGGCTGTCAATGGCAGTGTTAATGTGGATCTCACATGTATTATCAAAAACTGAAAGACCATAAGCACCGGCACCATAGTAGTTACCTGCATCTTCCCACAACCATTTCCCGGGAACAGGCTGATAGTCGTAATACGAATCATCAGTTATGACCCTGCCTTCAATCTTTTTTATTCCAAGTCTCTTTATTTCACCTATCCACTTGGTAATGAAATCATTGTAATTATCAGGGAAGTTGTTTGATCCCAGACAAGGATCACCTCCGCCAGTGATTATTATGTCACCTGTTAGCTTTCCATTTCGCTTGTTCAGAGTTCCTGTATAAGCGATTCTGGTTTTAAATGTGTATTCCGGTCCAAGTATTTCAAGAGCAGCAGCTGTTGTGACAAGCTTCAGAACTGATCCCGGATTAAGACTTTTCGTTGAATTATACTCAGCTACTGGTTCACCTGTGACTGCGTCTGCTATATACAGAGAAACTGAGGCATGATTCAGCACTGAATCTGCCAGAAACTTTTCAAGTGAAGAGTTTTGAGAGAATGTTGCAGCTGAAAACAGAAGTGTGGCAACTACTACAAGGAATCTTTTCATTTCTGAATCGTTTTGTTCTGTTCCAGAGTGGAAAGAAGACCGCATGCTGCCTGTATATCAACTCCTCTGCTTGATCTTATTGTTGTAAGTATTCCCTTGGCATTCAACGCTTCCTTGAAATTAATTGTTGTACCCAGGTCGGGACTTACAAATTCTGATCCCGGAATAGGGTGGAAGCGGATTATATTTATCCTGCATTTTATCCCGTTCAGAATTCTTGCCAGTTCTTTAATATGCAGCGGAGTATCATTCATACCTTTAAATAATATATACTCAAAGGAGATCCTTCTCTGACTGTTGATTTCAAAGTTGCGGATAATATCGAGTACCTCTTTTACGGTGTTGGTTCGCTGTACCGGCATTAATTTTCTTCTCTCTTTATCAAACGGAGAGTGAAGACTTACTGCCAGATGGCATCTGCTCTTCTCCAGGAAATCTTTAATGGGGCCAACTAGTCCAACCGTACTGACAGTTATTCTTGTTGGACTCCATCCGTATCCCCATTCGCTGGTAAGTATATCGAGGCTTTTAAGCAGTTCATTTATATTGTCAAGCGGTTCGCCCATTCCCATAAATACCATATTGGTCAGGTTTTTAAATTCCGGGAGGCTCCTGAACTGATTAAGTATTTCGTTTGATGTCAGGTTTCCCTGAAAACCCTGCATGCCTGTCATGCAGAAGATACAAGCCATTTTGCAGCCTGACTGGGATGAAACACATATCGTAGCGCGGTCATTATCAGGGATGTATGCCGTTTCTATGTATTTGTCATTCAGAACTTTGAATAGATATTTCTTAGTTCCGTCTGTGCTTTCAGATTCACTAACCGGAGGATAAAGACCAACTTCGTAATCGACAGCCAGAGACTCCCTCATCTTTTTTGAGAGGTTTGTCATTTCATCGATTGTGTGAATCTCTTTCTTGTAGAGCCAGTCAGCTATCTGTCTGGCAGCGAAGCCGGGTAAGCCTATCCGTTTTGTTACGGCAATCAGCTCATTTAATGTCTTTCCGTATAATCTTTCCTTCTGCATCTTTACCTTTCTGAATTCCTTTTTTGTTTGGTCTTCCAACTTTCCGCTCTACGCTCATCGCTCTACGCTCATCGCTCTACGCTCTACGCTCATCGCTCATCGCTTACTCTCCGCTCACCTTTATTTTTAGCGCCGGTGCCAAGCATCGGTTTCTATAATATTTCTGCTCCGGCGCTCTTTGTGAGAGGTATCCGTTTTCTACAAATAGTTCGCCACTCTGTGGCTTAAAACCCTACATAATCCTTAATAAAGATTACTTTTTATGTAAACCTATTTCAGGATAAGACACTCACCTCTTTGTCTCTCACCTCTCACCTCTCACCTCTCACCTCTCATCGCTCTACGCTCTACGCTCAACGCTTACTCTCTCCGCTCTACGCTCAT
>JBBQZN010000045.1:0-35453 GCA_038207725.1 Bacteroidales bacterium | reverse complement strand
ATACCGTAATCACAGCCCACGGTCTGATTAGCTTCTCCGGATTGTCGCCCCACCATTTCCATTCATCCTGATGTTGCTTAACAAAATCACTCACTCCTTCTGCTCCACCCAGTATCCTTGTTTTATATCCTGAAAGTGAATCATGCCTGACAGAGACAACCCAATTATTCTTAAGAGCTGTCATCATTTCGTCATAGCCTGGCTTTTTTGCAAGAA
Organism: Bacteroidales bacterium; assembly: GCA_038207725.1. Lineage (GTDB taxonomy): Bacteria > Bacteroidota > Bacteroidia > Bacteroidales > VadinHA17 > LD21. The sequence goes on along the minus strand of JBBQZN010000045.1, from coordinate 35,237 downwards.
ACAAAGTACGGTAATGTAACAGCTCATCCGACCACCACCACGATTCTGTTCCATGTGCATCCTGCAATGCAATAAAAGGAAGCTGATACCTATACTGATAAAGAGAAGGCACCCAGAATAAAAAATTCTGATCAAAATGTATGGTGCTTATTGCCACATAGCCACCATTCTTAAGTGACTCATCAAGGAGTATTCTGGATAATGGTTCATTATTTGAAATCTGCAAAATTAAGCTGCCTCTGTTATAAATCAAACTGGTCAGGTAATCTTTACGGTATTCCTGCCACGAAGGATTTTTTCCTATTTCCGGCAATTTTACATTAGCTGGTGAAATAAAATCGAGAATATGTCCGAAGGTTCCCATTCCATCTATATTTATATTCTTCCCATATGGTTCGTCGGCGATAAAGAAAGTTACCGGAACTTTATTATCGTCGGCTATCTTTTGTGCCTGCTCTGTCCAGCCTGCAACACCATTTTTAGATCCCCATAAGTTGATATGCAGGCTATCTGCCAGAAATCCCGATGAGTTCAGATTGCAACGAAAAGCGCTGTAAATATTTGAAGTGCTATCCATCCCGCCTATTATGGCAGCCCTGCTGGCCTGGATAGCTGCACTACCCTGTGCCCTCCGCATTCCAAATTCCATCAATAATCTATTGCCGGCCGAATGGCGAAGTCTGCTGGCCTTTGTTGCAATAAGCGATTGAAAATTAAGCATATTCAGGGTGATGGTTTCTACCAACTGTGTTTCAATGACATTCCATTTCCTTTAACCCTTACTATTGGCTCGTTAGGAAACACAATTTCTCCCTCAGGCGGTGCATAGATATCACCCCTGAACTGAAAGCTTTTCAGATATTCGAGGAACTCATCGTTGAAACCTCTATTATGCAGATAATCAATTGATGGGCTGTCATATTTAAAATTCCCTAGCATCTCCAAAAGATCCTGAAGACCTGCAAAAACAGTAAACCCAGAGCCAAAGGGGTTCTTCCTGAAAAAGTAGTCAAAATTTGCTATTTCCTCCTGCATCCCTGATTTGAAATAGCCCTCGGCCATGGTTAATTCGTAATGATCAGTGTACAGGCCTAAGTATTTATCTGCCATATTCATGTTCTTACAATTTAGTCCAGCCTATAGGATGTACACCCTTCTTCGATCCAAACTTTAATTATAGCCATAGCTTCTGTTTTATTTATTGTACTAAATATCCACCATCAATTTCAAGTGCTGTCCCTGTCACAAATGAACTTTCACCTGAAGCCAGGAAAATGAATCCGGAAGCAATTTCTTCGGATTTTCCTAAACGTTTCATAGGATGAAGGCCTATGATATATTTTTGCATATCTGAATCTTCAACTATGCCGGCATGAGTTAGCAAAGGAGTATCAATAAATCCGGGACAGATTGCATTTATTCTTATACCTTCAGTTGCATATTCTAGTGCTGCAGATTTAGTAAGGCCTATTATGCCATGTTTTGTTGCAACATAATGAGAAGAATTTGCAAAACCAACTTTCCCTAAAATGGATGACATGTTTATTATTACACCCTTCTTTTGCTTTGACATTTGCATCAGTTCATGCTTCATGCAATAAAATACACCATTCAGATTAATATTTATGACTTTAAGCCAGGCCTCTTCACTCAGATCTCCCACTTTGTTTGATTCACCACCAATTCCTGCATTATTGAGTGCAATATCAAGTGAAGAAAATGTACTAACCGCTTTTTGAACTGCATTTTCAACCTGTTTATATACTGACACATCGCATTCAACAAAAATCGCTTTTTGGTTTACTTTTCTGATTTCCTCCATTGTTATACCGGATGCGTCAGAAGTCAAATCAGCTACTACCACATTGGCACCTTCTTTTGCTGCTGCAATAGCACAGGCTTTACCAATACCGGATATTCCTCCTGTTATTAATACTGTTTTGTTTTCAAGTTTTTTCATTTTGATAGTGTATTATTATTAACTATTCTCCATCTTAAATCATTAAATTTTTATATCATAAAAGTATTTTCAATTGTTTTTGGCTCCCCGGCTATTACTTCCATTTAATATGGGCTTAACCTAAAAAGCTTCCTTTACTATCAGTCTTTCATCAACATTTAAATCAGATAAAATATTTTCAACTGCCTCCATCATAGGTGGTGGGCCACACAGGTAAATATTCTTTTTAAAGTCAGTTATATGTTCTTTAAGGAAATTTTCTGTAATAAATCCGTATGAATATCCCTTTGCTACTTCATCCGATAGGATATTAATGAAGTTTTTTCCCAGATAGTAATGAAATTCGTATTTCAATATAATATCATCTCTTGACTTATTTGCATAAATTAGCTTGTTTCCGCCAAAGTCATTTTTCGACCTTAGATAAATGGCCTTTTCTCAGCCTGCCATCCTGCTTTATTTATAGAAATATCAATGGTCTGCCCAGGTGTGAAATCTAATCCCAGAGGTTTTTCAGTAAATATCTGAAGAACGTCACGGGTAATGTGACAGGTTGTTAGAATTTTTACAGTATGAGTTGCCATTGCATATAATTTTCTTATTTTATACCCGAGTCAATTAATTATTTTGTATTTCTTTAGAATCTCTGAAGTACTCATTATAAAATCAAAATATTGTGCGCGACGATAAGGGAGTTCGTTTTCTGATCTCTTCCTCGAGAGTTTTCCTTTGTAATCATCAATATTATTGTATCCCTTTAAATCCATCCATTTTTCAATTTCATGAACAATTGAGCTGATTACCTCTATCTGATTTAAATAGAGTGTACTGACTACCTGGACACAATCAGTCCCTGCTAATATCATCTTTATTACATCTTTGCCGCTTAATATTCCCGTGTTTGTACATATTGATGCTCTTACATTACCATATAACAAACCGGCAAAACGTAAAGGCAATCTCTTGTCCTCAGAATTGCTCAGATTAAAAGGAAATTGATGTTTTTCTGTCTCAATATCTATGTCAGGCTGAAAAAGCCGGTTAAATAAAACAACGCCATCAGCTCCTGCTTTATCAAGATCAGAGATGAAACTTAAAGGATTAGTATAAAATGGGCTCAGTTTGACGGAAACCGGTATTTTGACAGCTGCTTTGACAGCTGATAAAGTCTTTACCTGTTTCTTTTCAATTTCCTCATATCCCTTATCAAATTTTTCAGGAACAGTGTAAAAATTTAATTCTATAGCATCTACTCCGGTTTCCTCTATCTTTCGGGCATATTCAATCCACGTTTCATCATTGATAGCATTAAGACTTGCAATGACCGGAATTGACAAAGATTCCTTTGCCCTTTTTAAGTTCAATAAATGCTCCTCCGGATATGAAGGATCTGATTTAGAGTTTGGGAAAAGGGTGATCATTTCAGCATTTCGCTCTTCATACTCTGTCATTCGTTCGAAAAGTTCAAGGTTTTCAAACTGAATCTGCTCTTCGAAAAGCGATTTGTATACGATGGCGGCAGCGCCAGCCTTTTCAATCCTTTTAAGATTTTCGGGATTCGTCACAATATTGCTTGCTCCAACTATTATGGGATTCTTCAATTCCAATCCCAAATACTTTGTTTTTAAATCTGCCATAATATTTATGATTTTGAGTTTAATAATCGGGTGCTCTTCTTAAATCTTAGCTTTCCATTGTGCTTGTGCTTTTGATGTGTATCTCTTTAAGCAGTTTGCGGTGATAGGCGCTTCTTGTTATCGTAAATGTTTTTTACCTGCAGGCCCAATGCTTTCTGCATTTTCGCCATTCATAATTTATCATCTTGACAACACAGCCTGATGTCCGCTTATTTTTTTTGCCAGCGATTGTATGGTTTTATTTGTAACCATTGAAAGAAAACCATTCCTCACAAGCGAATAGTCATCATGCAGGGGACAAGGATTTTCAGCATCGCACTCATTTAAACCAAACCCACATCTGGAAAAAAACAGATCCCCTTCAATTACACGGATTACCTCATATAAAGTAAGTGGTGCCGCTGAATTTTCAAAAAAGAATCCGCCACCTCTTCCTTTCATAGAAGAAACTAATCCTGCACGGGTTAATATCTGTAAAACCTTAGCTGTAAATTCTTCTGGTGAACCAATCTTCCGTGCGATTTCTTTAAACCCCGGCCTCTTGCCTTCCTGGTTCTGAATATAAACATAAACAAGGGCTCTGATGGCGTATTCTGATGTCTTTCCAAGCATAGTATTAATCTATATTATTTTACAAACTCAACGACAGAATCCAGTGGACATCATAGAAATCAGGATTGATCGGTAAATACTCTTCATTCATATTTAATTACCTCAACCGGACAACTTTCAGCAGCTTCTTTAATTTTTTCCTCAAAGGCGTTAAAGTCGGCACCTTCGATAACTGTAGCTAGATCTTCCACTTTGAAGACTTCAGCGCATATTTCTTCACACAGCCCACAGGCAGTACACCCTTCTTCTATCCATACTTTTTTAATAGCCATAACATTTACATTTAATTAGTATTTAATAATTACCTGTTATTTATAGTATTAGCTCATTCATTTTTAAGTTCAATAGCCTTTATAAACAAAATTTAATTTCCAGTTTTATATGACGATGCAAATCGTCTTCAAAATTTTTATGATGTTTAAAATTCATTTACAAAGATATATAAAAAAATATATAAAAAGACATTCGTATCTTTTTATAAATATTTCTATTATATTTTCAGCAGAATAAAAGTTAAGCTATTCCGGTGAGGCCTGGTTACCAGAATTGCGCACAGAGAGAGAAAAACAGAGTTAGGATATATGTAGCAAGAATGAAGAGACAAATAGCCATGTAACAATTCATGAATTTGCTGAATGGGTTTTGCAAAAAAGCATTAAAGAGGTAGCTGATGATGGCAAATCAGTTGACAACACAATAAACCATGATATTCCTGCTTACTTGAAATATGAACAAAGTATTGATCAGAAAAATCGTTTATTGGACCTGATTTCCCGTTTAGCCCGTCTCCAGGAATTTTACATTCGTAAGTTTTTAAGCAGCCTTCCTATTAATTCAAGACTTGAATTTTTATTTCTATATACTGTAAATTTAATAGGGGACGCAAAAAAGACTGAAATAATAAATGTTCATCTTGTAGAATTCACGACCGGAATGGATATAATAAAACGATTATTGAACCAGGGTTTAATTAAAGAATCGATAAATGAATCAGATAAAAGATCGAAGTTAATTCATATAACTGAAGAGGGCAAATTAGTGCTTGACAAATCTATCCGGAAAATTGATACAGAAAAAGAGATGTTCCTTAACTGCATTAATGAGAACAAATGGAAGAAAATCATATCAACACTTGAGGAGTTAAATAATTTTCATAATAATATCTATTTGAACCATAATAACAAAACAGACGCTGAACTCATTAATTTGGTAGCATCTTTAAAATATCTTCACAACAACTCCTATTAATCAATTTTTACCAAGGCAACTTAATAATAAAGCGGTGAGATTGTTTGTTCGTTAAACTTTGGTCAGGTTTTATATATTACCAGTACAATAAAAGTTAAGCTTTCCAAAAGTAACTTATAATTTCACCTTCTCTTTTTAGAGAAAATGACTTAAACCCTTTTTCATTTAACATATCGATAATTGGGGCAGGAGTAAAAGGAGTTTTTAATTCCAGTAGTTCTCCCGACTGGAGTTTATGGGCAATTGAGAGAATCTCTGCCATTGGGCTTCCTCCGGTATTAATTATTGGAGATGCATCAAAACTCCTTGTAACCCTGGAAGCGTCGAACCAGTCAGGTGGCGCATTTAAAACATATTGATCATTCTCTTTTTCACCTGCGAATTGATCCTGCCCAACTTCTTTTCTTAACCGGTTTACCAACTCTTCCACCTTCAATCCGCCAACAACTGCTGCCTGTTGAAGTGTGGCGACACGGGCAACAGTCTTTCTCAGTATGGGATTCTTTAACTTTGCAAAAGAAGGTGATAATTCCAATAAGACATCCTCCAGTTGTGGAAAAGCATCTAAAAGTTCTCCCAACTTTGTTTTTGGAGAGATGATCAATCTCTGGACATTCATCGTGTTTCAGATTTTATATGACAATAAGCGTTGTTCCCCTTCGAGCTTGCGCAAATGGGTAAGATCCTGCGTAAATTCAATGGTGCCGAGGTATTCACCTCCCTTGCCACGTATAGCAAAGTATTCGATGTAGATAAAACGGTCCTTCATGTTAATCCAGAAAGCAGCGCTGTTTTCCTTAGCACTTTTGAAATCAATTAAAATCTGTTCAACTACATGTACGCTTGAAGGTGGATGACACATGCGAACATCACGACCAATAATTGCCCGGTTACGGGTAAAAATGCGGTCGGGTCCAAGACTGAAAAATTTGACTTTGTCATCTTTATCTACAAAGGTTATATCAATTGGAAGGGTCTTAAACAGTGCTTCCATTTCATCTAAGCTAAAGCTCCCTGTAGTAAGTTGAATTGAGTTCTTGTTATTGTAAATTACTTCACCTGCAATTATTTCGTCAGGTTTCCATTCGTCTTGAGGATCGTAAAGACAAAATCCAAATTCCATAGTCTGCTGATAAACTGCGTACCAGTCTTCATCAGTAAGTTTATCCATGCTCATGGGGAACAGGATTTCCTCTTCCTTCATAATCATGTCGGGTATTGCACTGACTAACGGATACAATATCATCTCTGCAACAGTGCCGGCTTCTTCAACACCTATATCCCCCGAAGCCGATACCACTTCAATAGCTGCCTTCAGTTTCTCACGGATTTCATCGTGTTTCCCCCACATCACTTTCGGGGGTCCCGTAATATCATACTTTTCGAGGAATGGGAATAAAAGATATTCCTTACGCTTGTAATGCTTATCCACATCCATAAGCTCATTAAAGCGTGCATGTAATTTCATGAATAAATCTTTAACCTGTTCTTCTTTTAAGGACGGAATCTGTCTTAATAATTGATCAACGGCATTTATCACTTTTTCTAGTTCCCTGTTTTCCTTCATAAAAGTATCAACCGGGTGTCCGGGGGGAACAGGCTTAGCTCCGCTTTGGTCAATATGCCCATCAAGAACCATTGTGTGTATATCACAAAATTTCAACACTTCTTCTTCCGGTAATCCTTCTGAGATCAACTCCTGTTCCACTTCCACTACTTCATCATAAGGTATGTTCTTCAGTAGTTCAATCAACCGCTTTCGTACCAGGTCGGGTGCTTCACCCTGATGAAGTTGTAGTATCATATGTTTAAGAAGCTCTTTCCGCTTCAGAGAATTATTTATTATCTCGCTCATAAAATTTTTATTAAGTCCAAATTATTTTTATAAATATCGAAAATATTATCAAGATGAAAATAAGAAATTTAAATTCTGGCTGCTACAAGAAAATTTCGGTAGAGACAAGATTATTAATTGCCTCTCTGATTGGTGCATATCGCTCATGTAATGGGCATGGGATCCCGGGCCTCCTCTTAGAGCGTATTCGGTTTCTTTATTATACATCGGGTTAAATTTTTATGTGACAAATATACAAAATAATTATAATAATACAAAAAGACCTATTTATCTTTTAATAAATATATTTGTATCTTTGCCTTTGTAATTTAAAAATAACATTTGCTATGGAAAATGTAAAACTCGTTAATATGAATACAGCAACTAAAAACTTAGAAAACGACCATGTGTACATCCTTCGATTGACAGATGTTATGGAAATTATTTCAAGTTCAGGCAAACCGGAAATTCATGATTTAGAAACTATTGTGAATCTGATTAAAAACTACGCTGATGGGTCACACCATGCTAAGGAAGAAAATTTACTTTTCCCTTTGCTTGCGGAAAGAGGATTTTCACTTCAGCAGGGACCAGTTGCTGTAATGCTCCAAGAACATACTCAGGGAAGAAATTTTGTCAATGGTATGGTTGAAGGAATAAAACGATTTAAGAATAGTGAAGAAAATGCTATTCCATCTATCTTATATAATATGAATGGATATATCACTTTATTGCGTAACCATATTGCCAAAGAAAACAATATTCTTTTTCGCATGGCCGATAATGCTCTTGATGAGAAAGACAATCAAATATTGCTTGATAAATTTGCAGAAGTTGAAACAAGCAAAGGATTATCAGCGGATTATGTTAAAGAAATTGAAGGATTGGAAGATAAATATAAGATTAGAAATCGGACTTCCTGATCACAACTGACAAGGATTAAGTAAAGTGCAATAAGTTTCATCCCGCCTTCAGATTTATAAAAACATGCTAATTGAAAAATATTTTACCCTGAATGGTTGACAAATAGTATATAGACGTTGTCGAAATGCTCGAAGATAAAGGTTATATGGTCATTGAAGTCGAAGCATCAAAAGGATTTGACGGAATGAGAGCTGACGCAAGCGGTAAAAAAGTTATTGTGCTTCGTCAGGATAAAAACGATGATGTAGTACGTAAAAGATTTACTGCACTTCATGAGTTGGCTCATCACGCACTGAAATATTCTGATGATATATCTGAGAAAGACAAAGAAAAACTTTGCCATGTTTTTGCTTCAGCCGTACTGTACCCTGAAGAAATGGCAAAAAAAGAATTGAATCGAGACAGGTTTCATTTTTACCAGAAAGAACTTGAAATGATTAAGGAGCGATGGGGAATCTCATTCCCGGCAATCTTTAACAGAGCACTTAAATTAGGTTTAATTACTGAGCATGTCTATAGTAGCTTAAATATTCAATATCGCAGCCGTGGACTTCAATTATCACAGACACTAACGTACTATTCGATGTCATCAAGATAGGGGCATTACCAGAATTTTTTAGTCTCGACTATGAAATATGTACAACGGTATTTGTGATTGCGGAAATTTTACCAACTCCGCAGCGCGACTTAGTTGAAACATTTATCAGAGCAAAAAAATTTAACTGTGTTTGGATTCTCAGCAGAAGAGGTTGAGGCAATCGAAAAATTCGACATGCGAAAAAACCAGCTATTTCTCTTGCTTCCGGGGGCATCCCTTTTGGTATGTTTCCTTTTTCATCAAGGACGTGTTGCATTTGGGATATATATATTTTAGATACTATTTGTCAGATATTAAAATATTTATGACTAAGGTAAGAAGAAAACCGAGTTTTCTAAAAAATGATCCGGAAGAGGTGTTTCCTGTAACGCTTACCTGATTTTCGATCGGTTTTTCATCCTCTGCTGCAGTGAGCTGATTTGTGATCCCGGCAGCATTTGATTTGTCACTACCAAACGGATCATTTTCTTCTTTTTTAAGAAGTGATTGCAGAGATGAGTTCTTAATGAAAGATTCAGTATCAATTTCAGTAAGCGCCTTTACAGAATTCATAAAGCCTTCCAGCATTACCTCGTCTTTTCCCTCTTTTTCAATTACACCGGTAAAAACAGACTTTTTAAAATCAAGCAGATATAATAGCCTGTGTTCAATAGTGCCTTTTTAAATAAAATTGAACACGTTGATATGTTTTTTTTGTCCCAGCCTGTAAATCCGTCCGATTCTTTGTTCCAGCACAGCAGGGTTCCATGGCAAGTCCATATTAATCAATATGTTTGCAGACTGAAGGTTGACCCCGACTCCGCCTCGGCTAAAAGTATCCTGCCTGCTTCCAGTATTCTGATTATTCCTTCCTTCTGATAAGGATATAAACGAGTATCTACAAGCTTATCGAAGACTTCACTATCCTTTCCCTGCGGGAAAATTTCAGCAACAAGTTTCTTCCGGTCTTCCTCTTTATGTTGATGGTCGATCATCTCAAAAATATCAGGATATACCTTCATATTTAAATCGATGAGTTTTGCCTTTTGAATGAAAGAGCCCAATTCTGATAGTTTAGCCTGAAATAGGAATCCATTTTCATCAAAAAACTCCTTTTCATCTTCAAAAACGGGAATGGAATCCGCTTTTTTAAGACGTATTTTTCTTTCCTGCCCGTAAAATACACTCAAAGAGGAATACCCGTTTTTCTGCTTTGCAGAAAAATACCTGCTATATTTTTTAAATTTCTCAAAATTATGCAAGACGTATTCTATGTGTTTGCATGTACCCAGATTATTAATAGTGAAGTCGGGGCAGGTACAAAAATGAAAACTTTTAATGTTGTCGCGGATTGAAACCTTATAAGCATTACCGGATTCCGGGTTGAATACTTCAAAATCTGAGAAAAACGGATGGTTTCCTATATTCTTTATTTTGAAACGCTGATCTGTCGCGTATTGCTTTCTGAGCTGTGTTTGCCATTCATCAATGCTCATGTTGGCGGGTTTACGGGAGTAAGGCACTTTATCTTTTTTCAACAACTTTTGCATAATTCCAGTGTTTCTTCAAAGATTATAAAAATAGCAAGAAAAAGCATATATGGAGGACACTTTTCTTTAATAAATTCTGAATATTGGTAGTACAAATACCCCCCTGGAAATCCGCCATGTCATTGCGAAGCGTTTGACATGGCAATCTTCTCACCCAAATACTAAAGTGCCGGTTTTTATTTAGAATTTGTCCCCCATTTAAATTAAATTAGCCTTTAATACGTTTAATTTAATCATGTAATTATGAATTCAGACGAAGAGGATGATATTATTGATCCCGAAAAACTTTCTATTTATCAGAAAGGAAAAGAGATACTTGATATGGTAATAAAAATTTCTGCTCTGATCCCGGAGGATAATGAATACCTTATGGATGTAAGAGGCTATATGATAAGTGATGCTGCGCAGCTGACTGTGAAGATTGCCGGAGCAGAGGCAGCAGGATTGTATGACCTGAAAATGGAAAGTGCTGCAATAATACGTAAAGCAGCACGCGACTTAATGGTGGGGACTGTTTAATCCACCAGGCATTGGCCCATTCGTCAAGGACCCCGACGGTGACATTCCGTTTCGTGGTTTTGAAGAAGATCTGGAAGAATAAATTAATAATGTCGGTTTACTAAATTTCTTTTTAACTACCTTCATTTCAAAATTTGAGACTATGCAAATCAAGAGACGTAACTTCATCAAAAATTCTTTCGCATCAGTTGCAGGAATGGCAGCAGCCGGAATGTTTCCTGCTGATTTGTTTGGCAGGGAAGCTTATAGCTCATCCAATGCGAAGGAAATAATATTGAAACCGAATAGCCCTGTCCGGCCTAAGGATTCCATCAGGTTTTCCGTGATAGGCATCAACCACAATCATATTAATGGTATGGTTAGCTCAATTATCAAAGGAGGCGGAGAGCTTGTGATGGTTTATGCCAAAGAGCCGGATCTGCTGAAAGGCTTCACCAGAGCTTTCCCCACTGCTAAAGTCGCCAGAAGCGAGGAAGAGATTCTGGAAGATAATTCTATTCAGCTTGTTGCAAGTGCCGGTATACCGGTCGAAAGAGCTCCCCTTGGAATAAGGGTTATGCAGGCAGGTAAGGATTATATGACCGACAAACCAGGTATTTTAACGTTTGAACAGTTCAAAAAGGTTAAAAAGGTTCAAAAAGAAACTAATCGCATCTACTCAATAATGTACAGTGAAAGACTGGGTTCACCTGCTGCAGTCAAAGCCGGTGAGCTCATTCAGGCAGGTGCAATCGGAAAGGTTGTTCAGACTATCGGGATGGGGCCTCACAGAATGACTCCCAAAACACGTCCTGACTGGTTCTTTGACCCCAACAAGGGCGGAGGAATTTTATGCGATATAGGCTCACATCAGTGCGATCAGTTTCTGTATTATACAGGGGCAAAGCAGGCAGAAGTTAACTTTTCTCAGATTGGAAACTTCAATCTGCCTGCTTATCCAAACTTTCAGGATTTTGGCGATATGAGCGTTCGCAGCCAGCACGCATCTGGCTACATCCGCATCGACTGGTTCACGCCTGACGGTCTGGCAACATGGGGTGATGGCAGAGTTTTTATTCTCGGCACAGATGGTTTTATTGAGATGCGTAAATATATTGATGTTGCAGGACGCAAAGGGGGAAACCACCTGTTTCTGGCAAATCAGAAAGAGACTACATATTATGACTGTTCCGCCGTATATATGCCATATGGTGAGCAGCTGGTAAGTGATGTTGTCAACCGCACTGAAACTGCAATGCCTCAGGAGCATTGTTTCCTCGCTACAGAGCTGGCGCTGACTGCCCAAAAAATTGCCCGTAAACTTAATGTGTGATCTTTTAGGAGAATTATGATAGTGAACATACACAAAGTATGGACAGTTTTTAATACATTTATGGGTCTTAAAAATTGCTGCATAAAATATGGAAACTGTCGTCAATCACGATCTGCGGTTAGCTTTTGATTTTGTTAAATTCACAAATCGTAACATTTTTCTTACCGGAAAAGCCGGTACCGGAAAAACTACGTTTCTGCGTGATCTGAAAAACTTTTCTCCCAAACGAATGGTTATTGTTGCCCCCACAGGAGTAGCGGCAATAAATGCAGGAGGTGTTACAATTCATTCATTTTTTCAATTGCCTTTTCACCCATTCATTCCATCATTCTATTTATCTGATAATAATTTTGGTAATCAGGCCGGAAAGAATGATCAGGCAAGTTATAAAATGAGTCGTGAAAAGGTCAACATAATCAAAAGCCTTGACCTGCTGATAATTGATGAGATAAGTATGGTGAGGGCCGATACACTCGACGCCGTCGACTCTGCATTGAGGAAATACAAAAACCACAATCTTCCGTTTGGAGGTGTCCAGCTGCTGATGATCGGCGATCTCCAGCAACTTGCTCCGGTTGTCAAAGATGACGACAGAGAGCTAATCAGGAAATATTATGATTCACCTTTTTTCTTCGGAAGCAGGGCACTCCACAGCACCAATTACCTGACTATTGAACTTAAACATATTTACAGGCAGAATGATCAGGCTTTTATTAACCTGCTGAATAAGATCCGTGATAATAATGTGGATTCAGAGGTGCTGAGTGAACTTAATAAAAGATATATACCTGATTTTGATCCTGATACCGGTGGCGGATACATAACTCTTACTACCCACAATTATCAGGCCAAGACTCTGAATGATTCAAAGCTTGAGAAACTTCCGGGCATCACTCATACTTTTAAAGCTGCTATTAAAGATGAATTTCCGGAGTTTTCATACCCTAATGCCAGTGAACTGGTCCTGAAAAAGGGTGCTCAGGTTATGTTTGTAAAGAATGATATATCGCGCAATAAGCTCTTCTTCAACGGGAAAATTGGTAAGGTGGTGACTTTTGAGGATGATATCATTGTGGTTAAGTGTCCCGATGATGATTTCCCTATCAGGGTAGAGATGGCGGAATGGCAAAACATGAAATATTCTCTCGATGAAGAAACAAAAGAGATTCAGGAGAAAGTAATCGGTACATATACGCAATACCCCCTCAGATTAGCCTGGGCAATAACAATTCATAAGAGCCAGGGACTTACATTTGACAGAGCAGTTATTGATGCAAATTCTGCTTTTGCACATGGACAGGTGTATGTGGCTCTCAGCCGATGTCGCACAATAAACGGCCTGGTATTGAGCACCCGGATCAATCAGCGAAGCATAATAGATGACCCAGCTATTTCGGACTTTATTAGTGAAACAGAAAAAAATCAACCCGGCCAGGATCAGCTGGCTGATTCGAAAAAAGCTTACCAGCAGCAGTTGCTGACAGAACTATTTGATTTTACTTCTCTGGCAAACAGGCTCTATTATTGTCAAAAGATTGTCAGTGAGCATCATGACAGCATTCTGGGGAATCCCCGGGAATTGCTCGATAATACGTTGGCCTGCATCAGGACGGACCTTATTGAAGTATCCGAAAAATTTCATCCACAATGGAGCGGACTTTTAAAAGGGGAAATTGATGCTGAATCAAACATTCTCCTGCAGGAACGGGTAAAAAAAGCAGCTGAATTCTTTTCGGTTAAACTTGAAGCCGTCCTGAAGGAATTTCTGGAGGCTTTCTCAGTGGAAACAGATAATAGTACAGTCCGCAAATCAGTTGCAGAGGCTTTGGAACGAACAAGAAAGGAAGGTGTTGTTAAGCTGGCCTGCCTTAATACTGTCAGATCTGGTTTTGAGATCAGTAAATATCTCGATGCAAAAGCCAAATCTGCCATCGATGTTCCTGCTGCCAAAACTCATCAGGCAAAATCTGTAGACGATACTTCCGGCGTTATTCAGCATCCTGTCTTATTCCGTCTTTTGAAAGAATGGCGCAATCAGAAAGCCAGGGAAACCGGGCTCTCGCATTACATGATACTTCATCAGAAAACAATAGTTACACTTGCCAATTTTATGCCTCAAACTTTGTCTGCCCTTAAGTTGGTAAAAGGCATGGGAAAGAAGAAAGCTGAGAAATACGGAGAAGAGATTTTGGAAATAGTTAACTCATATTGCAAAAAAGAGAATATTGAACCGGCCGCAGAAACATTTACTGAGAAAATGAAGCCAAAAAAGATCAAAGAAGAAACAAAGAAAATAAGCTATGATCTTTTCAGGGAAGGAAAAGCTGTTTCACAAATCGCAGAGGAAAGAAAACTGAGCATAACTACTATCGAAGGGCACCTGGCCTATTATGTTGCTAAGGGTGAAATTCCGGTCAATAGTTTTGTTTCACAGGAACTCACAGACCTGATAGCGTCCTGCTTCAAAGGAACCGATGATTTTATGATGGGACCTGTAAAAGAAGCTCTGGGAGAAAAAGTATCATGGAGCGACATCAGGTTTGTAGTTAACCATCTTAAATATATGAAGGATAAGAAATTAACCTGAATGAGAAGCTTTCTTTTGCCCCCCGGGGCTGTTAACAGAAAGTGACTTTTGCGACAGCCTTTATCTTTTTATTATTGTAAGATACAAATCCTCAGCCTTTTTCCTGGCCCATGGGGTCTTTCGCAGAAAAGTGAGGCTCGATTTGACACTCGGATTATTTGTGAAGCATTTAATATTTATGTGATTTCCAAGCTGTTCCCATCCATAATAATCTACAAGAGCCTTAACTATGAACTCAAGAGTTTTCCCGTGCAGAGGATCATTACTGATTTGTGAGGTCATATTCTTAGAATACTATATATCGTAAAAGTAGTAAATAGCTTTATAGCCTCTAAAGCCTCTATAGCCTCTATAGCCTCTATAGCCTTCCTACCTGTGTATCTCCTTAACCGTGATGCCCAGTTCCCTTTCCAGTTTCTTGAATCCATCCAGTTCCCTGGGGGTAATCATGCTAAGAGAAAATCCTTTATTGCCTGCACGCCCTGTTCTTCCGCTACGGTGAGTATAATATTCTGATTTCTCAGGTGTCTGGTAATGAACCACAAAGGCAAGTTCCTTAACATCAATTCCTCTTGCTGCCAGGTCGGTAGCTATCAGGATCTGAAGTTTGCTGTTCTTGAATGCACGCATAACCTTTTCGCGTTCTTTCTGAAGCATATCGCCATGAAGTGCATCGGCATTGATCTTTTTTGCCTGTAGTCTTTTTGCTACTGTCTGAGCCTCAATTTTTGTCCTGCAGAAAACAAGGCCTCTGCTGGCTCCCTGTGTTCTCAGGAACTGAAACAGAACTTCGGGTTTCTCTTCCTTGCTGCATACAAGAAATTTATGTTCAATATCCTTGTTTACAATATCTTTCTTGTTGACCTCAACCCGCATTGCCGTGGGTGACATATAACTTTTTATAATAGTTTTTATCTCCTGCGGCATTGTAGCTGAGAAAAGCCAGGTATGACGTTTGCCGGTGGTGACCTTCAGAATGGCATCTAATTCTTTCTTGAAACCCATGCTCAGCATCTCATCAGCCTCATCAAGCACAAGTGTTCTTATTGAGGAAAGATCAATGGCTTTTCGTTCGAGCAGATCGACAAGACGTCCGGGAGTGGCAACAACTATATGTGTGGGACGGCGCAATGAACGGATTTGTTCATCGATATGTGCTCCGCCATAAACCGATTCAATGAAGATTTTCTTCGGGATATGTTTTGTGAATTTAAACAGCTGTTTGGCAATCTGTATTCCCAGCTCACGCGTAGGGGACAATATCAGAGCCTGAACATTTGGTTTATCAGGATTTATTGCCTGCAGTATCGGCAGTCCGAAGGCAGCCGTTTTTCCGGTTCCGGTCTGGGCCTGTCCGATAAAATCGGTTCCTTTTTCAATAAGGAAAGGAATAGCTTTTATCTGTATTTCAGTAGGATCAATTATGTTCATTTCCTCAAGGGCTTTAAGAAAAGCGGAGGAAATACCTAAATCAGAGAACGTTTTCAAATATTGATTATTAATGGGATGCAAAGATAATCTAAAAAGCCGGTAAAAAAATATTTATACATTTACGTCAGAAATTATACACTCATTTTCAATCATGATAAGACAGCGGACATCAGAATGGTATAATGCTAGGCTCGGGAAATTTACGGCTTCCCATTTTGGAGACCTGATGGCCAAACCCGCTAACAAATCATCGAAATATTCAAAATCAACAATTACTTATATTCAGGATCTCGCACTTCAGCTTTTTTTACAGAAATATACATCGCGACCTGACAATGATGCAACACGCTGGGGAATGCGGCATGAAGAGACTGCTCTTCTTGAATTTGGAAAATTCTCCGGCTTTAATGTTACTGAATCAGGTTTTCTTATTCATCCCTCATTTCCTGAAGTAGGAGCAACTCCTGATGCAACAATTATTGAAAACAGATATTCAGATGATATTATTCTTGCCCAGGTAAAGTGCCCATACAGTCAGAAAAATCATTCTAAATATTCACGAAAAGTTATGGATGCTCTTACTTTAAAGAAATGCAAGTCTGCATATCACTGGCAGATTCAGGGGGAGATCTGGGTAACCGGCGCTGCCCATTCTTATTTCGTAAGTTTCGACCCAAGGCAGTATGGCCGCCAGCGACTGCACTATGCTAAAATTGAAAGGGATCAGAAGGCAATAGATCAACTTGAGAGTTTCATTCCTGAAGCAATTGCCTTACGTAACCATTTCGTTGAGCAATACCGAAAAAAACAGTAATTTAGGATAATTATCTTATCACTATATGAGAACACAAAAGGCAATATCCCATATACTGCTAATCACGGTATTGGTTTTTAAGACAGGTTTAGTCTGGTCACAGGTTCAGCGTTTTACATTCGGCAGTGAAACAGGTATTGAAAGTTTTCTTTCAACAGCACCTCAGAAAGAAACTCCACTGAACTGGATTAATGTCAATACAGCTACTGATACCTGGCATGTTGACAAGAACCTTCTTATCTGTTCGGGACAACCCATTGGTGTTGTGCGATCAGAAAAACAGTATGAAAACTTTATTCTTCATATTGAATGGAAACATATTGAAGCCGGAGGTAATTCAGGGGTATTTGTATGGAGTAATGCCAATCCGCCCGCTGATACCCGCCTCCCCGATGGGGTGGAGGTTCAGATGCTCGAACTCGACTGGGTAAATCTCAACAAAAAAGATGGAGTTACTCCTCCAGTTGCTTACGTGCACGGTGAACTTTTTGGGGTAGGAGGGGTTAAAACTACTCCTGATAACCCCCGAGGTACAAGAAGTAGGTCAATTGAAAACAGATGCTATGGAAAGGGAGAATGGAACACCTACGACGTCGTATGTATCGATGGCGTGATAAGGCTCTCTGTTAACGGGAAATTTGTAAACGGGATAACCGGCTCATCACAGAAAAGAGGATATCTCTGCCTCGAATCGGAAGGAGCTCCTATTAACTTTCGAAACATAAAAATAATTGAACTGGCTCCGGGAGTACTATCAAAGCCAACTCAGAAACCAATAAGCCTTCACCCGCAAAACCCACACTATTTTATGTTTCGCGAAAAACCCGCAATACTTATTGGTTCAACAGAACATTACGGGGCAGTAATGAACCTCGATTTTGATTTTGTAAGCTACCTGAATGAACTTGAGGTATCGGGATTGAATGTTACCCGCACATTTACAGGAATTTATGTTGAGCCTGCAGGTGCATTCGGGATTAAAAAAAATACCATGGCACCGGCACCTGAACGCTTCATTTGTCCATGGGCAAGGAGTATGGAACCTGGATATGCCAATGGAGGGAACAAATTTGATCTTAATAAATGGGACAATAACTATTTTACCAGACTAAAGGACTTTATAGCTGAAGCCGGTAAAAGAAATGTTGTTGTTGAGCTCGATCTTTTCTCAAATATTTATGATACAATCCAGTGGAAATTATCGCCACTATACTTCCGGAATAATGTTAATGGAGTTGATAGAATCAACGACTGGAAAGAGATTCTGTCACTCCGTCACCCCGGGCTTCTTGCCGTTCAGGAGAAGATGGTCAGGAAAATTATTTCTGAACTTAAGGATTTTGATAATCTATATTATGAAGTATGCAATGAGCCCTATTTTGGCGATACTCTGGCACTGAGGCAGTGGGAGGATTATATGACAGCGGTGGTTGCAGACGCTGAAAAGAATTTTGAAAATAAGCATCTCATTTCAAATAATGCCGCGAATACTTATAAACTTGTTTCAAAAGCAAGGGCGAACGTTTCAATTTATAATTTTCATTATGCACGCCCTCCAAAGACAGTAGCCGCAAATTACAAACTTAACATGGTGATCGGGGATAATGAGACAGGCTTTGACGGAATTAAGGATGTAACATACAGGAGGGAAGCCTGGGATTTCATTATGGCTGGGGGAGCTATTTTCAACCACCTAGATTATTCATTTACCTCAGATAATGAAGATGGCTCCTTTGTAGTTGAAAAGGGTCAGCCCGGCGGAGGTGGCAAAACACTAAGGAATCAGTTAAAGATTCTTGCAGAATTTATGAAGACCTTAGACTACATAAATATGAGTCCGGTTGATGCTAAGATGATAAAACTTACCGGCACAGGAAACAAAAGCGCACGTGCTCTCTCGAATGGTGATGACCTGATCGCTGCCTACATCTGCCGAAGGGACACATCAAAGGCTGCATTGGATATAGAAATAGATATTAAGGCTGGTTCCTATAGATTAACAATAATTGACACAACAACACCGTTTGAAAATATCACAATCATAAATAATCACAGGGGCGGATGGCTGAAGATTAATTCTCCGGCAAAATTTGAAGATATGGCCTTCAGTATTAAGAAAGTTAAATAATTGTATAGTTTTGCTTCCTTATAAATTAATTATGTACCGCTATTTCTTCCGTTTTGTTGTTACTGCTCTTACAATTCTGACTGCCAACCTGATTACAACTGCTATAAGCGCTTATATGATCACTTATAAGAATCATTATAAGCCTTTTACATTCACACTTATTGGAATGGGAATAATAATTGTGATCTTTTACCCGCTATTTATGAAGCTTGAAGACTGGTTAAAAGTAATATCTGTGAAGGTTGTGAAATCAGGTAATTCATTTGCAGGCAAATATCTTGGACTGCCTCTTACTTTTCTGGCTTGCCTTTTTATACTATTTTACTTTTATGCCAAAATGTGGTATCATATCGACCTGCTGAAAATAATATTCAGCGGGCGTGTTGGAGGATATATGTAATAATGGTCTGGTCTTCTGACTTTACAGACTCTAACCCAGAATCTTCTTTACAATTGCCGATATCTCTTTCCCATCAGCCTTGCCGGCCAGTTCCTTTGAGGCAACACCCATAACTTTTCCCATTTCCGCAGGCGACTTAACACCCAGTCGTTCAATTATGCTTTTAATAATTTTCTGCAGTTCCTCTTCACTCATTTTGGCAGGTAGATATTTTTCAAGCACATCAGCTTCCGTAACCTCTTTTTCATACAGGTCGGGTCTGTTTTGTTCCTTGTAGATAGCAGCTGATTCTCTTCTCTGCTTAACCAGTTTCTGAATTATTTTAAGTTCCTCCTCTGCGGTAAGAGAATCGGCACCTTTTTCAGCTCTTGCAAGAGTAAAGGCTGTTTTTGTGGCTCTGATAGCTTCAAGAGCAACTTTATCCTTAGCTTTCATGGCAGTTATAAGGTCAGCTGAGATTTTTTCGGTAAGTGACATAAGAATTAATTTTAATTGTAATCTGACTAATAATAATCTTATAAAGATACATGGTACAGTACAAAGATGATAGATCTTTTTAAAGATTCCTCTGCCTGAACTCCTTCAGGTTTTCGGCACATTCCCTAACAAGCCTCTGCACTTCCAGCCCATGACGGATATCGGGAATAAATACTTCCTGTTTGCCTCCTGTAAGAAAGACGTAATGAGCGTGCACCATCGATCTTAGCCATCCCGGTGGCACATGGCCGGAGGGGAAGGAAGTTAAATCTTTATAGTTGCTGCCGGCAAACTGTTTATTCCATTGTCCGCTCTTTTCAGTGTAGTATTCAAAATAATCCGGAGTATGTGTCGAATACTTCAATGCCCCTTTTTCTGCAAATATTTCGAAAGAAAGCAAATCACCTGTACCCGAGCTTATGCGACTTGCTGATAAAGTACCGGCTGCTTTTGTTGATTCATCAAAAAGTGAGATCTGACTGAACAGATCTGATTCGTATGTGACATCATCAAAATTACCGGCCTGTATGGCATTTTTTATCTTAAGTTTGTTTCCCAGAAAAGCCAGTGCCAGACTTATGGCATGTGAGCCCAGATCTGCCATAGCCCCACCATCGGGGGCAGGAGTAAGGCGATTGGTTCTTTTATCCCTGTACTCCTTTTTCAGATAATCGCCATGGTAATATTTCAGATCGAAATGAATGGGTTTTCCAATCTCTCCTGTAAGCCAGAACCTCAAAGCCTCCCTGATTGCCGGTGAGAAAAGATACTGAAATCCAACCTGAATATTTACTTCAGGGTGCATGATTGCCAGTTCAGATATTGCTTTTTCTTCGTCAATAGATGAACACACGGGTTTTTCAATATATACCCTTTTTATGGCATTCATCTTTAAAACAGCCTTTATGTGTTCAAAATGAACCTTGTTCGGACCAAGAATAAAAACGGTATTTATTGCTTCATCCTTTATGAACTCATCAAAGCCAATAGCACGATTGAATCCGAATCGCTCGGCAAATTCAGTCCGGCTCTTAACCGTAGCCGAGCAAACTGCATCGGGCTCATTGAGCGGAGGCTGGTTATAAAAGAATCGTAATGAATTAATTGAATAGGCGTGGGAGCGGGCTATTCCTCCTGCACCTAAGAATCCTATTATTGCTTTTTCGTTGCTCATCGAATATCTCTTTAAATGTATGTCAAATATAAAGGAAATGGGTGCAACCAGAAACTAATTTTTCATTTGTAGTTTCCTGGTTTATTCCCTCAAAATGTTAATTCTTGTTAAATATACCGCATTAACTCTTCCGGAGGTGGATTTTTAATAATTTCGCCACTTGAAATCCGTTAATGGAATAATGACTATACTTTGAAATGAAAAGAACACTTACAATTACAGGTATTTTTGTTGCCGCTGCTTTTATATTACTATTTGTTTTTAACAAATTTACATCAAAGAAGGGTGAGGAAATTTTTTATGCCGAGGCAGTTAAAGGAGAATTTGAAATAGCTATAAATACCACTGGTCAGCTATTACCTGAAAGATCTGTTGATATAAAGGGACCTGAATTTGCCGGGAGCAGAGATATCAGAGGAGTTATGATTAAGATTCAGGATCTTATTCCGGAGGGTACTGTTGTAAATGAAGGGGATTATGTTGCTACTCTCGACAAAACAGAATTAAATAATGCCTTAAAAGATGAGCGTGAAAGACTTACATCTTTTATCACAAGTCTGGAAGTAAAAGTTCTTGATACTGCTGTTGTACTGAACGAATTCAGGGATTTGATAAAGAATCAGAAATTTGTTGTAGAGGAGGCCGCTATTACTCTAAGAAATTCAAAATATGAATCACCTTCTGTCATACGGCAGGCCGAAATAGAGCTTGATAAAAGTCAGCGTGTTCTTGAACAGAGGGAGAGGAGCTACATGCGACGGGTTGCCCAGACAAAAACTGATATATATAATCAGAATTACTGGCTTTCAATTTTAACGCGACGTGTTAAAGATCTTGAAGATGTTCTGTCTGGTTTCATAATTAATGCTCCTGCCTCCGGAATGGTTATCTACAAGAAAGAATGGAATGGAAAGAAACGCAAGATCGGATCGATGATAAATCCAATGGACCGTGTAGTTGCCACCCTTCCCGATCTTACATCAATGCTATCAAAAACTTATGTTAACGAAATTGACATAAGTAAGGTTAAAAAAGGTCAGCGTGTTAATATTGGAATAGATGCCTTCCCGGAAAAAACTTTTAAAGGCAGTGTCCTGAGTATTGCGAATATCGGTGAGAAATTGCCAAACACTAATGACAAGGTTTTTGAGGTGCTGATTAAGATTGATGGTTCTGATCCTGATCTTCGTCCATCAATGACAACCGGGAATAAAATTATTATCAGTAATACAGCTGAGGCTGTCTATATTCCACAGGAATCTGTTCATACCGGAACCGATTCAATACCTTTTGTTTATACAAAGAAGGGTTACAGGCAGATAGTTGTTCTTGGCGAGGCAAATGATAAGTACATCGTAGTGGAACAGGGTCTGGATCCGGGAACAGTAATACACCTTGATAATCCTGCCAAACCTGAAAAATTCAAAATTACGGGAGAAGAACTGCTTCCTGTAATACGTGAAAAAGAAAGGCTGAGAAAAGCTGAATATACAAACTAAAGAAAGAGACCGGATGTTATTCTTTAGCTTGGTTCGACATGAATTGTAACAACCAGATTCTTATAGGTACTTTTTAGCTCGTCTTCAATCTTGTCGCAGTACTTATGAGCATTTCCGACTGATACTTCACCAGGTATTTCAACGTGTATATCAATAAAACGATAATTCCCGGCAACCCTTGTACGAAGATCATGATAGCTGACTTCCAGTCTTGAAAGTGTGGCTTCCAGTTCTGTTATCTCATTATCACTCCAGGCAGTATCCAGAAGCGGAGTAAAGGCTCTTTTCAACAGAAAGTATGATTCCCTTAGAATGAAGAGTGCAACAAGAATAGCAACAACCGGATCGAGCCAGTTAATGCCGGTTAGTAATATCAGACCCAGTCCTATTGCAACACCAAGCGAGGTATAAACATCTGTCTTGAGATGCAAGGCATCAGCTTCGAGAGCCACTGAATTGGTTTCTTTCGCTACCTTATACAAGCGGCCCGACACAATTGCATTAACTAGTGCAGATATAAACATTACCGCTGAACCCCAGCCAATTGAATCAAGTTCAATTTCTCCTCCAAAGAGTTTTTTTGTTGCTTCTGCAATAATCCATATTGCTGCTACAAAAATCAGCAACGCCTCTATTACACCCGAAATATTCTCAACTTTCCCATGTCCGTAAGGATGCCTAGAATCGGGAGGATTATCTGAAACTTTTACTGAAAAGAAGGCAATAACTGCTGCCAAAAGGTCCATCGATGAATGAATTGCCTCAGAGATAATACTTACCGACCCGGAAATAAGACCAACGACGAGCTTCAGTATTATAAGAAGTGTATTCGAAGCAATGGAGAGTCTGGCAACCTTTACTTTTTCATTCATCTGGCGCTTTGTTTCTTTGACGAGGGATAATTTCCCTGTAAATCAGAAATTTCTATTAGACTGTAATGAGCTCATATTCTGTACTTCCCAGACCTATTTTGACCGCATGATCAAGGCCTGCCTGCCAGAATGTATCAGGATGCGCTTTTTTGAATTTGTCGACTCCTTTCATATCATCCGATTGGTGATTATCACATATTCTGCTGCCCGGAAGCGCCGGTGCTGCAATTACCATATCAGCACAGGCCTTGTCGAGTGCTACAGGATCGAATGATGCCGCAATTCCTATATCCGGAACAAGCGGATAGTCATTGAAACTGAAACAGTCACAATCGGGCGATACATTCATTATAAAGTTAATATGAAAAGCTGGTTTATCTTTCACAACTGCAAGAGTATACTCTGCAATCCTTTTACATACTGTCTCAGAGGCATCCTGCCACACTACCCTTGCGGAATCAAACTGACATACTGCAACACACTGACCGCAGCCAACACATTTAGTATAATCTATATGGGCAACTTTATCTTTTCCAATCTTAACGGCACCATATGCGCAGTATTTTTCGCACATTTTACAGCCTGTACAGTTTTCTTCATTAATTTCGGGTGAGGAGCCTGAATGGAGGAAAAGTTTCCCGCCGACTGAGGCACAACCCATTCCAAGATTTTTCAGAGCACCGCCGAATCCGGTCATCTCATGACCCTTGAAATGGTTCATTGAGATAATTACATCAGCATCAGCTATTGCGCTGCCTATTTTTGCTGTTTTGGAGTATTCAAGATTTAATTCTATTTCGCGGAATTCGGTTCCCTTTATACCATCGGCGATTATTACCGGACAGTTGGTCGTAAGCGGATTGTATCCGTTTTCAAAAGCAGCCTCAAGATGATCAGGTCCGTTCGACCTTCTGCCATGATAGAGTGTATTGCTGTCGCTTAGAAAGGGGATAGCCTCTTTTGCCTTGAGCATTTTAACTATGAGCGCTGCAAAGTTGGGCCTCAGGTATGCCAGGTTTCCCGGCTCACCGAAATGAATTTTGATCGCAACAATCTTTCTCTCAAAATCAATTGTGTCAATACCTGCTTTAACTACAAGTGTTTCAAGCTTCTTTAATAGGTTTTGCGAGGGCTTGGCCCTTAGATTCGTGAAATAAACTTTGGAGAAAGACATATTAAATAATTCTAAACTGATAAAATCCTTGCCAATTCAACAAGGTTGTGATTAACATCTTTATGAAGTTTAACGGCTCTGCGGAATGAGACTAGTGCAATCTCTCCGTTAGATAAACCTACCATAACACTTTGTTGTCCGTCGAGCAGGGCTTCAACTGCTGCATGTCCCAGACGGCTTGCATTTACCCTGTCGATAGCCGACGGAGAACCGCCACGCTGAAGATGTCCGAGAACAGAAACCCTTATATCATAATCGGGAAACTCTTTCTTTACTCTCTCAGCAATTGCAAATGCTCCTCCTCCTTCATCACCTTCGGCAACGATAATCAGGTTACTTGATTTTTTCCTGACATTTCCTGCCTCTATCATCTTTACCAGGTCGCGCTCTTCTCCTTTTAACTCAGGGATTATGATTGCTTCTGCACCTGTAGCAATACCACTGTAAAGTGCTATAAATCCGGCTTCCGCACCCATAACTTCAACAAAAAACATCCTGTTGTGTGCACTCGCAGTATCCCTTATCTTATCAACAGCTTCCACTACTGTGTTAAGAGCTGTATCATAACCTATTGTATAATCGGTTCCGTAGATATCATTATCAATTGTGCCGGGGATCCCTACAATCGGGATCTCATGCTCTTCATTAAATAGCCTGGCACCTGTAAAGGAACCATCACCACCTATTACAACAACACCATCAATTTGTGCAGCTTTAAGATTATCATATGCTTTCTGTCTTCCTTCCGGTGTCCTGAACTCCTCGCATCTTGCAGTTTTAAGAATTGTACCGCCTCTCTGAATAATATCACTTACACTTGAAGCCTGCATTGGAATGAAATCTGAATTAATCATTCCTGAATATCCCTGCCTTATTCCCATAACTTCCAGTCCTTCATAAATTGCAGTCCTAGTAACAGCACGTATTGCTGCATTCATTCCCGGGGAATCTCCTCCTGATGTCAGTACCCCGATCTTCTTAATTTTTCCCATAAATATTTAAATAAATTCAAGCCGCAAAGATAATACTAATTATTTTGCTTAACAAATGACGGAACAATCGTATAGTCAGATATTTGAAATGATATCGCGTATGTTTTCAATCAGCCACTTAGGGGTAGATGTGGCACCGCAGATACCCACAGATTTTTTGCCTTTAAACCACGATTTTTCGATCTCATCAGGCGATGAAACAAAATGTGTTTCGGGATTGATGCTTTTGCAGACAGAATAGAGCATTTTTCCGTTGGAGCTTTCTCTTCCGCTTACAAATACTATTGAGTCATGCTTTTTTGCAAAAGCTTTCAGATGAGGTTCGCGGTTTGAAACCTGTCCGCATATTGTGCGGTTGATTATCAGGTTTTTTTCAGTATCTGTTATGCCGTTTATTTCCATGAGGCTGCGAATAACATCCTGAAGATTAATATATTCCTTAACACTCATTGTTGTTTGTGAGAAGAGATACAATGGAAGGCTGAAGTCAATTTTATCAAGGTCGCCGGGACCAGAAACAAGAATCCCTTCATTATTTATCTGTCCCATCAGTCCTACAACTTCGGCATGACCAGGCTTACCGAAAATAACAACCTGCCCTTTGACTTCCTTTATATTGTTCCAGGTATCTTTAATCTTCGTCTGAAGTCTTTTAACAATCGGACATGTAGCCTCAATTATTGTAATATTGTTTGCTTCAGCAGTATTATATGTTTCCGGTGGTTCTCCATGTGCCCTGATTAATACCTTACAGTTCTTCAGATTGCTGAATTCAGCATGATCAATGGAGGCCAGTCCAAGTGTTGACAGACGCTCAACCTCCCTGTCATTATGCACTATAGGCCCGAGGGAGAATACTTTTTCTCCTTTAAGAAGCGCCCTTTCGGCGATTTCAACAGCATTCTGTACCCCAAAACAGAAGCCTGACTGACTGTCAATTTCAACAATCATTTTTCTTTTTCTCAATAATTCCTTTTACCCATTCCATCTGTTCTGCAACCGACATCCGGCTATTGTCGAGGATTATTGCATCATCGGCTCTTCTGAGAGGACTGATATCGCGGTTCTCATCGGCTATGTCGCGTGCAATAATATTTCTTTTTATCTCTTCGAATTCGGCAACAACTCCCTTTCCTTTTAATTCATCATGACGCCGTTTGGCTCTTATATCAACAGATGCTGTCATGAAGATTTTTATATCAGCCTGCGGGAAAACAACTGTCCCAATATCCCTGCCATCCATAACAATTCCCCTTTTTGCCCCGATTTCCCGCTGCAGTTCCACTAGCCTTGTCCTCACCTGGTGTATCTGACTTATTCTGCTTACATGCGATGAAACCTCCATGCTTCTGATCTCTTTCTCAACATTTTCCGAATTAAGGAACGTTTCATATTCATGATTCTTCTCATTAAAAACAAAGCTGATATGAATATTGTTCAGCTCAGCCAGAACTCCCTGCAGATTCAATCCACCGGCAGAGATGAAGTTTCTCCTCATGCAGTAAAGTGTTACTGTCCTGTACATTGCCCCGCTATCGATAAATATGTAATTTAGCATCTTTGCTATTGACTTTGCAAAGGTGCTTTTCCCGCACGATGAGTAGCCGTCAATTGCTATTATTAGTTTTTTGTCCATTTTATATTTTTTGACCCTTTTTATAGATGTTCCCGGGCCTGATTATTACTGAAAGATTGTTGGATGATCCGGCAAGATGATATGTTGCTCTACCAAATTCAACACTAAGCCATGAAGTATTAATTCCAAATCCCCAGGATAATCCTATTGTTGAAACTTTTGAATCAACCTGGAGCTCCTTTCTTCTCTGATAATTATAGCCCCCACTGACATAGAAGTTTTTATGCGGCATAAGTTCCACTCCTGCTACAATATGTCGCATCATATTTTCAGCAAATTCATTTACTGAACTTCCTGATGCCTGATTTGCAGGTACTGTTGTGTATTCATGTGTAAGGTCAAATTTTTCCAGATGCCTCAGTGTCATCGAGAAGCGAAGTGGTGCATGCGCAAGTTTCTGCGATATGCCTGCCTGTATTTCGAAGGGTAGCTTCTGCCTCTGCTCACCTGCGTATGAAGTTAGCTGTAGTCCGGCATTTCTCATAACTATTCCGGCTGAAAACAGATTTGAAGAACTGTGATATGCAGCGCCCAAATCAATTGCAAAACCGAAAGAGGTATATTTTTCCAGATGCGACAATACCGGCTTAATGTTGATTCCAATAGAAAAAAGGGAATCTATTTGCCGGGAATAGATCATGGAAAATGCATACTCAGATGCTGTAAATGAACCTGTTATGTTCCCTGATGGGTCGCTTTCAGTAAAGGAACCATAATTCAGGTAGGTGAGGCCTGCTGCAAAACTCGAGGCAGGGGAGATTTTTCCTGAGTACATAGCCAGACCATAGTTTATTCCTGCGAAATAATTCACATAATTCAGGGCTAATGAGTTATTCATAGTCTGGTTAAGGAGGGCGGGATTGTGATATGCAAGGTTCGGATTATTGCCTGTAATGGATACATTCGTTCCACCCAGTGAGGATACAAAACCGGAATGAGTAAGGTTCAGAAATTCATAAACATTATCGCCCCCGGTCTGGGCAGAAAGGCCTGACGCCAGGACAGTTAAACAGAAAATATTAAGGATCCTCTTTATCATAACGGTAAATCCCCCGCAAATATAATATGAATTCTTTAAACGATTGACCGGGCTATATTATTTTGATTCAGGCAGTTTTACCGGTGAGGATCGCTGCCTCTTCAGTGTTTTTCCTGCTCCCGTTGATCTGCGACATAAAGAGGCCTGCAATGACAATTGCCATCCCTATTATGTTCTGAAGAGATAGAATGTCGCCCATCAGTATAAATGAAAAAAGTGCTGTAAAAACAGGAATGCAGTTTGAAAAAACATTTGCTTTTGTAATGCCCATATTCTTTACTGAGTAGGCAAAGAGTATGAAAGCCCCGCACGATGCGAATACTGCCAGTTCAATTATTGGCTTAAACATCTCAAAGGTAAAAGGGATCTTAACAAATTCCTTAACATCAAGAATCAGGAATAGTGGCAGGAATAATACCGCACCTATTATGTTCTGTACATTTACAATATATACAGGAGTATAATGACCTACCAGCCTGCTGAGAGTAAGGTTGTATCCGACGGCAGATAAAACTGCCAGCAACAACAGCAATAAGCCTTTCACATTGAATGATATACTGCCATCACGGTTTAAGATAAATACTAATACACCTATAAATGAAAGAATAATACCTGCATAATTTATTCCTTTAAGTTTCTCATTAAAAAGGAACCTCGCGCCTATTGCAGCGAAGACAGGTATTGTGGAAATCAGCACCGAGCAAACTGTTGCAGACACATATGTAAGTCCAAAGCTTTCTCCGAGAAAATAAAAGAAGGGTTCAAAAACAGCCAGCATCAGAAACAACTTACGGTCCTCTTTCCTTATCTTCATGTAATTCTTTGTCAGTAGCAGAAAGACTGTCATAAGAACTACTGAGAAGAGAAGTCTGATAAATACAATTGTAATAGGATTGAATGTTTTATTCGCTTCTTTAAACCAGATGAATGAAAATGACCAGAAGATCATTGCCATTACTACGGCGATATATGACTTTAACTTTATATTCAAAATCAGGCCTCCTTAAGGGTAGTTATTTTTGAAGATGCGAATTTAGAGCTAAATTGGAGAATTTTCTGCAAAACGGATGATGTTTTTTTAAAGAACTATATGCCAACTTCCTTCTTTCCGCACCATACCATGATTCAGTGTCATCCCTAAGCGCTAGCGAGGGATCTCATGGTATGAGCATAAATTGAACAACAATCATTTATCAATAATCCGACCATATGTTTTTTCAATAACCAATTTATGATTTATAGCCCTCAATTTAAGCCCAGTAGATTCTTTTTTTGTTTCGAACATATAATAAACATGATATTTTTAAGATTTGATTGTGAACCATAAATTATTATATTTGCCGCCTGAAGGTTAAAAAACCAATTGCTATAATCATTTAACCTGTTTAGGATAAGTACAATAACTAATATAAATTTTCGATGAAAATTCTGGTTTGTATCAGTAATGTTCCCGATACCACGACAAAGATAAAATTTGCCGAAGGAAACAGCTCTGTTGACACTAACGGTATTCAGTGGGTTATCAATCCATGGGACGAACTTTCACTCACAAGGGCTCTCGAGCTTAAAGACGACACCGCATCAGGTGTGAAATCTGTAACAGTACTTCATGTAGGTCCTGCAACTTCGGAACCTACAATACGCAAAGCACTCGCAATAGGAGCCGACGATGCAATACGTGTAAATGCTGACACAACTGATGCTTATTATGTTGCCGCGCAGATTGCAGAAGTCGTTAAAAAGGAACAGTTTGATGTCATTATGTGCGGAATTGAATCGAGCGATTTTAATGGATCTGCTGTTGGCGGGATGGTCTCAGAATTTCTGGGTATGCCTTCGGTATCAGCAGTTTCGGGACTGAAAATCGAGAATGGTCAGGCTACTATTACACGTGAGATTGACGGAGGTAAAGAGTTTGTTACCGTGCAGGCGCCATTTGTTGCAATTGTGCAGAAAGGAATCGCCAAAGAACCAAGAATTGCGGCCATGCGTGGTATAATGATGGCCAGGACAAAATCGGTTAAACTTGTTGAGCCTGTTGCAATGGAGTCACTGACTCAGGTTGTTGTATTTGAAAAACCAGCACCACGTGCAGCATGTAAATTTATCGATCCCGAAAATGCGGGTCAGCTTATCGATCTGCTTCTTAATGAGGCAAAAGTTATCTGATAATTAGTTATAAAACAGTAAATTACTACGATATGTCAGTATTAGTATATACCGAAAACTGGGACGGAAAATTTAAAAAACTATCCTTTGAGCTTGTGTCCTATGCAGCTGCAGTTGCCAAAATGGTAAATGGTTCTGTTACAGCAGTCTCTATTGGCAAGGTTGAAGAAAGTGAACTCAAAAAGCTTGCAACTTACGGTGCAGGAAAAATAATTAGTGTGAACAACGACCAGCTGGCATCACTCGACAGCCAGGCCTATGCAAGCGTTATTGCTGAGATTGCTGTTAAGGAAGGATCTAAAGTTATTGTAATATCAAATAACAATACCGGTAAGGCTGTTGCCCCCCGCTTATCTGTCAGACTGAAGGCAGGCATAGGTTCAGGTGTGAGTAAGCTTCCACTTAATGTTAACCCTTTTACAGTTTATAAAAGAGCCTATTCGGGTAGTGCTTTCGCACAGGTTGTTATTAAGTCAGATGTTAAAATAATTACTCTGGCACAAAACTCATTCGAACTGGTTGAATCGAATGTAAATGCAACAATTGAAAACTATTCACCATCACTTGACAGTGCTCTTATTAAAACAGCTGTTAAGGACGTTCAGAAACAGACCGGCAAGATACTTCTTACCGATGCCGATATTGTTGTCTCAGGCGGAAGAGGAATGAAATCACCCGATAACTGGCCTTCACTTGTTGAACTGTCAACGCTCCTCGGAGCTGCTACTGCCTGTTCTCGTCCTGTTTCAGATGAAGGCTGGAGACCTCATGATGAGCATACAGGTCAGACAGGTAAGATAATCGCTCCTAATCTCTATATTGCAGTTGGAATATCAGGTGCAACACAGCATCTTGCAGGTATAAGTTCATCTAAGTATATTGTTGCTGTTAATACCGATAAGGATGCACCTATATTTGAGGCTGCACAGTATGGCATTGTGGGCGATGCAATGAAAGTTCTTCCCAAACTTGTTGCTGCAGTCAAAGAAATCAGGAAATAGTTAAGCGCACAGTTCGATTTATATATAAAGAATGACAAAACAGGTAGTATTCATAATAACCCTTCTGATAACAATCGGAGTGTTCTCTTACACTATTAACAGGATTATCGGTTTTTTTAAGCTTACCCGACCCGCATTTCCTGTTAAGGACCTCGGAAAACGTTTCAGGGTGATGATGTCTGTAGCTTTCGCACAGACCAAGATTTTCCGAATGCCTGTTCTCGGATTCATTCATGCACTTGTATTCTGGGGGTTTTGCCTTATAATATTCGGCAGCATAGAGATGGTAATTGACGGCCTGACAGGAACAGAGAGAGTACTTAAGTTTCTCGGACCGGTATATGATATTCTGATGGCTTCAGGCGATATCTTTGCTTTTATTATTGCCGTCTCTATTCTAATATTTCTTTCACGCCGTATTTTCATTCATGTTAAAAGGTTTGAAGGAATAGAAATGAAAAAGAGGTCGCACCGTGATGCAAACATCTCTCTTTCTCTTATCCTGTTATTAATGATATCCCTTCTTACAATGAATCTTGGATATCTTGGCCACCAGCAAGTTACAGGCGAATCACCGGATGGATTATATCCTGTTGCCAGTATTCTTCTGAATATGATACCGGTTCTCTCAGAACATACTTTTAAAGTAATGTACGAGGCTTCCTGGTGGATTCACATATTACTGATTTTCATATTTGCAAACTACCTCCCATATTCAAAGCATTTCCATGTATTTATGTCAATTCCGAACGTTTTTCTTTCTCGTCTGGAACCACTTGGAAAACTTCCGAACATGGACAGCATCACGCGCGAAGTAAAGTTAATGCTTGATCCGAATACCGCATTTGCTGCGGCACCTGCCGATGCTCCTGTTGAGCGTTTCGGTGTAAAAGATGTTGAAGACGCTTCATGGAAGAATTATTTCGATTCGCTGGCCTGTACTGAGTGCGGACGTTGTACTTCTGTTTGTCCTGCCAATCTGACGGGTAAGAAATTATCGCCCCGCAAAGTTATGATGGATCTCAGGTCAAGGATGAAGGAGAAGGGACCTCTGATGGTTAAAAACGGCAGGGACTTCAGTGATAATAAATCTCTTCTCAGAGATTTTATTTCCGAAGAAGAACTGTGGGCCTGCACAACATGCAACGCCTGTGCCAAAGAGTGTCCTATAAATATTAATCATCCTACTCTCATTATTGATATGAGAAGGTATCTTGTTATGGAAGAGGCTTCCGCTCCGGGTGAACTAAAGGCAGTATTCAATAATATAGAGAATAACGGAGCCCCATGGCAATATTCGGCTGAAGACAGGCTGAACTGGGCAAAGGATCTGGAAATAGTTTTAAAGTAACCCCCTTCCCGTCCTTCCCCCAGGGGAGAAGGAGTTTAGTTATCTTTTCCCCCTTGGGGGAAATAAGAAAGGGGGTAAATAAATTAAAAGAGAACTTAAGAAACTAACCAATATGGAAACCCGGAAAATAGAAATACCAGTAATGGCCGATCTCTTTGCAAGAGGGGAAAAACCTGAATACCTGTTCTGGGTTGGTTGCGCCGGAGCTTTCGATGACAGATATAAAAAAGTTGTCAGGGCTTTTGCAAAGATTCTAACGCATCTCAATGTGAGTTATGGTGTGCTGGGTAAAGAAGAGACATGCACAGGCGATCCTGCCAGACGTGCCGGCAATGAAATGCTCTATCAGATGCAGGCTCTCCAGGTAATTGAGATCTTTAAGATGTATGAAGTGAAGAAGATAATTACAATATGTCCCCACTGCTTCAATATATTTAAAAATGAGTACCCTGATCTTGGTGGCAATTTTGAAGTTATCAACTATCTGCAGTTTCTGAACAAAAAGATTGACGAGGGCTTACTTAAGATCGATTCTGCTTCACTCAAAAACATAAGGGTGACATATCACGATCCATGTTACCTGGGAAGAGCAAACGATATTTATAATGAACCCCGCTCAATACTTAAAAAACTGAGTGGAAATGTTGTGGAGATGCATAGAAATAAAAGCTTTGCACTCTGTTGCGGCGCCGGTGGAGCACAGATGTTCAAAGAAGCAGAAAAAGGGGATAAGGAGATCTTTATCGAGAGGACCGAAGATGCCCTTAAAACCGAAGCATCTGTTATTGCAAGCGCATGTCCGTTCTGCATGACAATGCTTACCGATGGTCTGAAATATAAGAATAAGGAAACAGAGATTAAGAATCTCGATATTGCCGAATTAGTTGCTCAATCACTTGAATTATAGATAAATATTAATAACATAAATACCCATGGAAACAAGTAAACTCTTGAAAAGCGGTGAATTTCTTGTAAGCGAAGTTTCATTTAAAGATGTTTTTATTCCTGAAGAGTTCAACGAGGAACAAAGGATGATAGCCCAGACATGCAGTGATTTTCTTGAGGCAGAAGTCTATCCCAATCTTGAAAAAGTAGAGAAAAGCGACCGCGCGCTGATGAGCCAAATGCTTAAGAAATCAGGAGAACTTGGTCTGATGGGAATATCTATTCCTGAAGAGTTTGGTGGATTCGGACAATCATTTGTCACCCAGATGCTTGTTGCAGAAACAACCGGTGCAGGCTATTCATTTTCAGTGGCTTATATGGCTCATTGTGGTATTGGCACTCTTCCTATAATGTATTATGGAAACAAAGATCAGCGTGAGAGATATGTTACAAAGCTGGCAAGCGGCGAATTTATCGGAGCTTACTGTCTCACTGAGCCGGGTGCAGGCAGCGATGCCAACTCCGGCAAAACAAATGCAAAACTTACTGAAGACGGAACACATTATATTTTGAATGGTCAGAAGATGTGGATCACCAATGCGGGATTTGCTGACACTCTCGTTGTATTTGCAAAAATTGACACTGACAGGGTAATGAGTGCTTTTATTGTAGAGAGCAAATATCCGGGTGTTGTAATCGGCCCGGATGAACATAAAATGGGGATTAAGGGATCATCTACAGCTCAGATCTATTTCAACGATGTTAAGGTACCTGTTGCAAATTTGCTTGGAAAGAGGGGTGAAGGATTCCGCATAGCTCTCAGCATACTTCATATGGGACGTCTGAAACTCGGTGCCAATGTTATAGGTGCAGCAAAAAAAGCAATAAACGATTCAGTTAAATATGCAAACGAGAGAAAACAGTTTGGTGTTCTTATCTCAACATTCGGAGCACTGAAACATAAGATGGCTGAACAGGTGATACGTCTATTCGCTTCTGAATCAGCTGTGTACCGTGTGAGCAGCGATATCGATACCCTTATGAAGAAGCTTACTGTTGATTGTGGTGACTATGGACGCGCATCTATAGAGGCTATTAGTCATTATGCAGTTGAGGCGGCAATTCTTAAGGTTATTGGATCTGAAATGCTCGACTTCGTTGCTGATGAGGCAGTACAGATACATGGTGGAATGGGTTATTCAGCCGAAATGGCTGTTGAGAGAGGCTACCGCGATTCGAGGATTAACAGGATTTTCGAAGGAACAAATGAAATAAACAGGCTTCTTGTTGTTGACACTGCTATGAAGCGTGCAATGAAAGGTGAATTTGATCTTTATGGAGAAGCTGAGAAGTTGTATTCAACACTTGATAAAATCACCGACGGAAAAGTAGCCGGAGAGAGTTATTTCGAGGAAAAAACCAGATATATTAAAAA
>JBBQZN010000044.1:0-35866 GCA_038207725.1 Bacteroidales bacterium | reverse complement strand
TGTAATGAACAATAACTTTCTGTCCCTGAAGGGTATCAAATTGTCTGATCAAAGATTTGTTTGTCATAGTAAACAGAAACTTTTCTGAAGCTAAGGCAACATCTGTAGTTGATGATACACTGCTTAGAATTAGTTCTCCTTCATAGGTTTTGAACATCATTCCTTTATGAGAGAATTTCTGCAGCAGGCCTGCGCGGTATCCTTCGCTGTAGGTATAAAAGTATTTCCAGTATATTGTAATACATCCGATTATAACTACAATTATCAAAATCCATTTAAAGATTTTTTTGCTAGTCTTAAGAAACTTTGATCCTGCAGAGGGTTTGTTAATTAAACCGGAAGTGCTCATATCACAATTATTTTAGTTCAAATTTTAATGCAAAACCTGTTTAAATTCAGGTTTCAATAATAACCCCAAAAGGTACAAGTTTTTTAAGAGTTTTAAATGTATCCAGTACACTTATTTTATTATTATGATCAACTGACCTGTCTGATACAACCATAGATTCTTCCTCTCCACTGGTTAAGACAATTTTTAAAATGTATGAAAAATACCTGCTTTTACTATCTTTCAGCCTGGTTGCAGGAATATGCTTTGTCAGGTATAATTCCTTGATAATATGAAAACTGTACTCTGTCATTGAATCACCTATCCTTTTTCTTAAGCACGATTGAGTGACCTCAATTTCTCCAATTGTTTTAAGGCCGTTTATTGTCGATCTGACTTTTTTAAGCAGGAAATAATAAATCAAACCAATCAGCGGAATAGTGATCAGTAATCCAATATTCATATTCACTTCAAGCACGTTAATAATGTTAATGGCCTGCAATACTATGAATGGAATTGTTGCGTAAATGATATACATTATACGGCTCCTCTTTCCAACTTTAACGGGGTCGTATGAATCCACTCTGAGTATTTTGAATCTGCTCACTTAACTTACAATGATTTTTTATTTACTAAAGATAAATATTAAATTGCAAAGTGTTTTAAACCGCGATAATTATAAGAAGGTAAAAGAATGTTACATGTTCCGCCGTTAATAATCGATCTGGCAATTATACTATGTTCAGCAGCTATTGTCACCCTGCTTTTCAAGAAACTGAAGCAACCGGTAGTCCTGGGTTATATTATTGCCGGTTTTTTGGTCGGACCATATTTTAATTTGTTCCCGACAATAGTTGAAACAGATAGTATTAATACCTGGGCTGATATCGGTGTTATATTCCTGCTTTTCGGACTTGGACTTGAATTCAGTTTTAAGAAATTAATTAAAGTTGGCGGAGTTGCTGTTATTACTGCTTTAACGGAGGTGACTCTTACAATGCTGTTAGGATACGGAGTAGGAAAACTCTTAGGCTGGAATGATATTAACAGCTTGTTTCTGGGAGGAATATTGGCAATTGCTTCAACAACTATTATCATCAGGGCTTTTGATGAACTGGGTGTCAGGAATCAAAAATTTGCCGGGATTGTAACAGGTGTTCTGGTGATAGAAGATCTTGTGGCTGTGTTACTTATGGTTCTTCTCTCAACTGTTGCTGTAAGTCAGTCATTTGCAGGGATGGACATGGTAAAATCAATTTTTAAACTTGTTTTTGTGCTGGTATTATGGTTTGTTTCCGGAATATTTTTTCTGCCGACATTTTTTAGAAAGATCAGTTCGCTAATCACAGAGGAGACTCTCCTTATCATTTCACTTGCACTTTGTTTTCTTATGGTGGTACTGGCTACTTATGTAGGTTATTCCCCGGCCCTGGGCGCCTTTATTATGGGATCTATACTTGCCGAAACCACAAAAGCTGAAAAGATAGAGAAGCTGACAAAGTCAGTGAAGAACCTCTTCGGCGCTATATTTTTTGTCTCGGTGGGCATGCTGATAGACCCCGGAATGCTGGTAAAACATCTTTTACCAATTATGGTTGCCACACTGGTTTTACTGTTCGGAAAACCTCTCTTCGTAACTCTTGGTGCACTTGCAGCAGGACAGCCTTTAAGGATTTCAGTCCAATCAGGCATGAGCCTTTCACAGATTGGGGAGTTTTCTTTCATTATTGCAACACTTGGATTAACACTGAACGTAACAAGCGACTTTTTATACCCGGTTGCTGTTGCAGTTTCCGTTCTTACCGCTTTCACAACTCCGTTTATGATAAAGCTTTCGGAGCCGGTATATAAACTGATAGAAAAGATATTGCCGGGAAGATGGAAGAAGAGTATGGCCGCTTATAGTGTCGGAGCCCAGAATATTTCGGATATAAATGAATGGAAGAAAGTGATCAGATCATATGTCCTTAATATTGTTATTTTTTCAGTAATCATTATTGCAATTATTCTTCTCAGTACCCGGATTATTGCTCCGTTTTTTTCAGAATATGCAGGCAGCAGGATGATAACCGTAGCAGTTTCGCTTGTTTTGTTATCCCCCTTTCTCTGGGCTCTTGCATTTCGCCGGCCGCATAATCAGAATTATGCAAATTTGCGTGCTAAAAATACCCAGCGCGGACCAATAATAGTTATGGGATTCTTCAGGGTTACATTGGCCGTTTTTTATATAGGATTTCTTCTGGATTACTTGTTGTCGCCTTTAGTTGCTTTCATTGGAGCCATTGCATCTGTGATTATTCTTGCATTTTTAACTAAGAAGCTAAAAGCATTCTACGGAGAGATTGAAATGCGATTTTTTGATAACCTGAACGAGAGGGAAGTCAGTGAAAAAGAGGGTAAAGAAATTCTTGCCCCCTGGGATACTCACCTTGCCTCCATTGAATTGGGAATTAAATCGCCTTATGCAGGTAAGACCCTGGAAGAAACTCATATACGGGAAGATTTTGGAGTAAATATTGCTGCTATTGAACGTGGCGATTATCTTATAAATGTTCCAACAAGAGATAGTCACATTTATCCGAGTGATAAGCTGATGGTAATAGGTACTGATGAGCAGCTTGAAAAGTTCAGATTATTTCTCGATTCATCAGCAGGGAAACAAACTATTTCTGAGACAAAACAAAAAGTTTCACTCAACCATTTTACTATAGGAGAGAATTCTTCTCTTATAAGCAAAACTATACGTATATCAGGCATCCGGGAGCGAACTAACGGGTTAGTGGTGGGAATAGAAAGAGGAGGGGAGCGAATATTAAATCCCGGATCCAGTGTCGTATTTGAAGTAAATGATAAAGTCTGGATAGTTGGCAACCCATTACGTATCCAGCTTATTATGAATGAACTGACAGGCTAGTGTATAATGACGCCCGTTGATTTGTTAGAATAAACCGGCGGCTTCTTTCCTCCAGGCTCATTAACTTTTAATGACTTAATATCAACTCCCTTTACGTCATCAAGAACAAGAGCTGTCCTGTAGTCTTCCTTTCCGCATGTTAGTGTTACATTTTCAAAAGAGATTCCCTTTGCATGCCTTACATAAAATCCCCAGGCCGGAAGTTCTTTAAACATTGAAAACTCGGGATAGCTCGCTGCCATTTCTGGTACTTTATCGAGTTCACCAAGCCCCACTTTTGCAAATGCAGGGTTTCCACCCCCAGGGTAATTTATTTCAATATTCTTAAGTGTTACATTCTCAATAATCGCATCGGGCAGTCCCACAATAGAAGCCGGAGAAATGTTCCGGGGCTGATCTTCTACCGGACCTTCATAATTATATCCGGCATCTGGTTTGCTTGACGGAACTTCGGCATAAACATTTGAAATACTTATGTTATTCATTTTACCTTTTTTACCTGCCCTGCGTTCACCGATCCGAAGAAAAATTACATTACCGGTATTAATCGACCGCAAACTGTCAACAATAATATTTTCAACAACACCTCCGTCGACCGCAGCAAACGTGATTGCCGAACGGTAAGTGTCGAATACCAGATTATTAATTATTTTAATATTGCGGAAGCCTCCTAAGGAAGCCGTTCCAAATTTAATCCCATTAGCGCTGGTGCGTATTGTATTATTATGAATATACACATTCTGACAAATGAAGTCAGCGTTGTGCGATTTAAGGCAGATCCCGTCGTCGGCAGCATCGAAATATGAATTTGTAACACTTACACTGTCGCAGTCGACAATGTCAATGCCATCATTGTTCCAGTATGACTTGCTATCTACTGTTATATTATTAACAGCCAGGTTTTTACACTGGTCATATGTCTGGTTCCAGCTGCCTGGATCTTTAAGCGTAATTCCGTTAATATTAATGTTCCTGCAAGCTCTGAAGTAGATATTCATCGGCCTTCTGCCTTCCCATGGACGGTCATACTTGAGTGGATCTTTTATAACGCCTGCATGTATCATCTGAACAAGATTAGTTGCAACAGTAAATCCTTGTCCGTCAATAACCCCCTTGCCGGTTATGCCAATATTTGTCTGATCGTGAGCAAATATCAGGGCTGTCCAGTTCGATAGAAATTCATAATCAAGCGGATTCGGAGACCCTAAAAGTATTGCTCCCTCTTCGAGTTGAATCGTCACATTCGATTTCAAGTGGATAGTTCCAGTGAGGTAACGCCCGACATAAAACACAAGCCGTCCGCCCCCGTTTTCGCTGACAATGTCAATACCTTTTTGTATTGAATTTGTATTCATTGTTGTTCCGTTCGACTTTATACCGAACATTGATGCATTGTAGTCTTTTGCATTGAGAAGTCCGGGTAAAAGAATCATTAAAAGAATGGGGATTGCTTTTATAGATTTCATTTTGAGGATATTTGTTATTAGAAAAGGTTGTACAATTTAAAAAGAAAATCCATTCAAACAACAAATTACATTAATGTAGTTAAAAGTATTTCGATGCCCGTATATGGTGATTGATATAGCTACTCTTAAATAATAGGGAAATAATCCGGAATATTCTGGTTTAAGAAAAAATGCCTGATGGCTTTAAATATAAGCTATCAGGCATTTTTATAAGGTTATGGATTGTAAGACATATTCTTAGTTTTCTTCGTCCTTCTCATCCTCCTCTTTAGCCACTTCTTTTGTAATAACTTTTCCT
The DNA here is from genome assembly GCA_038207725.1 of Bacteroidales bacterium. Lineage (GTDB taxonomy): Bacteria > Bacteroidota > Bacteroidia > Bacteroidales > VadinHA17 > LD21. Next base: position 30,860 of record JBBQZN010000044.1, on the reverse strand, counting down.
TCAGCATTTATAGCTACCTCATACTTTTCTTTTGCCTTTGCCAGAACGAATTCAAACAACCTGGCTTCAGCGGTTTCCGATACTTCTGATTCCTCAATTTTAAATCCTGCAAATTCTTTCGCGATAGCAGCTTTTACAGGAGCAGGGATTTCTTTTTCACTTATCTCATATTCAGTTTCCATCCACTTGCCTGTGATATCGAAGTTAGCGGAATATTCTTTGCCATCTTTTACGAACTCTGCTTCCCATTCTTTTTCACTTTCAGCTCCCCATTTTATTTTTTTTGCATCAGGGAATTTTTGAGCAAAAGCCGCTTTGACATTTGCAGGGGCATCTTTGGTATTCTGACCCGATGTGTTACACGCAATAAATGCGATTACAGCGATTGAAAGAAATAGTTTTTTCATCTTAATAGTTTTAATATTTTATATCAAAAGTAGACGATGAATCTAAAGGAATATTCAAGAGAGATTACTTCCTGATATTTATAAAGTCTCCCCGGTTGGTTAACTCCCATGTCTCAAACAGCTTCTTCGGGATTTGCGCTTTGTTCTTTATTAATGAATATCTTAAGTAAGCCTGGCAGAACAATAAGCAATAGGGGTAAAGCAATAACTAATCCGCCGATAACTGCAATGGCAAGAGGCTGGTGCATCTGCGCCCCTGTCCCAATTCCTAGTGCCAGCGGGGCAAGGGCAACGATGGCTCCTGTTGCTGTCATTAGCTTTGGCCGAAGTCGTGCTGAGATAGCAAAACTCAAGGCCTCTGAAACATTTGATTTTGCAAGAGCCGTAAGGAACTGCTGAATTGTAAAAATTGAATTCTCACCTATTATTCCAACAATCATTATCAACCCGGTATAGCTTCCTACATTAAGTGGAATGCCGGTTAGAAAAAGAGCAACGACACCACCTGCAATACCTAAAGTGCTGATGAAAATTACTATTACTGACAACTTAAGACTTCTGAACATAAAAAGTACAATAAGAAAAACAAGCATTCCGCTAATTATCAGGATTTTCAGAAGTTCGGAGAATGATTGCTGCTGTTCGGCAAATGATCCTCCATAGACTATCTGGTATGTAGGAGGAAGCTCTATTCCCGAAAGTTTTTGCTGAATATCCTTCATAACACTGCCAAGGTCACGCATGTCGAGTCCGGCTGTGACAACTCCCATGGTCTGAAGATTTTCTCTTTGTATTTCAGAAACTCCGCTTTCAATAGAAAATCCTGCAAACTTAGAGAGGGGAAGATACATTCCATTTGATGTGCAGATTTTCACCTGCCTGATTTTATCAAGAGGTGTTTTATTATTAAGGGGGTAGATTAACCGTATATCAGTAAATTGTTCTTTTTCAGGAATTGAGCCTACAACAATTCCGCCAAGATTAGCTTCAATCTGTGTCTGAAGGTCTGCTGTTGTGAGACCGAATTGTTTTAGACTTCCTTCATTAGGGTGTACATTGAAGATAGGTCCTGATACAATAATCCCGTCAAAAACATCAGCGGTTCCTTCAACTGTTTCAACACTGTCGGCAACCTGTTTTGACAACTCTTCAAGTTTCTGGTGATTATTACCAAATATCTTGATCTCAATGGGTTGCGAATTTGCCATCAGGTCGCCAAGCATATCGGTGATAACCTGACCAAAATCGACTGTCAGCACCGGAAGAGTGGCTTCGATTTTTGAGCGGATCTCATCGGCAACCTCCTCGGTTGAGCGGTCTCTTTCGGGATATAACTCAATCAGATAATCACCGCTGTATGGTTCTGTAATGAAAAATCCCATTTCGGTACCTGTGCGCCGCGAATATGTTTTCACTTCGGGAACAGTTTCAATTATCTTATCTGCCATTGAAAGTATCCGGTCAGTCTCTTCGAGTGATGTCCCTGGTGGTGTAGTATAATCCAGAACGATTGATCCTTCATCCATATCGGGCAGGAATCCGGTGGCAAGTTTCGGCATAATGTAAAATATGCTGATTACCAGCATTAATACTACTATCACACTGATATATGTTTTTGAAATAAAGAACTCTATCCACCTGTGTGTTTTAACATTATGAACTTCAGCTGACCTGACAGATGCTTTATCAGATGAGAAGAGGAGGTAAATTACAGGGAGGCCTATCCATGTTACGAAAAACGAACATATAAGAGTTATTATCATCGTTTCAGTGAGGATCTTGAAATATGCTCCGGCAATTCCGGTCATCAGTTCAAAGGGTATGAGAATAACGATTGTACTGAGAGACGAACTAACCATCGACGGGAAAAGATAACTTATTGCCTTTCCGGTAAGCTCCCTGGGTTTTTTATCAGGGAACTCCTCATGTGTACGGTGAATCTGTTCGACCACAATGATTGCATCATCAATAATAAGTCCGATAGCTGCTGCAATAGCCCCTATTGTCATGATATTGAAATCGAAACCAATTGATGCGAGTGTGATAAAAGTAAGCGCAAGTGTAAGCGGTATTGTGAATAAAATAACAGAGCTTGCCTTAAACGATCTCAGGAAGATTACTACCACTACAATGGCAAGAAGAAGTCCTATCCAGAGTACGTCAATAATACTTCTGATGCTTCTGTTTACAAATTCCGCCTGGTTATAGTATGGTTTAAGCACAACTCCTTCAGGTAAAACCTTTGCAAGCTCTTTTACTCTCTCTTCAACCTGATCAGCTACATCGATAAGGTTGCTTTCGGGTTGTTTAAGAACAGCAATAAGAGGAACATTTTTGCCGTCAGCTTTAATTTTCACATACTCATTAACTTCGGCAATCTCAACTTTTGCAATATCCGAAACTTTGATCTTCCTGACTCCATTATTGAAAAGAACCAGATGTTCAAGCTGTTCCTTATTCTTGACAGTAGCATCTGTTACAGTCAGGTACAATCGGTTAAAGTCAATTGTATATCCATTTGATTTTATGAAACTTGTCTGCTGAAGGGCTTCGATAATATCCTTTGCGCCGAGTTTTAGTTCAGCCATTTTCTGTTCATCAGGTATTATACGGTACTCTTTCTGTTTCCCTCCGATTACCTGAACAGATGATACACCTGTAATACGCGACAGGTATGGTTTTACAATGTATTCCGCAAGCAACTTCAGTTCGATCTGATTTTTAGTGTCGGAATGGAGAGAGTAACCCATTACAGGCAGAATCGAAGGATTCATTTTCTCCACAGTTATTTCAAGTTCAGCCGGCAGACTGTTTCTGATCTGTGAGATCTGCGATTCAACCTGCTGTTTGTCAAGGTCGATATCGGAACCCCATTCCATGTAAGCTGAGATCTCGCAGCTGCCCATGCTTGTAGCGCTGCGTACCAGTCGCAGATGTTCAATCCTTTTTATGGCCTCTTCAAGTGGCTTGGTTACCTCAACCATCATCTTGGCAACTGGCTGTTCACCGTTATCTGCTATTATTTTTACTTTTGGGAATGTCACATTCGGGAAAAGTGACGTTTTCATGTTTTTATATGAAAAGGCACCTCCGAAAGCAATCAGCAGAAGTATTATGGCAATCGGACTCTTGAATCGGGTGAAGATCTTTTCCATTCTATTTTTCAATTTTTACAACAGAACTATCAGGTAATCCGTATGCACCAATACTAATAACCAGATCATTTTTATTAAGGAAAGGCGAGAAAACTTCCGACATAGTGTCGTTTTCAAATCCCTTTGTGACAGGAATTTTAACTGCAATGCTGTCGTTAATAATTTTCATTACCCAGAATTCATTCTGTGTTTCATTTGCCATAAGTGAGTTTCTTGAAACAAGGCTGGTGTTCAGATGAGTGTCCTGAATGAATTGAATTGTCACATTCAGATTCTCAGGAAGTTGTCTTTTAAGATGTGGCTTAATAAGTACCGACTGCGTCTGATTTGTTTCATCAACAACCTGCAGAACTTTGTAAACAGTTCCGTCAAGAACTAAATTGTCGGGCAGTATAATCTTACAGCTTTTTACAGATCTGATTAAGGAATTATATTCAAAAGGCACATTCAATTGCACCATGATGTCTTCATTATCAACTATTGTACAAAGCGAGCCTCCTTCACTGACAAATCCTCCGGTTTCATTAATAGCAACTTCATTAATAATTCCACCCGAAGGAGCTGTTACCTTAAGTGTACCGATAGCTGAAGACAGTGAACCTTCGTTCTCAAGAGCTTTTCCTTCTTTAGTCTGTATCTCAAACAAAATTTTATTTTTCTCAACTACCTCACCAAAACGGGCTTCAGCCTTTATTATATACCCTGCAATAGGAGAAACCACAATGTTTTTTTTGATATATATACTTTTACCACTGAATGATATCAGCTTTTCAATATTGCTCTGAACAACCGGTTCGGCACTCACGGAGACTACCGGAACTATGTTGTTTTCTGCTACTGTTTTCTGTTTGCACGATTGATTAGGAAGAAGCAGAAGGGCCGCAATGACAGGGGCGATAATTTTTTTCATTTTGTATTATTTAATAGTTCCAGTAATTGAATGAATTTATGAGCATTTGTTTCTCCATAAGAAGTAATACCCGTTCGTGCTGTTTTAAAACAATGTCTTTCAGAAGGTTTTTGTAATCCATAACTGAAACTTCTCCTGCTAAAAGTTCTCTTTTATATGTCTCAAAAAGAGTTTTATACTGATCAGCCTGCTCGTTGTTTAATTGCAGCTGCACATCCAGTGATCTGATACTGCTCAGGGTTTTGTTCTTGTTAATCGTATTCTGTGTAATGAAATTATTTTTTTCAAATCCGATGTTGTTCAGATCTATTGCTGCCTTATCGCGCATAATTTTCTTCTGGTTACCGTCAAACAGGTTCATTGTGAATGTAATACCTGTGCTGATTCCAAGCCTGTTGAAAGCGGGTATATAAATTGCATTCATTCCGGCATCAGCAAACAGCCCAACTTCCGGTTTGTATTTCAACTCATCAATTGCCAGCGTTGACAGTATGTTTAAGCTGTCAAGACTGTACGAAGTAAGAAACTGTGATTTTGATATGCTGCTCTGTTTTAATGGTATCGTTATTTCCTGTATATCTTTAAGACTGGTATCATTTATACCGCACAGGAGATTAAGATCGAACAGGCTGTTGTGGAATTCCGATTTAAGAGAATGTTGCTCAATAGCATAGTTTTTATATTCTATCTGAAGCAGTAACAGGTCTGTCTGCTTGCTTATCCCGTTTTCAACAAGTTTTTTCATTATTGGTATTTGCCCTTCCAGTTCTTTCATTATCAGCGAACTGTTTTCTGCATCCATCTTCAATTTAAGGCATAAAAGGTACTGATATGTAACCAGTTGTTCTGTTTCATGAATTGTAAGAGCAATATTGTTTTTATTCACCTGGTGTGAAATATCGGTCATTTTAGTATATACCTCCAGTTTTGAGCCCGTAAAAACCGGTTGTCGTACAGATACAACAGCCTGGTAGGTCCCTCCTTCAGAAATGGCAAGATCATACCCGTTGTACTTATCAGCGCCTGAAGAAACAAATTGAAACTTGTTCGAATTGTTATCATGTGAAATGATGGGAGCAAAAAGAAGTGCCGACTCAATGTTTATTTCAGGTTTAGTCAGAATGCTCCGGATTTGTTTCAGGTCGAGGTCAGCAATAAGGCTTTCATTCCTGCTTTTGTTTATAAGCGGACTATTTGTCCTGGCCATTTCGAGGAAATAGTTCAGATCGGGTTTCTGTGAATTAAGTGAAAGAGAGATCAGCAAGACCAAACATAAAACTGAAGTTTTAATTTTCATTTACTATGATTTTAAACTTAAGGTAAAATAGTGTAACTCACTCTTCGTGTAGTGTATATCAAGATTATGAGTATCGCAAATCTTTTTAACTATCGCCAATCCAAGGCCAAATGATTTTGGATGGCCTTTTACAAAACGGTTGAAGATATTTTCATTGCTGAAATCGTTATCAGGTCCGGTATTGCTTATCTTCAGACTGTTTCCGTCAACCACAACCAGTATTTTCCCGTTTTGAACATTGTGATTTACTGAATTAGACAGAAGATTTGAAAGAAATATTCCGGCAAGCTGCCTGTTTATTTGTAAGAACAGAGTTCCTGATTCGGTAAGTTCAGTTTTAATGTTTTTGGAGTCGAACATTGGTTCGAATTCCTGTAAATAATACTTCAGTAAATCATTAATATTTAGTTTTTCTTCAGCCCCGAATTGCCTGTTTTCTATTTTTGTGAGTAGTATAAGACTTTGGTTGAGAGAAGAAAGGCGTTTAATAGCATTAATTGAATTTACAACCTTTTTGAGTGAATCGGGCGACAAATCCTGTTGAAGGATTTCTTCGAGGTTTAAAAGAGCAATTGCCAGAGGCGTTTGAATTTCATGAGCAGCATTTTCTGTGAACTCTTTAAGCGCAAGATAGTCGGTTCTTAGTTTTTCAGTGAGTCCGGAAACAGCTTTATTTAACCTTTCAAACTCATCTGTCTGGGATTGCAGAAGCGAAAGGCCTGTTTTATGATTCAGATCGAATGCTTCAATTAAATGCAGATTATGTTCAAAATCAGCCCAAACGGTTTTATTAAGCTTTTTCGAAATGAGATACGTTATCAAAAAAGCAGATAGAAACAATATGAAAAGCGTGAGTGCAAGAATCAGTACAAGATCTTCATTTTCAAAAGTTGATTGTCTCAGTTTTATAGTATAGTAGTTGCCTGAAATTTTTACATTATCTGAGTATTCGATAAAAACCTCGTTTTCTTTTTCCAATTCATTAAATAACACAATTTCGCTAAAAGAAGGTTTAAGATTCACATAATCCTCTGTTTTATTAACCTCAATTACAGGATAAAGGTTTGGTATTTCGCCGGTTGAGGCAATCTGTTTAATAATGAAATGCTCCCTCGAAAGAAGGGCTTCTTTGGTACTTTTGATTATCAGAGTATGTAAAATCAAGTAGCCCGATACCGAAATCATTGCAAGTAAAAGTGCAAAAAGTATTAAAAAGTTCCGGTTTACCCTGGTGAGAAATTTCATTTGTCAGCAAGCTTGTAACCCAACCCGTATAGAGTTTTTATATAATCTTTCCCTCCCGCAATCCTGATTTTTCTCCGGATATTGTTGAGGTGGGTATATATGAAATCAAAGTTGTCGGCCATGTCGATATTGTCTTCCCAAAGATGTTCCGAGATAGCCTCCCTGGTAAGTACGCGTTCTTTATTAATCATAAAAAACAAAAGAAGATCATATTCCTTTTTTGTCATCTCGATTTTCTGTTCCCCAATAGTTACCGACCTGCTTTCGGTATTTACAGAGATCTCATTAAACGACAGAATGTTTGATCCGTCGAAATGTTTTCTTCTCAATATTGCTTTAATACGCGAGTTCAGTTCTGAGAGCTGAAAAGGTTTTGTCATGTAATCATCGGCACCCAGGTCTAGTCCAATTATCTTATCGTCGAGTGAATTACGGGCTGATGTAATAATTACCCCGGCTCTTTTCTGGTGTTTCTTTATAGTTTTGAGAAGATTCAATCCATTTCCATCAGGCAAAGTTATGTCAAGAAGTATTATATCATATTCATTTACAGACAGTTTATCATCTGCATTTGAATAGTTACCGGCAAGTTCACAAATGAAATTCTCCTTAACGAGAAAATTGTTTAAGGCAATCAGGAGTTCATACTCATCCTCTATGATCAGGATTTTCATACTGCAAGATAAGCTATTAATTCTAAAGGAAATCTAAAGAGAATATAGTGTTACCGGCATGAATTTTCTAATAATTTTTTATTTTCTATACAGACAGCACTCCGGAAGTGCTTTGTAAACCTCATCATCAGCTTTCATCAGGTCGGTATCGTGGCCCACTTTTGAAATTGCACGATGGAAATCTTCCGGACTGGCTTCCTCTGAGTTATATTCAATTTTCACCTTCTTCTGAATGGCATCCCAGGACGCAGTTTTAGCACCATTAACCGATAGTGCGGCTTTCTCAATCCTCTCTTTGCACATATCACAATTACCAGATACACCGAAAGTAATTTCAGACAAAACCATTCCGGATATGGCGGAGGGCTTTTCATTTGACGGATTCATCATACTTGGTTTTCCTTCAAGCTGTGCAGCTGCATCAACACTGAAGGTTCCGCTTGTAACGATCTCTTCTCCTTCGGTTAAACCATCAGTTATAACATAACTTTCTCCAAGCATCGGACCAAGAATAACTTTGCGCATTTTAAAAACAGGCTCATCAGCAGTCTGTTTTACATACACGATTGAACGCTTGCCTGTCCATAAAACTGCCGTTCGTGGAATAATTATACTATTCTGATAAGATGAAAGTGACGACATAATAATCCCTGAAGCGAACATCTCCGGCTTAAGACTTCCTGATTGATTGGCTGCCTCAACTCTAACGCGGGCAACTCTGGTAACGGGATCAATTACAGGATCTATGAAGGCAATGTTTCCAGAGAAATCCTTACCGGGCAGTGCCTGAAGCGTAAATGAGACTTTTTCACCTTTGGATAAAAACTGCAGATCGCCCTCGTAGGCATCGAAAAGCACCCATACTTTTGAAAGATCGGCAATCTCGAACAAAACTGCTCCGGTGGAGACATAATCACCGGCATTCACCCGACGCGACATTACAATTCCTGCTGAACCCGAAACAATGTCAATAGTTGCCTGTGCTGATCCTGAATTTTCAATTGCTGAAATCTGGTTTTCTGTGAGCCTCCATTGATGGAGTTTCTCTTTTGCTGCTTCGTAAATTGCCGGTTGTGCCTGTTTCGTTTTTACCGACTCAAGCAGCTCCTGCTGAGCTGTAATGAGTTCCGGAGAATAGATTTGGGCCAGTACCTGTCCTTTGGTGACCGTTTCTCCGGTAAAGTTTACCAGAAGCCGTTCAATACGTCCCGGAATATGGGCAACGAGATTTTGAAACTGTCTCTCATCAGCCTGTATTTTGCCATAAAGACGCAGCTCTTTCCGTGGATTTTGTTTTGAAACAACCGTTGTCAGAACATTTGCCAGCTGAGCGGCCTCTTTGCTTAAATGAACAGCATTGGGGTCAACTGAAGAGCCCCCGCTTTTAACAAGAGGAATCAGTTCCATTCCACAGATCGGACAATTGCCCTGAGCCTCCATCCTTATCTGGGGGTGCATAGCACATGTCCAGATAGTTTTCTGAACCTCTACCGATAGTTGATCAGGCTTTTCTTCCACTGGCTCTGAGGGATGAAAAAAGAGCCACCCCACAAAAATTCCGAGTATCAGCAAAAGGCTGTAATTCACATATTTATTAGAGAATAACTGAAGTTTTTTCATTAGTTTATTTTTATTTAAGATCTGTATATGCCATTAGTCTTTTCAGCCATGCAACTGAAGTATTGAAGTCTGCCACAGCTTCAATTTGTTTAAGTTTATAATCAAGAGTCTGTTGATGGACCCTGAGAACATCTGTAAGTTCAGACGATGATGCTGAATAACTTTTAAGAACAAGGTCAAATGACTTAGTAGCCAGAAGATACTGATTTTCATAGAGTTTAATCCGGCGTTGCGAATCCTGATATAGCTGAACTGCCTGGTAATACTCTGTCTGCAAAGAATTGGCAGTAGCCTGATAGTTATAGCTGGTAGCCGTTTTAAGGAATTCAGCTTCGGATTGCATTGCATTATACTTCTTCCTGTAAATTGGTAAAGTAACGGTCACCATAGGCATAAGCATGTCATTCCCGTTCATCGGTGAGATTGACATTTCATTTCTGCGTATAACAGAATAGTCAAGACCCAGCCCAACCATAGGATAAGCCATGCCGTTTACCATTTTCTTCCTTGCTTCGAGTGACTCTTTTTCACGCTGAAGCATAATCAGCATTGGGTTTTTTGCAATAATACTATCAGAAACAGCTGACAAGTTAAAGGCAGGGGAGTCAATTGAAACACTCTCTACAGTAATGACCGGTGAAAGAGGCTTTCTGTTCAGATAGCTATTGAACAAAGCCAGTACAGTTCTTTCCTGGTTTTTCAAAACAGCTATATTGTTTTCAAGCTCTCCAGCCTCAATCTGTATTCTGTATATTTCAGCAAGTGCGGACCCTGACGATGATGATCCCATTGAGCCCTGCTGCATTGAAGAACTGGCCTGACTTGCTGGTGCAGAGACTCTTCCGGCCTGCGCGGAATTCATGCCCTGCATACCGGAACTGCCGACACTGCCATTTTCACTTGCAGAAACAGAAGCGATACCTGAACCTGACGGTGATCCGCTTCCTGAGGGAGCTGCACTAAGCCTGACAACAGCAAGTCGTTCAATCGTTTTCAGGATCTCCAGATTTTCCTCTGAAGCAGAGATTCCCTTCTGACCCTTGTATAATTCATACCAGGTACGCTGAACATCATAATAGATCTGCAGTCTGGCATCGCGGAAAAGTTCGAACTTTGCATTTGCCATCAGGCTCATCTCGTCTCTGGCATTTTTCAGAACCCCGAACCATGGAAACATCTGCATTAATCTCAGATTTGCCACCTGATTCCCGCTGGCAAGCTCCATGGGTTTAAGGAATACCCCCAGAGTTAGTTCGGGATCGGCAAGAGAGCCCGCCTGAGGAACCTTCTGCAACGCAGCCTGATATTCACTGAACTTCTGCCTCACTGCAGGATTGTTCTCAGCTGCGATTTCCAGATAACGCAGCAGTGAATCGGGATACTGCTGACTGTTGCCTGCGATGTTGATTACTATTGCAATCAATGCAACGAGCAGACTCTTATATTGTTTAATTTTCATCTTCAGAGTTATTATGTATAGACTGAGTCGCAACTTTGCCTTTCCTTTTTACAGCTCCTTCTCTCCACATTGCCTGGAAAAGAGGAACGACGAAAATTGTCATTACCTGTATGATCATCCCTCCGAAAGCGGGTATGGCCATCGGAACCATTATGTCGGCTCCTTTTCCGGTTGATGAAAGAACAGGAAGCAGAGCTATCACGGCCACCGCAGTTGTCATCATGGCCGGACGAACACGTTTTTTCCCGGCAAGAACAACAGCCTCACGCACATCATGGACAGTTGAAGGTTTCAGATCTTCGAAAACCTGGTGAATATAGGTACCCATAATAACCCCGTCGTTTGTTGCAATTCCGAACAGTGCAATAAATCCTACCCAGACTGCCACGCTGAGGTTTATCGGGTGCATCTGGAACATATCGCGGAGATTCAGCCCTGCAACTGAAAAATTCATGAACCAGTCCTGGCCATAGAGCCATAGCATTATGAACCCTCCTGAGAAAGCAACGAAGACACCTGAGAAATGTATTAACGATGCTGTAACTGTGCGGAACTGGAAATACAATAACAGGAAAATAAGTATCAGACTAATAGGAATCACAATTGCGAGTCTCTTTGAAGCCCTTATCTGATTTTCGTAGTTTCCGGCAAATTTATAAGTAACTCCGGGGGCCAGCTTCAGCTCCCCTGAGTCAATCTTTCCCTTTATTATTCCGGCTGCTTCCTCAACAACATCAACTTCAGCTTTTCCTTCAATCTTGTCGAAAATTACAAATCCAACAAGGAATGTATTCTCGCTTCGTATCATCTGAGCTCCGCGGGTATATTCAATATCAGCAATTTCGCCAAGCGGAATCTGTACCCCGTTCATTGCCGGAACCAGGATTCGCTTTATATCCTCCGGATTATCACGTAGTTCACGGGCATATCTGACTCTTAGAGGAAACCTTTCGCGGCCTTCAACAGAAGTTGAGAGAACCATACCTCCAACAGCCACCTGAAGAATTTCCTGAACATTACTGACACTCATACCGTAACGGGCCATTGCTTCACGCTTCAGATTTATCTCAAGATAGGGAGCACCTACTGCGCGATCATAAAAGACAGCAGAAGATTTTATCGATAGCACCTCTTTCAACGCTTTTTCAAACTGCAACCCGGCTTCTTCAATAGTATTAAGATCGGGTCCGTACACCTTTAAACCCATTGGCGCACGCATTCCGGTTGAAAGCATTACCAGGCGGGTCTCAATAGGTTGAAGCTTTGGTGCAGATGTCAGACCGGGAATATCGGTCACCTTTACTATTTCGTTCCAGATATCCTGTGGCTTTTTGATTTCCGGTCTCCACTGGCGGAAATATTCTCCTTTATTATCTGGAATAAGGCTATCAGCAGGAATGATTCTGAATGGCTGGTTATCAGGGTTATATGTTGAATTGCCTTTCAATATATAATTATCTTTCTTGTCAACCTTAAACTGCATCCTGTGGCCGTTTTCATCGAGAATATACTCGGGGCGGTAGTTGATTGTATTTTCGAACATCTGAACAGGAGCAGGATCGAGAGCCGAGTTAACACGGCCCCACTTGCCCACGGCAACTTCCACTTCGGGGATGGCAGACAGGCGTTTGTCGAGTGTTTCAATATATCCGAGATTCATTTGAATGCCGGAATGAGGCATGCTGGTTGGCATGAGAAGAAATGACCCTTCGTTCAGAGAAGGCATGAACTCCTTTCCGATACCCCGCCATACAAATGCGCCGAAAATCAATGTGGATGCCGGAATCAAAAGAAACTTCCATTTATTCCGCAATGCCCAGCGAAGTATGTCTTCATAAAAATGGACCAGCGACATCAGGGCAAACAGAATTACAGATATAATTCCTGCAACAAAAAGGAAATTGACAAATTCGCTGTTATGCGCACCAAGAGGAAGCCACTCAAGAGCCAGATACCATGTTGCAAAGAGTACTGTTATGAATATGTTTATATAGTTTGGAATCTCAATTTTTTTCCCTGACCATTTGTAATCAAAAAGGTTATTTATTCCAACAGCAGATATTGCGAGGGCTGGCCACATATGCCAGTAAAGAGCAAAGATCAGACCGGCAGCAATGAGAAGACTATTCCATATTCTCTTTATTTTCTTCTTGTTGAAAGATATATTAAAGAAAATATGAACAAGAGTTGGCAGGACAACTATTCCCAGGATAAATGCTGAGAGAAGTGCAAATGTCTTTGTAAATGCAAGAGGATGAAACAGTTTCCCTTCCTGTGCCTGCATTGCAAAAACCGGAAGGAAACTTACAATAGTTGTTGCTATAGATGTTACTACAGCAGTTCTGACTTCGGTTGTTGCCAGGTAAATTACATCCATAAGCTTCTTTCCCCGTATTCCTTTATTCTCAGGCAACTCAAGGTGTCGGAGAATATTCTCAACATCCACGATGCCAATATCTACCATAACTCCGATGGCAATTGCAATACCAGACAGGGCTACGATATTTGCGTCTATTCCAAAGAAGCGCATAAGGATAAATGTCATTAGTACGCCTATTGGCAACAACCCTGCTACAATTAGCGAAGCTCTCATATTTAGTACCAGTACTATGATCACAATTATGCTTATGAGGATCTCATGCGACAGCGCTGATTCAAGTGTGCCTATCGTCTCCTTTATCAAGCCTGTTCTGTCATAAAACGGAACTAAAGTTACCTTTGAAACAGTACCATCGGGTAAGGTTTTTTGCGGCAACCCGGACTCAATCTCCTTAATCTTATCCTTTACATTGTTAATTACATCCATGGGATTTGAGCCGTACCTGGCCACAACCACCGCACCGACAGCTTCAGAACCCGATTTGTCAAGACCACCCCGTCGCGGCGCCGGACCAAATGATACCTTAGCCACATCTTTGATGCGGACAGGAATGTTATTACGGACAGTAACCACTGATAATTCAAGATCATTCAGACTCTTTACATAACCCAGTCCACGGATTATATACTCTACATTATTAAGCTCAATTGTTTCGGCACCGATGTCGAGGTTGCTGTTTTTAACGGCATTCATAACATCCATTACAGAAACATTAAAAGCCTTGAGAGCATCAGGATCGAGGTCGACCTGATATTCTTTCACGAATCCGCCGACAGAGGCAACTTCCGAAACACCTTCTGCCGTTGAAAGACTGTATTTTACATAAAAATCCTGAATTGTTTTAAGTTCCTGTGGATCCCAGCCACCAGAAGGTTCTCCTGTTCTGAGATTGCGACCTTCAAGTGTGTACCAGAAAATCTGCCCGAGTGCCGTTGCATCAGGACCAAGAGAAGGCTGAACCCCTGCAGGCAAAGTACCTGACGGAAGGGAGTTTAGCTTTTCAAGAATCCTTGACCGGCTCCAGTAGAATTCAACATTATCTTTAAAAATAATGTAGATGAACGACATGCCGAACATTGATGTACTTCTGATGGTCTCAACACCCGGAATGCCAAGTAATGCTGTTGTAAGCGGATAACTTATCTGATCCTGTATGTCTTTTGGGGAACGGCCCATCCATTCAGTGGCTACAATCTGCTGATTATCGCCAATATCAGGAATGGCATCAACCGGCACAGGATTCCTTGGCAGTAATCCTGATTTCAGATCGAAGGGCATGGTTACAAGACCCATTACAATAAATGAGATCAGGAGAATAAAAGTTATCAGCCTGTTTTCGAGGAAATATTTTACTAGTTTGTTGAACATGATAAGTTAATTATAACCGGGCCGGAGATCTTATTGCATCGTCTGACCCGGTATAAAGTGCATTAATTATTTTGCTCTGTCGTAATGGCAGCAACCCGGAAGTTTTGCATAAGCATCATCCGGTGCTTTGTACTTTTCAGTATCATGGCCTACCGAAGCAATCTTCTTTCCAAGGGCATCGACACTTGTCTTTGAAGCATCAAAAGAAACAGTGAGCATCTGGGTTTTTGAATCCCAGGCGGCACTTGTTGCGCCTTCTGCCTTAGCTGTCTTTTCTATGCGGTCTTTGCACATTCCGCAGGCTCCCCATACTTTCATGGTTTCTGTTTTGGTAGTACCGGCACTCTTTGCGCCCTGCGCCTGAGCCGATAAGTTTAATCCCAGAAGAGAAATTAATACTACTGATATAAATAATCTTAATGTTTTCATAGCGATGAAAATTTAGTTAGAAATTATTAAAGAAAAAATTATAAACAAAGAGATACAAATGAGCATAGTATGTCATTTGCAGAGTAAGCAACAAGACGGGATTTCAAATACGGAAAACACAAATAACTTCAGGGAGGACCTTTTCGGCCCTGTAATATCCCGGAGGATTGACACTTGTGAATAATGGTTTATATATTGTTTCTGAATGAAACAGTGATGCGATTGTTAAATAGCTGATTTTGGGATTATTGTCTTCACTAAACTTAACTAATGAAACGGGATCTGTGAAAATATTAACAGTGCCTGCTGTTGTTGCCTTGTCTTCACAGCAATGCCTGTTTAGTGTTTTACCGGATATGGGGCAGCTGTTTTTACTTCCTTCCATTCCGCACGAAGCAAGCTTGCCGGATAAAGAAATTTTAGATGCAGCTAGGTGGCCTCCGCAAAAATGTGTAGCAACAGTAAGATGAGTTCCTGCAAGCAGAATTACCAGTGTGAAGAATATTGAAACTGTCTTTTTCATCTAATATAAAACACTGAAACGGAAGAAATGTTTTGCAAATGTAATATTAATTTCTATAGATTGTAACAGGCCCTATGAGTCCGGTAGGATGCAGCGGCTGGGTCTTTGTCTTTTCGTTGGTCCAGTACTGGGCAATTGGATTGTCTGTTAAAGATTTCATATAGTTTCCCATTGAAGTAACAACCAGAATCTCTATTGTGTTTGTTCCTTTCACGAGGTATTTTCCTATAGAATCTATCCTTCTGCCATACCACTTTGTGCTGCACTTTTGACCATTTATTTTAAGCTCCGAAATGCCATATACCTTTCCAAGGTTTATTATAATATTTTCCGGATCATCAGAATTAAAAGTATTGGTGTAAGTTATAGTTCCTGCGAAGCTTACAAACCCGGGGATCTCTTTTGTATCCTGAAGATTTCCAATAGAAAAGACTTTTACAGAACCGTCACGGCAATGCCTGAATTCAGCTTTCCAACCCGTATTTATCTCTATTATGGAAGAGCCGGCAGCCGGCAGCGGATTCCATACAGCACCGTTTTTATTTTTATCGAAAATGAAGATGAGCGATTCAGCCGGACCAAGATCGAGATCAATAGAATTTTCCTTTGAAAGGGTTACCCTGAAACGTTCGCCGGTTTCGGCATTCCAGATCCAGCCGAATTTTCCACGTGTCATCTCAGAGGAAAACGTAACCCTTGTCTGATGTGAATTATGAATATGAGAATTTATCAGGAATAGCATCTCTGATCCGTCATCTGCCAGATATCTGTTCTGATAAACATACAGATCAGGTTTTTCAATATTCAAATATGGTTTTATCTGATACTCCTTCTGCACCTTCTGATACCAGCCTATAAAGTTCTTCTCAGGCTTCTTAAGCAAAATGAAACGATCGGGCCAGAATTTCATTTTTTCAATACAGACCTGAACTTCTATGTCTTTTGAAGCATAGTCCTTCCATCCCAGGGATTTCCCGGGAACCGATTCAATACAGAATATCCTTCCTCCTTTTTCAACGAATTCAAGCAGCTTCTTTGCCGTTGCCGGATCAAGGCTATCGACCTGTACCAGGAAAAGGGTTTTGTATTTTCGCGGACCATAAAACATAAAACCATCCTTTATCTCCGCATTTCTGATCAACCTCTCAGAGACATAATCACACCCACTGCCGTTCTTATTAATTGCCTCCCACACCAGTGTCATGTATTCAACATGTGTCATCGAGGGGAAGGGTTCCATCTGCGATCCGATAAGACTCCACATATCTTCCTGAGGAGGCAGAATTGCTATATCGGTGTACATTGTAACATGCTGCAGGAGTGCCGACATCCGGCCTTTATACTCATTGTACAGATGAAACCAAGGCCACCAGGTATTCTGCTCGTTATAATATCCACCATATCTGAGCCATCCCGGATATGGTGCTTCGGGAGGAGAGTAATTGAAACCATGAAATACCGAATGTGTAACACCTGTTATTGCACTCTGGTCTCCACCTATCTTCAGATTCTCAAAAGTTGTATTGAACACGGTATAGGTATCTGTCATTTCCTCACAGCTGACAAGTCTTTTCCCCGTAAGGTTTGCCGCAGATGAAACATATTTATTAACCATTGTATAAGCCCTGCCCCGCCTGTAATCATCCTCTGGCATTTCTTCTCCCACCTTATGTTTAAGGTAGTTCATTGTCCATGATTCGCTTTCAGGAATATCATAATCAAAGCTGCTTTCGAGGGGGAAGAAGCCACGCCCGTAAGCCTGAGCGCGCGATTTTACCCCGAGCTCTTTGCACCACGCAGTGTAAGGTTTTATGAATCTTTCTTCAAGAAGCTCTGCCTTTGTGATCTCAAAATCATATCTCATGCGGCAGATCTCCCTTTCAAGTTCCGGCGACACTGAAGCCCCGTATTTTAAATCGGTAATATTTCCCATTGCGCCTGTTTTGAAAAGTACAAAGGGGAGCCATGGGAATATATCGTAACCTCTTCTTTTCATGAACTCATCCATCATCCCTTCAAACCAGTTTGCCCCTTCAAGTTCAAGCGAGTCAGTGAAAAGCGCACGGATATGAACTGAGAGTTTTCCTGTTTTTGATTCAATAGCCGAAGACATTCTGTTCAGATATTTCTTTACTGCCTCTTGGTTATAATGATTGAGAACAGGTCCGGTTGCACCCGGCGCTCCATTGATAACCTGCATGAAACCTTCAATCTTAATAAGAGCATAGAGGGCATGTTTCCCTGCAGGAAGAGAAAATTTAATTACTTCATTATTAATCTGTTCACTAAGGTCAGTTGCACTACTAATGTTGTTAAGCGGATCGGGTATAAGTTTGAGTGAAAGTATTTTCATTGTCCTGCCCGGATAGGGTGAACTTACTGCCGGATCTCCCTCTTTCAATATTTCAAATTGCGATATTTCATAATCGGCCGGACCTGTTATTTTCTTAACAGCAATGACAACGACCTGCGACCGGTCTTCTCCCTGAAGATACTCGGCACCGAATGGCCATCCTGAGCCAACAATAAGATCGCAGGTAAGTCCGAGTGATTTTGCTTCTTTGAAGGTAAGCGCGAGCATCTCTATCCATTCCTCGCTAAGCCATTTCAGTGAAGGTTTCCCGAGATCATCACCTTCGGATCTTTTTGGGAATTCGACAGGGTTAATCTCAACACCACCTATCCCTGCCTCTTTAAGCAGATGCAGTTCTCTTATAAGCTCTTTAGCTTCTACCTTGTCTCCGTTCCACCACCATCTGACATATGGATGGTAATTGAGTGCAGGATTCCGGAATAGTTCATAAAGGCCAAATGGCTTTTCACATGCTTCTGTAAATGTCAGCGGTGCCGGAAACATTGAAATCCTGCCAGTAAGGAATGTGCCGGCAGTCACAAGTGTGCTTCTATTTATAAAGTTTCTCCGGTTCATTTATATCAGATTCATTTAGCTTTATATTTATTAAAAGGTAATTCTGAAAAACTTTGATTCAAGCGGTCCGATGTTAGCTGCAGGGTTCTGTACGGGTTCTCCTGTTGCATCCACTTCGGTTGCGGAGAGAGCTTGCCCGGTAATGCCGCTTTTGAGATTCAGAATGGCCATTTTTCCATCTGTCTCACGCAGGTGAAGAACCGCAGTTTTTCCGTCATCTGAAGGTTCAGCGCTTATAAGAACAAGGTTTGAGGGCCATCCGTTAATAAGTGAACCTTCTGTTTTGTTTATTCCCGTTCCTTCTCCCGGCAATATGCGGGTCAGATATGGAACACGACAGCCCCATCCGAATCTGCTTGCAAATCCATTTGAATTATCAGCGGAAGAGGTCAGATAATATGTCCAGTTGTGACCACCGCGCTGATCGGCGTTGAAGTTTGTTACCCAGTAATTATTCATTGGCCATGAGAATATGTTTGTTGTCTGTGGCAAGGCACCTGCTTTATATCTGCCTGTGTTAATTGCCCCAAACTGCATGAGAGGCATTTCAGCACAACCCATGACAACCTGGGAAGTTCCATTCCTTACCGAAGTGAAATTCTGAACAGTATACCAGTCATTTGAAGAACCTATTATCTGATCTTTTCCGGCTTCAATTACCCCTCCGGGAACTTCCGTATAATGTTTTCCATCATTAAGCTTCAACGGGAATGCTATATAGAAACTCTCGGGGGAGATTATACTTTTCTTTGTTATTGAACATGCCAGATCGAGACGTTTTTCGGTGTTGAACAATCTTAATTCGATTGAAAAGCCTTTCGGATTCACTGCAGTGGCCGACTCACCATAGAACCTGATACTGTTCCAGATTTCACCTTCAGAATATGAATCAAACCAGACTGTGTCGAGCGGTGTTCTTTTATAGTCATCGAGCTTCTTTCTCTCCATCTGCGACCTGTTTCCAAGTTCCTCGAGGATGAATTCGCCCATTTTGTATGGGCTTTCCGGATCAAGAAGTTCAAGGGAAAGATCCTTGTCATACAATGATTTAATAACACCTTTGGAAGCATCAGCGCTTATTTTGTACCACTTGTTTTCAAGGTTCAGCGACTTGTTTTTTACTGAAAAAGAAGCAGCGGCATCAATTGCCCTGATTGTGTATTTTTTATACCCGAAAGCCGGAATATCCTTAATCCATATTGCCCAGGTTGTGCCATCAGAGCGGTGAGCCAGTGCCTGAACTGGCAGGCGGGTTCCATCACTTTCAAATATTCCGGGAATTTTTCCCCTTGGAATGATCTGATGATCAATATATACTGTAGCCAGACCTGATCGTGGCCAGGTTAAGGTATTGAAAACAAGCAGAGAAGGCTCTTTCTCTCTTAAAAAACTGCTCTGAAGGAGTCCCATAGTTTCTTCACCTATTGAAGCGGTACGACGATTGGCTTCCCATGCATATGATTCCTTCAGCGCCCTCTGTTGCATTGTCTGCTGACCGTATGGTTCACGCACACTCTCTGAATATCCTGTTGTATGCTCGGTATAAAAGAGCAGAGCGTTGTCGGCAAGATCAATCTTGTAATTTATATTTTCAGGAAGTTTCATTCCCCAGGCTGAGGCCATTACAAGTCCCGAAACATTAGCCATCAATCCTGAAGAGGCTATTCTTGTGGCGGCTGTTTCGCGGGCAGAAGCTCCGAATCCGTCAGTCCACCAGTCAGGCCATGCTCCTCTGATTACCGGGAACTCGTTACCGTGCGATTTTTCCATTCCTGCAAAGAATTCCTCTGTTGTTGAGGTTGTAAGCTGTGGCCAGACATAGATTTCATTCCATTGTTTTATGAGGTCGCTGGCTATTGAGGATGGGGGAGAGTTATCGGTTAAATATCCGGAGTGCTGGATAGCCATTTCATTGAAGGGATATTTTTTAGCATCGAGACTTAGCAGATAATTCATCAGCTTGTTTTTGAAGCGGTTGAGGTCGCCACTCTGCATTTCAAGAACTGTGTTTCCGGTCATGTAATGCTCGGCCCTGAATGTCAGAATCTTTTTTCCTGAAGGCGATTGCCACCAGAACATTGTGGGAATATCAAAACATATGAGTGCACGATGACCGTGGGTTCCCATGTTGAGGTATTTTATTCCGGTCTGGTTAAAGAAATCGTTCATACACCATCCGATACCGTTCACATCGTTCTGCATAGCCACTTTAACCGGAATTCCCTTTGATTTTATTCTGCCAATGGCTTTCAGGGAAGCAGCAAGTATCTTTTCATCAGGAATCTCATCAAAGTTGAAATACATTCCGGTGACCTCTATCCGGCCCTCTTTTATTCGTTTAAGTAAACGCTCTATCTGGCTCTGCGGTCTGCATTTAAGATATTCATCAACAGGCCACGATGCCTCACAGGTCCATCTGAATTTTGCACTTTCGGGATAGTTATCGGTGGCATCGCAATAGTCAAGGGCGTAGTCAATATATCTCAGATGTTCAGCGAGAATTTCTGTCTGGGATCTGGTATAGCCAATGTCGGTATGTGAATGCTGAATGAAGCTGATCTTCCATTTCTTTACGGGATTGAGGGTTACGGTATTTTTAAATGAGAAATCGCCTGCAGTAACTTTTAGTTCAATCTTCGAAGGTTTTGAAACAGGAGGAAGACCAAGGTTTACTGTATTGTAACCAAAGTTAAGCGTTACATTTTCAAGCAGTTTACCATTGGCAAAGATCTTTGCATCAGCCTTTTGTCCAAAGTAATAGATGCCGGCTTCAACGAGTTGAACTTCTGTGTTTCCTTTTTTCATTATAGCCGGAAATGCATTCAGCGTGACACCGGTTTTAACTTCTTTTTTGAATGGCATATACCACCACGCTTTCCGTCCGTCGGTGTAGAATTCATAATTGTAATTATCGCCGGCTTTCAGATCCATTCTTGCCCTGCCCGGACTGGAGCCGATGGCTGCAACCCAGATGAATGTTGCATACTTCTTTTTAATTCCTGAGGGTACTTTATCTGTTTCCCATTCAACATAATCCTTACCGTTAAGAGCCCTCATCAGAAAATTGGCATGAAGTCCCGGGATGCAGGCTTGATACTCATAGTCAAGTCCGGCAATTTTTTTAGTGTATCCGTTTATGAGGTGATCATCGGCAGTAAGAAATGATTGCCCTTCTAAAAGAGAGATATTAAGTAACAGAAAAGCTATAAACAATGGAAACATTTTTTTCATAACTTCTATATTTTTAAATGACTATCGGGAATCATGAATAAAATCATAAATATTTAATAGGAGAGGACCCAGCACCAAACAGAGCCTTTCCCCCTTGGGGGAAACGGGAAAGGGGGTATTTGGATCTAAATGTAAATATCTGATAATTAATATTATAAGTCTATTGTTATATTGTATTTTGCTTTTTATTATTTATTTCCGATACTCATTTTATTCTTATTTTCTCTTTAAAATTGCAACAAATCCACCGTTTTGAGCCATTTTGACTTTTAATAAAACATCTGATTTTAATGTTGTTACAGATTTCTTTATCTCTTTTGGATCTGTGTCAGCATTTTTTCCATCGGACCAGATCTCTGCTTCATAGTTTCCTGAAGGAAGAAAGTCAAATTTGAGTTCGACGGTTTTTCCGATACTGTTATTCATGACACCAATGAACCACTTTTCGCCACTTCGTTTTGCTATAGCCACATAATCGCCCGGATAGCCAGCAATAAATTTAATATCATCCCATGTTGTAGGAACAATTTTAAGGAAATCGGCTCCGGGCTGATTCAGTATATTGTCGGGATGATCGCAGACGACTGTAAGCGGACTCTCATAAATAACAAATTTTGATAGTTCAGCAGCACGGGTGTTCCAGACAATTGCAGGAGTCTGTTGTTTGAACTGCTCTTTAGTTACGTTCAGAAAGGCCCCGGGGGTATAATCCATTTGTCCGGCCAGCATGCGGGTAAAGGCAAGTTTCACATTATGCTCAGGGCTCATTTTATTGGAGAATTTGTAATATTCATTTCCCATTACACCCTCACGCGTTATCATATTGGGCCAGGTGCGTATTATACCATCGGGTTTATATGCCCCGTGAAAATCGACCAGAAGCTGGTTATCAGCAGCACATTTAATAATATCATGATACCAGTTAACCATATACTGGTCATCGCGGTCCATGAAATCGATCTTGATCCCTGCAATTCCCCATTCGTGGTAGAGGGGGAAAGCCTTTTTATATGCGGAATTTCGGTTTACATCGCTTGAGTAAAGCCAGACAATAATCTTAACTTTCTTCGATTTGGCATATTCGATTATCTCAGGCATATTGATCTGTGGAGCCCATCTGGTTATATCGGCTTCAGGAGTGTTGAATTTGCCATACCATTGCCAGTCTACAAGCATGTAAGGCCAGCCCATTTCAGAAGCAAGGTCAATATATTGTTTAATTACAGGCATCTCCATTTTTACCTCGCCGCTCCACCAGTGGTCCCATGCGCACATCCCCGGTTTTATCCATGAAGGATCTTTAATTGCACAAGGGTCGTTGAGGTTCTGGATTATCTCCGATTCAATAAGAGTACCCGGCGTTTCTCCTATCATTAAAACACGCCATGGAGTATAAACTTCATCACTGAATCGGGCCTTAACTCCGTTTTCAAGTTCGCCGGGAACAGGTACAAGTTTAGTAGTTAACTGATTAGTAGTTCCATTTGTGCCGATATAAAAAGCCGGATAATTGTCAATCTTTGCCTCAGTAATTGCAACCCATAAGCTGTTTCCATAATCCATCAGGAAAGGCATTCCGGCAATTGTCTTCTCATTTACATAACTCAAAGGATGTTCGATAAACTCAGACTCATTTGATGAGGCATATCCTCCATATTCTACAACCCAGGCCTTAGGATCACCCGGAATATTGAATGTTGTTAATTCCTTAATAATCTGTCTGTCACCAGCTTTGGCAGCCCTTGATAGTTTGAACCTGAATGCTGCCCCATCGTTGTAAGCTCTTACAAAAAGTTCAAGCTGTCTCATCGGAGCTGATTTTTCTTTCAGTGAAACCGTAAGTTCATTGTAGTTATTTACTATTTCAGCATGTTTTGATTTTACAACAGGGATCCATTTTTCATTTAAATTCTTCAGCGACTGACCGGCAATTGTAAAGTTCCCCGACATAGCGGGTTCGTCCTTAAACTCAAATCCCAATCGAGAGCTGTTCACAACTGGTTTTTCATTGAATGTAACTGAATAGGTAAGCAGTTCATCGTTATTGATTGTAACGACAACTTTATTATCGGGCGAACTCAGACTTGCTTTCTGAGCATTTACGGTAACTCCTGCTATTAACAATAAGAGCAGAAGGCAATTCTTAAGTATTTTCATATCAGGTAATTATATTTAGTTAATAATTGTTTCAAAATCTGTTGAATCGACCCAGCCGGCAGATCTATTGTTTAAATCACCCCTTATAAATTTGTTATAGAAATCTCTTATCTTTTCCTCTGAATACGGGTACTTATCAAATATATCGCCATTGCCCAGCATCCTGGGATCTGACTGTTCAAGCAGTTCTTTTTCCATCTGTGCTGAAAGAGTATTTTTAAGAGAGTTTAATTCCGGTTTACCGGCAAGATTGTTCATGCATTGTGGATCAGTAATAATTTTGTACAACTCTTCCTCTGCTCTTTTTCCAAAGCTCAGGTCCCAGAATTTTTTCGACCGGCCACTTCGTCTCATATTAAGAATCAGGGTTTTTGCCGGACTACCATCCGTGTTCAGATACCCTGTTTCCGGATTTCCTGCGGGCCAGCGATCAGGCTTATAGTTTCTGATATAGAAATAGCCATCTTTCACTATACCCCTAATCGGGTATCCGGCATCATCAGGTCGTCCCACGTCATGCCTTTCCTGTCCTATCAAAACATGATCACGGGTAAGGTCAATTTTTCCGTTTTTCCGTGAGTAAAAAAGATTTGTAAAACTTTTGCCCTGTACCGGCTGCATTCCACTTTCCGATACCTTAACACTTGCTGTTTCAAGAAGTGTGGGAGCAATGTCGATAAAACTGATATAATCGTTTAAGATCCTTCCGGGATTCTTTATTCCCTTTCCCCACATTATTGCCATTGGCATATGGTTGGCATATTCATAAGCCATTCCTTTTACCCGTGGGAATGGCATTCCGTTATCGGCAGTGACTATTACTATTGTGTTTTCAAGTTCGCCTCTTTTTTCAAGAAGGTCAAGCATTTTTACCAGATGATTATCGAAATACTCAATTTCAAATGCATAATCAAGAATGTCGTTTCGCACAGTATCATTGTCGGGCCAGAATTCATACACATTCAATACATCAGAAAGTTTTTTGCCTCCCTTGCCAACCCCTGAACCGTACTCATATGCCCGGTGTGGTTCGGTAGATCCGTACCAGAAACAGAATGGTTTTGCCCCATCACCTGAATTAAGAAAATCCTCGAAATTCGCAGCATAGTCCATTTTTGACATGCCAAAAGCCGGGGGAGTGGTCTTTCTGGAATTAAACACTTTTCCTGTAAGCTCCCGAGGATTACCAGAACTGTCAACAGCAGTGCCCGGGGCCCATCCTTTTGCAGTGTATCCGACATTATAGCCATTCTTGCCGAGTGCTTCCATAAATGTTGTAAATTTCATAGGGAAGAAAGGAACATGATTGCAGGCCTCTTCAAGCTGCCAGCTGTTTCGTCCAGTCAGAAAGCATGCTCTTGAGGGAGAGGATTTTGCATTGGGAGTATAGGCATTATTGAAAAGAATCCCCTCCCGGGCAACCCTGTCAAAACCAGGTGTTCTGACAAACTTACAGCCATAAGCACTCATGTGAGGAGATGAAATATCATCTCCCATGGCAATAAGGATATTTGGTCTATTCTCAGCATTCCTTTTCACTTCTGAACTGTTGCAGCATGCCAGGATCAGAGGTGAAATGAGTACTGCATTTCTAATAATTACACTTTTCATTAATACCTATTTAAAATCATATATAATGTTGGCAGGCAATGGCTCAACTGCAAGTTTCATCCATTCTCCATTGATTTTGATTACAACTATATGATTATCCTTATCATAAAAAATTGTCCCGTCACCGGCAGATTTCAGTTCCTTGAAATTTACATGTTTTGCATCTTCAATATAATTTGCTTCATCATCGCCTTTCGGTTTTTCAGGCTGGAGGTTATCTTTTCCGATGTTTCCGAGGGTAAGCACATTTGTCAGTTTAAGCGAACCGTAGAATATGGCCTTGTCGCGACTGAACATGTATGAGTGCTGGCGAACATCAGATCCGATGCGAAACCAGTTGTAAGCGGCCTCAGAATGCCCGTATACTGATCCGTAATAGTAGAGTTCAGCCAGAGGTTTATCTTCCTCTGTGTGTTTGTTCACCAGCATGGTTATACGGGAGATATCATCACGGGCGTAACCTTCAAAGACATGGTAGCCCCACCGTTTCTTATTCTTTTCAATTTCATTTCCTCTTACCTGAATCATATACGGAGTGGCAATTATACCGTTAACATAGGTGTACATCGGGGTAAGCTCGCGGTTAAATCCATAGTTGTAACCCCTTAACTTCCATTTGTTCCATGAGCTGTCGACATCAGAAAACAACTCTATCCTTTTGAATGGTGATTTTTCGGAACCCGGCACGAGCCTCATATATTTACTGTCAGCTTCAGTCTTGCCTTTTTTTTGAGAGTAGATCAGAGTTGCCGGTAAAATCAGTAACATGACCAGGATGATGCGTTTCATAGAGTTTCAGATTTTTGTTTCATTTTGATATTTGTGACGAATATATTCGATAATTATCGAACCTATAATATTGGCAAAAAGAACATTCGGGATCTCTTCCGGTTTGAAGTACTGAGCTCTTTGTCCCTCAAGAAGCGTAATTTCTTCGATAGGAATATTGATTTTCCCGGTGTAGATATACTTGATATTCTCGTAAACATCACCCGTTTTACAGTGCACTTCTTTATAAAAAGTATAACCCGGAATCTCAATATCGAGTTCCTCTTTAATTTCCCTTACAAGAGCCTGTTCTGGTGTTTCGCCCTCCTCAACATGTCCGCCGATGAGATCCCAGTGATTAGGAAAGGGGATCCACGATTTATCGTCGCGCAGGGCGAGCAGGAACTCTCCTTTGTCGTTTTCAAGAATTATCGCCGCTATCTTTTTCATTTCATGTTTTCCTGCTTTTCAATCGGTTGTCCATATTGCAAGGTGATGAATTCTCATTTTAGCCAGCCGGGTTATTTGACAATAAAGCAGATATTCCTGAATTTTGCAGTTGCTGCTTCTGTCTTATTATGCGATGTAATAGCCGGTCCGAGATAAACTTTCTGTGTCAGATCAAGTGTGAAAGATGTATATTCTTTCCATGTTATGCCATCTGTTCCCGTATAACCTGTGAAGAGATTTCCTACCCTCTTAAGTCTTATCCATGTGTTTGGAAAAGTGACGGGAAATTCAGGAGTGCCGTCAAAACGGGCGGGATAAATTGCTCTCATCTCTCCATCTTTCTGCAGACGATACTGATACTCAAAGCCTCCGTTGTTTTTATTCCGGGCCTTGTTGTCGGGGAAAAGCTGGAAGAAGATATGCCGGCTTCCGGCAGTAAGATCTTCACGCGCCATTAATCCGGCTTTTGTATAAAGATGTGGTGTTGAAAGACTTTCGATTTTTGCTGCAATGTCAAAGTCGCCGGTCTTTTCTAAATAAAAAAAATTAAACTCGTCCTTAACGCCCCAGATATCGGCACCTCCGGCTGTTATATCGAACCCGTCCTTCATAGCCAATATGGTACCTGCAATGGCAGGGTTCCCTACATCAGTATGTTTGAATGCGGATGTCTTTATAAGTTTTGTTTTTGTTGTCACTTCCTGAGCGGTAACTATTACACTACCGAGAAGAAGGAATAAGAAGAATGATGGTAAAATGATTTTTCTGAGCATGGCGGATCTGGTTTAATTGTTATTCCCAAATCTACAAAAAAATCGGAGTTAGATATCGGTTTAAAATCCCGTTAACTATTCTTCTTTTAAGTGAAAGAGATTTTGTCTGATATGCGCCAAGGTCTTTTTTGAAATATGTGTAAATGGCTATCACAATGAAGGGCAAGTGAAACAATTACCAGCAGACTATAATCAGAAAAGAACTGGACTATTGCCATTAAAAACTATTCAGCTGCCTCTTCTTTTGCCTGACCGGTTTTAGTTCCTTTTTTCTGAGGATAAGTACCGGGAAGAATAACGTTTATTAGTTTTTTACCCCAGAGGCCTAGCTGAACACCGGCTGCAAGGGATAAGATGCTTAATATCAGAGTGATTGTATCATGTTCTTCATTAGGAGCAACAAAGAAAATCCCTATCGCAAGGGCCAGAATAATAATGCTGAATATTATCTTAACCCTCAGCAATGGCGTCTTAAGAGTTTTAAACCTTGTGAGTCCATCAAATACACCGGTTGCAATTGCAAGGACGAGTGTGAAAGGAAATACAAAAACAGAAAAGACGAGGACATTTCTGATCATTTCCGGCTGGAAATCACTGAATAAATGAGTCGTTATGATGAGAGCAGGTATGAGTATTACCAGCGATTGTGAAAGGTGAATCATAATAGGATGAAGGTCGAGATTCAGGATCTTCAACCTGTTCAGGGATACTTTTTCCCTGTATGGCTCAAAAACTTTTCTTGGAAGGCCGCATGCAGGACATACATCTCCCAGTTTTCCGGCTTCCATAACATATCCGCAAGGGCGGCAGCGTACAAGTTCTTTCATATTAGTAATTTTTTAAACCATGCAAATGTATAAATTTTATACTTATAAATCTTAACCGGAGGGAGGGTCTCGTTCATACATTAATTCTTAATAGTCCACTGCAACACCCGACTCGATTAATTCGTTAATTTGTTTGATATCTGGCTTATTTTCTGTCAGATCAGCATATTCGAGCATTTTTAGTTCGAAAAGAGGTGATTAAGAAAAGAGAAGATGACGATGGAGGAAAAGGAGAGAATGAGAGTGTGATAAAGCCTGCTGAATTTGTTTTAGGTAACTGTAAGATCTGGAGAACACAAAAGCATTAAAATAATCGGTTTATAAAAGAAAGCCTATTTTCTGAGGAAGTTAATAATAGGTTCGGGAAGCGAGTCAAAATTTATTCTCAGCGCTCCCTGATAAAACAATACCAGCCAGACGTAATTCCATTTCCCGTATTACTGGTGTTGAATCATCCACTATTCCGATATCAGTGTTAATCTGGAAAGCAATAGATATTCCATAGTCAGGGTAGTAGCGAAGGCTTGAGCTATTCAAAACAAACTCAATCAGCTCTTCAGGTGAAAATGGATTGTTCTTCCTTTGCCACTTATTGGATACCCCGGTGGCAAAACTCTCCATGTGAACATGGTCTGGTAATCCCGAACTGTGTGTCAAGAGGTGGCGAAGAGTAATCTTATTATGGTTTGGTAAACGGGGAAACCACCTTCTATATCCCAACCAGCGTGATATCGGGACATCGAGATCGAGTACGCCCTCTTTTGAAAGTGCTATTGCTGTAGCTCCCACAAAGGTCTTTCCAATACTGGCAGAAAGCATACGAGATTCGGCCTTCATCGGTTTGCTATGCTCAATATCGGCCAACCCTGTTGCTACTGAACCGACCGTGCCATCTCGTAGCACATAGGCCGCTGTTGCCCCGGGGAATCCATATTGCTTTTGAAAGGCATCAAGTGCTGACTGAAAATTTTCAGATACATTGCAATCCGAAGCTTTTTCAGAAGTTTTTTCAGAGGATTTGCCTGGCAGAGCAAAGCATTTTATTCCCAGGAAAAAAATAAGTACAGCTGTTCTGATCTGATATTTAGTCCGTCTGCTCAAAATGGGCTTGTTTCTCATTATGAAATATTATTGCTCTTTTTAATAATTGGAATTACCCTTATGATTGCCCCTTTTTTGGTGAACATTGTTTTTCGGTTAACCCAGACAACAATAACAGCAATAACAATGATTATATAGGTATCATAAGGTTGTGCATCGGGGAAGACCGGATTCATAAGCATAAAATGAAAAAAAGCAGTCAGCAGAATACTGCCGTGTGATTGGTTGAATAATGGGGTTACGATAATGCTTAAAGCAACGCATCCGATAAAAAAGGGTGCAAACGACCATTGGCTTTGCTGGGTTCCGCTCAAAAGGAAAGCCGGCAGATGCCAAACGCCCCAGATAACACCAAGAATTAGACCAGCCCAGATTGGAGCAAGTTTCCGTTGAAGCAAAGGCAGAGCCAGACCACGCCATCCGAATTCTTCAACCGGGCCTTTGAATACGGCAAATAATGTAGCGAGCAAAAGTGCAGATAATGATGAAAATGGGAATGGATCTGTAAACAGGTTTCCCTTGATAAAAGAACCAGCGATAAAAATCAACGGTATCCCCCAAAATAAAAACGCATACCATGAAAATGAACTTCGCCAGATCAGCAATCGGGAGAGAAAACCTTTTAAACCCTGTACTCCGGTTTTATAAATTATTATCACAAGAGCAGCTATTGCTGGGGCATAAACTGCCAAGAAAAAGAGCGGATGCTGGCCTGTTAGTTTTCCAAAAATACCTATCATTTGTTCAGGCAGGAAAATAAACAGGGCAAGTATTCCCCAGGCCAAACCGAATGAAATAAGCAGAAATGGTATGAGCGAGCGGAAAGGAATCTGATATTTACCAGTGGTTGATGAGCCAATGATGCTATCAGGCTCAATCCGCTTAGGATTGTAATCTTTTTCTGAGTTACCTGTTTTCATTTCTTTGAAATTATTGATTATTGAAACAAAATTAGGTTCCAAAATTCTGTTAAAAAATTTTAAGGTGATGAAGGCGTTTAATTTGGGACTGAAGACGGGAAATAAGAGTTTAATTCAACCCCGGAATTGATCTTGCCTATTGGCATATTTATCAAAATCTTTCTGTAAAAGCTCTCGCATGATTTTACCACCATGTCCGGGCAAAAATATTTCACAGCCGGTATTCAGAAGGATTTTCCAACTGTTAACCATTTCTGTTGGATTGTCGGCAAAGGGAGGAAAGACAGAATTCTTAAATACTCCAAACATGGCATCGCCTACAATTGCTATTTCGTTATCAACGATAACACTTATTGACCCAGCGGAGTGGCCCCCGGTATTAATCATTCTGATGTCCGAATAAGAATTCTCAAAATTAAAAGAATCCTTTACTAACACATCGCCGGTAAAGGGGGTGTAACTGTACCTCTTCCAGGGAATATGTTTACCGGCAGCAGAAATAATTCCTGAAAAGAAATTTGTCCCTCCCGGCAAAGGCGTATATCCATGTCTGGTATATACATTATCTGTTTCACTCAAAATGATCCTGCAATGTTGTTTTTCCCTAATCATTGCGGCATTCTGGC
>JBBQZN010000043.1:0-37182 GCA_038207725.1 Bacteroidales bacterium | reverse complement strand
AAGGTTTAAGGTTTAAGGTTTTGAGTTTTTTGATAGACAAGGTTTCCGGAGAGGTAGGTTTTTAATATTTCAGGTTTTGAATCACTTAGATTAAAAATTATTATGTCTGCTCTTTTTCCCGGAGCGAGTGTACCTCTGTCGTTGAGATTGTAAAACTTTGCCACATTAGATGAAGCCATATTTACTGCCTCATACAGTGAACAGCCGGTGAACTTCAGTAAATTGCCAACACCCGTAATTAGCGGGAATGACGCACCGGCAAGTATATTCAGGTCAGCGTTAATCAGCATTCCTTCAGGTGTAAGTGTAACATCAGCACCGAGGAATTTATACCGGCCGGCAGCCATTCCTGCGAGAAAAATTACATCCGATGTAAGAATGATTTTGTCGGGACCCTTGACCTTTCTGAAGACAATAAGTTCCTCAGGAGTAAGATGGTGGCCGTCGGCAATTACAGATATTGTAAATCTTTCATCAGCTAGTTGTGGCCAGATCGGATTATTATGGCGGTTAATAAGATTGGCACATCCGTTGCCAAGATGTGTTGAAAGTGATGCTCCGTTATCGCCTGCCATTTTTATTTGCCCGGCAGAAGCATTCGAATGCCCAACAGCTGATACTATTCCGTTTTCAGTACATTTCCTGATTAAGTCCATAGCACCTTCAGTTTCAGGAGCAAGAGTAAGCTGAATAATTTTTCCACAGGCGGCATCCTGAAACTCTGTGAATTCTTCCCACGATGGTTTGCGGACAAATTCAAGGGGATGACAACCTCTGTAACCATCTGATTCAGAGATATAAGGCCCTTCCAGATGAAAGCCGGGTATTGAAAGTTCAAGTTGCTTATTACCTTCTAGTTCATCAGCCAGTATACGAAAGTTTCTGATCAGATTTTCACGGCTGTTTGTAATGAGTGTAGGAATAAATGTTGTTACTCCATCACTCCAGATAGCTTTTGCAGACTTAAAAAGATCACCAGAAGAAAGTCCATCGCCCGAGAAATCTATATTTGCATAACCGTTGATCTGATTATCAATGAGTCCCGGTGCAATCCATGGTAAATAATTATTGTCAGTATTTATAAATTCATTTACTGAAACGATATTACCACCTGCAATCTCAAGTCTTACAGGCTTCCCTGTTTCAAAATTAATTCCCTCAATGCTGATGACAGGCTCTTCTTCCTTTTTCATGATAAAGTCTTTATCAGATTCATTTGAGCGGAATAATATCAGAGGCAGAATAGACATCAAGATATAATGTCAGATTCGGATGCTGCTTAAGCATGGTAGCCGGGACAATCGGGGTAAGATTATTTATAAGTGTATTCTTAACGGCAACTGACTTAATCTTATGGGGGACACATGAGATTATTCTTTTGCATTGCATTATCTGATAAGGCGTCATCGACACAGCTTTTGACGGGACATCTTTTAATAAAGGAAACCATCCTTCGTGTACCTGCTGCATCCTGCATTCTTCATCAAGGTCTACTATAATATATGCCTCCCTTGTCTCGAAATCGGCTGGAGGATCATTGAAAGCAATATGTCCGTTCACACCGATTCCAATAAGTCCAAGGTCAACAGGACGTTTTCTGATTTCTTCTGTAAGCGATTTTATCTTCGCATCAATATCACCCTCAACATCTACCCCATTAAATTTTCTGACAGGGATATGATTAATGAATCTCTCATACAGATATTTCCTGAAACTGGCTTTATGAGCAAGAGGCAGACCTATATACTCATCGAGGTGAAAAACTTCAACCCGCTTCCAATCCACCGTTTGTTTCATAAGTGAATCAAGAGTCTCAAACTGAGAATTACCTGTTGATAAAACCAGCCGGGCCTCCCCGTTCTTTTCAATTGCTTCACTCAGTATTACTGCTGCTGATCGGGCAGCTTCCCTGCCAAGCTCTGCGGCATCAGAACAAATATTTATTATCATGTTAACAAGTTTTGGTCGCCACCCTAAAATTATAACAATTAATCAGATGTATTCACAGTCCGGACTATCTTTCTCACAAATTCCAATCAGACAAAATCAGCTAAACGTTTAAACATATATAATTTTCATTCTTTTTTCTACCTTGTGGCAAATTATAATCTTCAGATGTACCGACTCACCCGCGTTATCAGCACTGCAATCCTACTTTTAATCAGTTTCACTTTATCAGGACAGTCAGGAGGAATCAACCGCGACAAATTCAGGATCAAAATTACAGAGACAAACAGTCAGATTAATATTGACGGGATACTCGACGAACCTGTCTGGCAATCGGCTGGTAAGGCAGATAAGTTTCTGCGTGTAATGCCTACTGATACAGGTTATGCGAGTGCCCGAACCGAAGTAGTTATGACATACACCTCAACAACACTTTATCTTGGGATTATCTGTTATGACCCAACAGCCGGAAAACGTCCGGTTGAATCGATGCGCCGCGACTTCAGCTTTATGAAGAATGATAACTTTATTGTTTTTATTGATACATATAATGACCAGACAAACGGTTTTGCATTCGGAATATCACCTGCAGGCGCACAATGGGATGGTGTTCAGGCCAACGGAGGAACAGTGAACCTTGACTGGGATATAAAATGGAGATCGGCAGTAAAAAACTATGATGACAGGTGGGTTGCAGAATTTGCAATTCCTTTCCGCAGCATGAGATATCATGGTGGCGCACCAGAATGGGGTATCAACTTCAGCAGACAGGACCTTAAAACTGCTGAAAAATCTAGCTGGGCTCCTATGCCACGGCAATTCGCAACTGCTTCGCTTGCCTTTACCGGTTCCCTGGAATGGGATAAACCACTCCCCTCTTCCGGTCCGCGATTCTCACTAATCCCATACGCAACAGCAAAAACAACACAAAATAAAACCGCCGGTGAGGGTTTTAAACCTGAAGCCAAGGCCGGAGTCGATGCAAAGGTGATTCTTTCAACATCAATGAATCTCGATCTTACTGTAAATCCCGATTATTCGCAGGTAGAAGTTGATAAACAGATGACAAACCTCGACAGGTTCGAGCTCTTCTTCCCGGAAAAAAGGCAATTCTATCTCGAAAACAGCGATCTCTTCGCCAAGTTGGGTAATGATAACCTGAGGCCTTTCTTCTCGAGACGAATAGGACTAAACAGTCCTGTTCAGGCAGGGGCAAGGCTCAGCGGGAAGATTGGCAATAAATGGCGGGTAGGACTGATGGATATCCAGACCGGTGAGAAAGATCTGATACATGCCGGCAATTTTACTGTTGCAGCACTCCAGAGAACAGTTTTCAGCCGTTCAAACGTATCAGCATTTCTTGTAAACAAACAGGTCATGAATACAAAAAATGATACCTCATTCACCGGGAATTCATTTAACAGGGTTGCAGGACTTGAGTATAACCTGGCCAGTGCCAACAACAAATGGTTAGGCAAGGCATTTTACCACCAGTCATTCTATCCGGGTGCCGATGGCGACGCTGCAGCGGTTTCAGGTAACATAACATATGCATCACAGTTTCTGACCGCTACATTAAACCAGTCGTGGGTAGGAGCTGACTATCTTGCCGAGGTAGGTTATATAAGGAGAAAAGGCTATTACGAGGTAAACCCGATGCTTGCTTACAAATTTTTCCCATCATCGGATAGCAGGTTAATAAGTCACGGACCATCATTTAAGCTTGATATACTTTATGATGCAGCAATGAATATGACCGACAGGGAGACCCAGGTTGGATACCAGTTTGAGTGGAAAAACAAGAATACTGTTTCTGTCGACATTAGAGATACATACATGATGCTTCAGATACCATTTGACCCTACAAACAAGGGAGGTGTACCACTTCCGGCAGGACAGGATTTCATGTGGAATGAAGCCGGAGCAACTTTTACATCAGATATCAGAAAACCATTTAATGTTCAGCTAAGCAGCCGCTATGGTGGCTATTTCGATGGAACAAGACTGACAATGAGCAGTGAACTGTTTTACAGGGTTCAGCCTTACGGAAGTCTGGCACTTGTTACTACCTATAATGATATATCAATGCCGCTGCCTTACAGCAGTGCCCGGTTCGTTCTGGTTGGCCCGCGTCTCGATCTCACATTTACCGACAAGCTCTTTTTCACAAGCTTTGTGCAGTATAATAACCAGATTGACAACATGAATATCAATCTGAGGTTCCAGTGGAGGTTTGCGCCTGTGTCGGACCTGTTTATTGTTTATACCGAAAATTCCTTCCCGGGTGATTATACTATTAAAAACCGGGGGCTCGTACTTAAATTATCGTATTGGTTTAACTAGGTCCAAAAAATAAGACGCCAATTTGAAGTTTGGCGTCTTATTAAAAAGAAGTACCTTAAACCTTATCATGAACCACAAACGGTGGTCTTGCAGGACGTGTGAGGTATGCATTTGCCTCCTCGTCACCGATAAATTTCTCAGTTTTAGGATCAAAATTCAGGGTACGGCCTGTTCTGTAAGCAATGTTGCCCAGATGTGCAAGTCCTGATGCAAGGTGAGCTGTCTCAACCGGAGCATTCAGAATCTTCTTATCATGAGCCCTTACAGCAGTTATGAAATTAAGGAAGTGATCGCCACCTGCCTTGTTTTTTGGTCCCGGCTCCTTTTTCTGGCAAAGGAAACTTTCATACCTGTCGTAATTATATACTACCAGATACCCTTTGCTGCCATTGTTGGAACCGTAAGCAGAGCAGCTGCTCCTGCTAACTTCTTAATGAAGCTTCTGCGTGATTCCTTCTTTTTTTCTTTCATAGGTATCTGTTTTGAATTAGTTCTATTATGAAAATTGTTCCATGAGTGTTTTATATTTTCATGGTCAAACAGGTTTCAAAATGAGAAGGGAAGATATGAAATATTACAATCCGTTATCCCGGATGAATTATAATAAAAAACATACATGATATTGTTTGAAAAATTTTCTCAGGTCTGTAATAAAGTACACCGGAATCATTTTCTCTTATCTTTGTTATTGAGCATAGATACATCGTGAAAAATGAGAGCAGATAATCAACAGGTTGACAACTTAAAATCTGACAAAAATAAAGTCTGGTTTTTTGCAGGTGCAGAATCAAAGGATGAGAAATTCAATGTTTTCACAGGCTCATATATCAGACTTATGAAGCAGATACTTAAGGAGGACTTTGAGCATGTAAAAGGTGTTAACCATGCTTCTTCGGCAATGAATGTTATCTGGGCTCTCAACAACGCACAAAAGCAGATCGTGAATCCGGAGAAAGATAAAATCACCAGGGGCGCGGTAAAACATATAATCTCAGGAATACCTTCTGCTGAGACACAGGTAACAATTACTTCTTCAAGTTCAGGCAGTATTGTAGCAGCTCAGGCAGCATGTTATCTGGCAGAAATGAACCGGAATTTCGAATATTTCAGTCTCCCTTTTCATCTCGTTCTGGGAGCCAGCATGTTATCGGAGGAATCAGAGCTATTTGCAGCTCTCAAAAAATATCAGAAAAATGGAATTATCGGAGAAATAATTCACGATGAGGTTCTTGATAAGGATGACAGTGCCAATGGTGTCGGGGGGAAAACCAGAGGAGAAGCTTACAGTAATGCCTTCGGATTGATGTTCCCTGTCTTTTCGAAAAAGTATAATGGTCCCTCCTTCCTTAATACCCATCCCGAAAAAGGCCATGTTCACCGTAAAAGATCAAAAACAGTTAAGAAAGCACTTGACTATATTGATGTTATACTTATTAAGCATAAGCTGGCAGGAGAGGAATACAAAGAGAAGGCGGTTGAAGTGGTAAAAAGTCAGGGTAAGAATTGAAAAGGCAGTTGGCAGAAGGCAGTTGGCAATGGCATAAGGTAAAAGGCATAAGGCGGGTATATTATAATTAATTGCTCGTAGAGCATAAGGCACTGTAGTAAAAGAATATTCTAAGACTATTTACCTCGTAGAGGTTATGGAAAAAGCAAAAGCTACTTTATCATAAAATCAAGCAGCGGCTTATTGCCAAGGTATGCAACAAGATTGTCGTTCTTTTTCAGCTGGCCCACTCCTGAAGGGGTGCCGGTAAATATCAGATCGCCTGTTTTGAGAGTGAAGAACTGTGAGACATATTCTATTATCTCATTGAAGCCGAAGATCATATCGGAGGTATTGCTTTGCTGGACGGTTTTGTCATTTATATCGAGACGAAAATCAATGTTCCTCACATCCTTAATTTCACTGACCGGGATAAAACTCCCGAGGGGAGCTGCACCGTCGAAACATTTCGATAATTCCCATGGCATTCCGGCAGCCGCCTGACGACTCTGTATATCGCGCGCTGTAATATCTATTCCGAGTGTAAGCTCATCAAAATAGCGGGGGGCAAAACGGGAGCTTATCCCTTTACCAAGCTTGCTTATCTTAATTACGACCTCAACTTCGTAATGGATATTTTCAGAAAAACCGGGAAGGAAAAAGGGTTTATTATTTTTAAGAAGAGACGAATCTGGTTTCAAAAAGACAACAGGTTCCACAGGTATTGGCCATCCCATCTCCAGGGCATGCTTCCTGTAGTTTAGTCCTATACAGATTATCTTCATTTCAGCCCTGTGTTTTTCCGAAGGACCTCAGTTTTATCTCGGTAAGTACCTTCTTTGTATAGAGTGGAAAATCGCCATTCATCATCCATGAGTAATATGATGGTTCGTCAGCAAAAACCTGCACAACACCCTTGCCCTTGTGCTTTCCGAAGTTGAAAACCTCTACGCCATTTTCATCAAGGATTATCCTTCCTGCAAAATCGACATTGCTGCCGAAAGTGCTGAAAACAGCCAGCTTTTCAACATCATTCTCAAGATCGGGATAGCGGTCGAGCTGTGATTTCAGAACCTCATATGTTGCAGCAGTATCGGCTTTGGAACCGTGTGCCCCTTCAAGCACCTTTTTACAATAGAACTGGTAAGCAGCAGAGAGTGTGCGTTGTTCCTTCTTATGGAAAATTACCTGAACATCTACATATTTTCTCTTCGTGAATGTGAAATCAATATTGCATCGAAGAAACTCCTCAGCGAGAACAGGGATATCAAATTTTACTGCATTGTATCCGGCCAGGTCGCACCCTTCGAGGAATGCTGCCAGATTTTTGGCAATCTCCTTAAACGCAGGAGAATTCACTACGTCCTCATCTTTAATACCATGAATAGCAGTAGTTTTTGGAGGAATGGGAATACCAGGATTGACCCTTGTAGACATCCATTCTTCTTTACCTTTGGGACTGATCTTCAATACAGACAGTTCAACAATACGGTCACTTGTAACATTGATTCCCGTCGTTTCAAGATCGAGAAATGCAATAGGGCGCTTTAGTTTAAGATCCAACTGTTATGAATTTATCATCATTGGCATCAGAAGCATCAGAAGATCTTCAGCTTCATTTTCACTTATTACAGGAAGGAAAAGTCCGGCCCTTGTAGGATCGGCCAGTTCGATCATAACATCCTGTGATCCTATATTTGCGAGGATCTCAAGCAGGAATACCGACTTGAACCCTATTTCAATCTCTTCACCCTCATACTGACATTTGATTCTTTCATATGCAGAAATAGAGAAATCGATATCCTGCGCCGAAACCATAACCTGATTACCTTTAAGCTGAAGCTTTACAAGGTTGCTGGCCTGGTTGGAGAATACAGAAACTCTTTTGAGAGTATTATAGAACTCAACCCTGTCGATTGTTATCTTACGTGGGTTATTTTTTGGTATTACTGAATTGTAGTTTGGATAATTACCCTCAACAAGACGACATACAACTTTGTAATTACTCAGGTTGAAGAAAGCATTCTTGTCGTCGAACTCAACTGTAACAGGTCCCTCCTCTTTAGGAAGAATATTCTTAAGCAATGAAGCTGGTTTTTTTGGAAGAATGAATGAGGCGTTATCGTCAGCATGAGCATCGCTCCTTGAATATCTTACAAGCTTGTGAGCATCGGAGGCAACAAAGGTTATTTTATCGGTTGAGGCCTCTACAAAAACACCACCCATAACAGGACGAAGTTCATCGTCGGCTGTAGCGAAAAGTGTTCTGGAGATCCCGGCAAGCATAACATCCGCATTTATTACGAATGAGAATTTCTTGTCTTTCTTTATTGCGGGGAGAGCCGGAAAATCAATACCGTTCTGTCCTACAACATTGAATTTTCCGTTTTCTGAACTGATAACAACAGCCATCGTATCGGGATTGATATCAAAGGTAAGCGGCTGAACTGAAAACTCTTTCAGAGTATCGAGCAATATTCTTGCAGGAAGAGCGATAGTTCCGTCACCATAGGTATTTTCAAGCTTCATACGCGTTATCAGAGTTGATTCAAGATCGGATGCGGTTATCTCAAGGTCGTTACCTGAAAGATTTAAGAGAAAATTATCAAGTATAGGCAGTGTATTCTTCGAACTGATAACTCTGCTTATTGCCTGAAGATGACCAAGAAGTTCCGAACTGGATACTACAAATTTCATATTTGTATAGTTTTAAGTTGAATTATTGAATTAAAGCAATTGCTATATAAGTCAAAATGAATTGATTGAACATCCGTTGCCATCCAATTCATAATTACCAATATTACAAAAAAAAACTATTACGGCAAATAATTATTCGGGAAAGAAATACGACCTTTTTTTGAGCAGGGGGTCAATATCAAAATACCTGATTATTAAAAACTCACTCCCGCCGTCAGTTTTACCCAGCAGCCTGTCGGTATCGGTAAAAACAGAATCTGCTACGGATATCTTCCTCTGCCACAGATCAAGAGTAGTCTTCCTGCCGCCTTCGCTTAATACTGCTATTCTGAAAAGCGGATCCTGTTTTTCTGCCTTTTCCTTCTCCTCATCACTCATCTCAAGAGCCCATGATTCAAACGGTACCCATGTAAAATATGAAAGATACCTGGTAATCATCGATGAGTCCCAGCCTGAAATATTCTTCTCATCTCCTCTCAGAAAGAACCGCTTTCCATTCCTCTTAATTGAGAATGAGGAGCTTGTATCGGTACTGTTTGTTACCTCCACCGACGAGATCTCCGATGGCATAAGATTAAACATATTATATGGCTGCCAGAATAATTCATTGAGAGTAAATGCTGACCTGATCTCACCCGAATAGCCCGGAACATATACTATAAAAGGCTTTGATGCTTCCATAATTTTCATTATGTTACCGTACTCATTTGACAAGGTTTTATAAACAAGAAAGCTCTTAATCATTTTGCGCTTACTGTATACCTTTACTTTTACAGGATTAACATTCTTTTTTACGACCGCTTCTTCAAACAATTCCTCAGAAACAGGTGACTTGATCTGTATTTCATGCAATATCCTGATGATAAACTGAATTCCGCTCTTCCGGGCTTCATTTCTGCCGTTAATAAGCCAGCCTTCCTTATCCTTCTCAAGATTAAGCTTTCCGTTTTCATCTGAAAATTCAATTCTTGTTATTTCATCTTTCGGGTCGATTGAAAATGAACTGTTATCCTTTCCGAAAGGGCTGCGGCTCCTTAATACCAGAAAGATTATCAGGAGCAGTGCACCCAGAAGTAAAAGGACCCTTATACTGGTTTTATTCATTCCGCGAATCTTGTATATCTTCTTTTTCTCAACCAGCTGTATATTAATCCGGCTAAAACAACCAGCAGAACCGGACCTCCGATATTGATCAGTTGCCATTTGAGTTTCTCCGACCTGACTTTTGACATATCAAGCAGTCTGAGCTTTATCTCACGTGAGCGCAGTTCCATAATACCATTATCATCAACCAGATAGTTAAGGCTGTTAATAAGAAAATCCCTGTTGCCAAAGACCTGCCTTGTATATTTATCCTCACCGAGTGGAAGAAATGTCTCCTGTAATCCGGTTCTTTTTACCTCATTTCTTATTATATCGGCATCGGCGATAACAATCATTTTAGTAGGAACGCTCTCTGTTTTAATCTTAATGTTCTTACCAGGCAAAATACTGCTGATCATCCGGTTTTTAAATGCCGATGGAAATACCCCTTCGAGGATAAGCGCAACAGGAAGAGACGATCTGGTAAAAAGATTTTTATCAGGTTTAAGTTCTGCCTCCTTAAGTGAAATTACGACCGGAGGAGAGATAGTTCTTGTAAATTCAGATGTTGACAGAAGTACCTTCTTTTTAATTGCAGGATCGAGTCCTACTGTGTCAATGAAATTTGCAAAATCGCCCTTCACCCTGTTAATGTTTCTGGTAATGGGTGAGTTGTTTGAAGGAATCAGAAGAGGAGAGTAAAACCAAGGTAATGGCACAAACTGCTGCTGATTGGCTCCGCTTCTTATATTTACCCTGATAACCCAGCTGTCGAGATCCTGTATAATCGCAGGGTTCACCCTTGCGCCATATCTGAAGAGCTGATCCTCAACATTCAGAGGCTTATATATCCCTGCTGTCTGACCTGTAGCAAGAGAATCCTTGTTAACAGCAACCTCCTCAATTAGCCATAGCACCTTTCCTCCCTGCATAATGTACTGATCGAGGACGAGTTTATCTGCTTCATTAAATTCGTTTTCAGGTCCGGCAATAATTACTGCAGAATAATCATCAAGAATTCCCGGAGTTCCGTTCAGTGTTCCCCTGTCAATTGTAAAGAATTTCGCCAGTTCTAGTGTTATTGATGCTGTTTCAATTTCCGGGATTTCTCCATGCCCTTCAATAAAAGCAACTTTGCGGATATTGCCTGAACTTATTGTGGCAATTGTCTGTATCATCTCATATTCAAGCCCTTCAACAGAGTGAAGAATATTCTGCTCATAGGGAATACCAGGATTATTCTTCAGAAAGTTAACCGGTACTTCTATCCCGTTATAATTCACAATCATCCCTGGAAATAAAATCTTTTGTATCGAACCCCCTTCACCATCAGCGGACTGAAGGTTTATCGGAGCAAGCCCTTTTTCAATCAGATTCTGATATAATGTTTCACGCTGCTTTGAATCTGTATTTTCAGATGGATTAATAAACTGATAATCTATTTTCCTCCCTGATGCGATACGGAACTCGTCGAGCATATCTTTTACCGACCTTTTTAATCTTTTCAGAGGAACAGGCATTTCGCCATCGAGATATACCTGAATATAAATATCATTCTTAAGCTCTGAGAGAACCTTTTTTGTAGGAGCCGATAAAGTGAATCTTCTATCTTCAGTGAGATCAAGTCTTATCTTCAGAAGTGAACAGAAAGATGCAACAATTATTATCCCTGCCACAGCCGACAAAAACTGGATCCAGCCCCTCATTCTCATGCTTTTATGATTGCTTTCTGCCATGACTTAACCTTTGTTTCTCCATTTTCGTGAAATCAGATGAAAACGTGTTGCCTCATTAAATAAGGCGACAACA
This sequence comes from Bacteroidales bacterium, assembly GCA_038207725.1. Lineage (GTDB taxonomy): Bacteria > Bacteroidota > Bacteroidia > Bacteroidales > VadinHA17 > LD21. The sequence goes on along the minus strand of JBBQZN010000043.1, from coordinate 25,817 downwards.
GCAACGAAATAGGCGACATCCCTGATATCAATAACACCCCTGCTTATAGATTTATAATGCTCGTTTATGCCCAGCCGGATTACGAACTCATCGATCGTTTTCAGTCCGGGCAGGTAAGCAAACGAATCAAAGCCCATATAAAGAATAAAGCAGATCAGTACAGTTAAAATAAAAGCAATTACCTGGTTATCTGTAAGAGATGAAGCATATATCCCTACAGAGGCATAGACCGATGCCAGGAAAAAGAGTCCGATAAATGCCCCAATAATACCTCCCTTGTCGAGATTGCCGGGGGTCTCTCCCAGCGACCAGACAGATATATAGTAAATAATTCCAGGCAGGAGAGCCATTAGAACCAAAGCAACTGAGGCAAGATACTTGCCCCAGATAAGTTCTCTTTCAGTTATCGGCCTGGAATAGATAAGTTCAATTGTGCCTAGTCTTTTTTCCTCAGCAATCATACGCATTGTAACGGCAGGTACCAGGAAGAGGAAGAGCCATGGCGAAAGAAAGAAAATAGTATCGAGTCCGGCATATCCGCTGTCGAAAATATTCCACTCACCCGGGAATGCCCACATAAACAGCGAGTTCACAACGAGGAATACTATTATAACAATATATCCCGTTAGTGAGCTGAAGAATCCGTTTATCTCTTTTTTGAAAATTGCAATCATATCTTCGTTCAGTTGTAACTATTTTTAACCGGGTTCACAAAGTTAACGCAAAGTTCGCAAAGGGATCTCCGGTTTGACATTCTTAATATCTGTAATAATAACATCAAAGTAATAAAAATCTATGATCTGTTTATAACTGAATCCCTTTGTTGCCATAACCATAGCTCCTTCCTGACATAACCCTACACCATGCCCGTAACCCCTTCCTTTAATTGTTACATTATTACTGTCGGCTGTTACTGAGAAAAAAGTTGAACGGAACCTTAATTCAGCACGAAGTGTATTTACAGGGACAGAGATTGAACCGGCTGTGTAATTAACTGATCGTGTGCTTTTTGCAAAGTTGAAAACAGAAGGATCCTCAGCCGAACCAGTATATCCTGCCTTTTGAAGAACAGATGCCCATTCAGGGAGAGTTATTTTTCGTTCCCAGGTCGCATTTCTGGACGAGAGGCAATAAGGATCAACAACCTTTTTCAGATAAGGCTGACTTGAAAGCCATACATCTTTCGATGAAACAGTCTCCCCTCCGCAGTTTGAATGAAATGCTGATATAATAAGAGTGCTGTCTGCGCCGATTATCACCATGTTATGAGTATCATGAGTGGCATTATTTATGATAAAATCAGTTGAGACACCATTATAGGCCTGGCAATGTGTGTTGTCGCAAAGATTGTATCTGTCGGTAATATGTCTGTCGAAGTATTTAAACATATAGGTTCTTGCAATAACTGCCTGTGTACGGAAATATTCAACGTTTCTACCCGACCCGCCTTCAGCCCTGACAACACCAGCGATATAAGTTTCTATATCAGGAATGTTAATCATCAGAATAGTTCCAAGATCGGGATAGCAGATAAGGTCATCTGAATAATTCTGCCTTAAAGGAGCCTTGCCGTTTATCCTGACAGAGAATAAAGATAGAGTGTCCTGGCCTGAAAACTTTACTGAATCGCAGATTATTCCTGGTTTGTCTGTTATCTTAAGAACAAGCTTACCGTTTAATTTAGCAATTATAACTGGTTTACCTTTAATGAGAATAAGAGCTTCGGTATTATAAGTATCTGCCATGTAATTACCTGAAGCCGGGGTAAATATTACTGATTCAGCAGGTTTATCAGCGAATATCCGGATCCTGACCTGGGCCTGAGTATAGCAGCCGGGTACTGTTAATAAAATAACAATGAATATCTTGATTCTTATCATATTATCTAAACCACTCTGCTTGTATTATCTACTTAATTTCCTTCACCATCTCCTCTGCAACCCGCAACGACGCACCTGAAGGTCCAAGTTTTTCTTTGAGGACTGCATAATCAGCAAGTATTTTATTTCTCTTTTCTCCTCCGGGAAGGATTGCCTTAAGTTCAGTAAAAAGGTTACGCTCATTCAGATCATACTGTACCAGCTCCCTGATAACCTCTGCACCCATAATCAGGTTTACAAGAGAAATATATTTCACCTTAATAACCATCCAGGCGATGAGCATAGATAAAAAATCGCCTTTATAGCAAACAACCTGTGGAGTACCTGTCAGGGCAGCCTCAAGAGTGGCGGTTCCTGATGTTACAAGAGCGGCATCGGCAATATGCAGGATCTCGTAAGTCTTTTCTTTAATCATCCTCACATCATGATTACCTATGATTCTGCTGTACAGATCATCAGGAATATTCTTCACTCCTGCCAGTACAAACTGGTGATCAGGAAATTTCGCAACCATACCTAGCATGGCAGGCAGAATAAGTTCAATTTCATGCTTTCTGCTTCCTGCCAGAAGTGCTATTACGGGTTTATCACTGATTCCCGATTCAATTCTTATTTTTTCTTTTGAGGGAAAAGATTTTATTCTCATTTCCGTTTCATCCACAAGCGGATTTCCCCGGTATTCCACTTGCACATCATGTTTTCTGTAGAAATCAACCTCAAAGGGAAAGATGATAAACATCCTGTCGATATACTTCTTAACCTTCTTTACCCTGCCTTCATTCCAGGCCCATAATTTTGGAGAAATATAATAGAATGTTTTATACCCTTCATTTTTTGCAAACTCAGCTATACGCAGGTTAAAACCGGGGTAGTCAATAAAGATGATAACATCAGGTTTAAACTCACTGATATGACTTTTACAAAGAGCCAGATTTTTTGCTATCGCCCCAAGATTTTTTATAACTGCCACAAAACCCATGAAAGCGAGTTTTTTATAATGCACAAGAAGTGTGGCACCGGCCGATTCCATAAGATCTCCTCCCCAGCAAGAGATAATAGCCTCACTATCTGTACTTAGTATCCCTTTTACAAGATTTGAACCATGAAGATCGCCTGATTGCTCTCCGGCTATTATGAAATACCTCATCCGAGAAAATTTATTGCAAATACAAGCAGAGCCCAGAAAATAGTTATAAAAAGGACACCCTTTGAAGCACGGAGCATATCTAAACGGTTAAAAAGAAGAAATATCAATAGATTCGGAAAGACATAGAATGAAATAACTTTAACGATAATATCAGATTTTGCCATCATCATCAGATAATCATCGATTCTTATAGAACCGGCTGTGAAAATATACACTCCCAGTGCTACCAGAAAAGGAAGAGCAAATCCGGAAAGAATTCCGCTTATAACCTTGTCGTACTTTTCATATACTGTCATTTTCCAAATCTTGCTTTAAGTTTATCGGAATACCAGTAGGCTGTCATATCAACAGTAACGGGAACTACAGAAACAAAATTGTTTGCTATTGCCCATTCATCAGTATCATCGGCTTCAGGTTCATGATTCTTGAATATACCTGTCAGCCAATAATATGTCTTGCCCATAGGGTCTTTCCTCTTTTCAAATTCTTCTTTCCAGTTGCCCTTTGCCTGTCGGCAGACCTTTATACCAACGATTTCCCCGGGTTTTACCGCAGGAATATTTACATTAAGGCAAACCCCGGCAGGCAATGGTTCTTTTTCAAGCTGCTTAAGTACAATCCTTATATATTCTTTACAGACAGAAAAATCGGCAGACTGAGAAAAACTGTTAAGTGAGAATCCTGCAGAAGTAACGCCATAAAGACAACCCTCCAGTGCAGCAGCCATAGTACCTGAATAAAGTACACTTACAGAGGCATTTGACCCATGGTTGATTCCCGAAACTACCCAGTCGGGCATCCTTTCGAGCAGCTGGTTAATTGCAAGTTTAACACAATCAGTTGGTGTTCCGTTACAGGCATATATCTTGTGTTTATCATTCTCTTCGAGAAGGTTAACACGCAGTGGGGTCTTCACAGTAAGTGCCTGCGACATCCCCGACATACTTTCGGTAGTTGACACCAGAATAACTTTACCAAATTCCTCAGCAACCTCGAGAAGGGTCTTTAACCCCGTAGCATAGAGACCATCATCATTTGTAAGAAGAATAAGTTTTTCACCTTTTTCAAGTACCATATATTTTCTGTTTGAGCTACAAATATAGATAAAATCAGGAGACACATAATGAGAAAACAATTGATCCTTTTCTCAGAAGAACCCACCGGTACTAATTCAAAATTTCTTACTTTTGCCCTCTGATAATCAAAAATAAACTTCGCTCAGATAATGAAGATTTCATATAACTGGATTAAAGATTATTTTAAAACTGATCTTGAACCTGAAAAAGTTGCAGGCATACTCACAGCCATAGGCCTTGAGATCGAGGGCATGGAAGAATGGGTTTCTCTGAAAGGCGGTCTGAAAGGTGTCGTAATCGGAGAAGTACTTACCTGCAAAAAACATCCCGATGCTGATAAGCTTTCAGTAACTACGGTGAATGTAGGTGCTGAAGTGCCGCTGCAGATTGTATGCGGAGCTCCCAATGTTGCAGCCGGACAAAAAGTACCTGTTGCCACTGTCGGTACCATGGTCTTTAAAGGGGATGAGAGTTTTGAGATTAAGAAATCAAAAATACGTGGCGAATTATCTGAAGGGATGATATGTGCCGAGGATGAACTTGGACTTGGAACTGCTCATGAAGGTATAATGGTTCTCGATCATAATGCTGTTCCCGGATCACCTGCAGCTTCATACTTTAAGATTGAAAAAGATTTTGTTTTTGAGATCGGACTAACACCAAACAGGATAGACAGTGGTTCTCATTTCGGAGTAGCCAGAGATTTAGCTGCTTATCTTAACCTTAACAGCAATGTTACCGGAAAAGCAGCGCTCCCTTCAATATCGGGCTTCAAAGCTGATAATAAAGATAATGTATATGAAGTTATTATCGGGAATGAAACTGATTGTCCCAGGTATTCAGGAATAACAATAAGCGGTGTAACAATAGGTGATTCACCCGACTGGCTGAAGAACAGATTGCGGGCCGTAGGACTCAATCCGATAAATAATGTTGTTGATATAACAAACTTCGTTCAGAACGAAGTGGGACAGCCTCTCCATGCGTTTGATGCTGATCAGGTTGAAGGTAAAAAAGTTATAATCAAAAACCTTCCTGAAAAAACAAAATTTACAACCCTCGACGGTGTTGAAAGAAGCCTGTCAGGTAAAGATCTTATGATATGTAATACAAAAGAAAGCATGTGTATTGCCGGTTTATTCGGCGGTATAAAATCAGGAGTAACTGGAAGCACAAAGAATATATTTCTTGAAAGCGCATACTTCAATCCTGTTTCAATACGGAAAACATCAAAAAGACACGGACTTAAAACGGATGCATCATTTCGTTTTGAAAGAGGTGCTGATCCGGAAATAACAACATGGGCACTTAAACGCGCCGCTATGCTGATAAGGGAAATTGCCGGTGGTAAAATTTCGTCAGAGATTGCTGATGTTTATCCGAAACCAGTCGACAGGGTTGTAGTAAATGTCAACTTCAATAATGTCAACCGTCTGATCGGAAAACCCATTGATAAACAGATCGTAAAGAAGATACTTGGCCTTCTAGATATGGTAATAAAATCAGAAGATGGCGATAATATTACTGTTGAAATACCTGCATACAGGGTTGATGTGAAAAAAGAGGCAGATGTTATCGAAGAGATTCTGAGAATTTACGGTTATAACAACGTGGAAACATCAAACCATGTAAATTCAACTCTCAGCTACCCACTGAAACCAAATAAGGAGAAGATTGTAAATATTGTTTCTGATATGCTTTCTGCTTCCGGATTTGCCGAAATAATGTGCAATTCGCTCAATCCGGCTGCCTGGTACGAGCAGAGTGGTGATTTCAGTAATGACAATCTGGTACTGCTTGCCAATCCGCTAAGTTCTGATCTCAATGCAATGCGACAGTCACTTCTTTACGGGGGATTAAGCTCAGTAAGCTGGAATATAAACAGGCAGAACCCCGATCTCAAACTTTATGAATTCGGCATCTGTTATTTTGTTAACAGAGGTGAAGAATCACTTCCTAAAGTCGAAAACTACAGAGAGAGAGCATCACTCGACCTCATCATAACAGGTAATGTAAACAGGTTGGGCTGGAACAGTAAAACAAATCCAACTGATTTCTTCAGCATAAAATCATATGCTGAAATGATACTTTCGAGGTTGGGAATTAAACCTGAAAACCTCTCCATCGGGGAGAGTGACAGAAAGTACTACGCAGAATCACTGACATACATCATTAATAATAAGGTAGTAGCAGAAGCAGGAAGGATCTCTAAAAACTACCTCCGGAAATTTGATATCGGACAGGATGTGTATTACGCTCATATCGACTGGGATCTTATTCTTAAACTAATAAAAAACCATTCAATCTCGTATAAGGAGCTTCCGAAGTACCCGTCAGTCAGGCGTGACCTTGCGCTTCTTCTCGACAGAAGTGTAAAATTCAGACAGATCAGGGATATCGCTTTCAGAACTGAAAAAAACGTACTCAACGATGTAACACTCTTCGATGTTTATGAGAACGATAATCTGGGTAAGAACAAGAAGTCCTATGCTGTCAGCTTCTTTCTTCGCGATGAGTTGAAAACGATGACAGACAAGAATATTGATAAGGTAATGAGCAACCTGATCAGGGCATATGAGACTGAACTAAACGCACAGATAAGATAATGTGGAAGAAAAGGCTGGAGCTTATAAAAGGAGACATTACACTTCTTGAAGTGGATGCCATCGTTAATGCCGCCAATAGCTCACTTCTGGGTGGTGGTGGTGTCGATGGTGCAATTCATAATGCGGCCGGACCTGAACTCCTCGATGAATGCCAGGCCCTTAATGGCTGTGAGACCGGAAAGTCGAAGATTACAAAGGGATACAAACTAAAGGCAAAATTCATAATTCACACAGTCGGGCCTGTCTGGTACGGAGGTTACCGTGATGAGCCTGAAACTCTTGCATCATGTTACCAGTCATTACTTGAAATAGCAAAAGAGAAAAAGCTAAAGACAGTAGCAATTCCCGGAATTTCGACAGGAGTATATGGTTTCCCAAAAGATCTCGCAGCATTAATATCAATAAACGAAACACGACGTTTTCTGAACAGGAACAGCTATCCTGAAAAAATCATTTTTGTTGCTTTTGACGACGCCAGTTACGAAACTTACAGGAAGCTTCTGGAGCAATGACTAAGACAATCAAATCTCTGAAAGACTACTTCTCGCTCGTAAAATTCAGTCATACTGTATTTGCAATGCCTTTTGCACTTATAGGTTTTTCACTGGCTGTTTCCGACGAGAAATATGATTTCAGCCTGAAACTTCTGATCCTGATAATTCTTTGCATGATATTCGCAAGGAATGCCGCAATGGGATTTAACAGACTGGCAGACAGGAGATTTGATGCACTTAATCCAAGAACCAGCAACAGGGAAATTCCGGCCGGGATAATTGGTTATAAGGCAGCAACTGCATTTGTCATTATTAATTCACTCTTTTTCATCGTTACAACAGTGTTCATTAACAGACTTACTTTTTATTTGTCGCCGGTTGCCCTTCTTATAATCTTGGGTTACAGTCTTACAAAAAGAATAACTTCTCTTTGTCACTTTGTACTTGGCCTTGGACTCAGTCTTGCTCCCATAGGTGCATATATCTCTGTTACAGGCGAATTCAGCATTACTCCTCTAATATATTCATTCATTGTCCTGACATGGGTAAGCGGATTTGATATTATTTATGCACTTCAGGATGATGAGTTCGACAAATCAAATAATCTGCATTCATTACCATCAATTGCAGGAAGGAAGAAGGCTCTGGCAATCTCATCAATGGTCCACACAACTACTTTTCTACTGGTTCTGGCAGCAGGATATTCAGGTAATGGAGGATATGCTTTCTGGATCGGAGCAATAATATTTACCTCACTTCTTATATATCAGCATTTTATTGTAAAACACGATGATCTGAGCAAAGTAACACTGGCTTTTGGTACAACTAATGGAATTGCCAGTATACTTTTCGCAATTTTCATAATCCTTGATCTTTTAATCAATTAACATGAAAAATGGTTGATTATCTTTGTGATTCTTTGTGCCTTGGCGTCTTGGTGGTAACAAAATAATTATTCATTCAATTATTTCTATTATATTTCCGCATATTTTTTTCAAAAAATCAATTATATTTCTTTCTTTCAAAATATAAGTTTATGGGTGAACTGGTTATAAAAGAAGTCATTACAAAAAAAGATCGTCGCGATTTTATTTATCTTCCTGAAAAAGTGCATAAGCACGAACCCGAATGGCTGCCACCTATATATATGGATGAATGGGAGCTTTACGACAAGAAGAAGAATAAATCCTACAAATATGCCGATGCACTGCTCCTACTGGCTTACAGAGACGGGAAGCCGGTTGGAAGGATAATGGGAATTATAAATAACAGGTATAACACAATAAATAATGAGAATCATGGCCGCTTCTGCTTCATGGAATGCTACGACGATAAAGAAGTATTTCATGCTCTCATTTCAAAGGTAGAGCTATGGCTTAAGGAGAGAGGAATGTCAATGATTATCGGACCTCTGGGATTTTCAGACAAGGACCCGCAGGGATTCCAGATAGAAGGATTTGAATATCCTCAGTTCATGACAAGTGTGAACAATTCGCCATATATGCCAATATTACTTGAGGCTGAAGGATATGAAAAGAAAGTAGACCTGGTTAACTATCTTGGAAAAATTCCTGAAAAATTCCCCCTGATATATGAAAAGGTACTGTCAAGGATGGAAAACAGCATGGAGTATAAAATTATTGAATTCAACACAAAAAAAGAGCTAAAACCTTATATAATTGCTGTTTTAGAACTTATGAATCAATGCTTTGCAGAAATATATGGATTTGTTCCTCTAAACGATAACGAAAAGAAAGATTTTGCTGCAAGATACCTTCCAATCCTCGATCCGAAATTCGTAAAACTGATAGAAACTGCAAATGGTGAATTAGTTGGGTTCGCAATAGGCTTACCTGACTTCAGTAAAGGGATCAGAGATGCAAAAGGCAAATTATTCCCATTCGGAATTTTTAAGATCCTCAGCGACTCAAAGAAATCAAAGAAACTGTTGATGATGCTTGGAGGGGTACAAAAAGACTACAGGGGAAAAGGACTTGATGTTCTGATGGGTGTTAAAATTCTTCAGTCGGGCATTAAGCACAAAATGGATACACTTGACAGTCATCTCGTACTTGAAAACAATGTTAAAATGAGAGCCGAATACGAAAGAGTAGGCTGTCAGGTCGTCAAAAAATTCCGTATATATCAGAAAGAACTTTAAAGGCAATAGGCAATAGGCAATAGGCAATAGGCAATAGGCAATAGGCAATAGGCAGCAGGCATTAGGCATTAGGCTGGATCCAGACTTCGGTCTTCCGACTTCCAACTTCCGACATCAGAACCGTAATACAAGTGAGAAGCCGATAAGCTCCTTGAACTGAATTCGTGCTGTCTTCTTCGGTGTGGTGGTGCCGGGAATGAGAACAGGGTTGCCTCCATCCATTTCAACAGTTTTAGTATCATCATCAAAAATAAGATGCGTGTTGAAACGGACATCTGTAAACCAGTTTAAATTTGCTACCGCTATCATCTCCCAGTCAACATCAATATTCAAAGGATTATTAATGTAGTTGGTAAAAAGCTGCAGACGGTTTGTCACCGTAATATTTTTAAGCGGTTTGTATTCGTTTGTAATCATAAAGCTGGCACCAGGTTCATTCTTTGATCTCTTATCTGCCGGTATACCATATTTTGTCTGATCAATATCCTTGTCGCGAACAAATGTTCCCTTGTATGAAAACGGCGACAGGTTTATTGAGGTCACCTTATTTGGCTTATAGTCAAGCCCGAGTCCAGCGGTAATTATTATAGGATTGAACAACCTTGATACAAGAATAGCAGTGTCCACCCCTGCCACTTTTGTATAGTTGAAACCCGGAGCAATCTGGGACTTAAAAAGAAAAATAGCACTGAAATCAAACTTACCGAAAGCCTTGTGATTCAGCTTTGAGTTTGTCTCCAGAAGATCAAGGTTCTTCCTCACAGGATTTGTTCCCGACTTCATAAATCCCAACTTCAACCTTGCAAAGTTATTAGATGACAATTTTAATGCCTTGTTAGTATAATCGGCATAACCTGTAATATCCAGCGCAGTTGATATACTGTTAGCGCCACCTTTTACCCAATTCGAGAGGGCAGACTGACTGAAAACAAACGAGGCTTCACTCCTGTATTTCCAGTATTGTGGTTTGGTGACAATCTTCTGGACACTTAGCAGTTTGGAATTATCAATTGCTTTAAGATTAATCTTCGCGTCAGAATAGTTTCCCTGCATTACAGGTCGTTTGAAACTAACACCTTTTTCAAGATACAGACCAACAGTATTGCGGTCGGTATTTCCGATCCATATTGTAACCGAATCAGCCAAATCGTTTTTCAGCCAGAAGCGCATAATATCACCGCTTTTAGTATTTAGCCATACTGGTGTAACAGCATTCCCGATTCCGGTAAAATATACAATTGAGGAGTCACGTGCCTCGAGATAGCCCATAAGCAGTTTGACTGCTGTTTGTATTGAATCGGTCTGATAGGGATAATCGAGGTATCGGAACGGGAAAAAAGAGGAAGAAGATCTCACCTCATCCAGTGTGTCAATTACCACCATTAATGTTGTATCTACAAGCCCCATTCTTGAAAATGATACAGGAATTATTTCCGGTGCCTCAGTAATATGCAATGAATCAGACAGCAGCCTCAAAGCAAGAGTGTCGTATATAAGTGCGGTGTCGGTCCTTAGTACTGCTCGCGGTTCCCTTGCTGCGGGAATCCTTAATCGTAATGGTTCCCATATATAAAACTTATCCCAGGGAATATAAAGAGAATCAAAAGGGAATTTTTCAAGAAACAGTTTAGCAGAATCGTATGGTTGATGAGATGATTCATATACCAGCTGATTCAAAGCAAGCCTTAGCGGATTACGTGCATCATTCCAATAGCGGGGATCAGATTTTTGCTGAAGAAATCTGACAGCCTGCTCCCTTGTAAGCGATATTTCGGGCTTTTTAGGTTCCTCCCTTAGTATAATTCCACCCTTTTTGAGTGAGTCTATTTTCATGGCAATTGATGCAGCCCTGCTGTCAACTTTCTGTGAATATGCTGAAAAACTGATATTTATAAACAGGACGAATATGAAAAAACGAAAAAACCTAATCTGCATAACCTTGCTTTTTTCAAATTTAATTCACGGTTGAATATATCACAAATTACTTTTATTTTTACAAAAACAATTTCAAAATTGAAATCGCTTCATTCAATAACGGGAAATAACCCTGTTGATATATACAAGAACATCAAAAACAGAGATTTTTTTTCTCTCTGACTGTTTGCTATCAGCCATACCCGTAACTTAATTCCCATATAACTTACCCCCATCCCCCCCACTGGGGGGCTATCATCTGAAATATATTTCAAAGCCCCCCTTGGGGGTTTTGGGGGTGAAAAACAAGAAAAACGGTGTTGTAATTGGAACAAAGCAATAACAAATTAATAATCTGTCATAAACTAACATTAATTATGAAACTTCCATATACCGAACCGTTTAAAATTAAAATGGTTGAAAACATATACCAAAGTACAGCTGAACAAAGAGAAAAATGGTTAGAAGAAGCTGATTACAACCTCTTTAATCTCAGATCAGAACAGGTATTCATCGATCTTCTTACCGACTCAGGCACGGGAGCAATGAGCGATAAGCAATGGTCGGCTATTATGACCGGTGACGAAAGCTATGCCGGGGCCTCATCATACTACAACCTTAAAGATGCAATCAGAGATATTACTGGTTTTGAATATTTTCTGCCAACCCACCAGGGACGCGCAGCGGAAAATGTACTTTTTTCAGTATTGGTAAAAGAGGGAGACATAGTACCTGGAAATTCGCATTTCGATACCACGAAGGGACATATTGAGTTCCGAAAGGCTACAGCAGTTGATTGTCCGATGGATTCAGCGAAAGAGTCGACAGTGACTGACCCGTTCAAAGGAAATATCGATTTAGAAAAACTGGAAAAAATCCTTAAAACTGTGCCTTCAGCAAAAATTCCATGCATAATACTGACAATAACAAATAACAGTGCCGGTGGGCAGCCTGTAAGTATGGCTAACATAAGAGATACTAAAAAACTGGCAGACAAATATGGCATAAGGCTGATACTTGATTCAGCCAGATTTGCCGAAAATGCTTATTTCATTAAAACCCGCGAGACAGGTTATGCTGCTAAAGAGATCAGGGAAATAGTGAGGGAAATGTTCTCCTATGCCGATGGAATGACCATGAGTTCGAAAAAGGATGCTATAGTTAATATTGGCGGATTTATAGGTCTCAGAGATGAGGAATTATTCCGTCAGGCTTCCACATTCAATATAATCTATGAAGGGTTTATTACTTACGGAGGCATGGCAGGAAGGGATATGAATGCACTTGCTCAGGGACTCTATGAAGGTACTGAATTTGATTACCTCGAATCAAGAATAAAGCAGGTTGAATTTCTGGGAGTAAAAATGAAGGAAAGCGGAGTTCCTGTAATGGAACCTTTTGGTGGTCACGCTATTTTTATCGATGCTAAAAAATTTCTTCCAAACATCCCCAAAGAGACTTTTCCTGCACAGGTACTGGCTGCTGAGCTGTATCTTGAAGGCGGGGTAAGAGGTGTTGAGATAGGAGCACTAATGGCCGACCGTGACCCTGTTACAAGAGAAAACAGGTACCCCGAACCTGAAATGATCAGGCTTGCTGTTCCCAGAAGGGTTTATACAAATAACCATATGGAATATGTGGCGGCGGTTGTGCACAATGTTTTTGAAAGAAGGGACAAAATCAGAAACGGATTTGAAATTAAGTGGGAAGCCCCCATTATGAGGCATTTTACTGTTAAGCTCGCCAGATTATAATATGGTTTTGATAATACCTGTTATTTGATTTCCTTTGAGTGGCAAAAATCTCAGTATGCACGATCTGACAACGGGTAAAGAGGGAAAACTCATATTTCAGTTTGCTGCTCCGATGTTGCTTGGAAACGTATTCCAGCAACTCTTCAGCGTTGTCGACAGTATAGTTGTGGGAAAGTATGTCGGTAAAGAGGCTCTGGCAGCAGTGGGTGCATCGTTTCCTGTGATATTTATAATGGTATCGCTGATAATCGGCCTCGTTATGGGAACCACAGTAATTATTTCCCAGTATTTCGGGGCGAAAGATCTTGTCAGGGTAAAAAGGGCTATAGATACAATGTATATCTACAGCACTGTTGCCGGAATTATTGCAACAGTTGTAGGGATAATAATCAGTGAACCACTTTTGCGCCTCCTCGGCTTACCTGAAGAAATAATGCCTCAGGCAGTTCTTTATCTGAAAATCTACCTCTCAGGCATCGTAATATTTTTCGGTTTCAACGGTACAAGTGCTGTTCTGAGAGGACTTGGTGACTCAAAAACACCACTTTACTTCCTCATAATTGCAACAATAGCAAATATAATATTCGTTCTTCTTTTTGTAGCTGTCTTCAAATGGGGTGTAGCCGGTGCAGCTTATGCGACTCTTCTGGCAAACGCTATTGCTTTCGGTCTGGCCATTTACTGGCTAAACAAAACTCATAAACTTATCAGAATAGCGATCAAGGGGCTCCATTTTGACAGGGAGATCTTCCGAAAGAGCATAAATATAGGACTACCGACAGGCATTCAGCAGACGCTCGTGGCAATGGGAGCACTGGCTTTAATGGGTATTGTAAACAAGTTCGGAACCAATGTTATTGCAGGTTTTTCTGTTGCAAGCCGTCTCGATTCACTTGCTGTTATCCCTGCTATGTCATTTTCGCAGGCTCTCTCTACTTTTGTCGGACAGAATATAGGTGCCAATAAACCAGAAAGGATCAGGGCCGGACTAATCGCTACCCTAAAAATGTCAGGATTTGTAACAATTGTTACAACTGTGTTTATTATCCTTGGCGGGCATCTTCTTATGAGTATGTTTACAACAGATCAGGATGTCATAAGGCTTGGAGATCAATATCTGACAATAGTAAGTATCTTCTATATCACTTTTACTCTGATGTTTATATATAGTGGTGTAATGCGTGGAGCAGGTGATACGATGATTCCGATGTTCATTTCATTACTGTCACTATGGATAATAAGAATACCACTTGCCTGGTATCTTTCCGGGAAAATAGGAGTCCAGGGTATCTGGTGGTCAATTCCTGCCGGATGGGTTATCGGACTTGCCCTCTCCTATTTCTATTATAAATCAGGGCGTTGGAAGAAAAAAACTATTGTTCAGTATGATGATAATTTGTAACTTTAGGAAATAAAATCTTTAAACTAATATACAAATCCGGAGATGATAAAATCAATGACAGGCTATGGAAAAGCGATAGCTGAAACACCTAAAAAGAAGATCACAATTGAAATTAAATCTCTTAACTCCAAACAGCTAGATCTCAGCCTTAAGATCCCATGGATATATAAAGAAAAAGAACCTGATATCAGAAACCTTATCAGTCAGCGGCTCGACCGGGGGAAAATTGATTTCGGAATTTTTTGTGACATGCTCGACGAGGAAGTTGCAACCGTAATCAACAAAACTGTTGTACGGAATTATTATAAACAGTTCAAAGAAATTTCTGCCGATCTGAACATTGAACTCGACGATCAGATCTTCACTGCCATCATGAAACTTCCTGACACCCTTAAAACTGAAAAAGCCGAGATGGCTGATACCGAGTGGGATATTGTAAAAGAACAGATCATTGAATCGATAACGATGCTCGACTTGTACAGGATAGAGGAGGGAAACTCATTAATGACTGACCTGAAAAAATGTATTGATAAAATTCTATCACTTCTAAACACAGTTGAGACATTCGAAGCAGGCAGAATAACCAAAATAAGGGAAAAACTTAATGCTCTTCTTGAGGAGAGCGTGGGAAAAGAGAATGTTGATAAAAACAGGTTCGAGCAGGAACTTATTTTTTACCTTGAGAAATATGATATAAATGAGGAAAAGGTAAGACTTAAAACCCACTGCAACTACTTTACTGAGACAATGAATACACCTTCTCCAAACGGAAAAATCCTTAACTTCATAACCCAGGAAATAGGCCGCGAAATAAATACTATAGGATCAAAAGCAAACGATGCCTCTATTCAGAAACTGGTTGTTATGATGAAGGATGAGTTGGAGAAGATTAAGGAACAGACTTTGAATATACTGTAAAATGGATAAAATAAACATAAACAACTTTAATACTAAACAGCTCCAGTGCTTGAAAATCAATTACATGCCCCTAGCCCTAAAGGGAGTAATTGATTTTCTTCGCACCCTTTAGGGTCGGGGCAAACGAAGAAAATAAAATGCATAAAAAACTGGTAATAATCTCAGCACCCTCAGGTGCAGGAAAAACAACAATTGTAAAACATCTTCTTAATAGCGGACTGAACCTCTCATTTTCAGTATCGGCAACCACCAGACCAATAAGAGGTTTTGAAAAGGATGGTGTCGATTATTTTTATCTTTCTGTTGAAGAGTTCAAAAAGCGCGTAGCCAATAATGAGTTTGTTGAGTGGGAAGAAGTTTACAAAGATATCTTCTATGGAACCCTGAAATCAGAACTCGAAAGAATCTGGGACAAAGGACAATATGTATTGTTTGATGTTGATGTAAAAGGAGGAATAGTGCTTAAGGAAAAATTCGGCACTGACTCAATGGCTATTTTTGTAATGCCGCCTTCAGTCGAAGAACTTGAAAACAGACTGGTAAAAAGAGCAACTGATACGCCCGAAATAATAAGAATGAGGGTTGAAAAAGCAAAAGATGAATTGAAATACGCTGATGAATTTGATAGTGTAATAGTTAACCATCAACTCGATAAGGCAAAAAAAACTGCTCTGGAAATGGTAACATCATTTCTTGGAATGTAAAAAGTCAAATAATATGGCTAAAATAGGATTATACTTCGGATCATTCAATCCAATACATATCGGTCATCTGGCAATAGCAGGCTATATTACCGAATTTACCGATATTAACCAGGTTTGGTTTGTAGTCAGCCCTCATAATCCCCTCAAGAAGAAGGAGACTCTTCTCGCCGACCATCACCGGCTTTATATGACTCAGCTGGCTATCAGTGATAATGATAATCTGAAGGCTTCAGATATTGAATTCAAATTACCCTCACCATCATATACAATTGATACTCTGACGTATATAAAAGAAAAGCATCCTAAAAATGAGTTTGTGCTTCTGATGGGAGAGGATAATCTGTATACCCTTCATAAATGGAAAAATATTGACGAGCTTATAAGTAAATATTCTATTTATGTATATCCACGGCCTGAAACAGCCATTCCTTTAAACAATCAGCTTCACAAGATTCTTGCAACTGCAATAATACGGAAAGTCCCGGCTCCCATGATGGATATTTCAGGTACGTTTATACGTAATGGGATTAAGAAAGGTAAAGACATGTCATACTTCCTTACACCATCTGTATGGAAATATATTAAGGAGATGCATTTTTACGAGAAGTAGTGAGCTATTCCGCCTTGTGGGTTTCGGTTATTATTTCTTTGCCCCTTAAAAGCGCCTGCTCATTCATGGGAATGAGTTTGTGATAACGTTCAGGAAGTGATTTCTTCAGGCCTTTTATTACATTTTCAAGTTTTATTATTGGCCTTACTTTTAAAAATCCACCCAGAACAATCATATTGAATGCTTTGGAGATATCCAGCCGTGCAGCTTCTTCAGCAGCATTCACGAGAAAAATGGTAATATCTTTTCTTTCAGGATGTCGGGTAATACCGTTGCTGTCATATATAAGTACACCACCCGGTTTGATATAGCTTTCAAATTTGTCGAGCGATTGCTGATTCAAGAGTATTGCTGTATCAAAATGCTTAACAATAGGAGAACTTATTCTCTCACTGCTGATTATAACAGTTACGTTAGCAGTACCTCCTCGCATTTCCGGTCCGTATGAAGGCATCCAGCTCACTTCCATATCCTGCATAACTGCTGAGTATGCCATTATCTTACCCATTGAGAGTATACCCTGTCCGCCAAATCCGGCTATAATTATTTCTTCAGTCATTTCTTTACGATTACTTAATTAATTCTTATCAGCTATTCAACAGGGACTTTCAGATCACCCAGCGGATAATATGGAAACATTGTCTCCTCCATCCACTTGTTCGATTCCACAGGAGTCATCTTCCATCCTGAAGGACAGTTTGAAACTATTTCAATAAAGCAGGTACCCCTGTCGAGTTTCTGATACTCAACAGCTTTTCTGATAGCTTTTTTCGTTTTTCTTACATTAATCGGAGTATGCACGCTCTGACGGGTCACATAATATGCCCCAGGAAGCGTGGCAACAATATCAGTCATTTTCAATGGATTACCCATCGTTTTAATGTCTCTGCCGAATGGTGAGGTTGACGATTTCATTCCTTCAAGAGTAGT
Organism: Bacteroidales bacterium; assembly: GCA_038207725.1. GTDB lineage: Bacteria > Bacteroidota > Bacteroidia > Bacteroidales > VadinHA17 > LD21. The sequence continues at coordinate 8,221 of JBBQZN010000043.1, read as the reverse complement.
TGGCGCCATCTGACCACCTGTCATCCCGTAGATTCCGTTGTTGATAAATATTATCAGTATATTCTCACCACGGTTAACTGCATGAATTGTCTCAGCAGTTCCGATTGCTGCAAGGTCACCATCACCCTGATATGTAAAAACAAATTTTTCAGGCATCAGCCTTTTAATTGCTGTTGCCACTGCAGGTGCACGTCCATGTGCAGCCTGTTGTATATCAACATCAATGTAGTTATAAAGAAGAACTGAACATCCTACCGGAGAAACACCAATTGTTTCCGACTGAAGGCCAAGCTCCTCTATAATTTCAGCAAGAATCCTGTGGGCTGTACCATGTCCGCATCCCGGACAGTATGACATTACATTGTTTGTTATAAGGCTTGAGTTCCGGTATGCCAGGTTTTCCGGTTTAATTATCTCTTTAATTCCTGTAGCTTCAGCCATCTCTTAACCTCCTATTATATTTGATTTCAGATACTCTACAACTTCTTCAGGTGTGGTTACTATTCCACCCATTCTTCCAAAATGCTTTACCGGAACCTTCCCGTTGACAGCAAGAAGTACGTCTTCCACCATCTGGCCACAACTCATCTCAACCGAGAGAATTCCTTTAACCTGATCAGCAAGCTTGTTAATTCTGACCGAAGGGAAAGGGAAGAGAGTTATTGGTCTTAGCAAACCAACTTTAATTCCTTCCGCACGAGCAAGCTGAACAGATTTCTGACAGACACGCGCACTTGTCCCATAGGCTACAAACAGATATTCTGCATCTTCAGTCTGGAACTCTTCAAAACGAACTTCCTGCTGCCGTATAAGCTCATATTTGGCCTGAAGTTTATGATTATGTTGTTCCTGAAGGTGAGGCTCAAGATTCAATGAGGTAATAATATTTCTTTCCCTGCTTGCAGGTTTTCCTGTTGTTGCCCAGTCGTAAACAACAGTTGACCTGGGTTTCTGAGGACTCAGATAAACTTTCTCCATCATCTGTCCTATGGCACCATCAGAGAGCATCAGAACAGGATTACGGTATTTAAAGGCAAGTTCAAAACCAAGATCCACAAAATCGGCCATCTCCTGAACTGATGCAGGAGCAAGAACAATCATATGGTAATCGCCATGTCCTCCGCCTTTTACAGATTGAAAATAATCAGACTGTGCCGGTTGTATAGTTCCCAGCCCTGGTCCGCCACGAACAACGTTTACAATAAGGCAGGGAAGCTCTGCTCCTGCAATGTATGTTATTCCTTCCTGTTTCAGACTTACACCGGGAGAAGAAGATGATGTCAGAACCTTCTTACCACAGGCGGCACCTCCATAAACCATATTTATAGCAGCAACCTCACTCTCAGCCTGAAGTACAACCATCCCTGTTGTTTTAGCAGGATTTGCCTCCATCAGGTATTCAAGAATCTCACTCTGCGGTGTAATAGGGTATCCGAAATAGCCATCGGCACCGGCACGTATGGCAGCCTCAGCAACTGCCTCATTACCCTTCATTAGTCTTAGTTCCTTTTCCATCACCTGATTATATTTTCATTTTATAAACTGTAATAACACCATCAGGACAAACCATTGCGCAGTTAGCACATCCGATACACAGATCCTGATTGGCAGGATAGGCATAATTATAACCCTTCCCGTTTACCTCTTTAGACATTGCGATTGTACCTGTAGGACAGTTTACCCTGCATACTTCGCAACCTTTGCATCTGTCAGCATTTACTACAATGCTGCCTCTTATTTTTGCCATAATCCAGTTTTTAAGTCTTTTTAATAGGATGATCTTCATTAAAACGTTTGAGACGTGTTTCCAAATCACCAAACTGTTCTCGTGGTACTAATGAAACACAAGCACGAAGCCCCTCGGTTCGTTCACTGCCAGCTAATGCCAGCGATATCATACTGACTCCGTAATATAACAACTCTTCAATCAGTTGATTTCCGCTTAAGCCGGGATACGATATAGTAAAGTAGAAACCGTCAGCAAGCGGTTCATCAAGATCGGTATCATAAACAATTTTAAAACCTTTTGATAAGAAAATCTTTTTCATTAAAAATGCCTTCTCTCCATACTCCTTAACATCATCACGATACATGTACACTCCGTCGTTAACAGCTTTCATCAGCGCAGCAAGCCCAAACTGTGCTGAATGTGTTACCCCTGATGATAATCCGTACAACGCCCCGTAAACAAGTGACCGCCCAAAGGTACTTGATGAATAGTATCTAAGCAAATCGGGATACTCGCGGGCAAACAAATGATCAGAAACCGCTATCATTCCGATACGCTGACCGGCATAACTGAATATTTTCGAACTCGAGATAAGAAGGATATAATCATCTGTATACCTTGCAATTGTTGGTTGAAAGGGAGCTTCTCCCGGTTTCGAATAATCTTTTCTGAAATCCATCCCAAAATATGCCAAATCCTCTATAGCAATAACGTCATATTTTGTCGAAAGTTCACCAATTACAGAAAGTTCTTCCTCATTGAAACAGATCCATGATGGATTATTGGGATTGGAATAGAGTATCGATGATATTTTTCCTGTCGACAGAAGTGATTCAAGTTTTGCCCTTAGTTTCTTTCCCCTGTAGTTATAAACATCAAAAGAATGGTAGCTGTGACCAAGCATTTTAACCTGTTGTTTCTGAACCGGAAAACCAGGATCAATAAACAGAGTACCTTCCTTTGTCTTATCATTCCTGTTGGCTACCAGAAAACTTACCATTGCCCCCATCATTGAACCCACGGTTGGAATACAGCCTTCAGCTTTTATATCAATATCGAGAAAAAGTTTAACGAAGCGTGAAGTTTCCTCCTTCAATGGTTTTATACCCTCTATGTTCGGGTAAACAGCGGCGACTCCACTCCTGAGTGCTTCAATTTCAGCCTCAGTACCTATTGCAGGAGGTGGCAGGCCGGGAACTCCCATCTCCATTCTGACAAATTTAACCCCTGCCTCTTCTTCAATATGGTTCACAAGCCTGACAATCTCCCGTATACTTGCTCCTGACAGATCTGTTAATCCACTCTCCCCTATCTTTGATTTTACAACTTCCGCATTTACAGGTGTGTTTCTCATCTTGTTTTCAGTTTGTACTGATTGTTTGAAAAAACTTCCGAAAGTAATGAATTAATACAATCACTTTATATGTTATTTATCAGTCGGGGCCACTGCAGCAAAAGCAAGTATTACTCCCAAAACGATCCCAAGCAAGGCTGCAAAGAGAATCTGAAACTCTTCGGGCAGCAAAAATGTTATTGTATGAGCCGGTATCCAGAAAAGAGGAATGCTCTTTTTCAGAATAAAGCCCCAGTGCATCTTCCAGTCGGTATGTGAAAGAATACTTTCAACGTTTATCGTGCTGAAAAGGCCTCTTAATGTTCCGTTATTGTTCTGTATATGTGTGTCAGTAATTTTATGTAAAGTCATCAGAACAGGAGAAAAGAAAATATTCAGAAAAAGACTTATACTGAATGCAACAAGTAATTTTCCGGCGCTGAATGATGAATTAAGCAGTGAAACAGGATCATTCATCCCAAGATATGAGAGAACAGGTGGTACACCAGCTGAAAAGATCACAAACGCTGATTTGATAAGTAGTCCGAGGAAACCCCAGACAATAGCCCTGGGAATTATTCCAAATCCCTTGCTGAAATACTTACCGGTTCTGATTCTTAGTCCGAGGAGTTCGCCGGCTGTGGCCAGAACTGCAAACTTGACAAATGCTGTAAAAAAACCGTGTCCTCTGTTAAATGACTCATATACAGAGTAAACAGAGCCAAAAAGAAAAAACGGAATAAACAGTAATACAATAAACAGTGTAAAATATATATCAGTTTTCTTCATCCCCTTTAAATTCCAGTCCGCCCTTATCAGGCTTTTTTGTGTTTTTCAATCCTTATCCTAGCATCGACAGCAACAACAGATTTCTCTGTCCCGATTAATGGATTCATATCCATCTCAACTATTTCAGGTGCCGATTCCACAAGTAATGATAGTCTGCAGATTATTTCTACAAACAGCAATTCATCTGTACCCTTCTGCCCTCTTGCACCTTTTATTACCTTATAACTCTTCAGTGATTTCACCATTTGCTGAGCCTCTTCATATCTGACAGGCACTAGCGAAGTAGAAACATCATTGAGAATTTCAATAAATATTCCACCTGCACCGGCCAGAAGAAGATGTCCGAAAGAGCCCTCAGCCTTTATACCTGCAAACAGCTCTATACCCTTCACCATCTGCTGTATTAGAACTGCCTTTGCACCATCTATCTTCATCATTCTGGCAAATTCACTCTGAACCGATTCCATACTTCTTATATTGAGAGCAACACCTCCAACATCTGATTTATGAAGTGGTCCCACTACTTTCATTGCTACCGGAAAACCAATCTCTGCAGCACTCTTAGAAGCTTCAGTTTCATTATTTACAACAGCCTCGGCTGCAATTGGAATACCTGCATATTTCAGGATGCTGCTTACGCTTTCAGATGAAAGATAACCATCAGACGAATTCGCTATTATGTCTCTTACTCCCTCTGCATCTATTGTAAACAGTTCAGAATTAGTCTCTTTAATACAATGACTATCAGCTACTTTGCATAGTGCTTCACCAAAAACAACTTCATCGGGGAAATAAATATTTCCCTTCGAGATAAATGATTCAATCTCCTTCTTTACATTAATAACAGAAGGCAAAACGGGGAATATTGGTTTTCTGCCACTCCTCATCTTCTTATCGAGGAGATCGTATACATCAAATACGGGAAAAAGGCCCGGACTCCCGAAAATAATAGCAATACCGTCGATGTTGTCAAAATCATTTTCGCAGGCATCAATAATCTGACCCAGCTGTTCTGCAGTTCCTGTGGCAAGAAAATCGATGGGGTTGGCAACTGATGATCCGGGAAATAACTTTTCCTTCAATGATTCTGCCTTCAGGCCTGATATTGCAGGAACCTCAAGTCCTCCTTTAGACAGAACGTCGGTCAGCATAACAGCCGGACCACCTGCATGTGTTATTATTGCCATCTTTTTACCCGGCAGAGGTGGCCGCATAAAGACAGAGGCAACTGCCACAAGTTCTGATCTGCCTGTACATCTTACAATTCCTGCTTTCCTGAACAGGGCATCAACAGCAGTATCCGGTGAAGCCAATGCCCCTGTATGTGAAGAAGCAGCCCTACTTCCTGCCTCAGAAGTACCTGATTTAATGGCAGCTATACGGCATCCTTTTCTTATAAGTGAAGATGCATGTTTAAGAAGTTTGGCAGGTTTGCCTATTGTTTCAATATATAGAAGCTTGATTTTTGAAGATTTTTCAGGATCAAAAGATTCATCGAGGTATTCCAGAACATCTTCTACACCTGTCTGTGCACTGTTGCCAACTGAATATATTGAAGAGAAGGTGAGTCCGTTTGGGATAGCAGCTTCCATAATAAAAACTGCTGTTGCACCCGAACCTGATACAAAATCAATGCCTTTGAGATTGAGGGGTGGTAATGGAGTTGTGAAAACACCATTATAATTACAATTCAGATATCCTATACAATTAGGTCCGATAAGAGTGGCATCATACTTGTCGATAACATCGGTAATCTGCAATTCAAGCAGCTTTCCATCATGCCCCTCTTCGCTGAAACCGGCTGAGAGTATTATAAATGCCCGTGTATTCTTTTCACGGCACAAAACATCAACAGCAGCAAGACACAACTTTGCAGGAATTGCAAGTATTGCAAGATCAGTATCAGGAATCAGCGATACATCGCGGAACGATTTTAACCCCTGAACTACATCCTGCCGGGGATTTACAACACAAATTTCGCCATTGAAATTGCCGTCAAGGAGATTTTTTAGGACCTTTCCTCCGGGTTTTAAGATATCGTCTGAACCTCCGACAACTACTATGCTGCGAGGATTAATCAGTTTATCATTTATCATCTTTTACAGTAATGGTGCAGGTATGAATTACTAATTCAACATATTGTATAGGAAGAAACCTACAAGCCCGAGAACCTCTTCAGATAGCCAACATTCTGAGCTACAACGAATAAATATATCTCTGATATATAATGTATTATAACCATTTTACTGACTGATTTTATTTAAGCAAGATAATAAAAATTCAGAGCATACAACATAACAATTATCATGTCGCTACTAGTTATTCTTTATTACAAAGTTCGTTACTTTGTGTTCCTTTGTGTTAAGATTCTCATTATTTTTATTCAGGAAACAGCTTAAAAAGATACTTTTGCATTATTCATATTATACTATCGTAATCAAACTTAATATCTATGAAAAAATTTCTATTCTTATGTGCATTAACTGCCATTATCAGTTTAGCCATACCCCTTCCGCTTCAGTCTCAATATCGTGATATCGACACAGACGGACCCGGTTATGGAGAGAATTGCACAACAATTATGGTTGGAAAACTTGCATCAACCGATGGTTCGGTAATGACATCCCACTCATGCGACGGAAACTACAGAACCTGGCTTGAGATTTTCCCGTCAGCAAAATTTGAAAAAGGGGTCATGCATCAGGTTTACATGAATATGCTTCACTCCGAATCATCAAAAGACATGACTAAGGTTACAAAAAAGGGCGAAATTCCTGAGGTCGAATCAACATACGCTTTCCTTAACACTGCTTATCCGTGTCTGAATGAAAAACAACTTGCAATAGGTGAAACAACAATATACGGAAGAGAAGAACTTATAAACGAGGAGGGAATGTTTTATATCGAGGAGCTTCAGAAGATAGCTCTTCAGCGTTGCAAAACAGCAAGGGAAGCAATTGCACTTATAGGGAAACTTGCCGAAGAATACGGTTATGCCGACCTCGCTGAATGCATTACAATTGCTGATCCAAAAGAAGTCTGGCAGCTTGAGATTGCCGGATCAGGAAAAGGCAAAGGAAAACCATCATCACTCTGGTGTGCACAGAGGATCCCTGATGATCATGCTGGTGTATGCGCCAACATTCCAAGAATATCTGTAATTAATTTCAATGATAATGCCAACTTCATGTACAGTACCGACTTGCAGAAAAATGCAAAAAGACTAGGATACTGGGATGGTAATGAACCACTTAAATTCTGGAAGGTAATCAACAACAAGAAGCCGTTTGCAATACGCGAGTTTTATATCCTCAGTACCCTCGCCCCATCACTAAACCTGTCATTTGAAGCAGAGGAACTTCCATTTTCTGTTAAACCTGAGAAGAAATTATCTCCACGCGATGTAATGAAATATTTCAGGGAGACATACGAAGGAACCCAGTGGGATATGACGAAGAACTTATTGGTTACTATTAAGGAAAAAGATAAAGATGGCAAGGAGACTGAGAAACAGGTAAAATCGCCTGTTGCAAATAACTGGATGAGCAATGATCTCAGAAATCTTTTTAATGAACTCAAACCTGGTTCAGTTGAACGTCAGAGAACGGTTTCAATTTCAGGATGTTCCTATTCACATGTTATTCAGTGCCGCGACTGGTTGCCCGACGAAGTTGGGGCAGTTGCGTGGTTTTCATTTGACAACCCCGGTCAGAGTCCACGTATTCCTATCTTTTCAGGGACACTCTCGCTGCCTGCATCCTTTCTGATCTGCGGTCAGCCCGCGTACAGAACCGATGCTGCTATCTGGTCATTCCGCGAAGCCAACCGACTATCAACAGTAAACTGGTCAAAAGGCAGATTATTGATAGAACCAGCTGTAAAGGAATTTGAGGATAAGGCATTTGAGGAACTTCCTGCAATTGAAAAAAAGGTTGTGGAACTTGTCAAAGAAGGGAAGAATGAAGAAGCAAAAAAATATGTTACAAGCTATACAAACAGCTTTGCCTATTCAGCAATCGGAAAGTGGGAAGAGATGAAAGTCACCCTCTGGGGTATGTTTGGAAGAGGCTTTTAAAGTAGCGCCATGCTTCGTCTCCGCTCAGCATGACAGTCAAGGGGCATAGTGAAAGATTAAAAGCCCCTTTAGGGGTTGGGGGGGAGCAGCGACCTATTTGTAGCAACAGGAAAATGCCAATTGCATAAATGGATTTAAGCTGCAGAGCAGCGACCTATTTGTAGCAACAGGAAAATGCCAATTGCATAAATGGATTTAAGCTGCAGAGCAGCGAACTATTTGTAGCATGCAGAGCAGCGAACTATTTGTAGCATGCAGAGCAGCGAACTATTTGTAGCATGCAGAGCAGCGAACT